>CAVWTQ010000007.1:0-317850 GCA_963757985.1 uncultured Alphaproteobacteria bacterium | reverse complement strand
ATTTCGTGCTTTCCGCGCCGGCTGTAGCGCTGCCCGCCATAGACGTCGAATTGGAGCGGCTCGGCGTGCCGCATCAAACCCTGCCGGTGCCGTTCGCCTTTCATTCGCGTTGGATCGAGCCAAGCGAACACGCCTGTCGCTTGGCCACGGCGGCTCTGCATCTGCGCGAGCCGCGCTGGCCGGTGATCTCCACCGCGCTGCGGCGGCGCACCGGGCCGCACGGCTTCGAGTTGCGCCGCGATGAGCTGTTCTGGCGCATCGTGCGCGAGCCGATGCGGGTGCGGGAGATGTTGCTGGGGATCGAGGCGATGGGCGGCGCTGTCTATGTCGATTTAAGCCCGTCCGGGACGCTGGCCGGCTTGGCGCGGCGTGCGATCCCGGCGGGATCGCCATCGCGGGTGTTTCCGCTGCTGACCCCGTTCGGCGAGGATCTGCGCTGCATCGCCCGGCTGCTCGACGCTATCCGGCCCGCGGGCGGTCCGCCCTTGCAGAGCGGGCTCACGGCAGACTCCATGTCCGGTCGCGCATCGTAGCGATGCACGCGGAATTGCATCGCGTGGCGAAGGGCAGTCTTTCGGAAATGAGGTCCCGTCCCAGACGGAAATCAGCCGGGCGGGGCGTGCCGGCTGACGCATGTCTTTTGGCAAGAATGGCACCGTGGGAGCTGTTCCAAGCGATGGACAAAAAAGGCCAGGCGGTCGCTGCGCCTGACCTTTAAGTCGTAGGAGGCATCCGCCAGCGCAGAGGGAAGCCGCGCCCGGAATTTTGGCTGGTAAATCGTTCGTACTGAAGATTCAATTTCGCGCAATTCTGGCCAATGAAAAGTGATGTTTTGCACGGACGGGAGCCCGGTGCTCCGTTATGCGCGCGATCGCGACAGGGTGTCAGCGCACAGCGGCCGTCCTCACCGGCAACGGGTTACGCGGTACCGGCACGCGGCCCATCCTTCGCCAATCTGAGGGCAGGCCGAACCGAAAATCCGGCCTAAAAATTGAAATTTCGAGATTGTTGTCCGAGGCGTTGTCCCAAGCGGAGAAGCGCTTCGAAAGAGGATTAAATTATTCTTCTAAGTCTTTGATTTTGATGGTGCCCAGGGGCGGAATCGAACCACCGACACTGCGATTTTCAGTCGCATGCTCTACCAACTGAGCTACCTGGGCGCCGCCGCGGAATGCGCCGCGGACAGGAGCGGTCTTATAGAGGAGCCGTCCCGCCATTGTCCAGAGCCTTCTCGGAAAGGGCGAATCCGAAAGACGGCGCTTAGTCGTCTGTTTTATCGAATTTTCTCAGTGGCGTTTCCTGCGCCCTTCGCGTGAAAATGCGGGGCGGCTTCACGCCGCGGCGCGCGATTCGACCTCGGCGACGAAATCCGCGATCCATTGAATGGACTCCGCGTCGATGAGAAGTGGCGGATGGCCTTGGCCCTCGACGATATGGATTTCGCTGCCGGGGTGTCGCTGCGCCATTTCGGCCAGCGTCTCCGGCGAGAAAAGATCCGAATTGCCGCCGCGGATGATCAGCAGCGGCGTGTCGCGCAGGCCATCGAACCGCGTCCATAGCGCGGGCATCGGCTGCGCGAGATCAAAGCTCTCCATGGCCTTGCCGAGCTGCTGATCGTAGCGCAGCGCGAAGCGCCCCTCTTCATCGGCGAAGGTCATCCTGGCGTAGGCCGCCCAATCCGCGTCGCTGAGGCCCGTGAAATGCTCGCTCATCTGCTTTTTGAGGAGTTCGACGGCTTCGGCCTCGGAGTTCGGCGCCGCGACCTTGCCGACGTAACTGCGAATGCGCGCCATGCCGCGCGGCTCGAACACCGCGCCGATGTCGTTGAGCACGACGCCGGCGAGGACGGAGGGCCGCGTCTCCGACAGCATCATCGCGTGAAGGCCGCCGCGCGAGGTCCCGACAATCACCGCGCGTTCGACGCCGGCCTCGCCCAAGACCGTCAGAATGTCGTCGTTCTCGACGGGCATGCTGTAATTCTTCCAGTCCGGATCATAATCCGAGAGGCCGCGGCCGCGGTAATCGAGCGCCAGAACCCGCCGCCGCTTGCCGCCGGCGAGGCCGCTCGAAAGCGCGCTGGCGAGCGGCCCGAAATCAGCTGATCTCCGGGACAGCCCCGGCAGGCAGACGACCGGCAGGCCGGGATCCTGCGGCGAGCCGTAGTCGCGAAAATGCAGCCGCAGGCCGTCGCGGGCGGTGCAAAAGCGGCTCGTAAAGGGAAGCTCCGGAAGGGGCATGCGAATGCGAATCCTTGGCGTTTTCGAGGTCCGCCGCGCGCCCGCGCTTTGTAGCGCTAAACCGTGAAGATAGGCCAGATTTTTATCAAAGATATAACGTTACAAGGCCAAGCTGACGCCGCACGCGAAGGCGCGGACAATCAGGGATTGGCGTCGGCCTTGCGAATCGGCGCTTCGGCGAAGCGGAGACGGTAAACGTTGAGGTTTTCGAGGACGCGCTGGACATAATTGCGCGTCTCGGTGAAGGGGATGCGCTCGACCCAGTCGATCGGATCGACCCCTGGCTTGCGCGGATCGCCATAGGCGTCGAGCCATTGCTTCACGTGCTTGCCGCCGGCGTTATAGGCGGCGAAGGCGAGGATGTAGGAGCCGCGCTGCTCGGCGAGGAGATCGCCGAGATGGGCGGCGGCGAGCTGGGCGTTGAAGGCGGCGTCGCCGAGAAGCCGGCTCTCGCTGAATGCGACGCCGGCGCGCTCGGCCGTGCGCCGCGCAGTCGAGACGATCATCTGCATCAAGCCTTTGGCTCCGGCGCCTGACACCGCGTTCGCGTCGAACGCGCTCTCCTGCCGCGCGATCGAATAGACGATCGAGGCGTCGGCCGAATTCTGCAGAGGCTGATACTCAGGCACGCCATAGGTCGGAAAGGCGAGGTCGTCGAGCGGGATGCCGCGCTGGCTCGCGAGCTTGCCAATGGTGAGCGAGACATGCGCGTCCTGCTGCTTGGCCACGACGCGCGCGAGCGCCGCGACCTGCGCCGGATCGTCGAGGTGGCGCACCGCATCGATGGCCAGCGGCGTGGCGAGGCCCTTCTCACCGATGGCGTAGAGAAGTTCGATGACCTTGACCGAATCGTCGCGGGCCTCGCCCGTCGCCTCCGCCGCCGGCGGCGGGGCCAGCGCCGCGGCCAATCCGAGTTTGTCGCGGGCGAGCTGGCCGTAGTAGGTCGAAGGATAGGCGGCCGCCGCCTGATAGAACGCGCGCGCCGCGGCGCGGCGAATCAGCGTCGGCGACGGCTTCCGCCGCCCTCGCGCGCCAATAGGCCGCGCGGGCGCGCGACATCGGCGTCAGGGCGAGCTTGTCGAGCGTCTCGAAATGCGTCGCCGCGCGGGCCGGATCGTTGAGGAAGCGCAGCGCGATCCAGCCGGCGTGGAACTCCGCCTCGATCTGCATCTCGCGCGTCGCAGCGGAATGTTCGGCGCAAAGCTTATAGGCGGTTTTGGCGTCGCCCTGATCAAGCAGCTTGCGGGCGAGCAGCCGGCGCTCGACCCACCATTCGTCGCCATTGACGAGAACGACGGGATCGCGCGGCGAGGCCAGCATGACGCTGACGGCGGCGCTGATCTTTTCCGCGCGCCGCAGCTTCTGGATCATCGCGAATTTGTAGCTGGGGTCGGCGCGAAGGGCTAACGGCACGGCGGCGAACAGTTTATCGCTCGGGGCTTCGGCGATGACGGATGCGCGCGCCTTCGCCAGCGCGAGGACGTCGGGACCCGCAAGCGCCGCCGCGCGCAGGGCGTTGGCGGTCTGCTCCTTGTAGAGCAGGCGGTCGGCGCGATATTTATAGTCCGACTTCTGCAGATACTCGCCGAAATCCGCCGTGACCCGCGCTTCCAGCGCGGCGTTGAGGTCGGCTTCGCGCCAGACGCTGCGCGCCAGAGCCGCCGCCTCGCTGGATTTGCCTGCGTCCTTCAGCACGCGGGCGAGGGCGAGCTTGCCGGCCGGCGTCTGCGGCTCGGACGTTGCGAAATAGGAGGCGATGAGCGCCGGGCTCTTACGGTCGCCGAAAAGCGCCTCTTCGGTGCGGTTTCGCAACCAGTCCTGCGCCGGCCAGTGGGGATGCGCCGCGATGAACGCGCGGATGCGATCGAAGCCCGATTCGCGCGGAAAACTCCACAGCGCCGTCCATTCCAGCGCCGCATGCACGATCGGGTCGGTCGCGGCTTTGGCGGCGTCGTCGCCCTGCGCGAGAGCGCCGGTTTTGTAGAATGCAATAGCCTCCTTGAGGCCGTGAGGTCGCGGCCGAGCGTCTGGGCGGCCGCCGCGAAATTGACCGGCGGCGCAGCCGCCGGCCGGGGCTTCGGAAAGCGCCCCCTCCGCGCAGCGCGGCATCCGCGTCGTCGTCAGGAACCTGTTCGCGCAGAAAAGGCACGGCGGGCGGAGAAAATCGCGGCTCCGAGGCGATCAGACTGTGGATTTCGTCGGTCCAGTCGGACGGGCCGAAGACGAGCCCTCTTTCCTTGATGAAGGCCCCGCTGAGGCCGATCGCCAGCGCGCCGGCGCCAAGCGCCAGCCTCGACCCCGCCAGCCCGGGGGCGAACAGGTTGAAGCCGGCGGACCTCGATGGATATGACCTCGGAAGCATGCCGCGTTTAATTCCGGTCATCGACCCTACGAATGTTCAGCCTGAACCCTTTATTGTTAACAAAGGACGAATCGCCACGGACCTCATGCAGCCTTTGTTAACCCGCGGGCCTTTTCCAAAGCCGCTTTGCCGTCTATGTAACTGGGTCCGCGCAGGCTCGGCTCTCAAGCTGAAGTCAGCCTGTGAATTACGGCGTTGATCGGGCGATCCCGTGAATGACGAGGAATAAATGACGAAAAAAGCGGCTTTCAGAGGGTCGATCACCGCTCTCGTCACGCCTTTCAAGGACGGAAAATTCGATGAGGCGACCTATCGCGCGCTGATCGACTGGCAAATCGAGAGCGGCACCCATGGCCTATCGCCGGCCGGAACGACCGGCGAAGTCGCCGACCCTGTCGCACGCCGAGCACCGCGCCGTGATCGCCGCCTGCGTCAAGGGCGCGCGGGGCCGCGTGCCGGTGATCGCCGGAACGGGCTCGAACAACACGGCGGAGGCGATCGAGCTGTCGCGTTTCGCCGAGAGCGCCGGCGCCGATGGCCTGCTCGTCGTCGCGCCCTATTACAACAAGCCCTCGCAGGAGGGTCTTTATCAGCATTATAAGGCGATCAACGACGCGGTCGGCCTGCCGATCATCATTTACAATATTCCGCCGCGGTCGGTCGTCGACGTCTCCGTCGACACCATGCGCCGCCTGTTCGAATTGAAGAACATCGCCGGCGTCAAGGACGCGACCGGAAGCCTCGCCCGCACGGCGCAGCAAAGAGAGGCGCTTGGACCCGATTTCATCCAGCTCTCCGGCGAGGATTTGACCGCGGTGGCGGTGATGTCGCTCGGCGGCCATGGCTGCATCTCGGTCACCTCGAACATCGCGCCAAAGATCTGCGCCGACATGCAGGAGGCCTGCCTCGACAATGATTTCGCGCGCGCCCTGAAGCTGAACGACCGCCTCAGCCCCCTGCATCAGGCGCTTTTCATCGAGCCCAATCCGGCCGGCCCGAAATACGCCCTCGCGGCGCTGGGCAAGATCACGGAAGAGCTGCGGGCGCCGATGTTGAAGGCGAGCGAGAAGGCGCGGGCGCCGATCCGCGCCGCCCTCGTTCACGCCGGGCTCCTCGTCGATGCGTGAACCTTCATCGCGACGCGAGGCAGCCTGAGTGGCCCCGAAAAAAGAGAGCCTTTTCAAGATTGCTGCGGAAAACCGGCGGGCGCGCTACAATTACGAGATCGGCGAGGTGTTCGAGGCTGGCCTGATGCTGACCGGCACCGAGGTGAAATCCCTGCGCACTGGCAAGGCGACGATCGCGGAGAGCTACGCCTCCGTCGACCGCTCCGGCCAGCTTTTCCTGCTCAACGCCAATATCCCCGAATATCTGCAGGCGAACCGCTTCAACCATGAGCCGAAGCGCCCGCGCAAACTGCTCCTGCATCTGCGCGAAATCGCCAAGCTGGCGCAGGGGACCGAGCGCGAGGGCATGACGATCGTGCCGCTGAAAATCTATTTCAACGACAAGGGCAGGGCGAAGATCGAGATCGCGCTGGCGCGCGGCAAGCAATTGCACGACAAGCGCGAGACCGAGAAGAAGCGCGACTGGAGCCGCGAAAAGAGCCGTCTCATGCGGGAGAAGGGGTGAGCGCCCCGAGTCCCCCTCTCCCCAACCTTCCTGGCGCCAACCCATGTCCCACAACAGTTTCGGCCATCTTTTTCGCGTCACGACCTTCGGCGAGAGCCATGGGCCGGCGATCGGCTGCGTCGTCGACGGCTGCCCGCCGCGGATCGAACTGACCGAAGAGGACATTCAGGCTCTTCCTCGATCGCCGCCGTCCCGGCCAGAGCCGCTTCACGACGCAGCGGCAGGAGGCGGACAGGGTCAAAATCCTCTCGGGCGTGTTCGACGATCCGCAAACGGGGCGGCAGGTCACGACCGGAACGCCGATCGCGCTCCTGATCGAAAACACCGACCAGCGCTCGAAGGACTATGACGCCATCAAGGACGTCTACCGGCCGGGCCACGCCGACTACGTCTATGACGCAAAATATGGCGTCCGCGACTATCGCGGCGGCGGGCGCTCCTCCGCCCGCGAGACGGCGACGCGCGTCGCCGCGGGCGCCGATTGCGCGCAAGATCATTGCCGGCGTCGAAATTCGCGGCGCTCTTGTGCAGATGGGGCCGCACAAGATCGATCGCGCCAAGTGGGACTGGGACGAATGCGATAAAAATCCGTTCTTTTGCCCGGACGCCAAGGCCGCGGCCTTCTTCGAGGCCTATCTTGACGGCATTCGCAAGGCCGGCTCCTCGATCGGCGCCGTCATCGAAATCGTCGCCGAGAACGCGCCGCCCGGCTGGGGCGCGCCGGTCTATGCCAAGCTCGACGCCGATCTCGCCGGCGCCCTGATGTCGATCAACGCCGTCAAGGGCGTCGAAATCGGCGACGGCTTCGCCAGCGCCGCGCTTGTCGGGCGAAGCCAACGCCGATGAAATGCGCGGCGGCAATGCGGGCGCGCCGTTCTTCCTGTCGAACCATGCCGGCGGCATATTGGGCGGCATCTCGACGGGGCAGCCGATCGTCGCCCGCTTCGCCGTCAAGCCGACCTCCTCGATTCTGCAGCCGCGCCGCACGATCGACCGCGCCGGCGCGGAGACCGAGATCGTCACCAAAGGCCGCCATGACCCCTGCGTCGGCATCCGCGCCGTCCCGGTCGGCGAGGCGATGGTCGCCTGCGTTCTGGCGGACCATTTCCTGCGCCATCGCGGGCAGGTGGGGCCGGGCTGAGTAGCGTCTGAAGTTTGATGGGGTGGATGCCCCCTCCTGACGGCATCGTGATGTGCCAAGGTGGCGATGTTTGCGCATCCCACGAACAAAGAGGGCATCCACTCCATCAATTTGAGCCACTATTCATCGACCGCGAACCCTTGAAAGCGCGCCGCGTTTAGCCTAACTAAACGGCTCGATGCGCAATCGAGGGTCTTCGCGATGAAGCTCGGCGACTGGCTGAAACGCAACAATATGAGCCGCGCCGAATTCGCGCGGCGCACGGGGCTGTCGAAAGGCTCGATCTCCCAGTTCTGCAATGAGGAAAGCGCCTGGGTGTCGCGCGAGACCGCGGAACAGATCTTCCGCGAGACGGGCGGGGCCGTGACCCCGAATGATTTTTTGAAGATCTGCGAAATCAAGGAGGTCGCGGCCATGAGCCAGTCCGTCTCACAGGCGATCGAAGCCATTGCGCGCGGCGAAATCGTCATCGTCACCGATGACGACGACCGCGAGAACGAAGGCGATCTCATCTGCGCCGCCGCGCTATGCACGCCCGAAAAAATGGCCTTCATCATCCGCAATTGCTGCGGCATCGTTTGCGCGCCGATCACGCAGGCCGACGCGAGGCGCCTCAATCTGCAGCCGATGGTGGCGCTGAACGACGCCCCGCACGGGACCGCCTTCACCGTCTCCGTCGACGTCAGCCATGGCCTGACGACCGGCATTTCCGCCGAACAGCGCAGCAATACCGTTCGCGCGCTCGCCAATGGCAATATCGGCGCGGGCGATTTCGTGCGCCCCGGCCATGTCTTTCCGCTGATCGCGCGGGAAGGCGGCGTGCTGATGCGCTCCGGCCATACCGAAGCCGCGGTCGATCTCGTGCGCCTCGCGGGTCTGCCGCCGGTCGGCGTCATCTGCGAACTCGCCAATGACGACGGAACCGTCATGGCCGGGCCGCAGATCGAGGCCTTCGCCAAACAGCATAAATTGAAGCGGATTTCGGTCGCCGATCTCATCGCCTATCGGCAGGCGCGCGAAAAGCTGGTCGAGCGGGTGAAGACCTTTCATGTCGAGGGGCCGAGCGGCCCCCTGACCGGCTACGCCTACGTGACCCGCTTCGATCCGGTGCAGCATTTCGCTTTCGTCCAGGGCGAAATCGGCGACGGACGGGACATGCCGACGCGCCTGCACCGGGCCGATATCATCGCCGACGTCATCACCGGCGGCGAGGGCATCCGCAAGACCTTCGCCTGTTTCAAGAAAGCCGGACGCGGCGTCTTCATCTATCTGCGCGACGGGACGGCGGGCGTTCCGGTCACCATCGCCGGCGAGCAGCCGGCCGAATCCGAAGCGCTGCGAACCATGGCCTGGCGCGAGGTCGGCCTTGGCGCACAGATCCTGCGCGATCTCGGCGTATCGTCGATCCAGCTGCGCACATCGCGGCCGATGACCTTCGTCGGCCTGTCCGGTTTCGGAATCGAGATCGTGTCCAGCGAAGGCGTCGAATAGCGATTGACCAAAATCCGGACGCTCTCCCGAGGATCTAGTTCATGAAATAAAATATGTAATAACAATACTTTATTGCTATTTTGCAATGTGTTAAATTATGAAACTGCGCTAGGCGCCCATCAACGTCTGCACATGTGCGGAGGCGCAGCGGGCGAGCGCGATGAGATCATAGCCGCCTTCAAGGATCGAGACGACGCGGCCGTGCGCGCGCCGCTCCGCGATCTCCATCAGTCGCGCTGTCGCCCAGGTGAAATCTGCGACTTCCAGATGGAGACCGCCGATCGGATCAAAGCGATGGGCGTCGAAACCCGCGGATATCACGATCAAATCCGGCGCGAAGGCGTCGACGCGCGGGAAAATCTTCGTCGCCATCGCCTCCCGGAAAATCTTGCTGCCCGCCCCGGCGGGCAAAGGCGCGTTGACGATGGTGTCATGCGCCCCGCATTCGGCGGCGGCGCCGGTGCCGGGATAAAGCGGCATCTGATGCGTCGAGGCGTAGAGAACCGATGGGTCGGACCAGAAGATCTGCTGCGTCCCATTGCCGTGATGCACGTCGAAATCGACGATCGCCACGCGCTCCGCGCCATGCACGGCCTGCGCCTGCCGCGCCGCGATCGCGGCCAGATTGAAGAAGCAAAACCCCATCGGCCGCGCGGTCTCGGCATGATGGCCGGGCGGCCGCATCGCCACGAAGGCGTTGTTCACCTTGCCGCGCATGACTTCATCCACGGCGGCCACGGTTCCGCCGATGGAATGCGAAATCGCCTCCCATGTCCCGGGGCTCATCACGACGTCTTCGCGCGATATCGATCAGGCCCGCCGCCGGAGCGGCGGCCTTGATGCGCTCCACGTAATCGGCGGGATGCACGCGAAGCAGCGCCTCGTAATCGAGCTCCGGCGCGAGCTCCCGATGCAGCATCTGAAAGATTTCGCTTTCGAACGCCCGGTCGAGGACAACGATGCGGTCGGCGCGTTCGGGATGGCCGGGGCCCGTATCGTGTTCGAGGCTGCGAAGGGTGGCTTACCAGAAGCGTCGTCACGCATAGCGCTCGCTCTTGTCCGGGCTACGCGGCCGATCCCGCGCAAATATTGCGCAAAACCCCACATATGGCCTTCGGCGCGCGCTGTCTATCCAGACTGCGCGAAGGGGCGATGTCGAGCGGCGACAAGCGGAAGAGCAACCTCGGGCGCGGCGTTTCCGGCGAATGAAACGGGCTAGGATTCGACCCGTTCCGCTGCGGCGCCAATCGTCACCGCGACCAGTTCCGGCGGGCGCATGAACCGCACCGGCGCGTGGCTCGTGCCGAGGCCGCCCGAAATGATCAGGTTGCGGTTCTTGCTGCACGATATGGCCATAGATGAGATCGCCGAAGGCGCGCGTGCAGCCGCGTTTCGGCGAAGGGAAGATTGACCTGGCCGCCATGGGTATGTCCCGACAGGGTCAGGGCGACCCGGTCCGGCATGCGCCGAAATATGAAGGGCTCGTGGGCCAACATCAGCACGGGCGCAGAATCGGCGATCTGCGCCATCGTTCCGGGCAAATCATCGACGCCCCGACCGCCCCTTGGGCCGTCCTTTGGGCCGGCGAGTTGATCGCCAAGGCCCGCCACCCAGAAAGGCCGGCCTTGCTTGGTCAGGCGGACGGCGTCGATTTTCAAGAACCCTGATATTCGCGCCGATCAGGGCGTTGCGCACGCCGACGGCGTCGTCGCCCGGCATGTTCGGCAGCGGGCCGTGCAGCCAATCATGGTTGCCGAGGACCGCATAGGAGCCGAGCGGCGCCCGGAGGACGGAAAGCGCCTCGCCCCATTCCTCGGGCATCACCGGACTGGTCATGATCGCATGGCCGCCGCTGAAATCGCCGAGCAGGAAAATAATGTCCGGCTTCAGCGCATTCGACAGTTCGGCGATGGCGCGGATGCGGGCAGCGGGCATCCAGGGTTCGCAGGCGTGGATATCGGCCAGCACGACCGCGCGAAGCGTCAGATCGGTCGGCCAATTCGGCGGCGTCACGCTATAGGACGCGACCTTGAGGCGGAGCCCGGGCTCGAACGCGAATGCATAGGACCCGAGGCCCGCCGTCGCCCAAACCGCGCCGGCGGCGCTCTGCAAGAAAGCCCGTCGGCTGATGCTGCTCATGAAGCGTAGATACCGTAAAAGGCGGCGAGAGCCAACCTTTAGCCTGATCGCGCGCCGTCCATCCGAAAAGGCCGGCGCGGCGCCTTTAGGCGGCTTTTTCGTCGCGAATCACGGCTGGATTCTGGTCGGGTTCAATTGGCTTTGCTTTTGGCCGCTTGTGCGAATTCGAGAGCCGCGGCCACCGCCGAGATCCCGATTTCGCGATAGAGCCTGGACTGAAGGTCGCGCGGCGCCGTTCGGCTGCGGCGCCGTTTGCTCTGCCTCGTTTTGCTGGTTCATCGTCATGACTCCGCCTGTATGAGGAATTCTCCTGAATTTGTTTCAATTAATCTTGAGACGGGAACGTTAAGGTCCTCTGACTTGATTCTCCTTGCGTGAGCGCAATGGGAGGACGAAAGCCGCAGTCGTATATGGAACGCGCATTTTGGCGCCTTTGCTGTGCGCTATCGCTCGCCGTGGGATTTCGCCTCCCGCTTTTCCGACGTTTGAGGCTAGGGCGAAACGCTTGCGGGAAAGTTAACCGGCGAATTGCGCAGCCGCCCCAAAGCGGGCGCAAACGCGCTTTTGCCGGTAACGCCAAGCTTGCAACGGGGGAAATCTCGCGTTCGGCCTTAATTCGGTCGAGATCACAGGCCGTTTCAGGGTCTCGATCTGGAATTGTGTCGGCGCGGAGCGTAAACGACGTCTTCATGCGCGGCGACGCCGCACTTGCAACGGCGTCGGAAAATGAAGCCGCATCTAAGGACCCGAGTTTGGATCAGGGACTTATGCATAACAGCGTAGAGCCACAGTCTGAGGGCGGCGGCTCGGCCGGTTTCCCACAAAAATCGCCCCCGTTGATTTTGGACGCCGAAGGCGACGGCCCAGATACGGAAATTGCGCTCGCCGTGACGGCGCGGCGCCGCGCCATTGGACGGCGGGTTGCCGCGGTATTCAGCGTCGCGATCGCGGGTCTTTCGATCTATGTCCTCATTCGAACGCTGTCCGGCGTCAGTCTGCCCAATTTGCAGCGCGCCATCGAGGCGACGGGCGGCGATCAGATCGCCGAGGCGGCGCTGCTCACCGCGGTGTCATTTCTGGCCTTGACCGGATATGACGCGCTGGCGCTGCGCCAGTTGCGCGCTGCGGGTGCCTTACAGGACGACCGCCCTGGCTTCGTTCACGAGCTACGCCATTTCATTCGTTCTCGGCTTTCCTTTGATCACCGCGGGCACGGTGCGCTACTGGATTTATTCTCAGGTCGGCCTCGCGGCCAGCAAGGTCGCGAGCCTCACCCTGATCGCCGCGGTGACCTTCTGGTTCGGCATGATCTTCATGATCGGCGCCGCGCTGGCTTTCCGGTCAGAACAGATCAGCGCGATCATTCACCTGACGCCCGCGCTCAATTTTCTGATCGGCGCGGGGCTTCTCGGCGCGATCTTCTGCTACCTGGTCTGGGTGACGCTTCGCCGGCGCATCGTCCGCGTGCAGGGCTTCCGGCTGGAGCTTCCAGGCCTTTGGCTGTCGCTTGGCCAGATCCTGCTTGGAATCATCGACCAATGCGCCGCCGCCGGCGTGCTCTATGTGCTGCTCCCGCACCAGAGTCATCTCGATTTCCTCACCTTCGCCGCGGCTTACGCCTTCGCCTGCATTCTTGGCATCGCGAGCCATGCGCCGGGCGGCATAGGCGTTTTCGAGGCGGCCATGCTAAAAGCCGTGCCAGGCGTCGCGGAGGAGCCGCTGCTCGCTTCGTTGCTTCTGTTTCGCGCCATTTATTATATTGCGCCTTTTGTTTTGGCTCTGGCCCTTCTCGGCGCGCATGAAGCGTTCCGGCGCTGGAAAAGCTTGCGCGAGGCGATGGACCGCAGCGAAGCGCAGATCGACGATCTCGGCTGATTCGCTCTGTCGACTGCAGGCCGAACGAGAGAATTTTGCGGCCGCGGAACGCCTGTAAAGTCCGCTCGGCGCGATCAACTGTCAAAAAAGAGTTTTAATCATTTGCTTCAATAAACTTGAATATTTCGTTCGCGCGCGCTTTCATCGGCGTGAAGCCGCGCGAATTGAGGCGATGCGTTGAAGAAGCGGAACCAGTTTAGCCACTTCTTTCCGCCGCAGCGCTTGCTTTGCCGCGATGGGTAATCCCGCATGAGAACGCTCGCCGACGCCAAGTCGCTGCCGGCCCGCGATCGGCACATTGTGGCCCGGCTCATCGACGCGTTGCCGGAGGCGGTGATCGTCGTCGACGCCAGCGACCGCGTCGTCGCCGTCAACGCCCCGGCGCTGACGCTGTTTCCGGCGTTGCGGCCGGATCTTCTGCTGGCGCGCGGGCTACGCGCGCCAGACGTTCTCGACGCCATCATGCGCGCGCGCGCATCCGGTCATGCCGAACGGGCGACGTGGCTCGACCGCGTGCCTGTGGAGCGTTTCTTCGAACTGCATGTCGCCGCCATGGAGGGCCCGTCGGGCTCCGCGACCATGATTTTGACGTTGCGCGACCTCAGCGAAGCGCGCCGCGTCGAGCGGATGCGCGTCGATTTCGTCGCCAACGCAAGCCACGAACTGCGCACCCCGCTCGCCTCCCTGCTCGGATTCGTCGAAACGCTGCAGGGCCCCGCGCGCGACGACGTGGGGGCGCGGGTGAAATTTCTCGGAATCATGCGGGAACAGGCGCGCCGCATGACGCGTCTCGTCGACGATCTTCTGTCGCTGTCGCGCATCGAGCAGAATTTGCATCTGTTGCCGCAATCGCCGGTCGACATGGTTTCAATCGTCCGCCATATCGCCGACACGCTGACCCCGATGGCGCAGGAAAACAGCGTCCTGCTGAAGGTCGAGGCGCCGGCTTCGGTCATCGTCGGCGGCGACCGCGATGAGCTTTTGCGCGTCGTCGAAAACCTCGTCGAAAACGCAATCAAATATGGCGCCAGCGATTCCTTGTGCGCGAACCGCCAGGTGGACATCACGCTCGTCGCCCAGGAGCGCCAATGCGTTCTGAACGTCAGCGATTATGGCCCCGGCATCGCGCCCGAACATCTGCCGCGCCTCACCGAGCGCTTCTATCGGGTGGACGCCGGCCAGAGCCGGGCGAAGGGCGGCACGGGTCTTGGCCTCGCCATCGTCAAGCATATCGTTGCGCGCCATCGCGGCCGGCTCGGCATTGAATCGCAGCCGGGGCAGGGCGCGACATTCAGCGTCACTTTTCCGCTCCAGGCGAGCTGAGCGCCTTTCAGGAGCGGGATAGTCATGAAGCCGTCATGCTTGGCTTCATACAGACCACGTCAAGCGCCATTAGTTTGCATGCTGTCGGCCGACGCCGCTTTCGGCTTTTGGCCCTCCAAAGAGCGTAGACGCGCGGCTTGGCGACTTGCGGTCCGGCGCCTTCGGGCTCTCCAATACCTTCAGCAAATGAAGAGGCATGCCATGAATTTTACGTTCCTGAGAACGGCTTGCGCCGCGGCGGCGATCGGTCTCGCCGGCGTTGGCGCCCAAGCGGCCGACATTACGGGCGCCGGCGCCACGTTTCCTTTCCCGATCTACGCGAAATGGGCTCAGACCTACAAGCATGAAACCGGAAACAGCCTGAACTACCAGTCGATCGGCTCAGGCGGCGGCATCAAGCAGATAAAAGCGAAGACAGTGACCTTCGGCGCCACCGATGCGCCGCTGAAACCCGATGATCTCAATGAATCCGGCCTCGCGCAATGGCCGATGGTGATCGGCGGCATCGTCCCCGTCGTCAACATCGACGGCGTCGCCGACGGCCAGTTGACGCTGGACGGGCCGACCCTCGCGAAGATCTTCCTCGGCGAGATCAAGAGCTGGGACGACGCCGAGATCGCCAAGCTGAATCCCGCGCTGAAATTGCCCTCCGCAGCGATCGCGATCGTCCACCGTTCGGACGGATCTGGCACGACCTTCAATTTCACCAACTATCTCTCGAAGGTCTCGCCGGATTGGAAGAGCAAGGTCGGCGAGAACACGGCGGTCGAATGGCCAGCCGGCATCGGCGCCAAGGGCAACGAGGGCGTGGCCGCCAATGTTCTGCAGACAAAAGATTCGATCGGCTACGTCGAATACGCCTACGCGAAGCAGAACAAGATACCCGCGACTAAATTGATCAACGCGGCCGGCGCGACGGTGTCGCCGACCGTTCCGGCCTTCCAGGCCGCTGCGGCGAACGCGGACTGGGCCCATGCGCCAGGTTACTACCAGATCCTGACCAACGAGCCCGGCGCCGGGTCCTGGCCGATCACAGCTTCGACCTTCATCCTGATGCAGAAGCAGCCGCAGGATCCCGCCGCCGCCGCGGAAGCCCTGAAGTTCTTCGCCTGGGCCTTCGCCAACGGCGCGCAGGCGGCTGAGGAGCTGGATTACATTCCGCTGCCCGATTCGCTCATCGCGCTAATCAAGCAGACCTGGGTGAGCGATATCAAGGGCCCCGACGGCAAAGCGCTTATAAACTAGACGGCGAAGGCGCGAAGGAGAGGCGATCGCGCCTCTCCTTCGCGAGAGCATCCGGCGTCGATGCCGGAACTTCGGCGTAGCGTCGGCCATTTACTGCGTGGAGCGAGAGGATGGAGGAGGCGTGGCGGACGTAATAATCGACAGCGTTGCGTCCGGCCGGGCGCGAGATCGCCTCAGGGTGCTGGGCTGGCTGAGGCTCCAGGACAATGGATTCCACTTGCTGACGCTCTCCGCCGCCCTGGCGGTGCTGCTGATCCTCGGCGGCGTGATCGCCTCTCTCGCGATCGGCTCCGTTCCGGCCTTCAAGGCCTTCGGATTGGGCTTTCTGACGGCGCAGGCGTGGAACCCGGTTACGGAGAAATTCGGCGCCCTCCCGGCGATCTACGGCACGCTGGCGACCTCTGCGATCGCCATGATTTTCGCCGTGCCGATCGGGCTTGGCATCGCGGTTTTCCTGACCGAGCTCTGCCCCTATCCGCTGCGCCGTCCGATTGGCGTCGCAATCGAGCTGCTGGCCGGGATTCCCTCGATCATCTATGGCATCTGGGGCCTCTTCGTCTTCGCGCCTTTCCTGCAAAGAACCGTGCAGCCCGCGCTGATCGGCGCATTCGCCAACGTCCCCGTGCTGTCCTCTCTGTTCGGCGGGCCGCCCTACGGCATCGGCATTCTGACCGCCGGCTTCATCCTCGCCATCATGGTGCTGCCCTTCATCGCCTCCATTTCCCGCGACGTGTTCGAGACCGTGCCGGCGGTTTTGAAAGAATCCGCCTACGCTTGCGGCTGCACGACATGGGAGGTCGTCCGCGCCATTGTCATCCCTTACACGCGCATCGGCGTCATCGGCGGGGTCATGCTGGCTCTTGGCCGCGCCCTCGGGGAGACGATGGCCGTGACTTTCGTCATCGGTAACTCTCATCGCATTTCGGACTCGCTGCTCGCCCCCGGCGCCACGATCGCGTCAAGCATCGCCAACGAATTCACAGAAGCGGTCGGCGACCTTTATACGTCCTCCCTCATCGCCCTCGGCCTCATCCTGTTCCTCATGACCTTCGTCATTCTCGCGATCGCGCGCTATCTGCTGATGCGCCTCGAACGGCAGGCGGGAAGGTAAAGATGGCCCTTTACGATAAACGGCGCCGCGCCAACGCGATGTATCTCGGATTATGCTACGCCTCGACCCTGTTCGGCCTCAGCTGGCTGGTCATCATTCTCTTCGAACTGTTGATGCAGGGCTTTGGCGCGCTGTCGCTGTCGATCTTCACGCAGACGACGCCGCCGCCGGGCTCGACCGGCGGCCTTCTCAACGCTATCGTCGGCAGCCTCATCATCACTACCCTGGGCGTCGCCGTCGGCGCGCCGCTCGGGCTTCTCGCCGGCACCTATATGGCCGAGTACGGTCGCTTTACGAAGCTCACCTTCGTGGTGCGCTTCATCAACGACATTCTGCTCAGCGCGCCCTCGATCATCGTCGGACTGTTCATCTATGAGGTCATGGTGGCGCGAGTCGGCCACTTCTCCGGCTACGCCGGCGCCTTCGCGCTCGCGGTGATCGTCGTTCCGGTCGTCGTGCGCACCACCGAGGACATGCTGCGTCTCGTGCCCGATCCTCTGCGGGAGGCCGCGAGCGCGCTCGGCCTGCCGCGCTCGCACGTCATCGGCAAAGTCGCCTATCGCGCCGCCCGCACAGGCCTCATCACCGGCGTCCTTCTGGCGATCGCCCGCGTCAGCGGCGAGACCGCGCCCCTGCTGTTCACCGCGCTGAACAATCAGTTCTTCAGCACTGATCTCAACGCGCCGATGGCGAGCCTGCCGGCGATCATCTTCCAGTTCGCGCTGAGCCCCTATAAGGATTGGCAGCGGCTCGCCTGGGCGGGCGCCCTCATCATAACATTGGCCGTGCTCGCGCTTTCCGTCATGGCGCGCGCGCTTGGCGCGCAAAGGACGCCAAAATGACCGCGATCGACACCAATTTGCCGCAGAAGGTCAGCGTTCGCGGCCTCAATTTTTTCTATGGCGACGTCCAGGCCCTGAAAAACGTCTCGCTGCCGCTTTTTGCGAAAAGGGTTACCTCGTTCATCGGACCGTCCGGCTGCGGAAAATCGACGCTGCTGCGCGTCCTGAACCGCATGTACGATCTCTATCCGAACCAAAGAGCCGAAGGCGAGGTCATGCTCGACGGCGAGAATATTCTGCGCCCGGGCCAGGACCTCAATTTGCTGCGCGCTCGCGTCGGCATGGTGTTTCAGAGGCCGACGCCATTTCCAATGTCGATTTACGACAACATCGCTTTCGGCGTCAGGCTCTATGAGAGGATCGGCAAGTCCGAACTCGACGACAGGGTCGAGGCGGCGCTGGAAAGCGCCGCGCTCTGGCCGGAGGTCAAGGACAATCTGAAGGCGTCCGGCCTGTCGCTCTCCGGCGGCCAACAGCAGCGCCTCTGCATCGCCCGCACCGTGGCCATTCAGCCGGAGATCATCCTGCTCGACGAGCCTTGCTCGGCCCTCGATCCGATCTCGACCGCGAAAATCGAGGAGTTGATCGACGAACTGAAGGAAAACTACACGATTGCGATCGTTACCCACAACATGCAGCAGGCCGCCCGTGTTTCCGACTACACGGCGTTCATGTATATTGGGGAGCTTGTCGAGTTCGGCGTAACGGCGCAGATGTTCACATCTCCGGCCAACAAGCAGACGCAAAACTATATCACGGGCCGGTTCGGCTGATTGGTGGATGCTGACATGACCGACCATATCGTCAAAGCTTACGACACCGAACTCGAAGGCCTCGGCCAAAAGATCGCCGAAATGGGCGGCATCGCCGAAAAAATGCTGTCCGACGCGATGGACGCGCTCTCCGATTTCGACATTAAACTCGCCCAGTCGACGATCAACAGCGATCCCCGCCTTGATTTCCTTCAACGCGAGATCGAAGAGCAGGCGATTTTGACGATTGCGCGTCGCCAGCCGCTCGCCGTCGACCTGCGCGAAATCATCGCGACGATCCGCATCTCGAATGATCTCGAACGCGTCGGCGATCTCGCGAAGAACATCGCCAAGCGCGCCATCAGGGTCGCCGCCGACGTGCGCATTCCGCGCGCCATCGTCGGTCTCAAATCGATGCATGATCTGGCCGCGATCCTCTTGAAGGATGTGCTCGACGCCTACTCGCAGCGCGACGCCGAAAGAGCGCGGGAGGTCTGGGTCTATGACGCCGACCTCGATTCCCTTGAGGACTCGGTCTTTCGCGACCTGCTGACGTTCATGATGGAGGATCCGCGCAATATTTCGTTTTGCGCGCATCTTCTGTTCTGCTCGAAGAACATCGAGCGGATCGGGGATCACGCGACCAATATCGCCGAGACCGTCGTCTACCTCGTCAGCGGCGAAACCATGCCGACCGACCGGCCGAAGGGCCGGGGCCTTCTGTCCGAATCACCCCCAGTCACTGGTTGAGAGCAATGAGCGACATTCAAACGTCTATCGAAACCCGCACCAACGGCGCGCGCGCCGTCGCCACAACGCCCGCGCCGCGCATCCTCGTCGTCGAGGACGAGGCCGCCCTCAGCCTGCTGCTCGCCTATAATCTCGAGGCCGAAGGCTTCGTGGTCGACCGGGTCGAGCGCGGCGACGAAGCCGAGGTCCGACTGAGCGAAGTCGTCCCCGACCTCGTCATCATCGACTGGATGCTGCCCGGCGTCTCGGGCCTCGAAATCTGCCGGCGGATGCGCGCGCGGGAAGCCACCCGCAGCCTGCCGGTCATCATGCTGACGGCGCGCGGCGAGGAAAGCGAGCGCGTGCGCGGTCTCTCGATCGGCGCCGACGATTATGTGGTGAAGCCCTTTTCCGTGCCGGAACTCATGGCGCGCGTGCGCGCCTTGCTGCGGCGGGCCCGGCCCGATCGCGTCGCCGGATTGCTTGTCGCCGGCGATCTCGAACTCGACCGGCAGAACTGGCGCGTTCATCGCGCCGCGCGCGACGTGCATCTCGGGCCGACCGAATTTCGCCTGCTCGAACATTTGATGGAGAAGCCCGGCCGCGTGTTCTCCCGCGCGCAACTGCTCGACAGCGTCTGGGGGCTTTCGGCGGAAATCGACGAGCGGACCGTCGACGTTCATGTCGGGCGTCTGCGCAAGGCTTTATCGAACGCCGGCGAAAGGGACCCGATCCGGACCGTTCGCGGGGCCGGCTATTCCTTCGACGAGACCTTCGGCAAGGATTAGCCTTGCCGATGCCGGCCCCGAATATCCGACGGTCGAGCGCGACGTAGCCCGGACCGCCAGATTCGGTTTTCGACCCGTTCGCGTCGCGCGCGGCGTGCGCCGCGGAAACATCGGGCCTAAGCGGCGTCGCGCCCCTCGGCGGCGGTCTCGGCCGCGCCGTAGAAGGGCGAGTCGATGCCCCGGCTTGCCTCCGCCACCACGTCCCCATCATAGAGCCGAACCGTCAGGCTGCCGCCGAGTTGCTCGGCGGCTTTAGCGAGATAGCCGCCGGCATAGGCCTTGGCGTTCTCCAGCGAATCGAATTCGTAAAATCCGCCGATCGTGTTGGTGTTGACGCCGGCGAGCCAAGTCTTGCTCTTGAGGCCCTTTTCTTTTTTCATCAACTCGTTGATCGAGGGCCAATCAACTTTTTCGAATGGCGCCGACACTTGAATCTCAGCGTATAGATAGACTTTTTGGATGCTCATGATTTTCATTCCGCGTTGAAACCACGTTCAGCCCGCCACAGGCGGACCGTCTGGCGTTTTGACGTTGGATTTCGCGACGGCGCTGGCGCCGCGCGAGGGCGTGGGGACAGCGTCGACGATTTCGTTCCGGCCCTTTGCCGGCATCTGGCGCAAGCGCCCGCCACCATTAAAATACATTATTTCTATAGAATAAAAAGCTAATATTGATCTGCCCCGTGTGGTGTTTCGCCCCGAGACGGGGCATCGTTTTTATCTATTGACAATATCTATAGAAATTATGTTTTATTGATCCCGCTTCCGCAGAGGCGTCGCTCGCCGATCCGCCAACCGCCGGAGCCACTCAATAACCCGCCAGATCCGTGGAGCGAAAAGTGAGCGTCTCGTATTACTCCCAGGGCAACCACGGTCCCTTCGAAACCTATGATCTCGGCGATTTCGAGCTTGAGGAAGGCGGCGCGATCCGTGGTCTGAAGCTCGCCTATGCGACCTTCGGGACCCTGTCGCCGGAGAAGGACAACGCGATCCTTTTCCCCAGCTGGTATTCGGGCAGCAATAAGATCGTCGAGCAGGCCTATGTCGGGGCCGGGCGGGCGCTCGATCCAGGCAAATATTTCATAATTCTCGTCAATCAGATCGGCAACGGGCTTTCGAGTTCGCCCAGCAATACGCCGGCGCCCTTCAACGCCGTGCGATTCCCGCGCATCACGATCGGCGACGATGTACGCGCGCAGCATCGGCTGATCGTCGAAAAATTCGGCATCGAGAAACTGGCGCTGGTCCTTGGCGCCTCGATGGGCGCGCAGCAAAGCTACGAGTGGGCGGTGCGTTTCCCCGACGCCGTCGCCCGCGCCGCGCCGATCGCTGGCACAGCGCGCGGCACATCGCATAACGCCCTGCTGGTGGAGAACTGGATCGAAGCGGTCGAGAGCGATCCCGCATTCGATGGCGGCTGGTACGCCGACGCGCGCGCGGTCCATCGCGGGCTGCGGCGGCACGCCCGCATTTTCGCGACCTCGGGCTTCACGCAGGATCTCTACAATCAGGGTGTCTACCGCAAGCTCGGCTTCACCTCCCGCGAGGATTTTCTGGTTGGCCTCGTCGAGAACAATTTCGTATCGCAGGATCCCAACAATCTGCTGCTTCTCCTGCGCAAATGGCGCGACTTCGACGTCAGCCGCAACAATGGCGGCGACCTTCCGGCCGCGCTCGCCCGCATCAAGGCGAAGACCTTCGTCATCGCCATTGAGGAGGATGTCTTCTTTCCGCTGAAGGACGTCGCCGCGCACCAGAAACTCGCGTCCAACAGCGAACTGAAGCTTGTTTCCTCAGTCTGGGGCCATCTCGCTTTGTTTGGCGTCGACCCCGGCTACAACGCGCGCATCGACGCTCATCTGAACGAGCTTCTGAGCGCGTGAGGCGGCGCCGGATCCGGCCAAAGAGCATGATTTCAAGCAGGAAAAAGGAGAGCACCATGGCCGTTACGATACCCGCGGACAGGCCCGACATCGATCCCTATCCGCTGAGCCCCTATGTCGAATGGGCCGGCAAACGCAATCGCGATCCGATCCTTGGCGTATTCAAAGATCAGTTTCCCCAGACCGGCGACGTCCTCGAACTGGCCAGCGGCGCCGGCCTTCACATCAATTATTTCGCGCCGCATTTCCCTGGGCTGCGGTTTCAGCCCTCGGACTATGATCTAAAGGTCTTCGACACGATCAAGGGCAAGCGCGACGCGGCGGGCAACGCCAATGTGGCCGACCCGATCGAGATCGATCTTATCAGGGCGGAAACCTGGCCCGATACCAAGGACCGGCTGTATGACGCCATCTTCGTCATCAATATTTTTCAGGTGGCGCCGCTCGCCATCGCCAGCGGCATTGCGCAAGTCGCCGCGCGGCTTTTGAAAAATGACGGCGTCCTTGCGATTTACGGTCCGTTCAAGGTGGATGGGAAATACACTACTGAGTCCAACGAGGCGTTCGACAAGGAAATCCTCGCGGCGCAGGTGCCCGAATGGGGGCTTAAGGATGTCAAAGACCTCGAGGCGATCGCCGGCAAATATGGGATCGTCCTGAAGCAGCGCCTCGATCTGCCGGCCAATAACTTCATTCTGGTGTTCGGCAAGGCCTGAGGCTTGGCGACAGGCTGCTTGCAAAGCCGGTCGGATTTTTGCAAGACCGGATTTTAGTAATGGCCGGACCGGTGCGCGACGGCGCATCGGCGCTCCAACAGTGAAGGCGCGCGGAATGGGGCGGGGCACAGCGGTCGTCGTCGGCGTGGGCTCCGAGCGCGGTCTTGGGGCCGCGCTGGCGCGCCGTTTCGCAAAAGAGGGACTGCGGGTCATCTTGGCGGGGCGCAGCGCAAGGCGCCTCGACGCCGTCGCGGCGGCGATCGAGAGCGCCGGCGGGCTTGCTCTCGCACACGCGAGCGACGCTACGCGGGAGGCGGACGTCGTCGCGCTCTTCGACCTGGCGGCGGCCGCCGGCGACCTGCGACTTGTCGTCTACAATGTCGGCGGCAACGCGGTGACGCCCCTGCTGCAAACCGAAGCGGACGTCTTCGAATTCGATCTGGCGACAGAATGCGCTTGGCGGATTCCTCGTCGGGCAGGCGGCCGTGCGAAACATGCTGCCGAAGAAAGAGGGCACGATCCTTTATACCGGCGCGACGGCGTCCTTGCGCGCGCGCCCGCCCTTCACCGCCTTCGCCTCCGCCAAAGCGGCGCTACGCGCCGTGGCGCAGGGTTTTGCGCGCGAGTTCGGCCCGCAGGGGATCCATGTCGCCCATGTCGTGATCGATGGCGTCATCAAAGGCGATTACGCGCGCCGCAACTTTCCCGATTTCGTGCGCGCCAAGGGAAAGGACGGATTGCTCGATCCCGATGCAATCGCGGAGAGTTTCTGGGCACTTCATCGCCAGCAAAAAAGCGCCTGGACGCATGAACTCGATCTGCGCCCATTCAAGGAGCCGTTCTGAGTCGGCATGGGACTGCAAAGCTGCGACCCGCCGATCGTAAAAACTCAGGCTGATTTTTGTGGCCGGTGGCGACGCCGATCCGGCTGCGGCTGGTAGGCGATCGCCGCATGGCAGCCGCAATAAGGCCCGTCGCCCGGCGTTTTGCGCGCTCCGCAGAAGCGAAAATCGGCTTGCGTCGGGTCGCCGATCGGCCATCTGCACATTGAATCGCGCAATTCCAGAATGGTCACCGGTTCGGAGATCGGAACGACCACTTCGCTGTGGCGCGCGACCTCTTTGTTTCGCGCCGGCGCTTCATATGCGATGGGCTGGACCGCCAGCGCGGTATTGCCGCGAACGAAACTCGCGCTGCTTTGCGCAACGCGGCCGTGTGAGCGCTGCGCCGCCTGCCGGGCGGGCGGACGCGTCGCATGCTTGTGCAATGGCTGCGGCGCACCCGTCTCGTCGGCTGCTTCCTTCACCCGTCCTGAAAGGCCAAGCCGGTAGACCTTGCCGATGACGGCGTTGCGCGTCAGTCCGTTTGCGAGCTCGCGCGCGATGCGGCTGGCGCTCATGCCTTGAAGCCAGAGCTTCTGCAAGAGATCGATGCGTTCGTCTGTCCAGGACATCGGGGTCTCCCAGGATTGAGCCAGTCGGAAATTGGCGTCTGAAACGTCTGACAAACTTGATCGCTATGAACGCTCGTCCAGCCCGGATCCGAGAACGCCAACGGTCAAGGTAGAGCCTCCGACAATCGCTCGCAGCCGTAGCTGGAGCATCGCGCCGATCGCGAAGCCTTCAGCCGCCACACGACATCTCGTGGTCTACGCATCAAACGCTACACTAGCTGTTGAATCGCGCGCAAGCTCCGCAAAGGCCCGCGAAATGTTTTCAACAAGAGCTTGCGTCCTTGCGCCCCGAGCCTCGAACGGGGCGGCGCTCGGACGTCAGAACATTCTGAGCGATGCCTGACGAGATCGAGGCGCGCTGAAGGCTCCGCGATCACCCTCGGCTCCTCATGTTCAGTTGCTGCGACGTCGACAAGCTCATTCGCAAATGACCATTCGCAAACAGACGGTCGACCGCAATATGTCGCTTCACCTTGTATCCCGTCTCCCTTGCGCTGGGCTGGCGCGCCCGGGCGCCGCGCCGAGCAACGCCAAAACGGCGTCCCGGCGGCGCCATTCGATTTGACCGGACCCGAGGGAATGCCTAGATTAAGAATGACCAGTTCTGCCGCCCCATCGGGCGGCATTTGATTTTGCGGGTTCGCTGCGAGGTTTTGATCGCGAGCCCGCGCAGCGAACCTGGAGCGAAACCGTGCCATCATCGCTTCTGCCGACCTACGCCCGCGCCGACCTTGCCTTCGACCATGGCGAAGGCGCCTGGCTGACCGCCACGACGGGCGAACGATACCTCGATTTCGGCGGCGGAATCGCCGTGGCTTCGCTCGGCTACTCGCATCCTCACCTCGTCGCGGCGTTGGTCGCACAGGGCGGCAAGCTTTGGCACACCTCGAACCTGTTTCAGATCCCGCAGGCCGAGCGCCTCGCCACGCGTCTTTGCGAGGCGAGCTTCGCCGACTATGCGTTCTTCACCAATTCCGGCGCCGAAGCCGTCGAGGGCGCCATCAAGACGGCGCGTAAGTATCAGTCGGCGAGCGGACATCCGGAGAAATTCCATATCGTCACCTTCAAGGGCGCATTCCACGGGCGCACCATCGCCACCATTTCGGCCGCGGGAAATCCGAAATATCTCGAAGGATTCGGTCCCCCGCTAGGGGGCTTCGACACGGTGGAGTTCGGCGATCTCGACGCGGTCAAGGCCGCGATCGGACCGCAGACCGGCGCGATACTGGTCGAGCCGATCCAGGGCGAAGGCGGCATCCGCGTCGCCGCGCCTGAATTCATTCGCGGCCTGCGCGAACTTTGCGACCAGAACGGCTTGCTGCTGATTTTCGACGAGGTGCAGTCCGGAGTCGGCCGCGTCGGCAAGCTGTTCGCCTATGAATTATACGGGGTCGCGCCCGATATCATGGCGATCGCCAAAGGCATCGGCGGCGGATTTCCGCTCGGCGCCTTTCTCGTCACGCGCGAGGCGGGCAAGGGCATGATCGTCGGCACGCATGGCACCACTTATGGCGGCAATCCGCTGGCGACCAGCGTCGGCGACGCCGTGCTCGACGTCGTCCTTGCGCCCGGCTTTCTCGCCCATGTCGCGGCGATCGGCGCGAAACTGAAGCAGGGCCTCATTGGCCTGCGCGACGCGCATCCCGGCGTCATCGCGGACATTCGCGGCGAGGGCCTGATGCTCGGCATCGCGCTCAATGTCTCCGTGGCCGACTTCGCGGTCGCGGCGCGGGCCGAACATATTCTGGTGATTCCGGCCGCCGACAATGTCGCACGCGTGCTGCCGCCATTGGTGATCGGCGAAGCGGAGGTCGCCGAAGGATTGAGGCGTCTCGATGCGACCTGCGCGCGCTTCGAGCGCAAGGCGGCCGCTGCCTTGAGCGAGGCTGCGGGATGAGCCGCTCCAACCCCGACGAAAGCGCCGGAGCAAGGCATTTTCTCGATCTATCCGAAATTCCGGCCGCCGATCTTCGCAGCATCCTCGACGACTCGGCGGCGATCAAGTCCGTTCGGCGCAAGGGCCGGCGCGCCGCCGAGCAACCGCTCGCCGGCAAGGTTCTGGCGATGATCTTCGACAAGCCTTCGACGCGGACGCGGGTGTCGTTCGATCTCGCCATGCGCGAACTCGGCGGCGAAACGGTGATGCTCACCGGCAAGGAGATGCAGCTCGGCCGCGGCGAGACGATCGCCGATACGGCGCGCGTGCTGTCGCGCTTCGTCGATGCGATCGTCATCCGCGTTCTCGAACATGACGATCTCATGGAGCTGGCGCGCCATGCCGACGTGCCGGTGATCAATGGCCTGACCAAGCGCTCGCACCCGTGCCAGGTGATGGCCGACGTCCTGACCTTCGAGGAGCACAAGGGGCCGATCAAGGGCCGCAAGATTGCTTGGTCGGGCAACTCGAACAACGTGCTGGCGAGCTGGATCCACGCCGCGCAGCGCTTCGATTTCTCGCTCGCCGTGGCGACGCCGGCTGAACTGCAGCTGCCGCGCGAATTGATCGATTGGGCGCGCCGGTCGGGCGCGCGCTTGGACGTCACGCGCGATCCCTTCGAGGCCGTCGCCGGCGCCGACGCCGTCGTCTCGGATTGCTGGGTGTCGATGGGCGATCGGGACGAGGCGTTCCGGCATAATCTCCTCGCGCCCTATCAGGTCAATGCGAGGCTCATGGCCGCCGCGGCCAAAGACGCGATCTTCATGCATTGCCTGCCCGCGCACCGTGGCGAGGAAGTTACGGACGAAGTCATCGACGGTGCGCAATCCGTCGTCTTTGACGAGGCCGAGAACCGGCTGCACGCACAAAAAGGCATTCTCTCCTGGTGCCTTGGAGACGCGAAGGCATGACCGACCGGCCTCAGCCGGCGGGTTCCGCCTCCCGCCCCGTGTCGGATCGCGGCCGCGACGATACGGTGCTGCCCTTTTCCGTCGAGCAACTCGATCTGCGCGGACGCATCGTCCGGCTCGGGGCCAGCGTCGACCACATCCTCAGCCAGCACGCCTATCCGGCGCCGGTCGCGCGCGTCGTCGGCGAAGCGCTGGCGTTGACCATTCTGCTCGGATCGTCGCTGAAGATCGAGAGACGGTTCCAGCTGCAAACGCGCAGCGACGGCGCGATCGACATGCTGGTCGTCGATTTCGACGCGCCCGACCGGCTGCGCGCCTTCGCCCGTTTCGACGCCGCGCGCCTCGCCGGCGCGGGGAAGGGGCAGGATCTTCTCGGCAGCGGCCATCTCGCTTTCACCGTCGATCAGGGCGGCGACGCCGCGCGCTATCAGGGCATCGTCGCGTTGGACGGGCAGGGGCTCGAAGCCGCGGCGCATCAATATTTCCGTCAGTCCGAACAAATTCCGACGCAGATTCGTCTCGCCGTCGCGCAAAGCATGACGGCTTCAGGCTTCAGCTGGCGGGCGGGCGGTCTGATGATCCAATATTTGCCGAACGCCGGCGACAGGACGAGGCGCATCGACCTCGATCCTGGCGATGTTCCGGAAGGAACCTCGTTCGAACCGGCGCAGGAGGACGACGCCTGGACCGAAGCGAAAGCGATTGCGGCGACCGTCGAGGATCACGAACTCGTCGATCCCACTCTATCCAGCGAACGGCTGCTCTATCGCCTGTTTCACCAGCCGGGCGTCAAGGTCTTCTCGCCCAAAACGGTGCGCGACGCCTGCCGCTGCTCGGACGACGGCGTCAAAGCCATGCTGCGCGGATTTTCGGCTGAGGACCGCGACGAAATGGTCGGCGATGACGGCAGGATCGGCGTTACCTGCGAATTCTGCTCGACATTTCGCGCCTTCGATCCGAAGGATTTCGACGATTAGGCCGGCCCGGCGAAAACGGCGGAAGGCGGACGCTTTTTCAACCCAGCCCGTTTTCAATTCAACCTGATTTTTTAGTCCAGCATTGAGTGGATCAGGTTTCGCATCGTGCGCGTTGGCGGCAGGCCGAACAGCCGCGCCACTACGTTGGCGAGGTCGGCTCCGGATCCGAGCGTCGTCTCGGCCCGCGCAAGTTCGATTGCGGCCTTTATCTCCATGGGAGCGATCCTGTCGAGTCGTCTGAGAGTCGGCGGCGCGTCGCCTCTGTGACGCACCGGCGGCGCTTTCCTCTGCCGTTTTGTGAACCAGAATCCATCGTCGCGGCAAAGATCCGGCGTTTTCGCCAGAAGATCGAGAGCGTCCGCGATGGCGGCGCTCGCGCGCACGCTGCGCTCGCAATGGCCAAAGAAGGACCGCACACGCCGAGCGATCTCGTCCTGATGAACCGGACCTTCCTGTTCGATCACCGACCGAGCGATGACGGCGAGCCTTTGAACCTCCGCCTGATCGATATTTTCGCCCTCCGCGACGGCGCCCTTCGCCAGCGCGTAGCGCTGCGGGTCGTCGACGGCGCCAACCGCCCGCGCCTTCATGCCGCGATCGCCTGACGCCGCAGCCGCGCCGGCGGGCGCGGGTTTTTCCGCATCGCCCCGCGCGGCCTCGAGCGCCGCCTTCAGTTTGCGCAATTGTTCGTCGCGCCGGTAAAACCAGTCCGTGCTCCAGATGCGGTGGATGCGCCAGCCGAGACCTTCCAGCACCTCCTGGCGCAGACGGTCGCGCTCGCGCGCCCAAAGCGCAGAGTGATAGGTCGCCCCATCGCACTCGATCGCCAGCATGAAGCGCCCCGGATTGGCCGAATCGCGCACGGCGAGGTCGATGCGAAAGCCGGCCGAGCCGATCTGCGCTTCGACCTCATAGCCAAGGCTCTGGATCGCCGCGGCGACATTGGCCTCGAAAGGCGACTCGAAATCCGCGCCGGTCGGCTTCGCCTCCTCGAGAACGCCGGTCTCCGCGAACTGAAAGAAGCGCTTCAGCAGGCGCGGCCCGGCGCCGGTCGCGCGTTCGAGATTGATGTCGCCCGAACCGAATGACGCGAATATCTCGCAACGCACCCGTGCGCGGGTGAAGAGCACGTTGAGACGGCGCTCGCCGCCCTCGCTTGAGATCGGACCGAACGCCATGCTCTCCAGCGGCTTGCCGGGCTCGCGCGGACCATAGCCGATCGATATCAGGATCACGTCGCGTTCGTCGCCTTGCACATTTTCCAAATTCTTGACGAAAGCGTCTTCCCGGCCGCGCTCGCGAAGAAACGCGTCGAGCAGCGGATCGCTGCGGCGTTTGGCTTCGAGGCGATCGCCGATCAAATCCCGCTGCGCCGTTGAAAAGGTGACGATGCCGAGCGACAGGCCCGGACTGACGCGTGCGTGCTCGGCCGCGGCCGCCGTGATCGCCTCGGCTTCGATGACGTTGGTGCGCAGACCGCCGCGATCGTAGGCGCCGGCGACGCGACGAAGCCGCAGGCCTTTGTCCTTGCGCTCCGTCGAGGGCGCCGGCGGCATGACGAGACGCTTGTAGAATTCCGCGTTCGAGACCTGAATGAGGGAGGGATGGCGCGAGCGGTAATGCCAGCGCAGCATCTGCATTTCGACGCCGCGCGCTTCGCAGAGGCAAAGAATGCTTTCAAGGTCGCTGACCGGCGCGACGCCGAGCGCGCGGCTCGCCTCTTCCTCATCCGGCGGGTCGACCTCATCTGCGATCATGCGATCGAAGAACTGCGTCGGCGGCAATTGTTTCTTGTCGCCGACGACGACCATCTGGCGGCATCGCGCGATCAGTCCCAGCGCGTCGCCGGGTCGAACCTGGCTCGCCTCGTCGATGATGAGAAGATCGAAGTCGACGGCGCCCGGCGGCAGATACTGAGCCGCCGAAAGCGGACTCATGAGAAATACCGGCTTGATCCTCTGGATCGTATCGCCTGCCGTCTTCATCAGCTTGCGCAGCGGCATGTGGTTGCGTTTGCGGCCGATCTCGCCCCGTATGACCCCCATCGCGCCGAGGGCGCCGCGCGGGATCGCGGCGTGATGCCGGGCGCGCACGCTCAATGTCGCGGCGCGCCGCCGCCTCGCCTCGAGCTCCCTGAACGCGGCGATGAGGGCGTTGTGCCGCTCGCCGTCGAACGCGGCGAGATCGGGATCGGCGGCGATCGCCTGCTTCCATGAAGCCTCGGCGAAAGCGGCCTCGATGCCGGCGCGCGCCCGTTCGGGCCGCAGCTTTCCCGCGGCGAGCGCGTCGGCGATCGAGACCGGACCGATCGCGCGCAATTGGGCATCGGCTTCCGAAAGACGCGCCCATTCTTCGAAGCGGCCCGGATGCGCGGCCCATCGCCCAGCGCGGTCGGACAGGCGTTCGAGGTCGATCGCCGCGATCGACGTCACCCCGAAGATCGCGGCGACGTCGAGGTCGAGCGCCTGAATGGCGCCGGTCAGCGACTGGCCGACCGAAGCAAGACGGCTTTCGAAACCATCGGCGAAGCTGGCGGCGACGCCCTCGCGCGCGAGATCGATGACGCGGCCGAAGTCGAGATCGGCGTCAAAAGCGGCGAGCGCCTTGATGGTCTGCGCGATCTTGTGCAGGAGCGCAAAATCGGTTGCCGCGCCGCGCCACGCGTCGCCGAGAAGAGGGGCGAGAAAATGCGATTCGATCTCGAGCGCCGAGGACAGCGCCTGCCCGGTCAGGAGCGCATCGAGCAGCGCGAGGCGTTGACTCGGGCGTCTTGGCAAAGGCGCCGATGCGAGGCTGCGCAGCAGACGGTCGGCTTCGCGATAGGACCCGGTGAATCGCGCCGGCCAGAACGCGACGCCTTTGGCGAGGGCTGGGCGCAGGCGCGCAAGCGGCGTCCGCCAGACCCGCGGCTCGAAGGATTTGGCGCAGCGCGCCCGCCGGCGGCGCCACTCGACGCCTTTCGCCGCGGCGTCGATGATTCGTTGCGGCGCCTGCGTTTTGGCGACGGCGGCGGCGATCGCGATCCCTTCGCGCGGAATCGCGGCTGTCGCCCGCAGCAACAAGATGAGAGTCTTGACGCCGGAAATTGTCGGCTTTAGCTGCAGGCCGAGATATCGCGCGATCTCGGTCGCATTCGCGGCCAGCGCCGCGGACTCATCGGCAAGGCTCTGGAGCCGATGCGCGAGACGCTGGAAATCGGCTGGCTGCAGGGCCATCCGCCCGACGCCATAGAACACATGGCGATGGAGCGGACCTGTCCGCGCGGTGAGATCGGCGAGCCGCTCGACGCGCCGCGCCCTTTCATCGTAATCCTCGCGCGTCCATCTCGCCGCGGCTTCGACGAGGCTGATGTCCGGCGTGATCTGGCGGCTCATCGCGGCGATTTGAATCGAGAGCGCCTGATAGGGCGTCATCCCGGTCTGTCCGATCGGAGCGTGCAGGCGGCTGGCGACACGGTTCAAGGCGTCGCGCGCGGTCTTCAACTCGTCGGCGACCTCGGCATCGTCGAGGTGGAAGTCGGCGGTCGATTGCAGCGTCCTGTCGAGCCGGTCCGCGACCAGCCGCTTGTTCGCCGTGTTGCTGTGGAGTTCGAGGCAGAGTTCTTCAAGGCCGGCCGCGCGGAGGCGATCGTGGACGACATTCAGGGCCGCCATTTTCTCGGCGACGAAAAGAACCGATTTGCCGGCATGCACGGCGGCGGCGATCATGTTCGTGATCGTTTGCGATTTGCCGGTTCCGGGCGGTCCGTGGACAATGAGATTGCGGCCGGCGCGCACGCTTTCGATGACGCGCGTTTGCGATGAATCCGCGTCGACGACGTGAACAAGGTCGGCCGGCTGTAAAATCGCGTCGAGTCTGGCGTCGTCGGGCAGCAGCGGCGGTGCGCTGGCGAGCCCTTCAAAGAGCAGGCCGCGCACCAGCGGGTGTTCCGCCAGCGCGTTGCCCGGCCAGTTGGCGGGCTCGAGATCGCGCATGATCAGAAATTTCGACGACGAATAGAAGCCGAGTTCGACGCCTTCGGTATCGATCGACCAGCGGCGCTTCGACGAGATCGCCGCCGCCACGGCGCTGAAATAGAGGCTCGGCAGCCAGCTGTCCGTTTCCGGAACGTCGGGAAGGCCGATGCCGAAATCACCGCGCAGACGCTCCTGCAGGGCCTGGTTCGAAGCAATGTCGTCGTCGCGAAAGCCAAGGTCGAACGTCGATCGCTTGCCGTCGCGCACCAGCGATATCGGCAACAGGATGAGGGGCGCTTCGCGCAGCGCATCGGACCGCTCGTCCTCGTACCAGCGCAAAAACCCGAGAGCGAGAAAGAGAATGTTGACGCCGCGCTCCTCTTCGGCGGTCCTGGCGTCGCGATAAATCGCGTGAAGGCGCTTTTGCAGAAACTCAGGCGCGAGCATCGTCTGCAATCCGTTGCGGTTCGCATGGCTTGACCTGCCCCCTATTTGATCCGGCTCCCTCACGAGGCGCGCGATTTTCTCGCCCGAGGCTTCGGGCGCGGCCTCGTCGAGGCCATTGGCGGCGAGGAAGCGAAGCAGCTTCTTTTCTCGGGCGAGATTGGCGAAGACGGCGTCCGGCCGCGCGCCAACGATCGGCAGGCATCGCGTCCGTTTGGCGCCGCGCGGCGTGTGGACGAGGCGGTTCCGCGTTCCCGTTTCGATCAGCTTGAGGCGCGCCTCACGAAGAAGCTTTTCGATGTTGCTCTCAAGCGGATCGACGCGCTGTTTGCGCGCCGCCGTAAGGGATGTGACCGCGCCCATGACGTGCCCTTCTGTTGAGGTCGACCGACCCTGCTGTTCGGGGCGACTTAATTTCGCCGTAGAAAAGCCTTGATCTGTACCGTAGGGGCGCAATGACTATTACGTAAAGGCAGTCATCATTTAACATTAAAGATATGATGAATATTCTTTTAAACCGCCGTTTCTCGGCATTGACGTCATGGCGCGGACGGAAAATGACCCCTATGGTTGTCCGACGTCGCGAAATCGGACAATCATCAGCGGCGGCGCCCTGATCGCCGTCAGCCGCCGCCCGCGTTCATCCTCGACGACCGGCCGGCGGGCGACCCGGTCCACATCGCCCTTATCTGTTTCAGTTGCGCCGGGACCTCGCCATGAAATCGATTCTGATGCCGGTCGAGGACCATGCCCTGATGGATGCGGCGATGCAGATCGCCGTGATGCTGGCGCGGACCTTCAACAGCTATATCGAGGGCGTGGCGGTCGGCCCCGATATCGCCGAATTCGTCGCCGCCGATTTCGCCTTGAGCGGGGTGGTCCTCGACGACCGGACGCGGCGCGATTTCGTCGACCATAGCCGCGGGCTGTTCGAGGCCTTCATGGCGGCGCATCGGGTCGAGCGCGCACGCGGGGATCTGGACCGGCCAACATACGGCTGGAGCGGGGAGGCCCTCATATCGGACACCGGAGTCGGCGAATATGGCCGCGTCTTCGATGTCATCGCCGTCGGCAGGCCTGGGCCTGGACCGCGGCTGCCGCGCAAATCAACCCTTGAGGCTGTCCTCTTCGAAAGCGGCCGGCCGGTTCTGATCGCGCCGCCACAACCGCCTGCGACGCTCGGCGAGCGCATCGCGATCGCCTGGAATGGCACCACCGATACGGCGCGCAGCATCGCATTCGCCATGCCGCTGCTGATGCGCGCGCAGGATGTCGTCATTCTGACCGTGCCAGGTCCCGCGCTGCCGGGTCCAAGCGACGAACAGGTGGCGAAGAGCCTGCGCAGGCATGGCGTTCCGGCGCGAGTCGGTCTTGTCGGCGAAGCGGCGAGTTCGCCCGCCGCCGCGCTGCTCGAGACCGCCGCCGTCCTCGGCGCGGATCTTCTCATCAAGGGCGGATATACGCGAAGCCGGCTGCGCCAGCTCATTTTTGGCAAGGTCACCAGCGAGATCCTGGCCGAGACCAATCTTCCGGTCTTCATGGCGCATTGACGCGGCGCCGACACGCGGCCAATCGGCTCGCCGTCAAAATCACAAAATCCTAACTTGACTTTGATCTTGCTCCCATGTCGGTTGTGCTGGCGCGACGGGGCAGCGTTCTTTATATTATATCGCCATATTAAAGCGCCGCGTGGGCCGAACGGAGAAATACTCTCTATAAGGGCAGGAACTATTCTATGGTATGGGCTGAATTTAACATCGAGGCCGGCCCGATCGGCGTCCGGCGCAGCGGTTTTTGCGGAATTCCCGCGCAGCTTCTTGCGGCGATCGGATTGAGCTTCGTGCTCGCGTCGTCGGCCCTGGCGCAAGCGCCGGAAGCCGCCGCGCCGTCGCCCGCCCCCGCGCCCGAAGCCGCCGCGCCGTCGCCCGCCCCCACGCCCGAAGCCGCCTCGCCTGCGCAGACCCTTGCGCCCACTTCTGCGGCGAATCCCACGGCCTCTCCCACGGAACAGGAAAACCCCGTCGCCGCGCCGCGGCCATCGGTGGAAGGGCAGGGCTCTCTGCCTTCCGCCGTGCCCAGCAATCTGTCGCCGTGGGGCATGTTCCTCCACGCAAATTTCATTGTGCAGATCGTGATGACGGGGCTCGCCTTCGCCTCCCTGGTCACCTGGACCATCTGGCTCGCCAAGAGCATTGATCTGTGGACCGCGCGGCGCGCGGCGCGCCGCGATCTCGAGACGCTCGCCGCCGCCTCCGGCTTGCCCGCGGCGCAGAAGGCCTTCGCCGAATCCTCGACCCCGGTCGCCCTCTTTGTGCGAGCGGCGGCGGGCGAGGAGGAGCGCTCGGCCGGACTGCCGGCGGAAGGCGTCAAGGAGCGCGTCGGCGCGCTCCTGTCGCGGCTGGAGGCGCATGCCGGGCGCAGGATGGCGCGCGGCACGGCGATCATCGCCACCATCGGCGCGACGGCGCCCTTCGTCGGCCTGTTCGGCACCGTCTGGGGCATCATGGACAGCTTCATCGGCATCTCGAAGAGCCACACGACCAATCTCGCCGTCGTCGCGCCAGGCATCGCCGAAGCCCTGCTCGCCACCGCGATGGGCCTCGTCGCCGCCATCCCGGCGGTGATGATCTACAACGCTTTCGCCCGCTCCCTCACCGGTTATCGCGCCCGCCTCGCCGACGCCGCGGCCGAGGTGCTTCGCCATGTTTCGCGCGATCTCGACCGCAACGCCTCCGCGCTGCCCAAGGACGCCTCTCAAGTGATCGCCATGCGTCGGCCGGCGGAGTGAAGCCATGGCGGTAAGGCTTTCGTCCAGCGACGACGATCTCGACCTCAATCATGAGATCAACGTCACGCCCTTCATCGACGTGATCCTGGTTCTCCTGATCATCTTCATGGTGGCGGCGCCCTTGTCGACGGTCGACGTCAACGTCGAACTCCCGGCCTCGACGGCGCAGCCCGCGCAGCGGCCCGACAAGCCTCTGTTCCTCACCATCAAACCCGATCTCAGCCTTTCGCTTGGCGAGGATCCCATTGCGCGCGGGAGCCTCGGCGCTGCGCTTGACGCGCAGACGCAGAACGACAAGGAGCAGCGCGTGTTCGTGCGCGCCGACAAGAGCGTTCCCTATGGCGACGTGATGGATGCGATGAACCTGTTGCGCGCGGCGGGCTATCTCAAGATCGGCCTCGTCGGCCTCGATGCCGGGTCTGGCGCGGGCGCCAGCTCCCAGGCGCCCGGCACGCATTCCTGAAGCCTCCGCCCGTGAATTGCCGCTTATGAAGCTGCCCGCATGACCATGCCCGCCCCCCTGGTGCTGCCTCCGGACGACCGGGCGTCGGTCCGGCGGTGGATTCTTGCGGCGATCGTTGTCGTGCTCTTTCACGCCGGCATCGCCTGGTGGCTGAGCCGTCGCGTCGAGGCGCCGAATCCGGCTGGCGAGCCTGAGGCGGCAGTCATGATCGAGCTGCCGCCGGCTGTCGCCGAGCCCGCGCCCGCGGCGGAAGTGCCGCCGGGACCGTTGATGAAGGAGGCCGCGCCGGAGCCTGAGGCGGCCGCGCCGCCGCCCCCACCGCCTCCTCCGCCGGAACCGGAAAAAGTCGAACCGCAGCCGGTCCCCGTGCCCGAGCTGCCGCCCGAGCCGAAAGCGGACGCCGTACTCGTCGAGCCCAAACCCGCGCCGGAACCGCCGCCGCCGCCGAAGGTCGAGACTAGGCCAAAGGTCGACGAGCAAACGATCGAAAAGGCGCGGATCGAGAAGCAGCAGCTCCAGAAGCAGAAGCTCGAGAAAGAAAGACTCGAGAAGGAAAAGGCCGAAAAGGCGGAAGAGAAGGAACGCGGGGCCCGCGCCGAGCGGACCAGCGCGCCGCGTCAGAGCGCCGGCGCGCCCGGACGCGCGGCTGAGGCGGCGCGTGGGTCGGCCGGAGCGTCTGCCGCGTCGGCGAGCGCCTGGCAGGCTGAGATTTCGGCTCGCATCAACGCCAATACGAGCTACCCCTCCTCGGCGCAGGGCGCGACCGGAGCGGCCACGGTCTCTTTTTCAGTCAGCGCTTCCGGCGGGCTGGGCTCCGTCGGCATCGCGCGCAGCTCCGGCTCCGCCGCCCTCGATGCGGCGGCGGTCGCGACGGTTCGGCGCGCGAGCCCGTTTCCCCATGCGCCGGCAGGGGTGCCGGGCGGCCGGTTTTCGAAGACGATCAATTTCCGCCACTAGCGACATCGCTTCCCAAGCGTAGAAATATTCAACCTTAGTCTCGACAATTACACAGTCGTCATGATATAAAATGAAATGTCCTTGTGAGGGCGTCATAATAGACGGAGTAGAAATATGCTTCACGGAAACAGAAATATCGGAAAAATTGCATTTTTTGGCATGATGGCCGCCGGTCTTGTTTTGTATTCGGCGCCGGCTGCTTTGGCAGCTTCCGACGTCGTCTCGAAATACGATACGGACAAGGACAAGACGCTCGACCTCGCAGAAGTGAAGGCCGCCGCAGGCGCCGAGTTCGACAAGCTGGACGCGGATACCGACAAGACCCTCGACACCAAGGAAGCCAAGGGCGCGCTCGGCAAGAAGGATTTCAAGGCCGGCGACACGGACAATGATGGCACGCTGACCAAGGACGAATATCTCGCCATTGTCGAGCAGCTGTTCAAGAAAGCCGATGTCGATAATGAAGGCACGCTGACCCCCAAGGAGCTGAAGTCGAAGGCCGGCCGCGCGCTGAAGAAGCTCATCGACTGATCGAGACGGAAACGCCGCGCAGCGAACGCCTCGCTTCACGGCGGGAAAATGCGAAATGGGCGGCTCGAGCTGTTTTCCGATTGAAGGGATCAGCGAAGGCTCCGGCGCCGAGGCCTTAAAATTTCTGCGTCAGCGTGGCGTAAAGGCCGCGGCGCGGCCCATATTGGGGCGCGAATTCGCCAATGCCGGTGCCGCTCCTGAGAAGATAAAGCGTATCCAGAAGATTGACGACGCTGAGCCGCAGGTTGAGCGGCTTTTCGTTCTGCCAGACGTCGAAGTCCTGGGAGAGCGACAGGTTCACCTGCGTATAGGGCTGGACGCTCTGGAAATTGGCGAAGCCGGTGCGCAGCCCGCTGCCGATGATGATGTCGACGCTTGCGAGGGTTTTGTCCCAGCGATAGGACGATCCCGCCGAGGCGGTGATCAGCTGGGCGTCGTCAGTGAAGATATAATGATTTGAGATATAAGCGAATTCGTCCGGATCAATGAGATATTGGTTCGAAACGACATCCTCCGCCTTGGTCCGGATCGTCGAGAAATTGGCGTAGGCGGAGAATCCTTCATTATTATATTTGGCCTTGAATTCGAGTCCTTCGCTATAGCCTCGTGCGTAGTTGAACTGGGTCAGGACGACGGCCTGGCCAAACTGTCCGTCGTCGAGTTGATCGGTCGCCAACTTCAGGAAGGCGTCGCCGCCGATGACGACATTCGGGCCGATTTTCTGGTCCACGCCGACATCGAAATAATGCGACCGCTCCGGCAGGACGGGGCTATCGGCGTTAATTCCGGGCTGCAGGGTCGTATTGTTGAACAAGGCGAGATTGGTCGGCGTCGCTTGCGCCTGCATCGGCGGCGTGAAATAGCGCGCATAGCCCGCGTGAAGGGTCGTGTCCGCGAAGAGCTTGTAGACGAGTGCGAGGCGGGGGCTGAACTGATTGGCTGACACGAACTGATAAAGTTGATCGAAACGCAGTCCCGCGTTGAGGGTCAGCGCGTCGGTAATCTTCCATTCGTCCTGGACATAGCCGCCAAGGTTCCAGCCAAGCTTTGCATTATAGTCGTTCAGCGCGAACGGATAGGGCAGCGGCGCGCCGCTCGCGTCAAGCGGCAGGACGACGGAGAAATTATCGACGTTGGTCTGCTCCGCCGTGACGCCGAACCCGCCCCGCAGCGTGTGCGCGTCGTTCAAACGGTAGGATCCATCGAATTGGGCTCCGCCGAGAAAGCTCTGGCGCGTTACATCCGATGCGACGTCATTGAACACCAGATCGCCGTAAACATCCGGAATGAAATGTACCGTCGTCGAGCGCGTGAAGACGGAGATCTGGGTGTCGAAGTTTTCGCCCTTGGTCTGCAGCGCGACAATGTTGAAGAGATAGTTGTCGAACTCATTTTCGTTGAGATTCGCGGAGTTGAAAGTCGTGCCGCCGTAATCGCCTAACGGCTGCATTCCGACGACATTCGGAATCTGGAACTGGCTGACCGCCGCGCCGGTCATGAAAGTCAGGCGATTCGAATCTCCGAGCAGCGTCGATACATAACCGAAGAATTTTTCCTGATAAGTCTGGTCATGGATTGGATCTGGGGTCGGCATCGCATTTTCGAGGCCCTCGTTGTTGGCCATATAGCGACCGGTGAAGAAATACTGCGTGTCCCCGGTCGCGCCGCCATATTCGAAGCTGGGCGAGACGGTTCCAAGGCTGCCGCCGTAAATGGCGACATCGCCGCCTTGGGCGAACTGACTTTTCGTCGTGATGTCGACAACGCCGGCGGTGCGAAGCCCATATTGGGCCGGCAGCGCGCCATCGAGCAGGTTCAAGCTACCGATAAAGCCCGTCTCGAGGACGGGGCCGAGCCCCGAGACTCCTTCGGGGAGCAGAATGCCGTTGATCCTGTATTGGACGTTCGCGTATTCGTTGCGGACGTGGAAATCGGGATTGCTTATCGCGAAATCATAGGAAACGCCGGGCGCTTGAAGCAACAATTTGTCGAGCGGCGTGTCCTTGCCCTGGGGAAGAGCCTCGATCGCCTGCTGATCGAAGACGTAGGAGCTGGCGCCAAGTTTCGGCAGAAGGAAATTGTCGCGCGACTGATCGAAGGCGTTGATCTTGCTCTCGAAAGCCTGCGAGGCGCTAGCCTCGCCGCCGCCCTCTTCGACGTCGACCTCGGGAAGCGCGACGACGCCGGACGCGTCGCGGGGAGCCGCGTCCTGCGCCAAGGCCGCATGACTGGAGAAAAAGGCGACGCCGGCGAAGACGGCGACAAGACGCACACGCATGAATGGCTCCAGTTTTCGGCCAGACATGAGGCGCGCCGGGTGGGCGCGTTGAGCTCTCGGGCCGGCTCAACCACGACGGGCCTTACCTCAATGTCCAAGAGTTTTGTAAGACGCGCCAAAGTCAGCCGTCAATAAAGCGTAGTAATATAAGAATTATAATCATTCTATTCTGCTATGATACTTTAGAACTTCTCTAATCAGCGATGGTCAAAAAAGGAAGCCGGTGTTGTATTTGCGCCGCAAATTGACGTCGGCGGAGGTTCAATGAAACAATGCATTGACCCCGACGTTCGGTTATAAAGCCGCCTCGCGCCAACCCGGACCCCCTTATGCCTTCGAAGCTCGATCAACTGAAAACCATGACCACGGTCGTCGCCGACACCGGTGACATGGAGGCGGTTCGCGCCTTCGCACCCGTCGACGCCACGACCAATCCGACCCTCATTCTCAAGGCCGCCCAGCTCGACGCCTATGCGCCGCTGGTTCTGGAAGCGATCGCGTGGGGACGCAGCCACAATCATCTGACCAGCGAGATCGCCGATCGGCTGACGATCAATTTCGGCGAAGAGCTGAGCAAGATCGTTCCCGGCCGCGTCTCGACCGAAGTCGACGCGGATCTTTCCTTCGACGTCGCCGGAACGGTGGCGAAAGCGCGTGAAGTCATTGCGGAATATGAAAAGCGGGGCGTCGGACGCGAGCGCATCCTGATCAAGATCGCCGCGACCTGGGAGGGGATCAGAGCCGCCGAAATCCTTCAGGGCGAGAGGATCGACTGCAACATGACCCTCATCTTCTCGCTGGCCCAGGCGGCGGCCTGCGCCGACGCCGGCGCCTTCCTCATCTCGCCCTTCGTCGGCCGCATCCTCGACTGGCACGTCAAGGCCGAGGGCAGGGCCTTCACGGCTGAGACCGACCCTGGCGTTTTATCCGTGAAGCAGATCTACGCCTATTATAAAGCCCATGGAATCAACACTGTAGTCATGGGCGCCTCGTTCCGCAACACGGGTGAGATCGAGGCGCTGGCGGGCTGCGACCGGCTGACCATTTCGCCGCAGCTGCTCGACGAATTAGCCAGCGATTACGGGGAGTTGCCGCGCCGGCTCGAGCCTTCGGCGGCGGCGAAGAGCGCGGCGGCGAAAATGAGTCTCGATGAAAAGACGTTTCGCCTCATGCTCAATGAGGACGCCATGGCGTCCGAAAAATTAGCAGATGGAATCAGGGCCTTCGCCCGTGATCTTCGCGCGTTGCGCGAAGTTGTGTCGCAGCGGCTTCTGGCGGCGGCCTGAGCGGGGCGCCGTGCGTTTAGTTAACGCAATAGGTTAACTCAATCGTGTTATATTATGGAAATATAACGATGATCTGGCGATTTTAATGCTCGGGCAGCCACAGAGACGGTGCGGGACCCTGTTTCACGTGAAACACCCCCCGCGCATTGGGCCCCGGAGCGAAAAATTCACCTCGGCGACGGAGTCGGACCCTTGCGTTCGGGATCGGAGCGTCGGCCGCGCGGCGATCCGGCGAATCAGACAAAAACCCTCAGGCTTCCTTGTCTTTTTGCGTAAAAATCTGTCGGCCGCGATACATGCCGGTCTTCAGATCGACATGATGCGGGCGGCGCAGCTCGCCGGAATCCTTGTCTTCGACATAGGTCGGGGCCGCGAGCGCATCGGCGGAGCGTCGGAAGCCGCGCTTCATCGGGGAGGTCTTGCGTTTCGGAACGGCCATAGGGATCAATCTCGGGTGTTAGCGAGCGAAGCGGCTCAACAGAAATGAAAGCGAAGGCGGCTCATACAATGAAACGTCCGGCTTGGCTATCGTAAAACGCCGCTCGATCGCCCGCCAATGCGGCGAGCCCCTGAAAATAGCTGCAAGTTAACGTTTTCGCTGAATTTTCCGGGCGCGGCGCCGAGCGCCGCCAAGGCCGCGCCCCTCATCCACGAAGGACGTGTCCTCGTTCTTGCCCGCAATGCTTTCCGCTGCACGGCGGTTCAGGTCGACGCCGCCGCGACGATGCGGGTCTCGGCGACGAACGACATATGCGCCCGTCACGCGCGGCGCGGTCGAGGATCTGCGCCTCGCGCCGGGCGACAGGCTCGCGGCCTTCTTCAAGCCGTCCGACGTCGTGCTCGCGGCGGATTAGACGCGCCGCGTGTTCGGATTCCGGTTCCGCGCCGCGAAGAATTCAAAGAAGCGATTGGAGGCGCGTTCGCCGACGGCGCCGATCAAGGCGGGGGCGCGGTCGGCAAGGATAGGGACAAGCCGAATTCATCCGCTCACCGCCTTCTCGTACATAATTTCGTATGCGCCAAAGCCCGCCCGCTCGTAGCTGGCGCGCGCAGAGGCGTTGGTCGCGAGTACGTTGATGCGCAACCGCTTGACGCCCGAACGCCGCAAATAGCTCTCCATCTCGCTCAGCAACCGCCCTGCGACGCGCTGGCCGCGAAACGGCGGCATGACGCAGATATCGCGGATATAACCGAAGCATCGCAACTCCGGCGTCTCCGCGATATTGTCCTCATTCTCGACCCATCCGGCGACAAAGCCGCAAAACGCGCCATCGCTTTCCGCGCCGAACACCGCGCGTTCGGCTTTTGCCCGTGCGATCAGCCAGTCGAGATAAGCCTCGGCGATTTGGTCTCCGGGCAAGCGCGTTGCGTGGAGCGCGCTCATGGTCGTGCATTTCGACGATCGCAAGTCGCACCTGCGGGCGGTCGGCCTGGAGAGGCGGGGCGGATGAGGAGCGGCGCGAACATGGTCGATCTTTTCCTAAGTATATGTTCAAAGACATTATCATGTGCTTGGCTAAGACTAGGTTTCGCTGATTTTCGTGCTGCGCACCGATGAGCGACATAGATCACGCTGATTTTGGACCCTATCGATCCAAAATCATGAACGTGATCGACTTCAATAGTTTAGAGCGGGATGCGGGAGGAAAAAGCCTACACTTTTCCTCATGCCGCTCTAATGCCTGCGCAGGCGATGCGTTGGATATGCGAGGCGGAACTGTAGATCGTACCAAAAATCCGTTTCGCCGGAGTCAGTTACCGGAGCCACAGTCACGTCCGGCCTCTCGGTGTGGAGGTCGGCCCAGCGATCGAAAGCAGGCGTTTCGACCGTCGCCATATCGGCGTGCGCCGCCGTCCGCCTCGCCCGGCGACTGGCGAATTGTGAGAAATCGATCAGCTCCATAGCCCCAACCTCTATCATCAAGCGAAATCCGCACATTTATAGCAGATCTGAAGCGCAAAACCCACTAAGCCGCCGCATTTGGCGATAGAATTGCGCCATTTCAAGGCTATTTGGATCTCTGCCGGGCCGATTTGATAGGGCGAAGCTAAGGCCACGCCATGAGACGATGCGGTTAAAAGCGGTTCCTCTTGTCTGCATCCTGTTCAAGGCTCTGGCCTGATGGGGCGCGGCCGATCTTCCTTTCAGCCCTAATCCACGCAGCTCGTATCCTCGTTCTTGACCCGCGCGGCGATTGTCCCGGCTCTTCGGGCGAGATTGCGCGTGGGATGCGCCGGATCGCGCAGATGCGGATTGGGCAGCGCCGAGGCGAGGAGGGCGGCCTCCTGCAAAGTCAGCTGCTTCGCGCTCTTATGGAAATAATGCTGCGCGGCGGCCTCGGCGCCGAAAAGCCCATCGCCCCATTCGGCGATGTTGAAATAGACCTCCATGACGCGCCGCTTGCCCCAGAGGAAATCGATGAACAGCGCCAGCGGGATTTCGAGGCCCTTGCGGATCGCCGAGCGACCGGGCCACAGGAACACGTTCTTCGCCGTCTGCATTGTGATGGTCGAGGCGCCGCGCGAAGGCCCGTCCTCGTCGGCCTCGTCGATGACTTCCTGCAGGGCGCCCCAGTCGACGCCCCTATGGCGGCAGAACAGCGAATCCTCGGAGGCGATGACGGCCGCGCGGAGATTGGGCGAAATCGCGGAAAGCGGGACAGCGATGCGGGTTACGGGCTCGCCCTTGACCCAGCGGGCCAGCATCAGGGTCGAGGTCGGCGGGACCGAAATATAGACGAACGCCATCACGACGACGCCAAGGATCAGCGCCGCCGCGAGGGCAAACAGAAAGACAAGGATTTTGCCGAAAAGACCCCTTCGGCGGTTCCGCAATGCCATGGGTTGAGCCTTGACCGATCTCGCCGGATCGGGCAAGCCGGGCCTCGACATTATTGGCGGGGCTTGTCTCGCAAAAGAGGGGTTGGGGCGGGCATGACGCAAGGCGCGGCCGGATCGGAATTCGACACGCGGCTGAAGGCGGTGGCCGGGGCGATCGAGACCCTTCTTGATCGTCTGCTTCTGCCGGCGACGCTTGCCGGCGAGATCGCGCGCCCGCCCCGCCTGCTCGAAGCGATCCGCTATTCGAGCCTTGGCGGCGGCAAAAGGCTGCGCCCGTTCCTCGTCGTCGAGACCGCGCGGCTCTTCGGCGCGCAGGGCGAGGGCGTGCTGCGCGCCGCCGCCGCCGTCGAAATGATCCATTGCTATTCGCTGGTCCATGACGATCTGCCCGCGCTCGATGATGACGATCTGCGCCGCGGCCGCCCGACGACGCACAAGGCCTATGACGAGGCGACCGCGATCCTCGTCGGCGACAGCTTGCTGACCTACGCTTTCGACGTGACGGCCGATCCGCTGACCCATGAAGATCCCGCGATCCGCGCCGAGCTCGTGCTGGCGCTGGCGCGGGCGGCGGGCTTTGGCGGCATGATCGGCGGGCAGGTGCTGGATCTGGAGGCGGAGCAGGCGCGGGAGGCTCATACGCCCGAGGCCGTCATCAGGCTGCAATCGATGAAGACCGGCGCGCTGCTGCATTATTCGGTCGTCGCCGGTGCGATCCTCGGCAAGGCCGACGCCAAGGCGCGCGCGGCGCTGTCGGCCTATGGCCATGCGCTCGGCGCGGCGTTTCAGGTCGCCGACGACATTCTGGACGTCGAAGCCGATGAGGCGGTTCTCGGCAAACGGGCCGGCAAGGACGCCGAGCGCAACAAGGCGACGCTGGTCGCGGCGCTGGGGCTCGAGGCCGCGCGGCTGCGGCGCGACAGGCTCGCCGCGGAAGCCATCGCCGCGCTCGACTCGCTTTCACAAGGCTGTGACGCGTCGATCCTAAAAGAAGCCGCGCGCTTCGTCGCCGCGCGGGCCAGTTAGCGCTTTGGAATCGATCGCGTTCATGATTTTGGATCGGTTCGATCCAAAATCATTGTGACCTCAGCCGGAAGGATCGCCAGATGTGGGGACGACTTGAATATCCCTATGGGACCGTCCGCGGTCATCCGCGCCTTTTCATCGCGCTGCTGTTCGGCCTGGTCGTCGGCTATTTCCTGCCGCCGATGCATAGCGCAACGCGCCTGTTGCTCGCCTGGAACGCGGGCACGTGGCTTTATTTCATCCTCTCCGCCATCATGTTCTACAATGCGACCACGGAGTCGATGCGCCGTCGCGCCCGCGACAGCGATGAGGGGCGGTTTTTCATTCTCATTCTGACGAGCGTCGCCGCCATCGCCTCGATTGGCGCCATCATCGCGCAGCTCGCCGCCACCAAGGACATGACCGGCCTGACAAAGGGGCTGCATGTCGGGCTGGCCGGGGCGACGATCCTCAGCGCCTGGTTCTTCATCCATCTCATCTATGCGTCGCATTACGCGCATGAATATTTCGACGAGCTGGAGCAGGACCCCGGCAAGGAGCCGAGGGACGCGGGCGGGCTGCATTTTCCTTGCACCGACCATCCCGATTATTTGGACTTCGTCTATTTTTCCTTCATCATCGGCGTCGCCTCGCAGACCGCCGACGTCGAGATCACCTCAAAGGAGATGCGCCGCGTCTCGCTGATGCATTCCATTTTGGCCTTCTTCTTCAACAGCGCCGTGCTGGCGCTGACGATCAACATCGCGGCGGGGCTGATTTAGGCGTGATGGACGACGAGCGCCATCACGATTTAGATGGCAAGTTCTTCCTGCGGCCGTGTATTATGGGCCGGCGATTTTTGTCTTCGAAACTACGCATCGGCGCCTTCGAGTCTGAAACAGCCGGGGAAGTTGCGATGGCGACAAGCAATATGCGCTCCGCGAACCGCGCGGCCGTGCCGGCCATTGCCGTGATCGACGTCGGCGCCGGCGGCCCGCTGCGGCATGCCGAATTGCGCCGGCTCTGCGCGCGCGCCTTGCGGGACGAGTGCCTCAGGTCCCTGCCAGCCGCTGCGGCGCCTTTCGTCCCGGCGCTGGACAAGGCCGCGCGCCGCTGGCTCTGCCGGTCGCGCGCGCCCTATGTAGCCGAGATCGCGCAAATGGCCGCGACGCTCGGCTATTCGGGCGTCTGGCTGCTCAACGGGTCCTATCAATGGGGCTGCACCGCGCTCGCGCGCGAGGAAGACGGCGCGCCCTGGCTCGCGCGCACGCTTGATTGGCCTTTCCACGGCATGGGGCGCCACGTCGATGTGCTGCGCTGCGCGGCGCCCGCGGGCGAATATTTCAACGTCACCTGGCCGGGCTATGTCGGCGCGCTGACGGCGATGGCGCCGCGCCGCTTCGCCGCCTGCATCAACCAGGCTCCGATGTGGCGGCGCACGCAGCATCCCTGGCTGCGCGCCTACGACCTGGCGGCCAACGCGCTACATACATGGACGCGAGTCAGCCACATGCCGCCGGATCAATTGCTGCGGCAGGTGTTCGAGAATTGTGCAACCTATGGCGCCGCGAAATCCATGCTGGAGAGCGCGCCCGTGGCGCGCCCGGTGATCTATGTGCTCATCGGCTGCGCGCCGGGCGAGCGCTGCGTCATCGAGCGGACCGAGACGGGTTTTGAAACGCATGAGAACGAGGCGAGCGTCGCCAATGACTGGGTGCGGCGGCATCCGAAATGGGAAGCGCGCGTGTCGGCCGATTATTTCCTGACAAGCTCGCCGGAGGTCGCGACCGCGCGATGCCGCGCCCGCCGCGACGCGCTCGCCGCCTGGCCAGAGCCGCTGTCGCGCGCCGATTTCGACTGGGTGAAGCCGCCGGTCCTCAACGCCTACACGCGGCTCGCCGTCACGATGAGTCCGGCGCATGGGGCCTTGCGCGTGGCGGGTTATGAGGCGAGGGATGGCGGCTTGCCGGAGCAGGTGAGCGAATCATTGAGATACGTCGCGGCCTAGGCCGCAGGCGGATCGATTGCCCACTTCCGTCGTTCTTCTTCAACAGCGCGGCGCTGACGCTGACCACCAACATCGCCGCGGGGCTGATTTACGGGGACGAGATTCCCGTGCTCGGGGGCACATCGTACGAGTTACAATCCGCTTCCAGCGGCCGAGCTTTTGGGCAAAGCGGAAACCGCAAGGGAGAGACATCGCCCACAGACGATGTCACCATTTAACGACTATATGAGCGCGGCGCTCAGGCACGAACCTCCCATGATAATCATCTGTCCCCAGTCTCGGGCGAGTTCGTCGCTCGCTAAGTTCGCATTCATTTAGTATGCTCCGATCGATGTAGATTCGATAGTTGGAGACAAATTCGCCGAACGGGAAGAACGGAGTCGAGGCAGCAACCGCATACAATGACCGTCCCCGCTGCGAGCTTCTTATTCAACTCCTCCATCAATTCGTTCTTTTTTATGCGCGCATCATAGCGGCGCTGAGGACAATCCTTGTTCAAGAAACTATCCAAATCTAACCACGTACAACAAAGCTCGGTCGCTAATTCTTGGCCAGTGTCGTCTTTCCAGCGCCGGAATGGCCGTCAATTCGAATCAGTTGCGCCGGCGGGAGGTGCCTTTTAAGGTGTTCAGCTATCGGCTTCACCGCTCCTGAAGGCAGTCGACGCGAAGTTCCTGCGGAGTCGTCATGGCAACTTTTGGAGCCGGCAGGAACCGTGAAATCCGCTATTTTTGCAGCTTGCGTGTTGTTCGTTCTACCTGGCGCAGCGTCTGGCCAAGCGGTTGGCGCTTATAATCCTGACAAATGCGAAGAGCAATCGGATCGAGCGCTATCAATAGGGTTCCTTCGCAAAGTAATTGCCGGCATCTACGCGCCGGTCGAACGAGTACCGCCGAGCGAGGCGGAATTCCTGCGTAAAGAGATAAACGAAGCCCAATTCGTGCAAAACGGTGAAGGACGTTTACGCGCCGCGATGTTAAACCAGTATTACTATCCATTCAAAGTGCAAGAGGCTTTCGACAAGCTCGATGAAAGCCTCGAAATTTACCTCGGCTGCCGTAACGCCGCGAGAGGCGGCGGAAGCTGTTCGAGGCGTTTGACGCCGCGTGGAATTTCAAGACAGTTGCTTACGAGTACTTAGACTTCGACGCCAGACGGGAACCGCGCCTCTTTCCAAAGGATCAAATAGGAGGAACCATCATCGAACTCACATATTACACCACTCAAATAAGCGAGTTGTTCCGCTGCGCGCTCGCGCACGTGAAGTGAGGCGCGACGTTGTAGCCGTTCGCGAACGCACAAAAATTAGACAAGGCTTTGCGCAGTTACTGCAGGATCAAGTAACATGGCCGGCGGCGACGTCTTTTTGTTGGGGGCGTTGCCTGACGGCGCTGCGCAACCAGCGACCCTATTCCGCCGCGCTCTTCGTCCCGCCGAAGCGGCGCTCGATGTAGTTCTCGACGATGGTCTTGAATTCGGCGGCGATGCCTTCGCCGCGCAGGGTCATCGCCTTCTGGCCGTCGATGAAGACGGGCGCCGTCGGCGTCTCGCCGGTGCCGGGCAGCGAAATGCCGATGTCGGCGTGCTTCGATTCGCCGGGGCCGTTGACGATGCAGCCCATCACCGCGACGTTCAGCGTCTCGACGCCCGGATAGCGGGTCTTCCAGAGCGGCATTTCATCGCGGATGTAGGCCTGAATGTCCCGCGCGAGCTCCTGGAACACGGTCGAGGTGGTGCGTCCGCAGCCGGGGCAGGCGGCGACCAGCGGCACGAAGGTGCGAAAGCCCATGGTCTGCAGGATTTCCTGGCCGACCTTCACCTCGATCGTGCGATCGCCGCCGGGCTCCGGCGTCAGCGAGACGCGGATGGTGTCGCCGACGCCTTCCTGCAGCAGCACGCCGAGCGCCGCGGAGGAAGCGACGATGCCTTTCGAGCCCATGCCGGCCTCGGTCAGGCCAAGATGCAGCGCGTAATCGCTGCGCCGCGCCAGCGTGCGGTAAACGGCGATCAGCTGCTGCACGGCGGAGACTTTGGCCGACAGGATGATGCGGTTGCGGGGCAGGCCGATGTCCTCGGCGCGCGCGGCGGAGAGCAGGGCCGATTGCACCATGGCTTCGCGCATCACCGCGTCGGCCGGGGCGGGCGCGGCGGTTTTTGCGTTCTCGTCCATGAGGCTGGTGAGAAGCTCCTGATCGAGCGAGCCCCAATTGGCGCCGATGCGCACGCTCTTGCCGTGTTTGATCGCCATTTCGACGATGGCCGAGAACTGGCGGTCCTTCTTGTCCTTGAAGCCGACATTGCCCGGGTTGATGCGGTATTTGTCCAGCGCCTGCGCGCAGGCCGGATGATCGGCGAGCAGCTTGTGGCCGATGTAATGGAAATCGCCGATCAGGGGCACGAAGCAGTTCTGCCGCGCGAGTTTGTCGCGGATATGGGGAACCGCGGCGGCGGCCTCGTCGCGATCCACCGTGATGCGCACCAGCTCCGAGCCGGCTCTGGCGAGCGCGGCGACCTGCGCCACGGTTCCATCGATATCCGCCGTATCCGTGTTGGTCATGGACTGGACGACGATCGGCGCGCCGCCGCCGACCTGCACGGCCGCCGTCCCGGAGCCGACGAGAACGCCGACCGATCGGCGGCGCGGCGAAGGCCCGGCCGCTTGCTCAAGGGCGTAGTCGGGCGAGGCGGGAGGAGCCTGCGTGTCGTGGGTCATGCGGATTCCCGAAGTTCTGGTGCGGCGCGATCTTAACCGATGGGCGCGCCGCAGTCGTGGCCAAAAACGCCGATTGCGTCAAGCCTGCGCGGTTCTCACGCCCCCGCGCATGCCCGGCAGAGCCCCGTCACCTCCATCACCTGCGCGCGGGGGGAGAAATGCGCCTCGGCGGTCAATTCCGCGATGCTGCCGCGCAGGGCGCCGGAATCGGCTTCCACCACCTCGCCGCAAGCTTCGCAGATTAGAAAGGCGATGGGGGCCTGGCGGGCGTGGCCGTGGCCGCAGGCGAGATAGGCGTTGCGCGAGGCGAGCCGGTGCACGAGGCTGTTTTCGAGCAGGAAATCCAGCGCGCGATAGATGGAGATGGGGGCCGGGCGCTTGCCGGTCAGCGCTGCGACTCGGTCGATCAGATCGTAGGCGCCGAGCGGGCGGCCCTCGCGCGCCAGAATTTCCAGAATCCGCCGCCGTCCCGGCGTCAGGGCGATGCCTTCGCTCCGGCAAAGGGCGAGCGCTGCGCCGAGCGCCGCCTCGCCGTAGCGATGCGCCGCGCCGCCATGGTCGTGCGTGGGATGATCCTGCGTGGCGCGATCTTGCGTCAAGGTTGCCTGACCCCCCACGGGCGCGCGTGAAATTGTCATGAATGCAATATATCGCAAAGACGCGCGCAAGGCGAACCGTGGCAGAACCCGTCTTGCTTCTGGCGCGTTTCCCAAATCCCGGTGTAGAACGAGCCGACGCCCAACTTCCCCCCAAGCTTCCCGCGCATCCGCGCGACGTTACGGAGCCAAGCCATGTCCCTGAAAACGCGAAACGCCATCGTCACCGGTTCGACCAGCGGCATCGGGCTCGCCATCGCGCGCGCCTTCGCCAAGGAGGGCGCCAACGTCACCATCAACGGCTTTGGCGACGCCGCGGCGATCGAAGCCGAGCGCGCCGGCATCGAGAAGGATTTCGGCGTCAAGGCGCTGTATTCGCCGGCCGACATGACGAAGCCCGATCAAATCCGCGCGATGGTGACCGACGCCGAAAAAGCTTTCGGCAGCGTCGATATTCTCGTCAACAACGCAGGGATTCAGCATGTCGCGCCGATCGAGGAGTTCCCGATCGACACCTGGAACCTCATCATCGCCATCAACCTGTCCGCCGCCTTCCACGCCATCGCCGCCGCGATCCCCGGCATGAAGGCGCGCAAATGGGGCCGCATCATCTCGACCGCCTCGGCGCATTCGAAAGTCGCCTCGCCGTTCAAATCCGCCTATGTCAGCGCCAAGCACGGCATCGACGGCCTGACCCAGACGGCGGCGCTCGAGCTCGCGCGGTTCGGCGTCACGGTCAATTGCATCTCGCCCGGCTACGTCTGGACCCCGCTCGTCGAAAAGCAGATCCCCGACACCATGGCGGCGCGGAATTTGACGCGCGAACAGGTCATCAACGACGTGCTGCTGACGGCGCAGCCGACCAAGGAGTTCGTCACCGTCGATGAGGTGGCGGCGCTTGCGGTCTTCCTCACCAGCGACGCCGCCAAGCAGATCACCGGCGCCAATATCTCGATCGACGGCGGCTGGACGGCCGAATGATCACGCTTCTTCTCGCAGCGCGGCTCAAAACGAACCGTAAGGAGGTCACGGAGTCGCCATGCTGTGCCCTTCGGCGCGAGCGAACAGGTCATGCATATCGTCCATGGGAATGATCGCCATTTTCTGACCGTTCATTTCGCCGACGATGACGGTCAGGACTCTGCCGTCCTTCAATGTATGCGTATGTTCGCCGACATACTTCAGTCCGTCGAGGTTCGCCGCAAACGCTGCCGGAGCGATGCTGACGATAGCTGCGACTATGGATGCGCGAAGAAAATTTAGTTGCATGAAAGACTCCTTTTTTTTCTATTCGGTTGATATGGCGGATCGAACAACAAACAGGCATCCCGCCGGCGATCCATGCCAGGCGATGGATAAATGCGTTCGATCCAGCCATTTTGCGCTCAGGCGTTGCGCCCTTGCTGCGAACAAGACTCGCGAGGCCGCGATTTTATTCCCAACCGGCCCGTTTTTTTTCTTTCGATCGCCGCTGAAATAGATTGAGTTGCGGGAACCACCGCCGCGCCAACGCAGGCAAGGATAAAATGGACGAAAACGCGACGCCGATCGACTGGACGGGGCAAAAACAGATCAGCCTCGCCCTGCAGGGCGGCGGCTCGCACGGCGCCTTCACCTGGGGCGTGCTGGACGCGATCCTCGAGGATAAACGGCTCGACATCGAGGCGATCACGGGCACCAGCGCCGGCGCGATCAACGCCGTGGTTCTCGCCGAAGGCTATCTTGAGAGCGGTCGCGAGGGCGCGCGCAAAAGTCTCGCCAAATTCTGGCGCTCGATCAGCGACGAGGGCGCCTTCACGCCGGCGCAGCAGAAATTCATCCACCTGTTTTTCCAGGATTGGCCGCTGCAGGCCAATCTCGCCTATTGGTGGACGGATTTTCTGACCCATTATTCGAGCCCCTATGATTTCAACCCGCTGAACATCAATCCGCTGCGCGATCACCTCGTCAAAATGATCGATTTCGAGAAGGTGCGCGCGTGCGAGGAGCTGAAGCTGTTCGTCTCGGCGACGAATGTGCATAATGGCCGCATAGCGGTATTCGAACGCCATGAATTGACGGTCGATCATGTAATGGCCTCGGCCTGCCTGCCCTATCTGTTTCAGGCGGTCGAGATCGCCGGCGTGCCCTATTGGGACGGCGGCTATATGGGCAATCCCGCGCTTTTTCCCCTGTTCTACAAGACCGGCTGCCCGGACATACTGATCGTGCAGATCAATCCGATCGAACGGAACGAACTGCCGAAAACCGCGCGCGACATTCAGGATCGACTGAACGAAATCACCTTCAACGGCGCGCTCATGGGCGAATTCCGCGCCATGGATTTCGTCAACCGGCTGATCGACGCCGGCCGGCTCACGGGCGACGATTACATGCGCACGCGCCCGCATCGAATCGAGGGCGGCAAATTCCTTGCGCCGTTCGCGGCTTCGACGAAAGCGAGAGCTTCCTGGCCGATGATCCAGGAGTTGCATGGCTATGGCCGCGCGGCGGCGCAGCAATGGCTCGCTGCGAACTATGACAAGATCGGCGTCGAGAGCACGCTCGATCTGCGCATGGCCTATACATAGAAATCAGGGCGTGGGCGGCGCGCGCGCCGGCCTCAGATGATGGACGTCATCGATACCATTAGTTGAGAGCGGGATGCGGGCGGAAAAGTGGACCCGCTTTTCCTCATCCCGCTCTGGCGAGCCGCTGGTAGATCAAAAGATCAAGCTCGGGCGCAGAGCCCGCCATCCGCGTCAGCAGCGCGTGGACCTGGGCGCGATGATGCGTCTGGTGGTTGAAGAAATGGGTCAGGGCCTCCCACCGCGGCTGTTCGACCAGCGTTGGCGTGGTGACGCCACGATAGGAAATCTTGCGCAACAGATCGTCATTGCTCAACGCTTCGACATGGACGCGGATGCGGGCGTCCTCGGCCTCGCGCGCGGCGCGCAGCGGGACGAAATCGTCGAACAATATTGCGTCGAGCCGATCCGGCGGCGCGCCGACGCCGGTGAAGCGCTTCATCCAGATGCGATCCGCGACCAGCAGATGATTGAGCGTGCCATGCACCGATTTGAAGAAGGCGCCGTGGTCGGCGCGATAATCCGCATCGCTCAGTGCGGCCGCGGCCTCATAGAGCCGGCGATTGGCGAAGGCGTTGTAATTCGCCAGCATGTCGAATTGGGCTTTGAGCATCGGCGGGGCCCCCGTTCGCGCGGCGCCGCGCGGGAATCGAGAACCCGCGCGCTCCTTCATGCTGGCACGAATCGAAAGGCGCCTCCAGCGCGCCGCGGTTGAAAGAAAAGCGCCGCGTGGCGGGATCGGCCGGAAAATGACTGTGGATTATTGGGGCCGATAAGCTTGGTGATTTTGGGCCGGCGCGGGTCCAAAATCGCCGAGACCTTAAGGATTATCAGACGGCGGCGTCGCCGCGCGGCCTGTCGCTCCGCCTCGCAGCGTTATAGGGCGACGTCGGCGCCGTCGGGCGCGCGCCTGCGCCGCGTCCGGAATACCCGTGCGGACGCGCCGCGCCCGAGCGCCGCTCTTGCTGATGGCGATCCTGCTGCGGCCGGTCCTGGTAGTGCCGCGCGGGCGTCGCGGCGCGCACCGGCGGCTTCGACTCGGGCGAACCCGGCGCTGCGCGGCGGTCCTGCGTCGGCAGGTTGATGCGCGTGAGCCTTTCGATGTTGCGCAGAAGGTCGCGCTCGGCGCCGTCGCAGAGCGAGATGGCGACGCCCTCGGCGCCGGCGCGGGCGGTGCGCCCGATCCGGTGCACATAGGCTTCGGCGACCTCGGGGAGATCGAAATTGACGACATGGGTGACGTTGTCGATGTCGATGCCGCGGGCGGCGATGTCGGTTGCGACGAGGGCGCGCACGCGGCCCGCCTTGAAGGCTTCAAGCGAGCGCTCGCGCTGGCTCTGGCTCTTGTTGCCGTGAATGGCGACGGCCCCGATGCCAGCCGCGTCGAGATGCTGCGTCACCTTGTCCGCGCCGCGCTTGGTGCGCGTGAAGACGATGGTGCGCGCCATCGCGGCGTCGGCGAGGAGATCGACCAGCACGTCGCGCTTGCGATGGGTCTCGACGAACAGCACCTGATGGTTGACGCGATCCGCCGTCTTCGCCACCGGCGTGACGGAGACCTGGATCGGATCATGGAGGAGTTCGCCGGCGAGCTTGGCGATTTCCACCGGCATCGTCGCCGAGAAGAACAGATTCTGGCGCTGCTTCGGCAGCGTGCCGACGATGCGGCGGATCGACTTGGCGAAGCCGAGGTCGAGCATCTGATCGACTTCGTCGAGGACGAAGAATTCAGTCTTGCCGAGATGGGCGACGCGGCTGTCGAGATGATCGACGAGGCGCCCTGGCGTCGCGACGAGCACGTCGAGGCCCTTCGCGAGCGCCCGGATCTGGGCGCCATGCGGCACGCCGCCGAAGACGACGGCGACCGAGAGCTGCATCGCCGAGCCGAGGCTGCGGAAGCTTTCGGCGATCTGGCTCGCGAGTTCGCGCGTCGGGCTCAGCACCAGGACGCGGGCGCCGCCGCGGGGCGGCTGCTGCGGGTTGGCCAGCAGGTGATTGAGAATGGGGAGGGCGAAGGCGGCGGTCTTGCCGGTGCCGGTCTGGGCGATGCCGACGAGATCGCGGCCCGCCAGGAGGTGAGGAATGGCTTGCGCCTGGATGGGCGTCGGCTTGGCGTAGCCGAGTTTGTTCAGGGCATGGAGAAGGGGCGCGGCGAGGCCGAGTCCGGAGAAATCTTGCAAGTGGGGATCTTTCGATAAGCCTGTCTGCGCCGCCGGAGGCGGGAAACGGGCTGAAAATAGTTTGGACGCCCTGCGTGGCCTGGGCTGTCGAGCGGAATGCGCCGGGCGTCCGACAGGAGGATAGAAACCTATCCTTCACGCAATCGGCGCGCCAACATCTACGCTTAAGTAGATGAGCCTGTATCGCTGCTTTGCAGCAAAAAGTCAAGCTGCATTGCTTTTACAGAACGCATTCGCGGCCCGTTTCGCCTGATGGAACAACTATCGGATCGGGCCGCGCGCGGCGTTTCGGCACGATCCAGCGGCCCTGGCCGGGTTTACCCGGCCAGGGCATTGCGTGCGATCGCATCAGACGTCCGTGCTGCCGTCGTCGCCGCCGTAATCGCCGCCATAGTCGGCGGCGTCCTGCGCATCGTCCTGATCCTGATCGGCGTCCTGCTGGGCGTCCTGCTGGCGCAGCGCATCGTCGCCATAATAATTATTGACGATCGTCTCATTGCCGCCGCCGAGCGCCGCCGAGGCCCTGATCGATGCCCGGCACGCCGGCGCCGATGCCAAGCGAATTATTGTGGCCGCCGAACAGGCCCTTGATCGAATTGGCCAGAAGCACGCCGCCGGCGACGCCAGCCGCCGCGCCCAGCGCGCCCTTGAGGAAGCCGCCGCCCTGCTGCGGACCACCGCCGAATGCGCCGCCGCCGAAGCCGCCGGGTCCGCCCTGCGGCGCGCCCCAGGGGCCGGCCTGCTGGCCATAGTTCGGTTGCGGCGGCGGCTGCCAGCCTTGCGGTTGCTGGTTCCAGCCGGGGGAAGGCGCGCGGGGCGGCGGCGGAGGCGCCGATTGCGGAGCGCCGCCGCCAAACAGCGAGCCGAGGCCGCCCAAAAATCCGCCCGAGCCGGCGCCGGCCTGCTGCGTTTGCGCATGCTGCTCAAGGTCGCGCACCTGCGCCTCAAGCTGCTGCAGCCGCTCATTGGCGGCGCGCAGCGCCTGATCCTGAACGATGACGGTCTGGGCGAGAAGATAGGGCGCATAGGGCAGCGCCTTGACGGCGTCCGCTATGAAGGCTTCGGCTTCCTTGTCGCGCGGCGCGGCGCCTGCGTTCTGGATTCGCTCGAACAGGCCTTGGAGCAACTGACGTTCCTCGGGTGACATTAGCCTTCTCCGGTGAAAAATTTGGCGCTTGGATACGCCGCATAGTAAGTAGCGCGTTTCCGGCGGCTTCCAAGAGGTCCGTTCGGGCCTGCGCGCGAGGGATTGGCTTGCCGCCGCGCGTCGCGCCTCGTAAGAAGCAGCACTGTTACGAGGATTTAATGAACGACGAGACGAAAAATGCGCCGCGCGCGAGCGCGAGGCTGCCGCGCGGCCTTGGCGACCGCGGGACCGGCCGAGATCGCCGCCACGGAAAGAATGCTGGCGGAGATCAGGCAATCCTATGAGCTTTACGGTTTCGAGGCGGTCGAGACGCCGTTCATCGAATTCACCGACGCCTTGGGAAAATTCCTGCCCGATCTCGACCGGCCGAACGAGGGCGTGTTTTCGTTTAGAGACGAGGACGAGAGCTGGCTGTCGCTGCGCTATGACCTGACCGCGCCGCTGGCGCGCTATGTGGCCGAAAATTTCGATAAATTGCCGAAGCCATACCGCAGCTATCGCGCGGGCGCCGTGTTTCGCAACGAAAAGCCGGGGCCGGGGCGGTTTCGCCAGTTCATGCAGTTCGACGCCGACACGGTGGGGTCAAGCAGCGTCGCCGCCGACGCCGAGATGTGCATGATGGCGGCGGATACGCTGGAGCGATTGGGAATCCCGCGCGGCGGCTATGTCATCAAAGTCAATAACCGCAAGGTGCTGGATGGCGTGATGGAGGCGATTGGCCTCGGCGGCGAGGAGAACGCCGGGCGGCGGCTGACGGTGCTGCGGGCGATCGACAAGCTGGACCGGCTGGGACCGGAGGGCGTCGCGCTTTTGCTTGGGCCTGGGCGGAAGGATGAGAGCGGGGATTTTACGAAGGGCGCGGGGCTCGACGCCGGCCAAACCCATGAGGTTTTGACCTTGGTTTCGTCGAAACCACAACTCGTAGATGGCCGAACTCTTCCTGAGTGGGAGCGAATCGACTCGGTCGATGATGGACTCGGAAACGCGATTACCAACGCCGAAACCTTGCGGTTGCTGCGCGGTCACTTTGCTGGTTCCGAAAAAATATCTCATGCGCTGGACGAACTCGAACAGATCGCCGATTTAGTTCGAGCTGGAAAATATGGTTCGAGCCGCATCCGCATCGACCCCTCCGTCGTGCGCGGCCTCGAATATTACACCGGGCCTGTCTTCGAAGCCGACCTTACCTTCGAGGTTCCGGGCGATGACGGCAAGCCGGTTCGCTTCGGCTCGGTCGGCGGCGGTGGGCGCTATGACGGACTTGTCGGGCGCTTTCGCGGCGAGAATGTCCCGGCGACCGGCTTCTCCATCGGCGTCTCGCGCCTCTACGCCGCGCTGAAGGCGGTCGGCTCGCCCATCGTCAGCGCGAAGCCGCGAGCCCGGCCCCGTGGTCGTGCTCGCGCTCGATAAGGATCAGCTGCCGCGCTACCAGAGCTTCGTCGCCGCGTTGCGCGCCGAAAACATCCGCGCCGAACTCTATCTCGGCCAGTCCGGCATGAACGCGCAGCTCAAATACGCCGACAAGCGCGGCTCGATCTGCGCCGTCATTCAAGGCTCGAACGAGCGCGAAAAGGGCGAGGTCGCCATCCGCGATCTCGTGCTTGGCGCCGAACTCGCCGCCTCGACGAAGGACCGCGCGGATTACCTGGAGCTGCGCGCCAAGGCGCAATTCGCGGTTCCCGAAGCCGTGCTGGTCGCGGCGGTGCGTGAGGTTCTCGATCGCCACGGCAGCTGAGCCGCAGCTCAGTCCGCGGCAGTTTCGAACTTTGCCATTCATTTCTTGGCGGCGAGCGTGGCGAGCGGATCGATCCTGTCAAGGACGCGCAGCGCCGGCTCCGCCGGTGCGAGCGAAGCTCGCATCCTTGACAGGCTCGAGTCCGCCTCGCCGAAAATGGTCGCCGTTGAATGAATGGCTGGTTCGCGATCTCTGGCGATCGAGGCCGGCTGGACGGCGGCCAGGGTTCGCGCGTTAACCTTTTCCGCAAAAGCAGTCGCGGCGCTGCGCGTCCGCCTGCTAAACAGCTTTGGCTTGCGGGGTCTGCAAAAGACGCCTCATCCTGAGGAGGGCTCGCAGAGCCCGTCTCGAAGGATGCGTCGTTAGCCCGCGCCGCCCTCGTGGTTCGAGACGGGTCTTTGACCCTCCTCACCATGAGGGCTTTTGATGCTTGGGTTGGCGCGGCGTCCCCGGATAGCCTGCCGGTCAGCATATCGAGCAAACTGGATGAGCCGCGCCGTGACGCCCGTTCAAAACCCCGCCGACGCCGTCGCGACGCATCTCGTCCGTGCGGGCTATGCGCGTTGCGAGCCGCCGATCCTGCAGCCGGCCTCGATCTTCTTCGATTCCGGCGAGGATTTGCGCGGCCAGCTCTATCTGACGAGCGATCTCTCGGGGGCCGAATATTGCTTGCGGCCGGAATATACGATTCCGGTTTCGCGGCACTATCTCGCCTCCGGCGCCGCCGGGCAGAGCGCGACCTATTCCTATTGCGGCCCCGTGTTCCGCTACGCCGCCGGGCAGAAAGCCGAGTTCACGCAGGCCGGCGTCGAAAGTTTCGGGCGTCAGGACTCAGAGGCGGCCGACGCCGAAATCCTGACTCTCGCGCTCGATGCGGCGTCCGCCGTCCGCGCGCTCGATCTTAGCGTGCGCATCGGTGACGCCGGGCTTTTCTCCGGTCTGCTCGCAGCGCTCGACCTCGCGCCGGAATGGCGCCGCCGCATCGCGCGCGGCCACAGCCAGGGCAAGTCCGTCGCGGCGATCCTCAACGCCTCCCGCATCGGCGCCGGCCGCGATCATTCCGGCGTGCTCGGCATGCTGGAGGGCGCCGACAAACAGGGCGCGCGCGCGTTCGTCGAGGATCTCCTCTCGATCGCGGGGATCGCCTCGGTCGGCGGCCGCACGCCGGCCGAGATCGCCGACCGGTTCCTGGAGCAGGCGGCGCTCAGAAGCGGCGTCGGCGTGTCGGCCGAAAAGGTCGCGATCATCGAGCGGTTCCTGCGCATCGAGGGCGATCCCGATTCGGCCTCCGCGCAACTGCGCCAGCTCGCGGGCGAGGCCAATCTCGATCTCGCGGCGCCGCTGGAGGCCCTCGACACGCGGCTCGGCTTCATCGCCGCGCTCGGCTTTGATGTCGCGGCGCTGCGCTTTGAGGCGAGTTTTACGCGCAACCTCGATTATTACACCGGCTTCGTCTTCGAGGCGCATGACCGCACGCGGCCCGACCAGAAGCCGGTCGTCGCCGGCGGGCGCTACGATCAGCTTTTGCAGACGCTCGGCGCTGCGCGCGCCATTCCCGCCGTCGGCGCGGCGATCTGGATCGATCGTCTCGGCGAGTCCCCGAGCGCGGGGGGACAACGCGCATGAGCGATACGCTTGTCCTCGCCGTCCCGTCGAAGGGGCGCCTGCAGGAGAACGCGGCGGCCTTTTTCGCGCGCGCCGGTCTCGATATCGTGCAGGGGCGCGGCGCGCGGGATTATCGCGGCCAGCTCGCTGGCCTCAAGGACGTCGAGATCGCCTTCCTGTCCGCCGCCGACATCGTCGCGCAGCTCGCCAGCGGCAATGTCCATATGGGCGTCACGGGCGAGGATCTCGTTCGCGAGACGCTGGCCGACGCCGATGAGAAAGTGGCGCTTTTGACGCCGCTCGGATTTGGCGGCGCCAATGTGGTGGTCGCCGCGCCGCGCGCGTGGATCGACGTGCGCACGATGGCCGACCTCGAGGATGTTGCGGCGAGCTTCCGGGCGCGGCGCGGCGAACGCATGCGCGTTGCGACGAAATACATCAATCTGACGCGCCGCTTCTTCGCCAAGATGCATGTCAGCGATTATCGCATCGTCGAAAGCTCGGGGGCGACCGAAGGCGCGCCCGCCGCGGGGCAGGCCGAACTCATCGTCGACATCACGACGACCGGCGCGACGCTGGCCGCGAACGCGCTGAAAATTCTCGACGACGGCGTGATCTTGCGCTCGCAGGCCAATCTCGTCGCCTCGCTCGGCGCCGACTGGAGCGCGCCCGCGCGGGAGAGCGCGCGCGCGATCCTCTCGCGCATCGCGGCCGAGGAGGAAGCGCGCACGACGCGGGAAGTGACGACGGCGCTCGCCAATCCGGCGCCCGCGCTCATCGCCGCGGCGGAGGCGCAATTTTCCGCGCTGTTGCGCTATCGCGCGGCCGATGGCCGCCTGACGCTGAACTGTCCGCAGGACAAGGTCGCGCCGCTCGCCGACTGGCTGATCGCGCAAGGCGCCGATCATGTCAGCGTCGCAGCGCTCGACTATGTGTTTTCGGCGGTCAATCCGCTTTACGAGAAACTTGTCTCGCGGCTTGCCGGAGCGGGATGAGGAAAAGTGGGAACCGGTTTTCCGCCTGCGTCCCGCTCCAACTCATGGAATCGATCACGTTCATGATCTTGGATTCTTATTGAAATCCAAAAATATCGTGATCTAAACCGAAAATGAAATGACGGAGAAAATCTTATGGCGGCGCGCATTATCGTGGACCTTTCCGATGGAAAAATCGTCCTTTTCGGCGGCGGACCGCAGGATGGGGAGCCCGACGCCGGCCTCTCCGATGGTTTTACGCGGGCGAGCGTCGATGAATTCAGAGCCGCGTTAGGGTCGGTCGGCGAACTCGTGAAGACATTGGAGGCCTCGATCGAGGCGTTGCCGAAACGGCCGGAAAAAATCGAAATCGAGTTCGGCGCGACGCTGAGCCAGGAGTGCGATCTGTGGATCGTCGCCGCCAACGCTTCGCCCGAGTTCAGGATCAAGCTGGTCTGGGGCGAGCGCGCTTAGCGCTTCACAGAGGGCGCCGGGGCGCCGGGACGGAGGCGGCCATGATATTCCTGACCAGCCAACCCTTGTGGCTGTCCGCGATCATTCTTGTGGCTTTGCCTGTGCTCATCGCAATGAGCGGGCCGGTTATCGTGCGCCGGTGCGTGGCCCTCGAAAAACTGAGCACCAACAACGAGGTCGCGGGCTTCAAGTTCGCGACCGTCGGCGTTCTCTACGCGGTGCTGCTGGCGTTCGCCGTGGTCGTTGTCTGGGAGAAATTCAACGACGCCGACAAATACGTCGCGCAGGAGGCGGGCGCGGCGGCGACGATCTTTCGGCTCGCCGACGGGATCGGCGGGGAGCCGGGCCCGCGCTCCACCAGGCGTTGACCGGCTACCTCAAGGCCGCGATCGCGTTGGACTGGCCGGCGATGGAGAAGGGTCGGGCGAGCGTTGATGTGACGCGCTCTCTCGATGCCGTCTATGTCGCGCTGCTCACCTACAACCCGACCGACAGTCGCGGCTCGGCGCTGTTGACGGAGGTCCTGTATCAACTCGACCAGATGACCCAGGCGCGCCGCGGCAGGCTCGTGCTGGCGTCCGGCATCGTGCCCGGCGTGATTTGGGCTGTGCTCTTCGCCGGCGCGATCCTCACTGTCGCCTTCACTTTCTTTTTCGGCACGCGAAATCTTCGCGCGCAAACGGTGATGACCGGCGCGCTCTGCGCCCTGATTTTCTCAGGGTTGCTGATCATCGTCGCGATCGATCATCCATTCGCGGGCACGGTGAAGGTGAGCCCCGAGGCGCTCTCCGCGGTGCTGGAGGAGGCCGGCGCGGGCGTGCTGTGAGGCGCCTCGACACGAGTCCGATGAGGCGTCAATCTGCCGGCTGTGCGCGCAGCCATCGCAACACTTCGGCGGCGCTCTCGTCCGGCGGAAAGACCGGATAGAAAACATGCTCGACCGCGCCATCGCGCATGACCAGCGTCAGACGCTTGATCAGCCGCCGGCCCTCGACCTCGAAGGTCGGCAGGCGCAGCGCGTTCGTGAACTCGAAGCCGGCGTCGCTCAGAACTTCAAAAGGCAAGATGCAGGCGCTCGGCCATCTCGCGCTGATATTCGGTTGACTGCGTCGAGAGGCCGAACACGGCGGCGCCAAGCTCCGCCAGCTCGCCAGCGTGGTCACGAAAGCCGCAAGCTTGCGGCGTGCAGCCGCGCGCGCCCGGAATGAGATCCCATCCCTCCGGCAGAGCGACGCCGGGCGCGCCGGTCATCGGGTAGCAATAAATCACCGTGCGGCCGGGCGGCAGCGCGTCGAGATCGACGAGTGCGGCCCGCGGTCGAAGCGAGGCGCATGGGCGGCAGCCGCATCCCGGCCAGATGGCGGCAGGCGCCGTCATCGACGGGCCGGGGCAAATCCGGCGGCAGCGCGAATGCATTGGTCGTCATCTATCATCGTCCGGCGATTGCGACGGGCTGCTTACGCCGCGACCGTCTTTTCGTCAACCCGCGAGCCGCTCGTCGCCCTGCGGCTCCAGCTCGATGTGCCGCTGGTGGATGTCAAGGAGGCTCGAACGGTGCCCGATGGAGACGATCGTCGTCGTGCGCAGCTCCCTGAAAAGAACCTCGTAGATGTTCGATTCCATGGTCTCGTCCATCGCCGCCGTCGCCTCGTCGAGGAACAGCCAGTCGGGTTTGGCGAGGAGCGCGCGGGCGACCGCGAGGCGCTGCTGTTCGCCGCCCGAAAGCCGCTGCCCCCAATTGTCGGCGACATGGAGCTGGTCGACCAGTTCGGGCAGGTGCGCAGACAATAGGGCGGCGCGGACCGCCTCTTCGCTGTAGCTGTCCGGCGCCGCCGGATAGGTGACGGCGGCGATGCAGGGTGCCGATGGGAATGTAGGGCTTTTGCGGCAGCAGCATCACCTTGGCGCCGGGCGGCGTCGTGACGGCGCCCTCGCCGAAGGGCCAGATGCCGGAGATGGCCCGCAGCAGGGTCGATTTTCCCGAGCCGGACGGGCCGGTCAGCAGCGTCGATTCCTGCGCGGCGAGGCGCAGCGTCGCGTCCCTCACGATGACGCGGCCGTCGGGCAGACGCACGGTTACGGCGTCGAGGCCGATATGCTCGCCGGCGCCTGGGCGCGGCGGGCGGCGACGCCAGCCCTGCGGGGGCATGCGCCGCCTCGATCGAGGAATCGAACGAGGTGAGACGATCGAGCACGGCCTTGAAGTCGGCGAGCGAGACGTAATAGTTCACGAAGAAGGTCAGGGCTTCGTTGACGCTGCCGAAGGCGCGCGCGGTCTGCGTCATCACGCCGAGGGTGATCTTGCCGGCGAAGTAGAACGGCGCCGCGACGATATAGGGAATGATCGGGCTCAGCTGTCCGTAGGACGAGGTGAAGCCGATCAGATTTTTGCGGACGGCGACGATCTGGAAATAATTGCCGATGATCGCGGCGAAGCGCTCCCGCAGCGAGTGCTTTTCCGAATTCTCGCCCTTGAGCAGCGCGACCTGCTCGGCGTATTCGCGCAGCCGCGCCAGCGAGAAGCGGAAGTCGGCCTCATAGCGCTGCCGCGCGAAGGAAAGCTGAACCAGCGAGCGTCCGATGAGATGCGTGATCCAGGTGCCGATGCCGGCGTAGATCAGCGCGACCCAGAACAGGAAGCCCGGGAAGGCGATCGTCGTATAGGGCAGGGTGAAGTTGGCCGAGAGCACCCACAGCAAAATCGCGAAGGACACCAGCGAACTCAAATTCGAAATGAGCAGGATCGAGAAGGTGTAGATGCCATAGCCTTCCTGGCCGCCGTTGATGAAGCGGTTGACGTCCTCGGAGATGCGCTGGTCGGGGTTGTCGGCGCCGCCGCCGAGCGACATGCGGTAATGGGTGTGGCGGTCGAGCCAGCGGCCGACGTAATCCTCGGTCAGCCAGCGCCGCCAGCGGATGATGAGGGTCGAGGCGACGACGAATTCGAGAATCGCCGAGGCGATATAGATGAAAGCCCAGGGCGATGAAGACGGTGAAGAGCTGCGACCAGAACGTCGCCTGGTCCTTGTTCTGAATGGCGTTGAACCAGTCGCGCGAGAAGAACGACAGCCGCAGCTGCATGCCGACCTGCGCCTGATTGATGACGACGAGGAAGACGATCATCAGGGTCGCCAGCCTGCGCTCGTCAATAGTGAAGGCGGGGAACGGCTTGATGCGCGCGGTGGTGCGGCCCGCCGCGTCGAAATAGCGGTCGCCGATGCGCGTCATCTGCCGCACGACCGGGATGAAGGAGATCGCGTAAACGAGAATGGCGAAGATCGCGACGGTGAGCGGCAGGCTTTCGGGCAGCGCGTAATCCTGCAGCGATTCGGGCCAGAGGCCGACCTGCGCAATCAGGAAGACGACGCCGAAGACGACCGTTTCGACCGCGAAGATCGCCGCGAAGATGCGCAGGAAGCTGGAGATTTTGGGCGTCTCGAAGGTGGTGTAGGCGCAAAGCAGCCCGGTCGCGGCGAGCAGCAGGATGATCCCGTCCCCGTGCTTCGCGCCGATTACGGCGGTGACGACCGAGAAGATGGCGACGATGGCGGCGAGAACATGCATGGCTTGCCTTATGTGTCCGGCGCCTCAACGCTGGGCGTTTCGAGAGGCTCTGGTTGAAGATGCGCGAGATTGCGTCCGGCGTGAAATCAACAAAGCTTTCGCCGCGCCGTGCGGCGGCTTGGCCCCAAGATCGAGATGCAGCGCCGTCCGGTGCGATCGCCGCCGCGCATCCTTTGAGCGCTACAGGTTCTGGCGGCCGATCTCATCTTAAAAGTCTGTAATGGTTTTGGAAGCGTCTCGCGGGCGCAAGCCGGGCCGGCGCCGTTCGCGTCCGCGACCGCCGATTTTGCGTACGGGTTTATTCGGGGCGCGCCGCCGCTGCAAGGCCGCGCCGCCGCGTTCCGTTCCGGCCTTGTTCCGCCGCCTCGACGCTTCAGTCAGCGGATGATGTTTCGTCCGGGGGCTCGCCATTGACGCAGGCCGACAGCACGGGCGAGGGTTTGAAGGTGAGCACGCGGCGCGATTTGATCGGCGCTTCGACGCCGGTGCGCGGATTGCGGCCGATCCGCTCGCGTTTGGCGCGGACCGAAAACAGACCGAAGGATCGAAGCTTGACGCATTCGCCGCGCACCAGCGTTTCGGCGATCTCCTCCAGCGCCATCTCGAAGATGTCCCTCGCCTGCGCGCGCGAAAGCTCCGGACACGAGGCGTAGACCGCATCGAGAAGCGCCGCTCGTGTCGCCGTCCTCCGGGTAATGGCCGCATCCGGTTGCGGCTCCGACGCTTGTCGCACCTCTGGTTTCCCCCCGCTGCTGTAATATTTCGCACTGAGCTTAGAGCATATCCCAAGCCGTTGGAAAGCGGGGTCGCGCTTTCGCGGCGAATAAGAATGATTATGCGCCCGAGCGGGAGGCGAGGCGCGCAAAAAAAGCCCCGGATTTCTCCGGGGCTTTCATGCAGGTCGCTCAGTTGTGAGCGGATTTCGATCAGAAATCCATGCCGCCGCCGCCAAAGCCGCCGCCGCCGCCCGGCAGGCCGCCGGGAGAGTTGTCTTTCTTCGGCTGCTCGCTGATGATCGCCTCGGTGGTGATCAGCAGGCCGCCGACGGAAGCCGCATCCTGAATCGCCGTCCGCACAACCTTGGTCGGATCGATGATGCCAAGCTTGACGAGATCGCCAAATTCGCCGGTCTGGGCGTTGTAACCGTAACCGTAGGCGCTGTTCTCGATCAGCTTGCCGACCACCACCGCGCCATCGGCGCCGGAATTGTCGACGATCTGGCGGGCCGGGGTCTGGATCGCCTTGCGGACGATGTCGACGCCGGTCTTCTGATCGGCGTTCTCGACTTTGACATGATCGAGAGCCTTGATGGCGCGCAGCAGCGCGACGCCGCCGCCCGGCAACACGCCTTCCTCGACGGCCGCGCGGGTCGCGTTGAGTGCGTCGTCGACGCGATCCTTCTTTTCCTTCACTTCGACTTCGGACGCGCCGCCGACGCGGATCACCGCGACGCCGCCGGCGAGCTTGGCGAGGCGCTCCTGCAGCTTCTCGCGATCATAGTCGGAGGTGGTCTCGGCGATCTGCGCCTTGATCTGGCCGATGCGGGCCTCGATGTCGGGTTTGGCGCCGGAGCCGTCGATGATCGTCGTCGACTCCTTGTCGATGCGGATCCGCTTGGCGCGGCCGAGCAGCTGCAGCGTGACGCTCTCCAGCTTGATGCCGATCTCCTCGGAGATCAGCGTGCCATTGGTCAGGATCGCGATGTCTTCCAGCATGGCCTTGCGGCGATCGCCGAAGCCCGGAGCCTTCACCGCCGCGACCTTCAGGCCGCCGCGCAGCTTGTTGACGACGAGGGTGGCGAGGGCTTCGCCTTCGACGTCCTCGGCGATGATGACGAGCGGCTTGCCGGACTGCACGACGGCTTCGAGCACCGGCAGCAGGGCCTGCAGCGAGGACAGCTTCTTCTCGTGGATGAGGATGTAGGGGTCCTCAAGCTCGGCGATCATCTTCTCGGCGTTGGTGATGAAATAGGGCGAGAGATAGCCGCGGTCGAACTGCATGCCTTCGACGACGTCGAGTTCGGTATCGAGGCTTTTGGCCTCTTCCACCGTAATGACGCCTTCATTGCCGACCTTCTGCATCGCGGTCGAGATCATCTCGCCGACCGACTTGTCGCCGTTGGCGGAAATCGTGCCGACCTGGGCGATCTCTTCGTTCGACGTGACCTTCTTGGAATTGGCCTTGAGGTCGGCGACGACGGCGGACACGGCGAGATCGATGCCGCGCTTCAGATCCATCGGATTGAGGCCGGCGGCGACGGCCTTGGTGCCTTCGCGTACGATCGAGGCGGCGAGGATGGTCGCCGTCGTGGTGCCGTCGCCCGCGGCGTCATTTTGCTTCGAGGCGACTTCGCGGATCAGCTGGGCGCCGAGGTTTTCGAACTTGTCGGCAAGCTCGATCTCCTTGGCCACCGTGACGCCGTCCTTGGTGATGCGGGGGCGCCGAAGGATTTTTCGATGACGACGTTGCGGCCCTTGGGACCGAGCGTGACCTTCACCGCATTGTTAAGGATCTCGATGCCGCGAAGCAGGCGATCGCGCGCATCCGAGGCGAAGCGGACGTCTTTTGCTGCCATGATTGGAAACTCCTGGAAAAACGATTATGAGAATTGGCCGATCAGGCGACGATGCCGAGAATGTCGCTTTCTTTCATGATCAACAGGTCCTGCCCGTCGATCTTGACCTCGGTGCCGGACCATTTGCCGAACAGAATCTTGTCGCCGGCCTTCACGTCGAGAGGCGTGAGCTTGCCGCTGTCGTCGCGTCCGCCGGGTCCGACGGCGATGATTTCGCCTTCCTGCGGCTTCTCCTTGGCGGTGTCGGGAATGATGATCCCGCCCTTGGTCTTTTCCTCACCCTCGAGACGTCTGACCACGACGCGGTCGTGCAAAGGACGAAAGCTCATGTCTTATTCCTTCAAAGGCCGTTCGAGGCGCTTGTTCCGCGCGGGGACGCCTCTTAAAACGGCGGCAGGTTTGAAAACGGCGCTCTGTTAGCACTCTCACAAGGTGAGTGCCAAGAGCCGTTTGTAAATAGGCGGCCGTCCGGCGACTGTCAAGGCTGACCTGATGAAATGGCAAAGCCGCCTGCGCCTTCACGAGCGGGCGCGAATGTGGGCGCGCAATGGCTGACGGGCCGAACGAAATAAACGGGGCGCCGGGGATTTCGCCCGTCGCGCTCGTCACCGGCGGGGCGCGGCGGATCGGCCTGCGGATTTCGGAACGCCTCGCCGAAGCGGGCTATGCCGTCGTTTTGCATAGCGGCGGCGCCTCAAAAGACGAGGCGGAGCGCGCCGCCGCGCGCATCGAGGCGGCCGGGGGCAGGGCGGCCGCCCTCAGCCTCGATCTCTCGGATGCGGCGGCGACCGGCATCCTAATCGCCAGGGCGGGCGCGCTGTTTGGGCCGCTGACGCTTCTCGTCAACAACGCCTCGATGTTTGAGGATGACTCGGCGGGCGATTTCGACGCCGCCGGCTTTGACCGGCATATCGCCGTGAACCTGCGCGCGCCTGCCGTTCTCGCGCGCGATTTTGCCCGGCAGGCGCCGGAGGAGGGGGCGCCTCGATCGTCAACATCATCGATCAGCGCGTGCTGCGCCTGACGCCGCAGTTCTTTTCCTATACGCTCAGCAAGGCCGCCTTGTGGGCGGCGACATTGACCATGGCGCAGGCTTTCGCGCCGCAGGGCGTCCGGGTCAACGCGGTCGGGCCAGGGCCGGTGTTTCCCAACGCGAGCGAGGGCGAGGCGGGTTTTAAGCGTGAGGTTCAAGCGTTGCCGCTGGGTCGCGCGGTCGATCCGGACGACATCGCCGACGCCGTGCTTTATCTCGCGCGGGCGCGCAATGTGACGGGACAGATGATCGCGGTGGACGCCGGGCAGCATCTCGCCTGGACGCCTGGACCTGCAACGTGAGGGCGGCTCCCCTCGCGCTCGCTCAATCCGCGCTCGGCAGGCGGCGCATGGTGAATTCGATGTGATCGTCGGCGAGTTCGCGCCAGGATTCGATCTCGGTCATATAGGCGGCCTTGGGGAAGCGCGTGAACCATTCCCGCGCTTTGTCGCGGGCCTCCGTGCGCGGCAGCGTGAACGTCTCGCGCCGCCAGGCGCCCTTGCGCCGGGGATCGTCATCGGCCTGCGCACGCGCGCGCCGCGCGAGCCGCCGCGCGACATCCGATGGTTTTTTCTCCCCTGCGCCCACGGCGCGGCTCCACAGATCACGATGAATTTGGATTGAAGCAATCCAAATTCATGAACGCGATCAACTCCTGTAATCCAGAGCGGAACGCAGGCGGAAAAGCGCTCACGCTTTTCCTCATCCCGCTCTGAGGCTGCTGCGGCATCATAGCGCGCCGAACGGCCTGCTAAAACCTTGAATTCACTTTTATTGAAGGGTTCAGGCCGCTTTGCGCAGAAGATTGCCGAAGCGGTTAACGCGACGACGTCTCACGCGTTCATTTCGCGCCCGACGCAACTTCATCGAGCAAATGCGCCAATCGGCCCGGATCGTCGGGAAAGCCGGCGCCGACCCAGCGATCCTTCAGGCGCTCCAGAGCCTCGCCGATGGCGCGGCCGGCGGGAACGCCGCGGGCGATGAGATCGTCCCCCGAAAAGGGCAGCCGCGGCTCCGGCGCCGCGCGCAAATAAGCCTGCGCTTGCGACCATTGCGCCGGATCCGGCGCGCGGATAGCGGCGAGCAGCAGCGCATCCTTCGCGGCCTCGCGGCCGTTGAGGAAGAGCAGGCGGCGCAGTTCGTCGTCGGGCGGCGCGCGCCGAAGCGCCGTGCAGCCTCACGAGGAGGGAGGCCGCGCGCGCAAGGCGCTGACGCTCGGCGTTGGAGAGGCGAAGGCGCTCGCCGATTCGCTCCGCGTCCTCAGGCAGATCGAGGCAGAGCGCGGCGAGGCGCAGCAGAGGATCGGAGGCTGCGTCATCCGCAATCTTCGCGAGCGTCCGCAGCCGCGCCGGATTGGGCGCCGCGGCGATCAGCGGCCCGAGCAGGCCGGCCTCGCTCATCTGCTGCACGGCGTCCGGCGCACGCCGCGCAACGAGGAGCTTCAACAGCTCGGCCCGCACCCGCTCGCGCGAAAGTCGCGCAAGGCCCGCGCGCTCGCGCATCGCCGCGCGCAGCCCTTCGCCGTCGAGCGGGCCGTCGCTGAACTCTGCCGAAAAGCGAAAAAAGCGCAGGATGCGCAGATAATCCTCGCGAATGCGCCGCGCCGGATCGCCGATGAAGCGCACCCGTCCCGCCGCCAGGTCTTCGAGGCCGCCGACATAGTCGAAAATCTGGCCGTCCCTGGCGAGGAAGAGGGCGTTGATGGTGAAATCCCGGCGCAGCGCGTCGGCCTCAAAATCGCGGCCGAAACGGACCTGCGCATGGCGACCGTCCGTATCGACGTCCTCGCGAAGGCTCGTCGCCTCGAACGTCTCGCCATTGACGAGGAGCGTGATCGTGCCATGCGCGAGGCCGGTCGGGATCGCGCGGATGCCGGCCGCCTCCGCGCGCGCCAGCACCAATTCGGGCGTCGCGGTCGTCGCGAGATCGATTTCCTTGATGCGGCGCCCCGTCAGCGCGTCGCGCACGGCGCCGCCGACGATGCGGGTCTCGTCGCCGTCCCGATCAATGGCGTCGAGGACGCGCCGCAGCGCCGCGTCGCCCAGCAATCGCTTGAGCGCAATCTCGTCGTTCACTGGATTCGTCCCGGCACGATCTGGCCGTTTTCGACATGGGCCGGAACATAGGCGCCTTGACTGCGCGGCGCGAAAAGGCCGATGGCGAATACGCCCGCGACGGCGATAGCGAGGCCGGCGAGCGCCAGGGTCGAGACGGCGCTGCGGCTCCAGTGTTCGACCTCGAACGGATATTTGAGGCGTAGCGCGAGATAGATCGCATAGGCGGCGAAGGGAGAGCCGAAGAGAAGCGCGGGCTCGAGGATTTCGCGCAACATCAGGCGTAGAGCCTTTCATAGAGATTACGCAGAATGCCGGCGGTGGCGCCCCAGATATAGCGATCGCCATAAGGCATCGCATAGAAGCGCCGCAGCCGTCCGCCGAATGTGCGGGAGTCGAAGGTGTGGTTGGCCGCATCCATGAGAAACGCGAAGGGCGCCTCGAAGGCGTCGGCGACCTCGCCCGCATGGAGGCGCAGCGAAAAGCGCGGCTCGATCCGCGCGACGACCGGGATGACGCGAAAGCCGGTGCCGGTGACATAAGGGTCAAGATAGCCGAGCGGTTCGACGTGAGCGGGCGCAAGGCCGATCTCCTCCTCGGCCTCGCGCAGGGCCGCGGCGGCGGGCGTCTCGTCCTTCGGCTCGATCTTGCCGCCCGGAAAAGCGATCTGGCCGGCGTGCACGCGAAGACCCGCGGCCCGCTCCGTCAGCAGAACGCTGACTTCCCCCCGATGCGCGACGAGGCCAACCAGCACGGCGGCGGCGCGGGCGCCCGTGGCGGGCGGGAAAACCGTCGGGCGGTCGTGCTCGAGATCGGCGTCGACGACGGGATCGCTGAGCTGAAGCTCGGCGGGCGCGGGAGCGAGCGCGAAGGTAAGCCGGCTCCTGATGTGCGCGAAAACCTGCGCGGGCGCGAAACGCTCATCGCGCCGCTTCTCCTGGCCCTCGTTCTTAGATGCGCTCAAAGGCCTGCCTCTATCGCAGCGAACTCCTGCGCGTCGGCCAACGGAAAAAACGCGCCGGCCGAAGCAACGCCAAAGCTTTCCCCGCCCTCATGCGCTCTCCATTCGCAAAGCGCAACGAGATCGAACGCCAGCGCGCGCGTTGCCAGCGCCCAAAGGTCGCCGCGCACGCGGACATAGGGTTTGACGCCGCCCGAAGCCTCGCGGTCGAATCGCAAGGGATGCGCAGCATCGACGCGCACCCAATCGTCGACATTCGTGCGAAACTTCAGAATCTGTGTGGAAGAATCTGTTATAACGTCCATTTCGACAGCTAGGAACGGGGCGTCATCGACGCGAATGCCGACGCGCTCGACCGGGGTCACAAGAACATAGCGCTCGGGGTCCTTGCGCAGAATCGCTCGAGAACAGCCGGACCAGCGCCGGGCGCCGAATCGGCGTTCCCTGGTAGAACCAGGCGCCGTCGCGCGCGATGCGCATGTCGATGTCGCCGCAGAAAGGGGGATTCCACTGCTCGACCGGCGCCGCGGTCGCCGCGCTGGCCAGAGCGCCGAGATGCGCGAGCGCAGCCGCGTCTTCGCCCATCCTCTCGTCTTTCGCCGGAAATTCGTCGGCCGTCATCCGCCCGTGGACCTATCGAATGGAGCCATGAAAAAGCGCCAAATCACAATGATTGTGACGGGCGGCGGAGGCTGCGATGTGCAATGACGCTTTTCTTGCATATCTACCATGTTGACTATCGGCACGGGTCGTTGAGTATCGATCGGGCCAAAATACTGTGTTCGCGACGGCGCGCGAAGAGTAAAAAGGGATCTTATGGCAGAAGCAGCAGCAGCCTCATTCGAAGCCGCCATGGAGCGCAGCGCCGAGACCGCGCTGGAGCGCATCGCCGCGGCGCGGTCGGCGATCGAAACGATCATTTTCGGCCAGACGCAGGTCGTCGATGAAGCTCTGGTCACGCTTCTGTCCGGCGGTCATGGCCTCCTCGTCGGCGTTCCGGGCCTGGCCAAAACCAAGCTCGTCGAAACCCTTGGCGCCGTGCTCGGCCTCAACGCGAGGCGCGTGCAGTTCACGCCGGACCTGATGCCGGCCGACATTCTCGGCTCCGAGGTGCTGGAAGAATCGGGCGGCCGACGCAGCTTCCGTTTCGTCCAGGGTCCGATTTTCGCCCAGTTGCTGATGGCCGACGAGATCAACCGCGCGAGCCCGCGCACGCAGTCGGCGCTGCTTCAGGCGATGCAGGAGTATCACGTCTCGATCGCCGGCGAGCGGCACGATCTGCCGCAGCCGTTCCATGTTCTGGCGACGCAAAATCCGCTGGAGCAGGAAGGCACCTATCCGCTGCCCGAGGCCCAGCTCGACCGGTTTCTCATGCAGATCGACGTCGGCTATCCGGATCGCGCCGCCGAGCGGCGCATCCTCGTCGAGACCACCGGCGCCGTCCAGGCCGAAGCCAAGCATGTGATGACCGCCGACGAACTGATGGCGACGCAGCGGCTGGTGCGCCGGCTGCCGATCGGCGAGAGCGTCATCGAGGCGATCCTCGACGTCGTCCGCTCGGCGCGTCCGGGCGAAGGCGATCCCGCCATCACCCAGCATATCGCCTGGGGGCCGGGTCCGCGCGCGGCGCAGGCCTTGATGCTGGCCACGCGTGCGCGGGCTTTGCTCGACGGCCGACTGTCGCCCTCGAATGCGGATGTCGCGGCCCTCGCCGTTCCGGTGCTGAAGCACCGCATGGCCCTGACCTTCTCCGCCCGCGCCGAAGGCGAGACGGTCACCGACCTCATCGGCAAGCTCACCGCGCGGCTCAGCTGACCATGCCGGAGGTCTCGCTCCTCGATCGCCACGAGAGTCGCCTTCAGGGGCCAAGGCAGGATCAGGCGCTGTCGCTGGCGCGGCGTTTTCCGAGCCTCATCGTCGCCGCGCGCGAAGTCGCGGCCAGCGTCCTCCATGGCGTCCACGGCCGCCGCCGCGCTGGCCTTGGCGAGACCTTCTGGCAGTTTCGCCCCTTCGTCGCCGGCGAATCGACGAGCCGGATCGACTGGCGCCGCTCGGCGCGCGACGAGCGGCTTTATGTGCGCGAGCGCGAATGGGAGGCGGCCCATACGGTCATGCTGTGGATCGACCGCTCCGCGTCGATGCATTTTTCCTCGAAGCTGGCGCTGCAGCCGAAGATCGATCGCGCCCTCGTGCTCGGCCTCGCCGCGGCCGATCTCCTGATCCGGGGCGGCGAACGCGTCGGCCTCCTCGGGCTCACCCGGCCGCTCGCCGCGCGCAACATCGTCGAGCGATTCGCCGAGGTCCTGATCGCCGAGGAGCGCGGGCAAGCTTATGAGCCGGCGGAGCTGGCGCCGGTCGACAGCCTGCCGCGCAATTCGCAGGCGGTCCTGATCGGCGATCTTCTCAGCGATCCCAAAGACATCGCCGCCATGATCGATTCGATCAGCCAGCGCGGCGCGCGCGGCCATCTCATCATGATCGCCGATCCGGTCGAGGAGACGTTTCCTTTCGCCGGCCATGTCGAGTTCATCGACGTCGACTCGCCGGCGCGCCTGCGCGTCGGCGAAGCTCAGTCCTTCCGCGCCGATTATGTGCGAAGGCTGACGGCGCACCGCGATTTGATCCGGGCGGCCGCGCGGGCGCGCGGCTGGACCTTGATGCTGCACCGGACCGACCGCCCGGCCTCGGAGGCGTTGCTGGCGCTCAGGATGCAGCTTGAGGCCAATTCCCCCAACGCCGCAGCGGGTCTGGCGATTTGATGTTCGGCATACCGCTCGCATTCACCGCGCCTTTAGCGCTCGCCGCACTGGTCGGCCTGCCGCTGCTCTACTATCTCTTGCGCGTTACGCCGCCGCGGCCGCGCCAGGTTCCGTTTCCGCCGCTGCGGCTGTTTCTCGATTTGCTGCCGGCCAACCAGACCCCCCGGCGCACGCCGCCCTGGCTGCTGATCCTGCGCCTCGTCATCGCCGCCTGCATCATCTTGGCCATGGCGGGCCCGGTGCTCAATCCGGCGCCGCTCGTCGTCGGGGCCGGACCGTTGCTGATCGTGCTTGACGACGGCTGGCCGGCGGCGCCGAGCTTTTCCCTCCGGGTCGAGGCGGCGGCGCAGCGGATCGAGGCCGCCGCGCGGCGCTCGCGCCCGATCGCCGTTGTCGCGACGTCGGATGGCCCGCGGGAGATCGTTGCAGCGGACGCCGTCAAGGCCCTCGATCGGCTGCGCGCGATTAATCCTGCGCCCTATATTCCAGATCGCGGGCCGGCGCTCGCTGCGATCCAGGGGTTTGTCGCAGGCCATCCGCAATCGTCGATCGTCTGGATCGCCGATGGAATCGAAGCAGGCCACGCGCGCGACTTTGCGAGCGGGCTCGCGGCGCTCGGGGTGAACCTCGACGTCGTCGGCGGCGCGGATCCGGTGCGGGCGCTGGCCGGCCCGCAGAACCTCGCAGGCGGCCTTGAAGTGCGCGTGCTTCGCGCGGCGGCCGGCGGACCGGAGCAGGGCCAGGAGCAGGGAGAGGTGCGCGCGCTGGACATGAAGGGCCTCGCCATTGGTGCGGCGCCCTTCGATTTCGCCGGGCAGATGGAGACCAAGGCCAAATTCGATTTGCCGGTCGAATTGCGCAACGAGATCATGCGCCTCGAGATCGCCGACGAACATTCCGCCGGAGCGGTTTCGCTGCTCGACGAGCGCTGGCGCCGGCGCAGCATCGGCCTCGTCAGCGGCGAGTCGGCCGACGTCTCGCAGCCGCTGCTCGCGCCGAATTACTATCTGAAGAAGGCGCTCGCGCCCTTCGCCGACGTGCGCGAGGCGCGGCCCGGAACGGTCGATCCCATTCATGAGCTGCTTGAAGGTCATGTCGCCATCATGATCCTCGCCGACGTCGGCGCCGTGTCGGGACCCGCGCATGACGAGCTGCGCCGCTTCGTCGAGGACGGCGGCATCCTGTTGCGCTTCGCCGGCACGCGGCTCGCCGGCGCGTCGGACGATCTCGTGCCGGTGCGGCTGCGGCGCGGCGGACGCGTGCTCGGCGGCTCGATGTCGTGGGATACGCCGAAGACGCTGGCGCCCTTCGAGCGCTCCAGCCCGTTTTTCGGTTTGAACGCGCCGGCTGAAGTCACCGTTTCCCGGCAGGTGCTGGCCGAGCCCGACCCTGGCCTCGCGGCGAAGACGCTGGCGCAGCTCGCCGACGGCACGCCGCTGGTGACGGCGATGCGCCTGGGCAAGGGAATGACGATCCTGTTCCATGTGACGGCCGACACCACCTGGTCCAACCTGCCGCTTTCGGGCCTCTTCGTCGACATGCTGCGCAAGATCGTCGATCTGTCGGGGCAGACTGCGCCGGGCGCCGGGGCCAAGGATGCGAACAAGAACGCCACGGCGGACGGCATCGTCGCCAGCGCGGAGCAGGCGAAGGCCGTGGCGCCGACAAAGACCCTCGACGGCTTTGGCGTCCTCGGCGCCCCGCCCGCGAGCGCGAGGCCCATTCCGCCCGGCTTCGACGGCGCCGCCGACGCCGACCATTTGCCCGGAATCTACGGTCCGGCCGGACGCCTTCGTGGCCATCAACGCGCTGCAGCCGGGCGACAACGTAGAGGCGATGAATTTCTCGAAGCTCGGTATTTCGCCGCATCCCCTGCGCGGGGCCGAGCCGGTCGATCTGAAGCCGTACTCTGATCGCCCTCGCGTTTCTCCTGTTTTGCCTCGACGCGCTGGCGTCGCTCTGGCTCGCCGGGCCGCTACGCCCTTCGCGCCGGGCCGTGGCGGGAATGGCCGGCCTCGCGGCTCTTGTTTTCGCCGCGGGTCTCGTCGGCGCGCCTGCGCGCGCCTTGGCCGAGCCCGCTGCGGGCGGCGAGGCGATTTCGATTTCGCCGCGCGATCTGAATTCGGCGCTGACGACGCGGCTCGCCTATGTCGTCAGCGGCGACCCCAAGGTCGATGAGGCGACCCGGCAGGGCCTCGACAGCCTGTCGCGCGTGCTGGCGCGGCGCACCTCGCTGACCCCCGGCGAGCCGGTCGGCGTCGATCCCGCCCGTGACGAACTGAGCTTCTATCCGCTGCTCTATTGGCCGATCGTCGCCGACCGCCCGCAACCGCCGCAGGAGGCGATCGCCAAGATCAGCGCTTTCATGAAACTCGGCGGTACGATTGTGTTCGACACGCGCGATGCGCTGTCCGCTAGTCCGGACGGCCCGCCGACGCCGGAGGCGCGCTGGCTGCGGCAATTGCTCGCCGGCGTCGACGTGCCGGAACTTGCGCCCGTGCCGGCTGACCACGTCGTCACCAAAACCTTCTATCTGCTCGATGGCTTCGTCGGCCGCTACGCCAGCGGGACGACCTGGATCGAAGCGCTGCCGCCCGCGCCGGCCGATGGCGGGGCGCGTCCGGCGCGCTCCGGCGATGGCGTGTCGCCGGTGATCATCACCTCGAACGACCTCGCGGCCGGATGGGCCAGCGACGCAGACGGCGAAAGCCTTTATGCGCTGACGCCCGGCGGAGGGCGCCAGCACGAACTCGCCCTGCGCGGCGGCGTCAATCTCGTGATGTACACGCTGACGGGCAATTACAAGGCCGATCAGGTGCATGTCCGCGATCTGCTGGAGCGCCTCGCGCACTGAGCGCGACGGTTCAAAGCGCGTCATGGCCGTTTTGTCTTGCCTCAATGATTTCGTCCGCAAAGCCTGCAACTTCGCCGTGCCGTCAGCGATTCGATTCCGTCAGGTCGCGCGCAGTCTGCTGAAGCAATCCGTCGCGCCGAGTCCAATGCGGAACGGGCTATGCACAAGTTTCATCTCCGTTCGGCAGGCGCAGGCGTAAGAATTGGCGCGTCGCCGCCAAAGTTTCGTTAACTTTTTCTTAACGCTTGATTTTGCGGGACTGAGCGGCTCTAACGGGCCTGAAGCGAGCTTTGACGTAACAGGCGAATCGGGCTGGAGGCCCCATTAACGCCATTAACTTTTTGTTAACCATTGGGTCGATTACTCAAATGCCACGGCGGCTCATAAGCTTCAATCAAGGTTGACGGAACCTTCTCTTAATAGTCGAAGCCTTAGGAATCATCCTGTCCTGCGATCAACCAAGGAGTAATGGGATGAGCTTTCTCAAACGGAGGGGCGAGTGGAAAATCGCCGCCGTGCTGGGCGCCGCCCTCGCGATCGCGGCTTGCGCCAAGAACCCCGCCGAAGATCCAAATGCGCTGGCGAACGCCAACAGCACCGCCGCAACGCCTGGCAGCCCGCAGGATTTCGCGGTGAATGTCGGCGACCGCGTTTTCTTTGACAGCGATTCCAGCGAACTGAGCCCCACCGCACAGGCGACGCTCGACAAGCAGGCGCGCTGGCTCACGCAATATGCGCGATACAATTTCACCGTCGAGGGCCACGCCGACGAGCGCGGCACGCGCGAATATAATTTCGCGCTCGGCGCGCGCCGGGCCGAAGCCGCCAAATCCTATCTGGTCGCGCGCGGCATACCGGCCGCCCGCATCCACACGATCAGCTATGGCAAGGAGCGCCCCGTCGCCGTCTGCAACGACATTTCCTGCTGGTCGCAGAACCGCCGCGCCGTCACGGTGCTCGCCGGCAACCAGTCCTGATCGACTTAAGGCAAGAGGTTGCGCGCCGTCTCAGCTGAGAGCCGGCGCGCCGGCATTTTGGCGGGCGCGCCTCAATGACTTGATCCGGCCAGCGCCGCTTTTGCCGCATAGAGCGTTGGCCAGTCTTCTGAAGATACGCCGCGGCATTCATCCATCTGCCTTAACCGCACGAGCCTGAATGCAGCGCCGTCCCACGCCCATTCGCTGATCGCGCCGCAGTCGCCGACGCCCCTTCCCTTGTTCTCCGCGCCGAGCGTCAGGCCGTCATCGGAGAGGGTGGGACTGGTCAGGAGGGCCGGGTCTTCATCCGCTCGGCGCCCGGGTATCTGGAAGACCGCCGGTTTCGCCCGGCCCGCGCCGACAATCCAGAACCGATAGGCAAAATTATAGGCTGCGGCCTGATCGCAAACGCCCCAAAGGGCTTGCTCCGACGACAGCCGGACCACGATCGGGTCATAGCCCTTGCAGCTCTCATCTTTGGCAGGAACGACGCCGGGGGGCAGCTTCGGCGGCTTTTTGATCTCGCCCATTTTCGACCGCGGCGATGGTTGGCGGCTCCGGCGGGGAGGGAATGGAGGAGGCGGGAGTCTCGCCACGGCGGATTAGAGCCGTCACCGTGCCGAGCCGGTTTTGCTGCGCGTCCATGTAGAGCAGCGCTGCGGCGGCGCCGGCCAACGATACGGTCGCCGCATCGCCGGCCTTCGCCCCGTCGAACAATTGCACCGTGAGCGTCTTCGCCGACCGCAACGCCGCGATGAAGGCGTGGGCGCCGTCCCCGCTGAGAGAGGCTGTCGCGAAGTCTCCGTCCTGCCGGGCGGACAACGGTTCATTGGGAAGGGAGGGCGCGGCCTCGCCATCGAGCAGCACCTTCAGAAGCGGCTGCTTCGTCTCGTCCTCAGCGTAGGCCGTGAAGCTCACCGCCGGCTCGCCGTCGGCCGCGCCCGTACGGCTGATCTTGACGTAAGCGCCCGCCTCTTCGCCGGGCGGGAGGCCGAGCGCTGTGCATGTTCTCAGATTGTCGCAGCCGACGGTCCAGTCCTTGAACTGCTTGAGCGGCTGGGCGATCGACGCCTGCGCCGGCGGGCTCTCGGCCGCCGCCGAAGGATCGTTGAGCGCGATGAGGAGTGCGAGAGCGACGAGGCGGGGATTCATCGGCCGTGAATGCTCCCCGTCGTCTGCCGCAAAATGGACGCTTGCGACAAAGGGGCCGCCTCGCGTCACGAAGCGGCCCATCGGCAAACTCGCCGTTCAGAGTTAGGCTTGCGGCTGCGGCTCGAGGCCGCCTGGCTCCGGTCCCGGTTTCGGCCTGAGGCTGGCGCCCGTCGTCGGCACGGGCGAGCCGCGCAGCGGCGTCGCGTCCTCGGGATTTTCGCGCACGGGCCTTCGCCCCTGCAAAAGTCCGATGATTTCGTCGCCGGACAGGGTCTCGTATTCGAGCAGGCCCCTTGCGAGCGCTTCGAGATCCTGCCGCTTCTCGGTCAGGATGCGCTTGGCCTCCGAAAGACCCAGCTCGACCAGGCGGCGCACTTCGGAATCGATCTTGCGGGCGGTTTCTTCCGAAATCGTCTGCTGCTTGCCCATCGAGTAGCCGAGGAACACCTCTTCCTGGTTCTCGCCGTACATGACGGTGCCGAGTTCGTCGGAAAAGCCCCAGCGGGTGACCATCGCCCGCGCCAGCTTCGTCGCCTGCTCGATATCGGACTGCGCGCCGGAGGTGATCTGGTCCTTGCCGAAGATGATCTCCTCGGCGACGCGTCCGCCCATGCAGACCGCGAGCCGCGACGTCATCTGCGCATAGCTCGTCGACAGCTTGTCCCGCTCGGGCAGCTGCATCACCATGCCGAGCGCGCGTCCGCGCGGAATGATCGTCGCCTTGTGCACGGGATCGGTCGCCGGGACGTTCAGCGCGACGATGGCGTGGCCGCCCTCATGATAGGCGGTGAGCATCTTCTCCTGCTCGGTCATGACCATGGTGCGGCGCTCGGCGCCCATCATGATCTTGTCCTTCGAATCCTCGAACTCGGCCATCGTCACGACGCGCTTGCCGCGCCGCGCCGCGAGAAGGGCGGCCTCGTTGACGAGGTTCATGAGGTCGGCGCCGGAAAAGCCGGGCGTCCCGCGCGCGACGACCTTCAGTTCGACGTCGGGGGCGAGGGGCACCTTGCGCACATGAACTTTCAGGATGCGCTCGCGGCCGACGACGTCGGGATTGGGCACGACGATCTGGCGATCGAAGCGGCCGGGCCGGAGCAGGGCGGGATCGAGCACGTCGGGACGGTTGGTCGCCGCGATGAGAATGATGCTTTCATTGGCCTCGAAGCCGTCCATCTCGACGAGCAGTTGGTTCAGGGTCTGCTCGCGCTCGTCATTGCCGCCGCCAAGCCCGGCGCCGCGATGGCGTCCGACCGCGTCGATCTCATCGATGAAGATGATGCAGGGCGCGTTTTTCTTGGCCTGTTCGAACATGTCGCGCACGCGGCTCGCGCCGACGCCGACGAACATTTCGACGAAGTCCGAACCTGAAATCGTGAAGAACGGCACATTGGCTTCGCCGGCGATGGCGCGCGCCAGCAAGGTCTTGCCGGTGCCGGGCGGTCCGATCAGCAGCACGCCGCGCGGAATGCGCCCGCCGAGCCGCTGGAAACGCTGCGGATCGCGCAGGAACTCGACGATCTCCTGGAGATCCTCCTTGGCCTCGTCGACGCCTGCGACATCCTCGAAGGTGACCCGGCCGTGCGCCTCGGTCAGAAGCTTCGCTTTCGACTTGCCGAAGCCCATGGCCTTGCCGCCGGCGCCCTGCATCTGCCGCGAGAGGAAAATCCATACGCCGAAAATGGCGATGAGCGGCAGCCCGTTGACGAGCAGCGTCAATAGCCAGTTATTGCCGTCGGACGGCGGCTTCGCCGAGATGGTGACGTTCTTTTTGTAAAGGCTTTGCACCAGGGTCGGATCGTTCGGCGCATAGGTCGAGAAGGCGCGATTGTCCGAATAATGACCCGTGATCTCATTGCCCGCGATCGTCACCTCGCGAACGTGTCCGGCGTCCACGTCGGTCAGCAACTGGCTGAAGGTGATGTCCTGCGAGGCCGCGCGCTGCCCCGGGTTCTGGAACAGCATCACCAGCGCCACGACGAGCAGGATGATGATCACCCACAGCGCAAAGTTCCGAAAATTTGGATTCATCTCTTGGTCCTGATGCAGGCCATGCGACCCGGAAGGCCGCTTGCCTGTCGAGAGAAACAACGCACTGTGAGTCCCGCCGTGCCAGTGTCAATGTAGGCGTCGTCCGCAGCATTGCCAAGGGGAAGCGGCGCGGCCGGCCCCTTGAGCCGCCGCGCTATCGCTCGCAGAGCTTCTTCCGTCGCGCCGCCGCGCCCCGGCGTCGCGGTTTTTCGGTTCGAATGGTCAGCACATGATCGCGGCCGAGCTTTAGCGCCGCGCCGCCAAGCGTGCCGCTGAAGGGGGCGTTCGCGCGCAGCGCGTCCTGCATGGCGAGCGCAAGCGCCTCAAGCCGTTCGAGCCGCAGCGGCCGGTCGCCAAGGGCATCGCGAAGAGGATCGGCAAGCGGGACGATCTCGCGCGGCGAGGACGCGCAGGAAGATCTCCTCCGGCTCCCGCGCGAGGCTCGAAATATCGGCGCGGTAGAGCCCCGGCTCCCGCGCGGCCGCAAGGTTCGCGGCGACGGCGGCGGCGCGCGCTGCGAGCGCCGCTTCGGCGCGGGCGGCGCGGCGTCCGAGACGCAGCAGGGACTCGCGGCTCAGCCCCTCCTTTGCAAGCAGGCCGCTCAAGCGCGCGCATCCGCGTGCGGGCATAAGCGGGATCGCGATTGGAGGGATCGGTCAAGAAAGGGTGCGCCTTTGCTGCGCAACAAGCGATCAGCTCCGCTTTGCTGCACTGCAGCAAAGGTCGCGCGTGGATCAGCCCGAAGCGTTCGCGGGACGCCGCCATGCCGGCAAGTCCGGCAGGGCCGCTGCCGCGCAGGAGACGGAACAGGATCGTTTCCGCCTGATCGTCGGCGTGATGGGCCGTTGCGACGACATCAGCGCCGATCCGCGCGGCGTGCGCGAACAGAAGTTCGTAGCGGGCCTGCCGCGCGCAGCTCCTGAATTCTCGATTTCGGCTTATCCCCGGTCCAGACGAGGATATCGTGCGAAAGCCCCAGCCGGTGCGCCCATTCGGCGACCTGTTTCGGCCTCCGCGCGGGCCTCGGGGCGCAGTCCATGATCGACGGTCGCGACATGAAGGAGCGGCGGCGCTGTTTTCCCTCGCGTCCACTCCGCGGCGAGCAGCATCAAGGCGACCGAATCCGGGCCGCCCGACACCGCGAGGAGAATTTTTTGCGCGCCCGCCCAAGGCTGGAAAAGCTGTGCGACCTGGTCCGGCGAGAACGACTCGCGCTCCGGCGAATCCTTGGCCGCGTCGACGCCGCTCTCCGCAAGCCGCCCTTCCTTCGCCGCGCTCAGCATTGGACGCGTTTAGCCTCCCGGTCCGCCTCGGCTTTGACGTTCGCCGCGGCATTTGGATATTTGCGCGGAATTTCTGCGAAGGTAGCGCAGGCCTGTTCCTTGGCCCCCAGCGCATTGAGCGACTGGCCGAGCCGCAGCATGGCGTCGGGCGCGCGCTGGGAATTCGCGTATTGCGTTGAAATCTTGAGATATTGCTCCGCAGCCTCGCGCGGACGGTTGCGCTGGTAAAAGCTCTCGCCAAGGTAATAGGTTGCGTCCGCCGTCAGCTTGCTCTTCGGGTTCTTCTGGATGAAGGCCGCAAAGCTCTTTTCCGCGGTTTCGTATTCCCTCTGCCGGTAATATCCATACGCCACGTCGAACTCTTCCTTGACCGGATTGATCTGCGCGCCGCCGGCGCTGGCGGCGTTCGGCGTCGTCAGGGCGGCGACGGCGGAGCTGCCCGGCGTCGCCAGCGCGGTCGAGGCTCCTTGCGAGGGCGACCCTTGAGCGCTCGCCTGCGCGCCCTGCGCCGCGCGCCATTTTGCGCCTGACAAGTCGAGCGGCGTGTCGGGTCCGGGCGCCTCCTCTCCGGCGCTGGAGCGATCATCCTTCAGGGGGGGAGGGGCCGCCGAGGCCGGGCTTCCGAGCGGGTGCGGCGCGCCCGGCGCGTTCGGATCGCTCGCCGGATCGAAGGCGTCGGCGCGTTTGGCCGGACGCGCGGGCGCACTCGGCGCGCTCGCGGCGGGGCTTGCCGGCGCCGGCGCCGCGGACTGATCGTCCGGGGCGGCGAGATTGTCGATCGCGTCGCCGCGCTTTTGCGGCTTGGCGACGGATGGCGCAGGGGCCCCGCCGCGCCCGCTATCCTGGAAGCGAAAGTCGACGTCCTCCTGGAATTTCTTCAGCTGATCCTCGAGTTTGCGGTTCTCGAACTGCAATTGCTCGATTTCGCCGTTCAGCTGGCGCATCTGGCTTTCAAGCCGGTCGATTCGCACCAGCAGGGAGGACGAGTCGGGCGGCGCCTGGCCGTAGCCCTCATCGCCGCCGACGTCGGCCGGCGGCGCGCCGAAATTCTGCGCCAGGGTGACCCGGCCGTCCGTCGCCGCCGCCGCCTCGGCGTGCGATGCGGCCGAGACGGCGCCAAGACAAGCGGCGGCGCCAAGACAGGCGGCGAAAACCCCGCCGAAAAACCTCCCGTAAAGTCTCATTGACCAAGTTCCCATAAAATTGGCGCGATCGACGCTAATAGAATATTCTGACTGTAGTTCAACGATCTAACCAAGGCGCCATCGAGATCGGCGCACCGCCAAAGCGCTTCGCGCAAGCAACCTTTTGTCACCTTCAATCAAGACATTTTCGTGTAAAGGCAAAACGGCGGCAAATTACAAGCTCGACAGGGCTTCAATCGGACGTCGGAGGATCGCGACCTTGTCTGAAAAGGGCGCCGCCGCCGACGGGCGCGGAGACAGGTGCAAATGGCTCGAAAGCATTTCGGAACGGACGGAATCAGGGGCGAGGCCAATTCGGTCATCACGCCCGAACTGGCGATGAAGGTGGCGCAAGCGACCGGCGTCATGTTTCAGCGCGGCGACCATCGCCATCGCGCGGTGATCGGCAAGGATACGCGTCTTTCGAGCTATATGATCGAATACGCCATGGTGGCCGGCTTCGCGTCTGTCGGCATGGACTCGCTCCTGCTCGGGCCGATGCCGACGCCCGCCGTCGCCATGCTCACCCCTTCGATGCGGGCGGATGTCGGCGTCATGATTTCGGCATCGCACAATTCATTTGAGGACAATGGGATCAAGCTGTTTGGACCCGACGGCTTCAAATTGTCGGATGAGGCCGAAGCCAATATCGAGGCGATGCTCGACAAGGATTTCGCCCTGAAACTATCGAAGCCCGCCGACCTCGGGCGCGCCATGCGCGTCGAGGGCGATCGCGCCCGCTACATCGAATTCGCCAAGCGGACCCTGGCGCGCCATCTCTCCCTTGAGGGGCTGCGCATCGTCGTCGATTGCGCCAATGGCGCGGCCTACAAGGTCGCCCCCGAAGCCCTTTGGGAGCTGGGCGCCGAGGTTTTCTCGATCGGCGTCGAGCCGGATGGCTTCAATATCAATCGCGGCGTCGGCTCGACAGCGCCGGAGGCGCTCGCGAAGAAAGTCCGCGAGGTGCGCGCCGACATCGGCATCGCGCTCGACGGCGACGCCGATCGCGTGCTGATCATCGATGAAATGGGCAAGCCCGTCGACGGCGACCAGTTGATGGCGGTGATCGCGCAGAGCTGGAAAGAGGACGGGCGGCTCGCGCAGCCGGGAATCGTCGCCACCGTGATGTCGAACCTTGGCCTCGAGCGCTATCTCGAAGGGATCGGCCTGTCGCTCGCGCGCACGCCGGTCGGCGACCGCTATGTGCTCGAACACATGCGCCAGCATGGCTATAATCTTGGCGGCGAGCAGTCCGGCCACGTCATCTTGTCGGATTATTGCACGACCGGCGACGGCCTTGTCGCCGCCTTGCAATTGCTGGCGGTGGTCATGCGCCAGTCGAAGCCGGTGAGCCAGGTCTGCCACCGCTTCGAACCCTCGCCGCAGGTTCTGAAAAGCGTCAAGGTCAGCGCCGGCAAGCCGCTGGAGGACGCCGCCGTGGTGCGTGCAATCGAATCGGGACGAAAAAACTCGGCGCCGCCGGCCGTCTGGTCATACGGGCGTCCGGCACGGAGCCTGTGATCCGGGTGATGGGCGAGGGCGACAACCTCGACCTCGTCGAGCGAATCGTCAATGAAGTCTGCGACGCCGTCGCCACCTTTGCGCGGGCGGCGTGAGGCGTGCGCCGCCGGACGAACCGGCGGCTGAGGCCCCTCACGCGGAACGTCGATTGACGCCAGGCTTAGCCTCGCGGACGAGCGCGCTTCAGCCGCGCTTGCCGAACTCCGCCTGGCAGGCAGGCTTCAGATGATACAGGTTCTTCTCCAGGCAATGCTGGACGAGCTTGTGGTCCGGAATGACCCTGCTGCAAAACTTTTCGGCGTCGTCGTGACAAGGATGGCGGGCGAAAGCGGCTCCCGTCCCCAGCGCGAGAAACAAAACGGCGGCGAGCGCGCGCTTCAAGGAAATTTGCATCATCGTTCCAATCCCATCGTTTGTGGTTGGCCGCGCCGCCGCCTCGCGCGGGCTTGAAAAAATCATCGGGATATCGGTTTTTGCAGAGGCGGGGCTTCGGGGCAGGCACTCATAGGCGAAAGCGCGGGGCCGCTCAAGCGTTTCGGCCTCTGGGTCGCATTTCTGATCGCACTTCGCCATATTGCGGTTCGAGCAGCAAAAGGCGCCTCCGTTGACCGAAGCCGTTTTCTCAGCCGAAGAGATCGAGCGCTATGCGCGCCATATCGTGCTGCGCGGAATCGGCGGTCCGGGGCAGCAGAAGCTGAAGGCGGCGCGCGTGCTCGTCATTGGCGCGGGCGGTCTCGGCGCGCCGCTTCTCCATTATCTCGCGGCGGCCGGCGTCGGACATGTCGGCATCGTCGACGACGACATCGTCGCGCTGTCGAATCTGCAGCGACAGGTGCTTCATGGGACGCAGGACGTCGGGCGCGCCAAGGTCGAGAGCGCGGCGGCGGCGATGGCAAGGCTCAATCCGCATGTGAAGGTGACGCAGCATCGGGCGCGCCTCGACGCCGGCAATGCGCGCGAACTGGTCGGCGCCTATGATGTCGTCGCCGACGGGTCCGATAATTTCGCGACCCGCTATATCGTCTCCGACGCCTGCTTTTACGAAGGGCGCCCGCTGGTCACGGCGGCGGTCGGCGCCTTCGACGGTTCGCTGACGGTGCTGCGGCCGTATGAGACGAGTGCGAGCGGCGAACCGAACCCGACTTATCGGTGCCTGTTTCCCGAGGCCCCGCCGGCGGGCGTCGCGCCATCCTGCGAGGAGATCGGCGTCCTTGGCGCCCTCACCGGAATCCTCGGCTCCATGATGGCGCTTGAAGCGATGCGCGAGATCGTCGGCTTCGGTGAGAGCCTCGTCGGCCGGCTGGTGCTCGTCGACGCATGGGGCATGCGTTTTGAGACCCTGCGCTACGGCTGGGACGCGGCGAACCCGTTGAACGGGACGAAGGCCGCGGCGTCCTGACTGGCCGGCGCCGTCAGGGGCCGGGGCGAAGCGTTGACACGGACGGGGCGAGGACCTAGATCACCTTTCCGCCCGCGCCAAGCGGGGCCGGCGCGTTTTGCGCGCGTTGGGGGATAGTTCAACGGTAGAACAGCGGACTCTGACTCCGTCAATCTTGGTTCGAATCCAGGTCCCCCAGCCATTGCCTTGTCTGATCTTTCTGCGTTTTTGCCGCTGGTTTGGTTTCGGCGGTTCGCCGCGCGATTTCGAAATTTGTTCATGATTTTGGCTCGCGCGCCAACTCCGGTCTGGCGATGCGAAACCAACTAAAACCAAAATCTCAATTCGATGCGAAAGCCACGAAGGGCCGGACGCCATGATCGGAAAAGCTCTTGTATTTTTGAAGGACAAATTGAATGAGGATTTATCTTCAAATCAGGAAATCGTCGTTTTTCCCGATGGCGTCAAACTTGAGCCATTGACCTTCAGACTTGGCGCCATCACGCTCCTTTTGGTGAATATTGAGCAGGAGCCGGCGCCCCAGAACGCGGGCTTCAACATTCGCCAGACCAATGCGGAGAGTGGGCTGAATCTGTACGTTCTCTTCGTTTCGAGCTTCAAGCTCTACAATGAGTCGCTCGATCAGCTCTCGAGAATTATCGGCTATCTCGAATCGAATCCCATCTTTGAAGGGCCGTCTTTGCCGGGTGGCGTCGATCAGATGGTTTTGGATCCGGCGCCCCTCACGATAGCCGGGCAAAACGAGCTTTGGGGCGCGCTGCGCGTCAGCTGCCAACCATCGGTGCTCTACCGGATGCGCATTCGAACGCGTTCGGGCGGAAACGAGCAAAACATCTGATATGAACGCGCCGGTCGTCGAGCGCGAACTCGGGTCGCCGTCATCGGTCCAGCGGCTGCAATCTGAACCTGCGCAGCAGCAGGCGCTCCGCTTCGGCTAACTCGGCGACCCCGAAAAGGCGGGCGAGACCTGCGTAAATAGAGACGCCGACGACGCAGAGTATCAAGATCCGCACTAAAATCTCGCCGAGGCCCGCGCCCGGCAGGACATGAAGAAGATAAATCCGCGCCCTCAGCCCGATCGCGATCGCGATCCCCGCCGCTGCGGCGAGGCGCATGGCGGCGCCCAGCATGCCGGGCGCGCCATCGAGGGAGCCGCCCCTCGCCGCGGCTTCTCGCTCAAAGCGACGATGCTGCAACCAGCCGAGCAGAAGCACATAAACGAGGATCGCGATCGAACTCGCGATCGCCAGTCCAATCGCGCCCCATTGATGGCGCATCGCGACATAGAGAGGCGCCATGACGAACGCGACTATCGTCCCAACGATTGTCGGCAGCCATGTCGCGCCCAAAGCGTAGAAGCCGCGACTGATGAGAGTTTGCGCCGCCCAGCCGCCAAGACCGAGGCAGAGAAAGGCGAGAATGGTTGCCGTAGCCTCGGCGTCCGCCACGCTGAACCGGCTGGAGAACAGACCCCAGATCAAATAGGACGCTTCGAATCCGGCGAGCGTCATGCAGACCTGCGCCGCGAAGGTCGCGACGAGCATCAGCCGCACCGCATGACACAGCACGCCATAGGCCTCGACCACGGCGCCGGCCGCGACCATCCGGCTGATCGTCGGATAGGCTGCGACGCCGGCCGCCATGCCGAACACCCCGATCGGCACTTTCATCAGCGTCCGCCCGTATTGCAGATAGGACAGCGCGCCGGGCGCAAGATAGGAGGCCTGGTTTTTGACGATCCACTCGTCGACCACGACGATTGAAAATCCCATCATGATCGGAAATGAGAGCCAGAGATAACGCCGCAGGTCCGCGTTGCGGAAGGAAAGCATCGGGCGCCAGCGCATCTTCGCCCTGAGGCAGCCATAGAGCGGCAGCGCGAATGGCCCCAACGCCGAGCCGGCGAGCACACCCCAAGCAAATCCATCGGCGCCCATTCCGGCATAGTGCGTCCCGATGAGGCCGCCTGCGATAATGCCAGCCGAGTAGACGAGCGGCGCCATCGCCGGCAGCACATGACGGTCCTCAGCCTGCAGCGCAGCCGACAACAGGCCGCCGACCACAAGGAAGAACTGCGCCGGCAGAATGATCCGCATCAGCCGCACCAGCGTATCGACTTCGCCCGGATTCGTAGAATCCCGGCGCCACCACGCCGACCAGCGGCCGGGCGAAAACCATCAGCAGCGCGATGCCGACGCCCCCCGCCACGGCGATGAAATTTGCGATGACGCTGAGAGCTTCCCAGCCCCCTTCCTTGTCGCCGCGTTCGAGGTGCTCGAGGAAAATCGGGATGAATACGATCGACAGAGCCCCCGCCGCGAGGAGATAGTTTAGGAAGTCCGGGAGCGTGAAGCTTGCGAAGTAAAGGTCCGCCTCCCGGCTTGCCCCAAGCGTCCGGCCGATAATCTGTTCGCGCACCAGACCCATGATGCGGCTGAGGAAAATCGAGCCGGCCCAGATCGCCGAGGCGACGCCAATGATGCGCGCCTGGCTCTTGGGGCGCCGCAGCAGGATGTGGTCCGTGGTGGATGACTGAACCAATTTAGCGCGACGCGAACGCGGCGGTCATGGTCGTTTTCGCCATGCGGGAAAGTGAACTTTTGGATTTCTTCAATGCACACCGGCGCCAAATTCTAAGAAATCAGGGTGACGGCAACGGCTTTGTCACGTTGATGCGTTTTAATTGTGAAAAGCGGGGCGGCCTTGGAATTGGCGTTGTGTCGCCGCATCGACGGCTTTTTCGTGTTGATGGCGCGATCGAACGCCCGCGATGCAACGTCAAAGCATCCGTTTTGACGTCGAATTCGCCGCTGGCGCGTCCGCGCGCCATGATATGTGACATAAGCAATATTGCCCGTCGCCGCGTGTTCGACGGCGCTTAAGAATTTTCATAATAATAGTGGTTATGTTTTCCCGCGTAGCGTCATCGCTGTCTACAAGCATCCAACTCAACCAATTTGTGGCGTAGTGGCAACACCACTTCGAATTGATATCCGCTCTACTTAATCGGCGATTGTCCGCCGACCAAAATGCGATAGTGTGCGAGAGCTTTTAGCCCTGAGGGGAAAATATATGTTTCGTCAATTTGTCATGGCTTCCGCCAGCGCGATCGCGCTCGCCGGATCCGCCTTAGCGGCCGATCTTTCCTCCCCGTCTTTCTCTTGGACCGGCGTTTACGCCGGCGGCCAGATCGGCTACGCTGCGGGCGTCAACAACACGACAATCGGCGATGGCGGCTTCGCCAACGGCTTTACCCCACCCACGACCACGACCACTACCGCGACAACCACCACCACCACGGTCGCTGGCGGCGGCGCTGGAGGAAGCGGCGGCTCCAGTGGCGGGACTCTCGCGCAATCAATTGGCGGCAGCGGCGGCAGCGGCGGTTTCCAGGTCAGCACTGGAGGCGGCGCTAGCGGCGGTACGACTGGCGTTGGCAGCGTTGGAGGCATTACGACAGGTTCCGGCAGCGGGATTGTCGGGCAATCACTCGGCGGCGGAACTGGCGGCGGCGCGACGGCTGGCTCGATTACCGCAGCCGCGATTTCTCCTGCCAGCGCCAGCGCGATTTCCACCGCCGCCGCCGCGACGGCCGCGGATCCGACCAAACCCTTCATTCCCTACAACTTTTCCGATTTCAATCGTTTCAACAATAACGCCAATGGCGTGATCGGCGGCGCCCACGTCGGCTACAATTACCAGATCAATCAGTTTGTGCTGGGCCTCGAAGGCGACGTCGACGGCTCAAGTCTCAGCAAGACCGCCAATTTCGCGCCTTTCAGCAGTTATTATCAGGATTTCATTCCCACCACCGTCCACTCGAACCTCGGGGTTCAGGGTTCGATCCGCGGCCGTCTCGGCTACGCCTTCGACCGCGTCCTCGTCTACGCCACAGGCGGCGTCGCTTTCGGCGGTTTCAACACCACCGTTTCGACCGCCTACGCCAACGCCCTGTTCTACCCGGCCTTCTTCGGCAGCGACAGCTTCTCGAACACCCGCGTCGGCTGGACCGTCGGCGGCGGCCTCGAATACGCCATCACAAACAACTGGTCGGTTCGAGCCGAATATCGCTATACCGACTTCGGGCCGAGCAACAATGTCCTCGCCAATTCCTTCCCCGGGTTTAACGGCGACTTCCTCGGCGCGACAGTGCACACCAACCTCATCGAGAACCGCGTGCAGGTCGGCTTCAGCTACAAATTCGACACCGCCGCGCCCGCGCCGGTCGTCGCGAAATATTGAGACGGAGCTTTCCGGATCGAGGTCCCAGCCGGGTGAATCGGCAATTGAGCGCATCATGGGTCCGCGCCCCGGGAGTTCGACCGTGCGGTAGGGCGCGCTTTTTTTCGGTGAGCGACGAACGCATTGCTGCCGTCGGCGAACTGACAGAGCAAGCCGTCGCTTTTTTCTGGCGCGACGGACGAGGCCCCCGCGGCCGACCGGATGGATGGGCGGCAAGACGGCCAGCCGAGCGCCCCAACGAGCGAGGGCTCCCACCCGTTAAGTTTGAGCTTTAACGCGCTATGGTCAAGTCTTGGCCTTCGATCAGGACATGTGCGCCCGCGCACAGAACGCAGAAGCCAGATTGCCTAGGTGACAACGCGATGATGATAAAGCATAATCGAATGCGATTGATTGTGTAAGCTCGTCTTTTCAAATGTAGGTTGAAATGAAACAGTCGTTACAATCTAAAGAACACGGCACGCATCCTGGCATCCTCGCGGTTGCGGAGCGCTTATTCGCCGAAATCGGTTTTGAAAAAACCACTGTCGCCGATATCGCCCGCGAATTGCGCATGTCGCCGGCCAATGTTTACCGGTTTTTCTCGGCCAAGGCCGAGATCAACGAAGCGGTGGGACGCCGCCTGCTTCGCGCGGTAGAGGCCGCCGGCGAGGAGATCGTGAGGCGGCCGCAGCCGGCCGGCGAGAAATTGCGCGCGTTTCTGGCCGCGGTTGAAAACGCGAACGACGATCGGTTTCGCTCCAATCGCAAGCTGCATGATTTGCTCGAGACGGCGTTCAGCCAAAACTGGCCGATCGCGCATGACCACATCGAAAAAATAACCAAGCTGCTGTGCGAGATCATTTCTCAAGGCGACCGCGACGGTGAGTTCGCCGTCGACGATTGCGAACTCGCGGCGATTCTCGTGCGCAGCGCCAGCATGCGATTCTGGCATCCGCGCCTGATCGTCGAATGCGCCGAAGACCCGGAGCCGACGCTGGATCAGATGGTTGACTTCTGCCTTGCGTCGCTCGTGCAAAAGGCCTCTGCGATCGGGGGCGATGCCCGCGACGGCGTCTCGCGACTGCTGGCCGCACGAAACATCTCCGCCGCCAGCTAGGCGGTTCGCACGGCGCGCGCTCCAACGCGCGCCGGCTCGCCAAAAGAATGTGGCCGATCGGTTCAGCCATCGCCTCCTGTTCAGGCGGCGTCCGAAGTCCTCAAGTGATGGCGTCCAGAGATTGCGCGGCGATCTCGGCCCGTTCCGGAGGCAAGGCGAGATAGCCGAGGCCGGGAGCGATCGTCTGCCCCGTGGTCAGGCCCCAGGTAACCCACTCTTTGACGGCCGCGGCCCTTTTGGCGTCGCCATACTTCCTGTAGAGAAGCAGCCAGCTGAAGGTGACCAACGGATACGACGCGTCGCCCGTAGGGTCTATGATTGAAGCTTGGTCCGATGCCGACAGCGCCGCCTGGCCGCTGTCCTGGCTTGGCGCGACGAAGCGTCCAGCTTTGTTTTCGAGCGCGGCCATTTGCAGCCCGAGACGCTTGGCGAAGCCATATTCGACGGCGCCGATCGAGCCTTCGCTGATCTTGATCTTTCCGGATACGCCTTCATTGCCTCTGGCGGCCATCGCCGCCGCCGGCCAATCGATCATGAAACCGTCGCCGGCGCCTGTCGCATGCCAGCCCGATCCGATCGCGATGAGATGGCGGGCGAAGGCGGCGGCGGTGCCGCTCGCGTCGTCCCGGACGACCACCGCGATGTCCTGATTGGGTAGTGACAGTCCCGGGTTGGCGCTGCGGATGCGCGGGTCGCTCCACTGCCTGATGCCCCCGCTGAAGATTGCCGAATAGACATCGCGCGGCAGCTTGAGATCGCCGCCGAGGCCCGGCAGATTGTAGGCCAGCACGATCATGCCCGCGGTCGCTGGAATTGAAACCACTCCACGTTTCACCCCGGTGAACAGAAACTCACCGGGCAAAACGTCTGTGGCGCCGAAATCGACGGATCCGATAGCAAAGCGCGTGATGCCCTCGCCGCTTCCGACCGCGTCGTAGCTCACCGCGATCTTGTCGTCGGCCTGTTCGAAGACTTTTATCCACGTCTTGTACAAAGGCGCCGAGAAGGTGGATCCGGCGCCATGCAAGGACAGGGCGGCTTCGGCGCCGAAGCCCACATTCGGGCGACCCAATCCGGCAAGCGCAGCCGCGCCTCCCCAGAGTACGTTATGAACAGCGACGCGGCGCGTGATCATGGCGTCCTCCCGACCGTTATAAATATTCTTTATCAAAGACGTAAAACTGTCACAAAATCTGCGCTCGATTTTTGCAATGTCAAATTGTTTTTTCGAGCTATCGCTGAGGCGTCCACGGTCTTCGCATCGAGCATTTCTATCTCGCGGCCGGGGCGACGGCCAAACGCTAACCGCGGAGGATCCGGCGTTGGAGAGAGGTTGTCCGGCCGCGATTCGATCCGGTTTTGACGCGCCCGGCGCCTTATATGACAGGGTGATGAATTGAGTGCTCTCCACTCGACGCAGGTTCTCATCGAGGCGGTAAGCGTCGCGAGCGTAGCGGCGGTCTCTTTTGGCTCGACCAATTTGGACAATCTCGCGATCGTCTCAGCCTACGCGGCCAAATCCGGCTACCGGCGCCTTTTCGTCAAGCTGACCTTCATTCTGGTCTGTCTTGCGGTTCTCCTCGTCAGTCTGGCGCTGGCGCAGGCCGCGGACGCCCTGACAAAGGACAAGATTCGCTACCTTGGCCTCATTCCTATGGGGATCGGAGGCTACCATCTCGCAAAGCTGATCAAGCGCCGGTCGAGCGCCGACAGCTGGCGCCCGGATGCGCCTTCGGGGCCGATCGGCGTCGCGGGCTATGTCGGCTTAGCGTCCGCTTTGCTGGCGAACAGCGGCGACAGCGTCATCGTCATGACGCCTCTCCTCGCCGATCTGGAGCCGTCCTTCGTCATAGGCTGTTTCGCCGCCGCCGTGGCGATGGCCCTGTTGATGAGCATGCTGGCCGGTCTCGTCGCCGGCCATGCCGCCTGGAGCGTCAAGGTCGAGAAGATCTCCGAATGGGCGCTGCCGTTCATCCTGGTCGGGATTGGCGCGCTGATCATCGTAAGTTAGCCCTCCAGCGTCTTCGTCGATCCCGGCGACTGCGATCGGCGGCAAAATCAGCGTTGGAAAGACGAGCCGTGTCAGCAAACTGGCATCAATCCGACATGATAGCTTCAAGCGAAATCCCTAAGGCCAAGGCGGGCGGCGCGATCGGAGTTCGCCCCCGATAATCCTGAAGGGAGCAACGAGCATGAGCAAGATCGTTAGCGGGCTTTGCCTCGCGATGGCCTTGTCGGCGAATCCGGCCTCAGCTGGCCAGGTTCCGACAGGCGTACCGCCACTCGACCATGTGTTTCTGATCGTGATGGAGAATCATGGCTACGACGAAATTTTCAATAATCCCAACGCGCCCTACGTCAACGCGTTCGCTGCTCACGCCAATTTCGCCACAAACTATTTCGCCGTCGCCCATCCGAGCCTGACGAATTATCTTGAGATTGTCGGCGGCTCGAATTTCGGCGTTCTAACCGACAATGCTCCCGACTGGCACAACAGCGCCTGCAGCACCAACCTCGCGACCGGCGTCGCGCAGACCGACAACCCCGTGACCGGCCCAGTTTGCCCAATCGCAGGGCAAGGCAAGGATGCGCCGACCGTCGCCATCGACACGACGAATGAGGCGGGTCCGCCCGGCCTGAACAATATCGACGGTCAGCGTTCGATCCCCGCCAATCCCAACACGCTCGGGCAGACCATCGCCGACCAATTGGTCGCGAAGGGCCTCAGCTGGAAATCTTATCAGGAATTGCTGCCGCTGGTGGGCGCCGACCGCGTGAACTACAGCGACGGCGTCTTCACGGACTTAACCGATTTCACCCAGATCCTGCCGCCTTTGCCGGCGCCGGCCGGCCCCCTGACGCAGGCGTCGATCGTCCAGCTCTATGCCGTCAAGCATAATCCGTTCGCCTATTTCAGAAGCGTTCAGGAGGGGCAGGATCAAGACCTAAGCCTTGCGCGCACCGTGGGTTTTGATGGACCGCAGGGTCTTTACGTCGACCTTGGTTCGGGCGCCGCGCCGAACTTCTCTTTCATCGTGCCCAACCAGTGCAACGATCAGCATGGCCGCGGCAACGACACCGCCGTTTGCGCCTATGATCCGAACGACAACGGCACGCAAGCGGGCCTCAATCCAGCGCTGATTCGTCGCGGCGACGCGACGGTCAAGAAGATCGTCGAAAGCATCCACAACGCGCCGCTCTGGAAACATGGCCGCAACGCCATCGTCGTCGTTTGGGACGAAAACGACTACGCGGTCGTGCCGAATATCGTCAACAAGGTCTTGTTGATCGTCGACACCAACTATGGCGTCAGCCACGTCGAGAGCGGACGCTTCTATACGCATTTCTCCCTGCTGAAGACGCTCGAGGCGGGCTTCAGGCTGCCATGCCTCAATCACGCCTGCGATGCTTCGGTCGACGTCATCTCGGATCTCTTCGCTCCGGGGAGCGGCCATGATCACGACGGCGACGACCGCTAGATCCTGCTGAATTCGGATTGAAACGATCCAGATTCATGAAGCTGATCGATTGCACGTGTCTGGAGCTGGATGCTCCCCATCCCGCTCCGGGCGGACGTGAGAGCATATTCCGATCAGATTGAAGCAATCTGATCGACAAGTATATGCTCAAGCTTTTGACTCTCGAGCGATTTCTTGTCGACCGAATGTCGGAAAGCGCTCTCGGCCGATGGCTCTTTGCGCTCACTCATCTTCGCCGAAGCGGCTCGCCACCAGCGCCTCGATGGCGTCGAGCGCCTCCTCCGCCTCTGCGCCTGTCGCCGTGATGGTGATCGTCATGCCGGGCCCGGCGCCGAGGGTCAGAATGCCCATGATCGATGTCCCGCCGACCATCTCGCCGCAGCGTCCGACCAAAACGTCGGCGTCGAAGCCATCGACGCATCGCACGAGCTTCGCCGTCGCTCGCGCGTGCAGGCCCTTGCGATTGATGATCGTGACCTCGCGGACGAGCGCGCCTTCCGGCGGCTGAAACTCCGGACAATCGTCATACGGATCGCGTTCGGAAGGGTCGCCTTCGCCTTGCATTATTTTCCGCTCAACACCCGGCTGGCGACGTAGATATATTTTCGGCCAGCGTCCTGCGCCTGAATGACGGCCTGTTCGAGGCTGGCGTTTTCGCGCACCGAAGCGAGTTTGATCAGCATTGGAAGATTGATCCCGGCGACGACCTCGACATGCGATCCGTTCATCACCGAGATCGCGAGGTTCGACGGCGTTCCGCCGAACATGTCGGTCAGCACGACGACGCCAAAACCGCTATCGACCGTCTCCACCGCGGCGACGATGTCCTTGCGTCGCTGCTCGATATCGTCGTCGGGCCCGATCGAAACCGTCTCGACCTGCTTTTGCGGGCCGACGACATGCTCAAGGGCCGCGCGAAACGCCGTGGCGAGGTGGCCGTGGGTGACGAGAACCAGGCCGATCATCGGTTGGGGCCGCGCATTCACGAACTCCGTCGGTGATCAACGGCGACTGGGCGAGCTTTTGTCAAGGGAAGGCGCCACGCATGGTTGGAAGGTTCAAGCAGAGGCCCCGTGCGAAGAACGCGATGCGGCAAAAGTGGCGAACTGACAAGTTCCGAAAGGACAAGACCGTCTGGATGATCCTGATTTCTAACGATTTACTTCAGCTGCACCGCAGCGTCGGCGACCTTTGCGTCGATGCGGCCATGTACCTGCGCAAAGCGAAACGCATTTTGTGCGTTGCGGCCTTCTTGGCAAGTGAAATGAATTGCGAACCGCCTGATTTCGCCAATTTTCTTACGCGACCGGTTACCGATGGGCCGCCCAGCCTTCGTGTCCTTGAACGGTTACGCCCCGGCGGCGTCGCCGAATTTCGCCTGCCGGAAATGCTGGAGCACCGCGACAGCGAGGTCGGCGCCCGCGGCCGTATCGGGCGCGACCAGCCTCGGCAGGCGGATGCCGGCGAGTTCGACCTCGGCGAGGCCGCTGAAATCCCAATCCGCTGATGGCGAGTCGGCCGTTTCATGCGCGGGCGCGGGATGGCGCGCCGCCTTGTCGGCGGGAACGATATCGACGACGAGGCGGACGACGGCGGCGGCGATGAAGGGCGTCCGCAATATCCCGGCGCCCCTCTGTTCGATCTGGCCGAGGATCAGCGGATGGCCTCTTGCGATCAGCCGTCCATTGCCTCTTTCAAGCCTGATCCTGTCGTCCCCGATGAGGCGGGCAAAGACGCCGGCGGCGCGGGCGCCCGCGATCAGCGCCAGCGCCAGTCGGCTTTTGCCGGATCCCGACGCGCCGCGAATAAGAACGCCGGCTTCCCCGATTGCGACGGCGCTGGCGTGAATCTCGCTGTCCGCCATCGGTCTTTCGAATCCCTCTTCGTTATCGAATCCTCTCGGCCGAAACGCGCCCTCGACCAGAATTCCGCCGTGATAGATCGCGCGCCAGCCGTCAGGCTCGGGGCAGCCAGATGGTCAGGCGCGCGCCGAGCACCGGCGGCGGTTCTCCCTCCTTAAACGAGGGCCCAACCCGGTTGCGCGCGAAGATGCGGCCGCCATGCGCCTCGATGATCTGACGCGAGATCGACAGACCGAGGCCTGAGTTCTGGCCAAACCCCTGACTGGGTCTGTCGGTATAGAAGCGTTCGAAGATCCGCTCGAAGGCGTCGGCTGGAATGCCCAGGCCCGTCGTCATCGACGGTGATCTCGAATCCGTCGCGCCAGTGGCCGTGGTCGGCGGCGAGTTTGGCCGCGCGCAAGTGAACGCGAACCCTGCCGCCAGCGCGCGAGAACGAACGCGCATTGTCGATCAGATTGTTGAACACCTGGCCGAGCCGCGAGTCATGCCCGAGCACGCGGAACCCGGCTTTCCGGGCTTCGTCATAATAGCCGCTGGCGACGGTCAGGCCGACGTGGACAGGCGATTCCGGATTCATCTGATTGGCCATGGCGATGACCGTTTGGAGGATCTGCTCGAGATCAACGAGGTCCATGTCGGCGCGGGCGAGCTCCGCATCGAGGCGCGAGGCGTCAGAAATGTCGCTGATCAACCGGTCGAGGCGCTTGACGTCGTGTTGAATGACCGCGAGCAAGCGCTGCTGCGTTTCGGGCTTCTTCGCGATTGGCAGGGTTTCGACCGCGCTGCGCAAGGACGTCAGCGGATTTTTCAATTCATGCGCGACGTCGGCGGCGAAGCTCTCGATCGCGTCCATGCGGTCGTAAAGCGCCTTGGTCATGTCGCGCAGGGCGCCGGACAGGTGGCCGATTTCATCAGAGCGATCGGTGAAATCTGGAATCTCCCGGCGAAACTTCGTGCCGCGCCGGACCCGGTCCGCCGCTTCGGCGAGGTGCCGGATCGGCTCGGCGATCGTGCCGGCGATGAACAGCGACAGCAGAAACATGATGATCGCGGAGACGAGGAAGATGCGCACGATCGCCCAGCGTTCCGATGCAATGATCTTGTCGATGTCGTCGCCTTGCGTCGACAAAAGCAGCGCCCCGCGCACGACGCGAAAACGCTGGATCGGCGCGGCGATCGAGACGATCGTTTCGCCCTTCGCGTTGACGCGGACGATCGATTGCTCGGCGCCGCCGAGGGCGTGATTGACCTCTGGATAGCTCTTGCCGTTGTCGAGCCCATTCTCCTCGTAGAGGGGCAGGTCGGAACGCCAGATCATGCCTTTCAGCTTGCTCCAGGCGCGCTCAAGGAGCGAGCCCTTCTGATCTTGCGCAACCGGCGGAAGATCAAAGCGAAGAATGTTCGAACGGGTCGTCAGCGAGTGCGAATTGAGCAGGAGATAGCCGTCGCGATCAAAGATTCGCGCACGCGTGTTGGTCGGCGAGGCGAGCCGGCGCAGCACCGGCCCCACCTTTTCGGGATTGATCGAGAATTCCAGCGAAGGCGTCGAATCGTCGGAGAGCGCGTAGCTTTCGCCCGGCGCCAGCTGAAGCAGTTTTTCGGGATCGATCGTGATCGAATCGGTGTCGACCGTGGCGGAGGCCGCGACCGCCGCCGCGATGATCTCGGCCTGCGTCTGCAGGCTCTGTACGCGCGCGTCGATCAAACCTTCGCGGAACTGATTGAGATAGAGAAAGCCGAGGAGGAGGGCGACGAGGCCGCCAAGGTTCAGGACGACGATGCGGCGCGTCAGGGACGATGAAAACCGCGAGCTCAATCCACGCAGGAAGCCGCGCAGCCGCGCAGAGAGGCTGCGGCGCATCCGCTTCGCGCGCGCCGTCGCGATTTGCGTTCGCTCGAAATTCACGTCCGGTTGCGCCTCGAGCGTCACCGCTTCCTCTTCCCCCAGGCGAAGCGCGTCATGCAGAGCGCCACGCTACTCCTTGAAGCGATAACCGACTCCATAAAGGGTTTCGATCATTTCGAAATCGTCGTCCACAGCCTTGAACTTCTTGCGCAGCCGCTTGATGTGGCTGTCGATGGTGCGGTCGTCGACATAGACCTGGTCGTCATAGGCGGCGTCCATCAGCGCGTTGCGGCTCTTTACGACGCCCGGGCCGCGTCGCCAGCGCCTGCAGGATCAGAAACTCCGTGACGGTGAGCGTGACCGGATCGTCCTTCCAGGTGCAGGCGTGGCGCTCCGGGTCCATTTTCAGAAGGCCGCGCTCGAGAATCTTGGCGTCGGCCTCTTTCTGTGAGGCGGCGTCCTTGGGGTTGGCGCGGCGCAAGATCGCCTTCACCCGCTCGACGAGGAGGCGCTGCGAAAAGGGTTTGCGGATGAAATCGTCGGCGCCCATCTTGAGCCCGAATAATTCGTCGATCTCTTCGTCCTTCGAGGTCAGGAAGATCACCGGCAGATCGGATTTCTGCCGCAGCCGGCGCAGCAGCTCCATCCCGTCCATCCGCGGCATCTTGATGTCGAGGATGGCGAGATCGGGCGGATCGCTCTTCAGCCCGTCAAGGGCGGTCGAGCCGTCGGTGTAGGTCTGCACCCGATAGCCTTCGCCCTCGAGGGCGATCGACACGGAGGTGAGGATATTGCGGTCGTCGTCGACCAGGGCAATCATAGGCATGAATGGTCCTAACTTCGAGAGCGAGCGCGCAAGGAACTTCTCAGGAACCGCCGCAAGAGCAGTAGTTGTCCCCGTCTCCAGGAGTCGTTCGCCGCGGCCGGATCACTGTCAATTCGGAGGACAGAAGCGCATCCTTCGCCGAAAATCGCCAATTGATCGAGCCGCCGAAATAACATCAAGAAGACTCCAAATAACACCGATCCAGGCTAAAGCCTAGAGAATCGTCATTTGACTTGACGTAAGGGGGACTGCTGCATCCGTCGCGGCCAAGCTTCGCGAAGCAATTTCCTCGCTCTGCTTTCGGTTAACCTCCATATCGACTCCTTATACGAAGACAAATGCGACGGCTGAAATAAGGCAGAGCCGAGGCTCGCCGGCTTCACGCCGTCTCGCCGCCGCGTTGGCGCCCTTTCGAAACTATCGAAATGCTCTGTTTCAGCAGGGATTCGAGGCTTTCGATCCGGTCTGCTTCGCGCGCAGGCTTGTCCCAGCGGATCCGCGCGATCCTCGGAAATCGCATGGCGACGCCCGATTTGTGCCGGGTCGACCGGTTCAGCCCCTCGAAGGCGATTTCGAGGACGAGACCCTCGGCTTGCCCGTGCACGACCTCCCGCACGGGGCCGAACCGGTTGACGGTATGATTGCGGACATAGCGGTCGAGTTCGATGAGTTCGGCGTCGGTGAAGCCGAAATAGGCCTTGCCGACAGGAACCAGCTCCGGACCGTCCTGATCCTCGCGCCAGACGCCGAAGGTGAAATCGGAGTAGAAGGAGGAGCGCTTGCCGTGGCCGCGCTGGGCGTACATCAGCACCGCGTCGACCGTGAAGGGATCGCGCTTCCATTTGTACCAGAGGCCTTTCGGACGCCCCGGCACGTAGATCGAATCGGCGCGCTTCAGCATCAGGCCTTCGACGGCCGCCGCGTCCTCGCCGGCGCCGAAACCCGCGGGGTTTCGCCTCGCGCTGCGCCAGATCCCCGAAGGATGCGAATGAGACGAGGGGCGAGAGGTCGAGCCTTGCGCAGTCGGCCGCCGCGACGAAGGCCTCCAGCCGGCCGGCGCCGCTCGGCGAAGGCGAGCGCGCGCAAATCCTCGCCGTCCTCCCGCAAAAGATCATAGGCGCGAATATGCGCCGGGAAATCGGCGAGCAGCTTCGCGGAGGCCGTCTTGCGGTTCAGCCTTTGCTGCAGCACGCCGAAGGGTTCGACGCGTCCCTCGCGGATGATCAGGAGTTCGCCGTCGAGCGAGAAGGTCTCGACCGGAAGGCTCGCCAGACGCTCCGTGAGATCGGGAAAGGCCGCGGAGATGTCTTCGCCCGTGCGGGAATAGAGCCGCAGGGCGATGCGTCCATCCGCGCCGCGGCCCCGCGCGGCCTGAACCCTGATGCCGTCCCATTTCCATTCGGCGATGAAATCGGCGGGGACGAGCTCGTCGAAATCCTTCGCCTCGATCGCATGGGCGAGCATGGCCGGGCAGAAAGGCGCGGGGTCGGACGAATCGGGCCGCTGCTCGCGCCCCTCGACCCAGGCGAAAAGATCGAGATAGGGCGGGGCGAGGCCATGCCAGACGTCCTCGACGTCGTTGGCGCTTATGCCGCTCTCGCCTTTGCCGCCAGGCTCGGCGACCGCGGTCTTCGCGAGCCGCGCCGAAACGCCGATGCGCAGCGCGCCGGTGATCAGCTTCAAAAGCGCCCAGCGGCCGGTCTCGTCCAGCGCGTCGAGCCAGCCGGCGAGCTTGCGCGGCAGGTCGAGCTTGCCGCCGCCGGCGAGTCCATGCACGACCTCGGAAAGCGTCAGCGGCGCGCCATTATCGCCCGCGCGTTGCGTCGCCGCGTCCGGCGCCGGCCAGAGCAGGGCGACGGTCTCGGACAGATCGCCGACGAAATCATAAGAAAGTTCGAACAGGACCGGATCGACCCGCTCGGCGATGAGGACGCGGATGAGGCCGGGCTTGGCGTGCTGGAAGGAAAGGGCGCCGGTCAGGGCGGCGAGCGCGTAGCCGCGCTCGGGATCCGGCGTCGAGCGGAAATAATCCGTCATCAGCCGCATTTTGCCGAGACGGGACGGCTCGAAGGCGAGCCGGTCGAGCAGTTCGGCGAAGCGGTTCACGCGCTTTCCCCGGGCGCATTTCGCCGATCGGGGCGGGCGTCTCCGCATCCTCATCGCCATAGCCAAGAAGGTGCAAAGGCTCCGCCGCGATCCCTGCGCCCCGCGCCCAGTGAACCAGCGCCTCGGCCTCGCCATGCGTGACGAGAACCTTTTCGCAGCCGGTTTCCGTGATGGTCTGGGTCAGCCCGGCCCAGTCGGCGTGATCGGAAATGACGAGCGGAAGCTCGATCCCGCGCTGGCGCGCGCGGGCGCGAACCCGCATCCACCCGGAGGCGAAAGCCGCCACCGGATCGGGAAATTTGCGCGACCAGAGATCCTGCAACGCGCCCGGCGGGCAGATCACGATTTCGCCGGCAAGCTTGGCGCGATCGCTCAAGGCGACGCTGCGCAAATCGCCAAGCTCGATCCCCTCGGCCGCATAATAGGCGGTGAGCCGCTCCATCGCGCCATGCAGATAGATCGGCCGCTCATAGCCCGCGGCCCGCAGCAGCGCGATGACCCGCTGCGCCTTGCCGAGCGAATAGGCGCCGACGAGATGCGCGCGATCTGGAAACAGCCTTTGCGAGGCGAGAAGCTTGCCGATCTCGTCGCCCGTCCGCGAATGGCGGAACACGGGAAGCCCGAAGGTCGCCTCGGTGATGAAGACGTCGCAGGCGAGCGGCTCGAAGGCGGCGCAGGTCGGATCAGGCTCGCGCTTGTAATCGCCGGAGGCGACGACGACCTGGCTCTTGTCCGCCATTCTGATCTGGGCCGAGCCGAGAACATGGCCGGCCGGATGGAAGCTGACGTCGATGGAGCCGAGCCGCAGCGTTTCGCCATAGGCGACCGGCTGCTGCGCGCCGGCGAAATCGCGCGCCGAGGCGGATGGCCATGATCGCCAGCGTCTCGCGCGTCGCGAGCACCGCGCCGTGGCCGGCCCGGGCGTGATCGGAATGCGCCGTGGGTGATGAGCGCGCGGGCGACGGGGCGCAGGGGGTCGATAAAAAAATCGCCCGCGGCGCAGTAAAGGCCAGCGGGCGTCAGGGAGAGAAAACGAGCTGACGCCATGATCCCAGGATGGGGAAGGGACCAGGCGTCAGCAAGCTCTACCGGCAAAAATCGCCGGCTGAAAACTCTAGTTTCCGCAGATCAGTCCGCGGGTGACGTAAATCCGCCCGTCGGGGCCGGTGATGCGGGTGACCCGCACGCAATCTTCATCTTCGCCGGAGGCGGCGCGCCCGAGCTGCATGGCGGGGCCCTGCGCCAACGGCTCATAGGCGCTTCTGTGCTCGACCATAGAGGCGTTCGACGCGACCTTGGATTTGGGGGTGATGGTCATCGGAGCGGCGAATACGGCGACGCCGAGGCATGACACGCCGATGGCGGCCATTGTGAGCTTCAACGCCTGCAATCCGATGATTTTGCGCGACTTGATCATCACCCTAATTCCCTTCCGCCCGGCGCATCCGTTTCAGCGCCCTCGCCAGCGACCTTGCCCCTCAAGGCCACCCATGGCGGTGCGGTTTCACACAGAAAACGCAGGCCAAGCTAAAAGGTTGCAGCGGTCGGGAAATAAATTTAGTCAAAAGTTAAGCAAGCCCGGAAAATTTTACGGGCTTGCTCGCATGAGGCCGAGTAAGGCCAGCATCGGCCATGCAACTCAATAGCAGACGCGGACCGGGCGATAGCCGACGAACTGTCCCCAGCCATTGTAGATGGGCTGGTTCTGCAGATAGCAGCCGCCATAGCCGCCATAGGGACCGTAAGGGTACGCCGACGCCGCGATGGCGCCGACGGCGAGGCCGCCCAGCACGCCGGCCGCTACGGGAGCGCCCCAGCCGCCGCCCCAGCCCCAGCCGCCGCCGCGCCAATAGCCGCCGCGCCAGCCGCCGCCGCCACCACCGCCATGCCAGCCGCCGCCTGCCAGCCGCCGCCGCCATGCCAGCCGAACGCCGCCGCCGGCGTCGAGGCCGTCGTCGCGACGCCAAGCGCGAGGGCGAGAGCCGAGACCGCCGCAATCGCGCTTCTCTTCAACTGTGCTCGTCATCTTGAAATCTCCTTCGGACAGGCGGCCAGATGGTTTCGCGCAACCTGGCCTTCGAAGCGAACCTGACCGCCTTCGCCCCCATATATGGATCTTCGTCGCTGAACTGATAATGAACGGCCGGGCTGCCGATTGGTTCAAATTCGCGAGATCAACCTGAATTTCCGGAGCCTTTTTTGACTGGTTCGGACTTCGAGCTTCCGCCGCGTTTCCTCGCCTGGTTTTGCCGCGCGGGGCTGGACGCCGCGCCCGCATCAGATGGCGCTGCTGCGCGCCGCGCGGGAGCAAAATACGCTGCTCATCGCGCCGACCGGCGCCGGCAAGACGCTCGCCGGATTTCTGCCGACCCTTGTCGATTCGAAAAGCGCGCCGAACCGGCGCACGCTGCACACGCTCTATATCTCGCCGCTGAAAGCGCTCGCCGTCGATGTCGAGCGCAATCTTTCGATCCCCGTCGCCGAAATGGGGCTTTCGCGTCCGGATCGAGACGCGCACGGGCGACACCTCCGCCGCGAAACGCCAGCGCCAGCGCCGGCGCCCGCCCGACATTCTGCTGACGACGCCGGAACAACTGGCGCTTCTCCTCGCCAGCCCCGACGCCGAGCATCTCTTCGCCTCCCTCCGCCGCGTCGTTTTCGACGAATTGCACGCCATCGCCGGCACGAAACGGGGCGATCTTTTAAGCCTTGGCCTCGCCCGGCTGCGCGCCATCGCGCCGCAACTGACGGCGACCGGCCTTTCCGCGACGGTGCGCGATCCGGACGAGCTGCGGCGCTGGCTGGCGCGGCAGGGAACGCAAAAGGCGCTTGGCGGCGCTGATTGTCGCCGCGAACGGCGCCGCGCCCGATCTTCGCATCCTCGACACCAAAGAACTTCTGCCCTGGGCCGGGCACAGCGCGCGCCATGCGCTCGGCGAAATCTACGCCGCGATCAAAGCCGCGAACATGACCCTCGTCTTCGTCAATACGCGGGCGCAGGCCGAATATATCTTTCAGGAGCTGTGGCGGCGCAACGAGGATGGACTGCCGATCGCGCTGCATCACGGCTCGCTCGACGCCGCGCAGCGGCGCAAGGTCGAGGCGGCGATGGCGGCGGGCCGGCTCAAGGCGGTGGTCTGCACCTCGACGCTCGATCTCGGCGTCGACTGGGGCGACGTCGATCTCGTCGTCAACGTCGGCGCGCCGAAGGGCGCGAGCCGTCTCGCGCAGCGGATCGGGCGCGCCAATCACCGGCTGGACGAGCCGTCCCGCGCGATCCTCGTCCCCGCCAATCGCTTCGAGGTGCTGGAATGCCGCGCCGCCGTCGACGCCGCGCGCGAGGGCGCGCAGGATACGGCGGCGGCGCGGGCGGGCGGCCTCGACGTTCTCTGCCAGCATATACTGGGCATGGCCTGCGCCGCGCCGTTCGACGCCGAAGAACTCTTCGCCGAGAGTTCGATCGGCCGAACCCTACGCCGATCTTGCGCGCGAAAATTTCGAGGCCGCGCTCGCCTTCGTCGCCACCGGCGGCTACGCCCTCAAAAGCTATGAGCGCTTCGCCAAGATCAGGCGCAACGCCGACGGACGCTGGCGCATCGCCAATGGCCGCGTCGCGCAATCCTACCGGCTCAACGTCGGCACGATCGTCGAGGCGGATCTTTTGAAAGTGCGCCTCGTTCCCGGCGGCGCGCGTGGCGCTGCGGCCTACACCGGCCCGCTGCGCCGGGGCGGGCGCGTCCTCGGCGAGATCGAGGAATCTTTCATCGAGATGCTGGCGCCGCGCGACACCTTCCTGTTCGGCGGCGAGATATTGGCCCTGCAGGGCGTCGTCGAGAACGAAGCGCTCGTCTCCCGCGCCAACGCCGATGCGCCCAAAATCCCGTCCTACGCGGGCGGCAAATTTCCGCTCTCGACCTATCTCGCCATGCGGGTGCAGAAAGCTCCTGTGGGATTCCGTCCGCCTGGGACGCCCTGCCGGAGCAGGTCGCCGAATGGCTGACGCTGCAGCGGGCGCGCTCGGCGCTGCCGCCGCCCGACCAGCTTCTCGTCGAATCCTTTCCGCGCGGCGAGCGCTTCTATCTCGCGCTCTATCCGTTCGAGGGGCGTCTCGCCCATACGACGCTCGGCATGCTGCTGACGCGCCGGATGGAGCGCGCCGGGCTGAAGCCGCAAGGCTTCGTCGCCAATGATTACGCGCTCTGCGTCTGGTCGCTCGAAGACGCCGGGGACGCTGTTCGCGAAGGAGCGGGTCCGGCTCGACGATTTATTGAGCGAGGACATGCTCGGCGACGATCTCGAGGAATGGCTGGAGGAGTCCGCGCTGATGAAGCGCACGTTCCGCAATTGCGCGATCGTCTCCGGTCTGATCGAGCGCAATTTTCTCGACCGCCGGAAGACCGGGCGGCAGGTCAAGATTTCGACCGACCTCATCTATGACGTGCTGCGCCGCCATGAACCGCAGCACATTCTGCTGCGGGCGGCGCGCGCCGACGCCGCGACCGGCCTGCTCGACATCGACCGTCTCGCGCAACTGCTGGCGCGGGCGCAGCGGCAAACTCATCCACAAGGCCTCTCACCCGCGTGTCGCCTCTGGCGGTGCCGATTTTGCTCGAAATCGGCCGCGAGACCGTCTATGGCGAGGCGCAGGACGCCATTCTCGCCGAAGCTGCAAAAACCCTTGTGGACGAAGTGCTGGACGAGCGCCCGCCGGTCCCCCGCAGCCTTGCCAGAAGGGCGCCGGCGCCAGATGCTTTGCCGCCGCAGACCTTGGCCGAATCGGCGCCGAGCCGCGCCAGAGGCCTGAACAGGAAGTCAGCCGACGATGCCGGACGCCGCGCGCGAAAACCAGAAGGCCGCCGCGACGCTCTCGATCCTCGACGTTGATTTCGTCGCCGATCCGGCCGGCGCGCTCTACTGGCGCGAAGAAGGGCTTCTCGTCGTCGCCGATCTGCATTTCGAGAAAGGCTCCGCATTCGCGGAGCGCGGCGTGCCGCTGCCGCCCTACGACACCGCCGCGACTCTCGCGCGGCTCGCCCGGCTGATCGAATTCTATGGCCCGCGCTGCGTCGTCGCGCTTGGCGATTCCTTCCATGATTCCCGCGCGGGCGAGCGCATCGGCGCCGAGGACCGCCGCATGATCGCCGCCCTGCAACTGCGGCGCGACTGGATCTGGATCACCGGCAATCACGACCGGATTCTGCCGCGCCGCCTGCCGGGCGAATCCAGCGCCGAACTCGCCATCGGCGCCATCGTCTTCCGGCACGAACCCGTCGCCGGCGCCGGAACCGGGGAGATCGCCGGCCATCTGCATCCCGTCGCGCGCGTCGCGGGGCGCGGCAGTTCGGTCCGGCGGCGCAGTTTCGTCGCCAATGGCGCGCGCTGCGTGCTGCCGGCCTTCGGCGCCTTCGCCGGCGGCCTCAATCTGGTCGACCCGGCCTTCGAGCCGCTGTTTCGGCGGCCGCGCGCTCGATCCTCGCCTATGTGATGGGCCGCGACGCAGTCTACGCCGTGCCGCGCGCGCTCTGCCTGCCGGATTGAGCTGGCGGGGGCCTCATTCGAGGGCGCCGGGCTCGAACGCCCTTCGCGGCCAGCCTCGCCGCGCGGCCCTTAGTTGGCCGGCATCGCCGGCTTTTCGTGCGGCAGGCCGTCGTCGTCGATGTCGAAATCGGGATCGAGCACCGTCTTGCCCTGTGCGCCGACGAAGGCCGGCTGCGCCTTGATCCAGAGGCTCGGCTTCTGCTGCCTGGCATAGGCCAGCAAGCGGGCTTCAAGGTCGGCCGTCACGTCAGGATGCTGAGCGGCGACGTTCGTGGTCTCGCCGGGGTCGGTGGCGAGATCAAACAACTCGGTCTTGCCGGGCAGCAAGGCGATCTTGATCAGCTTCCAGCCGCCCTTGCGAATCGCGCCGCGGAACGCCTCGACGTTGATGAGGATGTCCTCGTGCGGCGAGGGCTTGCCTTCGGCCAGCGTCGGCCAGATGTCCTTGCCATCCATCGGATGATCGGCGTCGCCGACGCTGCCCGCGAGCGCGAGCAGCGTCGGCATGATGTCCACCATGTCCAGCGGTTCGTTGACGATCCGGGCCGCAGATGCCCGGGCCAGTTGACGTACAGGCGGGGACGTGAACGCCGCCTTCATGCAGGCTCCCCTTGCCGCCGCTGAGCGGCGCGTTCGACGCCGGCTGGCTTTCTCACCCTGCTCGGAGTCCGCCCTCTTCGGCGGTCGGCGTCGCTCCGATCGTTGCTCTGGCCTTGGGATATCGGCCGCGATCGCCCAAAGAGTCGACGGCTTTAATGACTACTGGCTCGCGCTTTTTATAATCATCGGCGCATTGGTCTTTGGCGCATTCGCGACATAGATCATCATAAATCTTGTCGCATTCGTCTATGACGCCTTATCGACTTTCGTTCCGGATTGGCGGGTCCGGCTCGGGCTCGCTGTCCTCGCCGTTCTCACCGCAGCATGCAAATCCTCGGTCTTGGCGTTGAAGAGTCTCTTGATCGACCAATCAGCTGCTTCGCTGGCCGACAAGGCGGCGGCCTGATCCAACGACATCTGTTATGACAAATCACGAAGCTTGCTCATTGCCGCTTCGCGCGCGAACCGCTTGCAACTCGTAAGCAAGAACAAACGAGGCGTTCGAAAAGCGCCTCATCGCCATCGCGGCGGATTTGGTGACGCTGCTACCGGGCCCAAAGGCGTCTTCGCCGCGGAGGCGCGGGGCGTGATTTTGCCGGGCGCGATCGGAGCGCCGCCGGCGATCGTCCGAAAGGTGCGCTCTCCGTTGCCCGACGCGTTGCGGATGAGGGATGAATTTTCGTGCGCAGACGCAAAAGCGGCGGGGTCAAGAAGCCCTGAAATAGGCGCGGGCGGGGTGGGTTCTGGATGTCGAACCGGCGCATCGGAATCGCCGCCGGCGACGACGGAGCGCCGCTCCAGCGGAGCCGGGGGGGCGGCCGCGCCGATGCCGATCGACTTCAGAAAATCGGGCGCCTCGACACGCTTCAGGACGCCGCTGCGGGCGAGGGCGCAGACCCCGAGCGCGACGGACAGTGCGGCGACGCCAAGGATGATCGGCTTTCGATATGCGTGGAATACGCCGCTGGCGTCGGCGCTGTCGGCGGCGGCGGATTTGCGCCCCATTGCCGCCGCTTGCTCGCGCCGCACGGAGACGGCCCCGTCGGCGAGGCTCCGGTCTTTTTCGCCGCTGCCTTGGTCGCCCGCCGAGAGCGGGGTTGTCGGCTGGCGCGGCTTTGGCGGGTTGGGAGGAAATCCGGCGCCGGGTTCGATCAGGAAATCATCTATCTCCGCGCTCCGGACGACGCCCGCCGCGTCGCGCTCGCCTGGCGGAGATTTTCGCGCCGGCGCGGGGTCCGAATCCCCGCGCGCATCGGCCTTAGGGGCTCCCGGCGCGATGGCGCCTTTCGCCGGATCGCTCCATGGCCGGCGCATCGGCGGCGGCGCCGTTATCGGCCGCATCGCGCCCGGATCGGCTCGCATCATCGCCAGCCGATCGGCGACTTTCGCAACCGTCTCCTGCACGGCGTTCAGCGCGAGATGGATGCGATTGTCCGCCTCGTCGCGCGCGGCGCGCAGTTCGGCGAGTTCGCGCATCATGCTCCGCCCATGCGGGTCGGACGCGACCCTTCGCGCCGCCTCCGCCGCGTCCGGGGCTGTCAGGCGGCTTTGCTCCAGCTGCTCGAGCAGGTGGGCGATCGATTGCTCGATAGCGGCCAGCGCGGAGAGGGGCGGGGCCTCGGCCCTTTTTGCGAGCGCCTGCACCATGTCTTTCAGACCGCGGCTCTCGTTCGCCGCGCCCGCCAGTCCGCTCTCGAATGTTTCGACAAGCTGCCGGCGCGTCGAATTCGATAAGATTTGCCAGCGCGTCGTAAGACCTAGGGCCCGCGGCTTCGCCGCGATGGTCAGGCGCCGAAGCGTTGGCGTTCCCCGCGCGCGCGGCGCGCAGCGCCAGCCCGGCTTCGAGTTCGGTCAAGGCGCGGCGCAGCGACTCGTCGCCGTCCGCGCGCAAACGCGCCTCGACCTGATCCAGCGTCCGCGTCAGATCGGCGAGGCTTCCGCTCGGCGCCGCTTCGCCCGCGTCCGCGACGCTGGCCGGCGCCGCGGGGTTCGCGGCAGGCGACTTGCCGCCGGTCTCGTCGACGCCGCCTCCATTCGCCCCGCGGCCATGCGCTCCGCCGCCCGGGCCATCCTTCGGGCGCACAGCCTCCTGGAGAAGCGCGGCCATCGCGGCAAGGCTTTGCGTCAAATCGACCGGCGCCTCGGCGTCGGCGCCGCGAACGGCGAGATCGGCCATGGCGCGCCGCAGCCAATCCCCGGTCGGCGGCGACGCGCGTAGCTCGTGCGCCGCCGACGACCTCGCATCGACACGGTTCGCGCTGGCCTTGTTCATTCTTCAGTCCGGTGGCGTCGGAGTCTCATGGTCAGAATTCTCATGGGGACAATGCGTTAACTGTTTTTCGCCAATCGGCGCCGGGTCTGAGTCCGGATCGATGCGGCCCGGCCCTCGGCACAGAAAGTTGTATGTATAAGATATACAATTTTTAGTTGCATTCACAGATGAAATTTCGTAATTTTTCTCAAGCGACACTTAACAGTGAATCGGAGGGGCATGGTGGATACGAACCCAACGCTTGATCATCAGCATCGACCTGAGGCTCGCCGTCGAGACGGCGCAGCAATGGCCGCGCCAGAGGCGTCATCCGCGGCGAGCCAGGGAATCGCCGGCGCCGAGACCACGATTCGCGAAATGGCGCGCGATTTTGGCGTGAGCATCCGGGCGCTGCGGTTCTATGAGGATCGCGGCCTGCTTCACCCGCGGCGCGAGGGCGCCACGCGCCTTTATGGCCAGCGCGAACGACGCGACCTCAAATCGATCCTCAAAGGAAAGCAGCTTGGCTTCACCCTGTCGGAGATCCACGACATGCTTCGCTCGCGCAGCGGCCCCCTTCTCGCGCTCGAGTCGCAGGAGCGCGATGGCGGGGAGTTCGACGTCGACGAGACCGAGCTGGAGCTGGCCCTTCCCCCCGAACAGATCGTCGCCCAGATCGGTTATCTCGAACGGCAGCGCAAAGATCTCGACGCCGCGATTGTCGCCCTGCGCAACGCTCATCGCCGGATGCTCGAATCGCCCAGCCGCGCGGCGTTTGGATGAAATCTCCGAGGCAGCGAGCGGAATCCGGTCCTGCCGCCGGCGCGAGTTAAGTCGCGATCCCAATCGAACTGGCGGGCGCCGGCCGCGCCGAGGCGTCCGGCCTTCTGGGGCTCGTCGGTCGGCCAATCTCATCTCGCCCTCATTGCGCCGCGCGCCGGGCGACACCCACGCCTTTCGTTGATGCTGACATGCAGGCCCTGATGTCCTGACGTCGCAATTCCGCGCCAGTCTCGGCGCGGTGGGCCGTCCGGGCTCGGCGACTGGCGTCTCCCGGAGCAGTCGGGAACGGGAGCATTTTCGTGGGAAGCGGATTGACGCCGCGCGTCCGCCGTGCCCTCCGACTTCCGGTCGGGTGAAAAACCTCCGGCCCGTTTCGCTCACGGCTTCACGGAAGGAAAATGCGACGGGACAAAAGGTTGGAGCGATTTTTGAACACTCTGGAGTCGAAAAACGCGCTAAAGTACTTGGAAGCAATTTTAATTGATAATTTGCATTATATAAAGCAACGCCTAAGGAATTAATGCAAAAAATGTCAATGTTATAGAAAGAAATTATCGATTATGCGGCTCTAAACGAAAAATTTTGGCAAAATACATTTTTGAATTGATTTTCGTAAATGAATGAACCTTCATGTTGGGGCGGAGATCTTTGATTTTCACTCAAGGATGACGCGGGAACTGCCCTAAAAACTATCGAAGGAAATGTGCGATGACCTCTCAAGACCGTCGATATCAGGACAATCGTTACCAGCAGGACGACAACTCCAGGCGGGAGCGTTGGCGCGATGAGCGCGATGACGACAACCGCCGCTATCAAGGCTCCGAAAGGGACTTCCGCGAGGCTTGGTCCGGCTATGGCCGCGGCCGCGAAAATTATCCCCAGCGCGAAGGCCGCTGGCAGGATGAGAGCCGGCAGAACGAATTTCCAGGCAATCGTTCAGGCGGCTACGTCAATCGCGGCCGCTTCGAGGAGGGCTATTTCGGCGACCGCGGCGAACAATGGGATGCGGGCCGCGAGCGCTATCTCGGCGGCGATCGCTTGCGCGAGAGCGAGATTTACCGCTCTTTTGGCCCGTTCGCGTGGGGACGGCGCGGCGGCGAGCATGACGACCAGAACTGGGAGGCGCCGCGCGACTATTTCGGCCGCCAGCAGCGGTCCTCGTGGGATCGCCTCCGCAATGAAAACCCATCTTGGGCCGCAGAGCAGGAAGCCGCCTATCGCTTCCGCGAGGATCAGGGTCAGGATCAGGGCCAATATCAGGGGCGCGACGAACGCGCGCGCTACCATGGAATCGGCCCAAAGAACTACAAGCGCTCCGACGATCGCATCCGCGAGGATGTTTCCGATCGCCTGACCGACGACCCTTATGTCAACGCCGCGGAGATCGAAGTATCAGCCGCCAATTCCGAGGTGACGCTCAATGGCTCGATCGACAATCGCGAGCAGCGCCGGATCGCGGAACTGATCGCCGAACATGTTTCGGGCGTGTCGCATGTTCAGAACAATCTTCGCGTCAAGAGCCAGCAACAGGGGCAGGGTCAGGGGCCGGGTCAGGGCGCCTCTTCCCAATCGCCCTCCGGAGCTGGAAAGGCTGGCTCGCACGCCTGATTTCTGGCCGCCGCCATGCACAAATCAAAAGCGCGGGTGGTTCGCCCGCGCTTTTTTGCTTATCCCGGCCGATTCTGGCATCAACGTTGCTTCGCAAATTCGTCTGGCCGAACAATTTGGCTGGGCAATCAGGCAACGCCAGCGGCGGGAATTCATGTCGAACAACGTCATCAGCCTTCGCGGTCAGTTCACGCCGCCGACTTCCGAACCCAACAGCACTGTCGTCGAGGAACTGGAGCGCCTGCTTGAAGCCGCGCGGGCCGGCGAAATCCTCGGACTGGCCGGCGCCTATGTTCACCGCGACAAAGTCGTTTCCTATTCCTACGCCGGCGCGGTCGCGAGCTACGGCATGCTGGGCGGGCTCGACTGCGTCAAGGAGCGCCTGCTGCGCATCGCCACGGCGCAGGACTGATCAGACCCATAACAGCGCGATCGCACAGGTTTCCGACGCCATCCGACGCGAAAAAGGGCGCTCGACAGCGCCCTTCATTATTCCAAAGATTCCAAAGCCGCGCGTAACAGTCGCGCCTATTCGACGGCGGCCTGCTCGGCCTTTTCCTTGCCTTCGAGATCTTCGCCGGTCTCCTGATCGACGATCCGCATGGACAGGCGCACCTTGCCGCGATCGTCGAAGCCAAGCAGCTTGACCTTCACTTTATCGCCCTCCTTGACGACGTCGGAGGATTTCGCCACGCGCCCCTTGGCGAGCTGCGAAATATGAACGAGGCCGTCCTTCGAGCCGAAGAAGTTCACGAAGGCGCCGAAATCGACCACCTTGACGACGGTGCCCTCATAAATCTGGCCGACCTCCGGATCATTGGCGATCGACTTGATCCAGTTGATCGCGGCGCGGATGGCGTTGGCGTCGGAGGAGGCGACCTTCACCGTGCCGTCGTCCTCGATATTGATCTTGGCGCCGGTCTTCTCGACGATTTCGCGGATCACCTTGCCGCCGGTGCCGATCACTTCGCGGATCTTGTCGGTCGGGATCTTCAGGGTTTCGATGCGCGGAGCGAATTCGCCAAGCTCCGCCCGCGCGCCGGTCAGCGCCTTCGACATCTCGCCGAGAATGTGCAGCCGGCCGGCCTTGGCCTGATCGAGCGCCACCCGCATGATCTCTTCGTTGATGCCGGTGATCTTGATGTCCATCTGCAGCGAGGTGATGCCCTCGTCGGTGCCGGCCACCTTGAAGTCCATGTCGCCGAGATGGTCCTCGTCGCCGAGGATGTCGGAGAGCACCGCGAAGCGCTCGCCTTCGAGGATGAGGCCCATGGCGATGCCGGCGGTCGGCCGCTTCAGCGGAACGCCGGCGTCCATCAGGGCGAGCGAGGAGCCGCAGACCGTCGCCATCGAGGACGAGCCGTTCGATTCGGTGATCTCGGAGACGATGCGGATCGTATAGGGGAACTCCGCCGCGGTCGGCAGCATCGGCCGGATGGCGCGCCAGGCGAGCTTGCCATGGCCGATTTCGCGCCGTCCGGGCGATCCCATGCGTCCGGTCTCGCCGACCGAATAGGGAGGGAAGTTGTAATGCAGCAGGAAGCGCTCCTTGTAGGTGCCCTCCAGGCTGTCGACATATTGTTCGTCTTCGCCCGTGCCGAGCGTCGCGACGACGAGCGCCTGCGTCTCGCCGCGGGTGAACAGCGCGGACCCATGGGTTCGCGGCAGGACGCCGGCCTCGGCGAGGATCGGCCGCACCGTCCTGACGTCGCGCCCGTCGATGCGGATGCCGGTGTCGAGAATGTTCCAGCGCACGACCTTGGCCTGCAGGTCATGGAAGACTTCGTTGACCTGCTCTTTCGAGAAGCGCGGTTCGGCGTCTTCGGGGAAGAGCGCGGCGGCGACTTTCGCCTTCACCGCGTCGACGGCGTTGTAGCGCAGCTGCTTGGCGGTGATCTTGTAGGCTTCGCGCAGCTCCGCCTCGGCGATCTGGCGCACCGCCGTCTCGACTTCGCTCTTGTCGGCGAGGACGAGATCGCGCGGCTCCTTGGCGGCCTTTTCGGCGAGCTTGATGATCGCGTCGATCACGGGCTGGAAGCCGCGATGGCCGGTCATGACCGCCTCTAGCATCACCGCCTCGGACAGTTCCTTGGCCTCCGATTCGACCATCAGGACGGCGTCGCCCGTGCCGGCGACGACGAGGTCGAGCGCCGATTCCTTCAGTTCGTCGATGGTCGGGTTGAGCTTCAGGGCGCCGTTGATGTAGCCGACGCGCGCGGCTCCGACCGGCCCCATGAAGGGAACGCCGGAGAGCGTCAGCGCGGCCGAGGTCGCAACCATCGCCAGGATATCGGGATCGTTTTCGAGATCGTGCGAGAGCACGGTGACGACGACCTGCGTATCGTTGCGGTAGCCGTCAGGAAAAAGGGGCCGGATTGGGCGATCGATCAGGCGCGAGACCAGCGTCTCCTTTTCGGACGGGCGTCCTTCGCGCTTGAAATAGCCGCCCGGGATGCGGCCGGCGGCGAAGGCCTTTTCCTGATAATTGACGGTGAGGGGGAAGAAATCGATGCCGGCCTTCGGCGTTTTGGCCGAGACCACGGTGGCGAGAACGGTCGTCTCGCCATAGGAGGCGAACACCGCGCCATCGGCCTGACGCGCGATACGCCCCGTTTCGAGCACGAGCTTGCGCCCGGCCCAATCCAGTTCTTCACGATGTATTTCAAACATTTATTCGTCTTTCATAATGTGAAAGGCGAAGACTATGTCAAGGCAAGACGGCAAGAGGCTGTCGCAAAAGCGCGCGTGGCGCGAAGGACAGCGCCTGGCGATCCTGCCATGACGCGTATTGTCTTCACCAATCGTCGGGACCGGCGGCCCCATGCCGCCGCAACCCGTGTCAGCGAAGCCTTAGCGGATCCGCATTATTTTCCTCTTGTTCGGGCTGGCGCAAACGCGCCGCCTTGCAGCGCGAAAAGCAAGCACAAGGATTCGAAACGGAATCGATTATGCGCCTTATCCCTTTGTTTTATCGCATGATCTATCCAAAAAGTCTGTCACTTTTTTGGCATCACGCTTATGTAGACTTTTGCAGAAGGACGCTGCGCCGGCGGCCGGGCTTTCGCCGAAGGCCTAGCGCCGGATGCCGAGACGTTCAATCAGGGCCTTGTATCGCGGCTCGTCCCTGGCCTTGACATAGTCCAGCAGCTGACGGCGCTGCGACACGAGCTTCAGAAGGCCCCGGCGCGAATGATTATCCTTGACGTGGGTCTTGAAATGCTCGGTCAGATTGACGATCCGTTCGCTCAGGATGGCGACCTGAACTTCCGGCGAGCCGGTATCGCCCGGCTTCAGGGCGTAGTCTTTTACAAGCGCCTGCTTGCGCTCAGCCGTAATCGACATCGGATAAACCTTTCAAAAAGAAGAAGAATTGACCAAAAGCGTCGCCGCGCCGGGATGTCGTCCAGCACGGTGGCGCGAATGGTTTGCGCGAGGATCGCGTGGCCCCTTATACAGGAAAGCAACGCCGATGGAAGAGGGGTCCGCTCGCACGCAAGCTCGACAGCTACAGAAGCCGCCCCGCAGTTATACGCACAATCATAGTCAAATAAAGCCAAATTAACGTCAAACAATGCGCCGTCAGGGAACCCGTCATTCATCGTAATCCTTCACGCGTTGTTTGAGGTTCCTGCGTAACCTGAGACGAAAGCAGCCGCGGGATCGGCCGGGACAGGCTTCACGCAGGTGTTTCATGCAGGCGATGGACGCGCATCTTTTCAACGAGTTCTCCGGGCTGATGCTGCTCGCCAACGACGGCGAGCTCTTCGCCTTTCTGGGCTGCGCCGTCGCGCTTTTCGGCGTCTTTCACCTCGCGCGCCCCTTGTTCAGGCGCCTGCCGATGGGCGTCTCGCCAGACGAGAACGGCGGCGCGGGCGTGCGATTCTTCCGGAGTCAGCGCCGCGAGCCTGCAGGCGGTCGAATTGCGGCTTCGCGAGGCGGGCGTCGCCGAGGCTCATATTCCGGCGCGGTTGCGCGACGCCGCGGCCGCGCTATCGGAGCTGCGCGAGCGCCTCGATGGCGTCCAGCCCGAAGCTCTGGCGCTGATCGATCGCGGCGATTTCGAAGCCGCCGCCGCCGCGCTGAAGCAGGACTGCGAACTGAGCCTCGCGCCCATCGACGTGGATCGCGATCCGGGCGCCGCCCGCAGGGACGCCGAACTTTACGCCGCAGCGGCGGCGATCGACCAATTAAACCTCGATTTTCGCGCCGCAGCCGAAAAATACGACGCCGCCGCGCGCTTCGTCCACGGCGCCGGCGGGCCGCGAAGCAGCGCCGGAGCGGAGTGGCGCTTTCGCATGGCGCAAGGGCGCGCGCTGGCCGACGATGGCGCGGAGGGAGGCCATGGCGAGAGCTTTCTCGGCGCGATCGAGTGCTATGATCGCGCGCTCGACGCCGTGTCGCGCGACGAATCGCCATTCGCCTGGGCGGCGACGCAGTTTCACCGCGCCGACGCGCTGCTCGCCTCCGGCGTCAATGACAACGAGGCGAGCCGCGTCGAGGAGGCTGTCAGTTCCTATCAGCTGGCGCTGCAGGAATGGACGCACGACGCGGCGCCATTCGAGTGGGCGCGCACGCAGCACAATCTCGGCGACGCGCTGCAGCGGCTCGCCGAAATGGAGGACGGCGTCGAGCGCCTGCGGCCGGCGGCCGACGCCTATCGCGCCGCCCTCAGGGAATGGACGAAGCGGGCAGCGCCCGATCTCTTCGCCCTCGCGCAAGGCAATCTCGGCGACGCCCTCGCCGTCATGGGGGCGCGGACCGGCGACGAGGCGATGCTGCGCGAGGCAATCGGATCCTATCGGGCCGCGCTTGGCGAATTGCGGCGCGAGCTTGCGCCGCAGGAATGGGCGCGCATGCAGAATAATCTCGGCAATGCGCTCGAGGCCTTGTCCGAGCACGAGTTTTCCGAGCGCAAATACGGTCGCGACCAGCTGAGGCAAGCCGTGGAGGCCTTCGAATCCGCGCTCGAAGGGCAGACGCCCGAGGGCTCGCCGGCCGAATTCGCCGCGACGAGCGTCAATCTTGGCGACGCCCTCTTGGCCCTCGGCGAAGGCGAAGTCGCCGATAATCCAGCCTATGGCCATGATCTGCTGCAGCGGGCCGCCGCGGCCTATCGCGCCGCGCTTTCCACAGTCGACGCGCGCGCGCCCGTCGACGCCGCCAAGATCAAGATCAATCTCGCTTATGCGCTGGGTCTGCTGTGGAACGGCACGCGCAATCGCCAGATGCTGAACGAAGCCCTGGCCATGCTCGACGGCGCAATCGCGACCATCAAGGGCACGCCGGAGCGCCAGCACGTCGCCGACGCCGAACGCGCGCGGGAGCACATTCTCGCCGCCCTGGCGCGGGCCGAAGCCGCCTGAGGGCAAAAAACTGGAGCGTTCTCCAATTGGAAGACGCTCCAGATAACTGAACCAGGATTCAGGGCCGACGACGCGGTCGGGGGCCGAGGGACGCCGGCCCCGCCATAGACTGGCGGTTACTGGATCAGATTCAGCAATGTCTGGCCGGCGGGGCTCGCAAGCTCCGCCGCGTCCAGCGTGCCGTCTCCATCGGGATCGGCCTTCTTGAAAGCGGCCGCTATCGCGGCCGCATATTCGGCCTTGTCGACCGTGCCGTCCTTGTCAGGATCGGCGGCCGTGAAATCCACGAGGACGCCCTTGGCCTCTTTGGCGTCGAGCGTGCCGTCGGCGTCCGGATCGAGCGCCTTGAACTTTGCGAGGCCCGCCGCCTGCGCTTCGGCGAGGCTAACAGTCCCGTCGCTGTCCGGATCGAGCAGCTTCAGATTCGCCATCGCGGCGAAAGAGGGAAGCGCGATCAGGCTCGCGCCCAGCGCGAAGAGCGAGGCATAGGCTGCATTCTTGAGTGACACGGTTGTTCTCCTGTGAACGAATCCAAGAACCGACCCGTATCACGCGCCCAAGCTCAGGAAAAGTTGGAAAACTACGTATAATGCTTTAGAAAAAGTCTAAAAATAGATGACGTCATCTGTCATATTGCCGATAAAGTCTTCTGACATTAGGACTAAGTCGATTTTAAACAGTGAGTCATTCCAGAATCTTACGTGAATAGTTCTAATGCCCCTCGGGGCCGCCACCCCTTCGCGGCGGCGCTCACTAACCAGCCGCAAAGGCGCCTCCCAGTTGGCTCAGCCTGCGACAAATTCACGCCAGCCTTTCGCGCGCAGCTCGCAGGCGGGGCAGGCGCCGCAGCCATAGCCCCACTCGTGCCGGACGCCGCGCTCGCCGAGATAGCAGGTGTGGGTGTCCGCGTTGATGATCGAAATCAGCGCCTTGCCGCCGATCTTCTCGGCCAGACGCCAGGTGTCGGCCTTGTCGAGCTGCATCAAGGGGGTTTCGACGTGAAAGCGCGCGTCCATGCCGAGGTTCAGCGCGAGCTGCATCGCCTTGACGGCGTCGTCGCGGCAATCGGGATAGCCCGAAAAATCCGTCTCGCACATGCCGGCGACGATATGGGTCAGGCCGCGCCGGTAGGCGAGCGCCCCTGCGAGCGTGAGGAACATCAGATTGCGGCCGGGAACGAAGGTGTTCGGCAGGCCGCGCGCGTCGGTCGTGATTGCGACGTCATGGGTCATCGCCGTCGTCGAGATTTCCGCAAGGGCCTCGATGCGGATGAGATGATCTTCGCCGAGCCTTTCGCGCCAGGCCGGAAAATCGCGCAGCAGCGCATCGCGGATGATGGCGCGCTGGCCAAGCTCGATGCGATGCCTCTGGTTATAGTCGAAACCGATCGTTTCGACATGCTCGTAGCGCTCGAGCGCGTAGGCGAGGCAGGTCGTCGAATCCTGTCCGCCGGAGAACAGGGTCAGCGCCCTTCGGCCGTGGCCGCCTTTACCCCTTTGGCGCCGCTACGCCCTTCGTCGCCCGTGCCCGCGCTCATCCGGCCTCTCCGCCCGCCCAGGCCGTCATCATGAGATTGGCGATCGCGACCCGCGATGGGCTGGTGAAGCCGGCTGGATGCGTGCGGCCCAGCATCTGGCGCACGTCCTCGCGGCTGAACCAGCGCGCGTCTTCGAGCTCCCGGTCGTCGAGGCTCAAGTCCCGAGTGAGGGCCTCGGCGACGCAGCCGATCATCAGCGAACTCGGAAAAGGCCAGGGCTGGGAGGCGAGATAATCGACCTGGCCGACGCCGACGCCGGTCTCCTCGCCGACTTCGCGGCGGACCGCGTCCTCGATCGTTTCGCCCGGCTCCATGAATCCGGCGAGGCAGGAATACATTTTGGGGGCGAAGGCGGGGCCGCGGCCCAGAAGACAGTCGTCGCCGTCGACGACGAGCATGATGACGACCGGATCGGTGCGCGGAAAATGCTGCGCGCCGCAGGCGTCGCAGCCGCGCCGCCAACCCCCGGCGAGCATCCGGCTCGGCGCGCCGCAATTGGCGCAGAAGCGGTGCCGCGCATGCCAGGTCAGGAGGCTCTTGGCCTCGCCGAGGGGGCCGACGATTTCGGCCGGCAGCAACCCCTGGGTCGCGATCAGGCGGAGATCGAGGAAGGCGATCGTCTCCTCGACGGGCGCGTCCTCGGCCCTTTCGATGAGGCTTGCAAACAGTGCCGAGCCGCTCGTCGGCGCCCAGAAAGACGGTTTCGCGCAGCGCGCCGAGTTCGGCCGCCTCGCTAAAGGTGAAGAAGGGGTCGAAGCCGTCGCCCGCGCGCTTGACCACAGGCATGCCGTCGCACAGCACCAGCGTGCGGGTCTCTCCGGAACGCCGCAACGCTTCGAGATAGGCGACGTCCTGCCGGCGAACCGCCATGCGGTTCAGCCGATTGACGGCGAAACCCGCCGGACGCCGAGCGATCGTCGAGATCGGGTGGTGGAAATTTTGCGCCGCCGTGCATCGTCAGTCCTTGAATTAGAGCATTTTCGAGCGAAGCGGAGCTTTTTTGGGCGCCGCTTTTCGTAGCGCCGAAGGCGACCGGCAAAATTTCGCTCGCCGGTTCGCGCGGAGAAACTGCGATAAGGCAGAAAATTAGAGCGATTTTTCGATGCTTGGATCGATTTTTTGGAAATCGCATCCGCAGCATTCGGAAATGCGCGTGCGTGCGGCCGAAGCCGGACAGCGGCCAGCTTAAGGCTTTCCGCCATTTGCGCCAAATCGCCGGTTCCGGGCCGGGCCGAGAGACTTGGAGGGAGCCGCCTGTCCCTTTTTGAAGGGAGATCGAATTCTGCGATGCCTCCAAAAAGGTTGCGAAAATCGCGGCGGCGGTCCAAATAGGAGGTGGGAGGTTGGCGGTGGACGCACCACTCGCCAACCGGGTCAGGTCCGGAAGGAAGCAGCCCTAACGAGACCGGGCGGGTCTCTGTCCAGCCTCCTACCTGCTATGCACGAGGCGAGCAGCGGCGCGGCCGCTTGGTCCGTTTCGGCCATGTCATGAAATCTTGAATTGGGTCGTGCTTTTGGACGGGTCTGGCTCGTGAACAGGTCTTGGCGATTCGCGTCGATCGTCTCGACGGCGTCAACGGCCCCGGCGAAGACAACCGTCCTGGCGAAAAGATGAGCGCGACGTCCGGACCGGGCTCGCCGCAGGACCCAGGCGCGCAACGCGCCGCGCCCTATCGCGTCCTCGCCCGCAAATATCGTCCGGCCAGTTTCGACGATCTGATCGGACAGGAGGCCATGGTCCGGACCCTGTCCAACGCCTTCGACCTCGATCGCATTCATCAAGCCTATATTCTGACCGGCGTTCGCGGCGTCGGCAAGACGACGACGGCGCGCATTCTGGCGCGCGCCTTCAATTATGAGCTTCCCGCGCGCGAGGGGCGCCCGGCGGTGACGCGCCCGACCATCCACATGAACGAGCTTGGCGCGCACTGTCAGGCGATCATCGAATCGCGCCATGTCGACGTCATCGAGATGGACGCCGCCTCGCACACCGGCATCGACGACGTGCGCGAAATCATCGAAGGCGCGCGCTACCGGCCGGTCATGGCGCGCACCAAGGTCTATATCATCGACGAAGTGCATATGCTTTCGAAACAGGCCTTTAACGGCCTGTTGAAGACGCTCGAAGAGCCGCCGGACCATGTGAAATTCCTCTTCGCGACGACGGAGATCGAGAAGGTGCCGGTGACGGTGCGCTCGCGCTGCCAGCGGTTCGACCTGCGTCGAATCGACGCTGGCGTGCTGATCGCCTTTCTCGCAGGGATCTGCGCCAAGGAGGGCGTCGCGATCGAGGCCGAGGCGCTGGCCCTGATCGCGCGCGCGGCCGAAGGCTCGGCGCGCGATGCGCTGTCGCTGCTCGATCAGGCGATCGCGCATGGCGCCGGCCATGGGCCGGCGAGGCGGAGGGACGGGGCGGCATTTCGGCGGAGGCCCTGCGCGCCATGCTGGGCCTCGCCGATCACGGCCGCATCATCGATCTCTTCGAGGCCGTCATGCGCGGCGAGATGGCGCGGGCGCTCGGCGGATTGAAGGACCTTTACGACGGCGGCGCCGATCCGGCCGCCGTCCTCGTCGCGCTGGCGGAATTCGTCCATCTCGTCACCCGGCTGAAGCTTGCGCCCGAAGCGGTCGAGGACGCCGCCATCACGCCGGAGGAGCGCGCCCGCGGCGCCGGCTTCGCCGCGCGCCTGTCGATGCCGGTTCTGACGCGGGCCTGGCAATTGCTGTCGAAGGGGCTGCAGGAGGTGAAGGACTCGGACCGGCCTCTCGCCGCCGCCGACATGGTTCTGGTGCGCCTCGCCTATGCCGCCGACCTGCCGACGCCGGACGAAGCCCTGCGCAAGCTCGCCGCGCTCACCGATGATTTTTCGACGCCCGGCGCCGGCATCCGGCGCGCGGATCGGCGAGCCCGCCGGCGCCCTGTCGCCCGCGGCCGTCGCGACCGCTTCGGCCGCGCGCCCGGCGCCGCGCCGCGACGAGGCGGGGGAGGGGCGTCAGCCCGCGCGCGGCGCCGTTTCCGGTCCATCGGGCGCGGCGACGGCGCTCGCGCCGCAGCGCGGCGATCCGGCGCCGGCTACGCGTCTTTCGACCTTCGAAGATGTCGTGGCGCTGGCCGGGACTCCACCGCGACATCCAATTGAAGCTTGCACTCGAACGCGATGTGCGGCTGGTGCGTTTCGAGGATGGCGCGATCGAGTTTTCGCCCGCGCCCGGCGCATCGGCGCAACTGGCGCAGGATGCTGATGCGGCGTTTGCAGGAATGGACCGGGCGGCGCTGGATCGTCGCCGTCGCCAGCGAGGCCGGCGCGCCGAGCCTTAAGGAGGCGGCGGACGAGAAGGCGCGGCAGGCGATGAATGGCGTTCGCGCCGACCCGCTCGTGCGCCGCGCGCTCGAGGTTTTCCCGGCGCCGAAATCGTCGCCGTCCGCGTTGCAGAGGAAGCGGCGGCTGCCGAATCGCCGCCGCGCGCCGCCGAAGCCGGCGACGAAGATGTCGGATTTATCGACGACAGCCATGCCGAGGCCGATCCTGTGGTAAGAAGCGCCGGAACATCCCTCAGCCTCCGCTCATGAAAGAGGATCAATGATGCGCGATATGTTGGGCTTGATGAAGCAGGCCCAGGCCATGCAGGAGAAAATCCAGGCCATGCAGGCCGAGATGGAGCGGCTTGAGGTCGAGGGCCAGTCGGGCGGCGGCATGGTGCGCGTCACGCTCAGCGCCAAGGGACAGCTGCGCAACGTCGCCATCGACGATCAGCTGCTGAAACCAGAGGAAAAACAGATCCTTGAGGATCTGATCGTGACGGCGCACGAGGACGCGCGGAAGAAGGCCGAGCGTCTGATGGAGGAGAAAATGCAGGGCATGACCGCCGGCCTTGCGCTGCCGCCCGGCATGAAGCTGCCGTTCTGATGGCGCGGGTTTGATGGCGGAGCGCGTTGCGGGTCCGGAGATCGAGCGGCTCATCCAGCTGCTGGCGCGCCTGCCGGGGCTCGGGCCGCGCTCGGCGCGCCGCGCCGCGCTGCATCTCATCCGCAAGCGCGAGGAGCTGTTCGGCCCGCTCACGGACGCCATGCAGGCCGCGCGCGAAAAAATCGTCGCCTGCTGCGATCTGCGGCAATGTCGATACGCGTGGATCCCTGCACCATCTGCCGCGACGAGCGGCGCGACCCGTCCTTACTCGTCGTCGTCGAGACCGTGGCCGATCTCTGGGCGCTGGAGCGCGCCGCGGCGCTCAGCGCGCGCTATCACGTGCTGGGCGGAACGCTGTCGCCGCTCGATGGCGTCGGCCCGAAGGATTTGAATCTCGCGAGCCTTGTCGAGCGCGTCGCGCCGGGCGGCGTCAAGCGAGGTGATCCTCGCCGTCAACGCCACCGTCGACGGGCAGACGACGGCGCATTACATCACCACCCTGCTGGCGGAGTACAATGTGCGCACGACGCGGCTCGCGCATGGCGTGCCGGTCGGCGGCGAACTCGATTATCTCGACGAGGGCACGCTCGCCGCCGCGATGCATGCGCGCACCGCGTTCTGAGGCCCGACCGGACGCGTTCTCCTCCGATATGCTGTAAGATGGCGCAGACCGGACCGGCCCGCGCCGGCGGGATGTAAGATCGCAGCCTGAACGAAGGGGTTGTTTCACGTGAAACACCGCCCGTTGGGTCGGCCCTGTTTCACGTGAAACACCCCCCTCCGGGCGGCGTTTTCCCGCGCGCGCGGCGGCGCGGTAAACTTTATATGATGACCATCATACTACCAACACGGCTCCAATTGCGGCCCTATTCGGCGGCCTTCAGCCTTTCGGCCTCCGCGTCCGGCGCGGCGAAATCCATCCGGTCGATCCGCTCGCCGCATTTGGCGATTTTGTCGGCGCTGGCGATGAGCCCCGCCACATCCTCCTCGGCGGCGCCAAAATGCGATTGCAGTTTCGCCGCCTGCGCGCGCAGCCGCGAAACGTCATCGACGAGGCGGCGCACTTCCGCCTGGATGATATGGGTCTGCTCGCGCACCCGCTCGTCGCGCACGATCGCCTGCATCACCTGCACCGCCATCATGAGCAGGGAAGGCGAGACGATGATGACGCGGCTGCGATGGGCCTTCTGCACGACATCGTCGAAATGCTCGTTGATGTCGGCGTAAAGCGATTCCGAGGGCACGAACAAAAGCGCGATGTCCTGCGTCTCCTCGGGCAGAAAATAGCGCTCGGCGATGTCCTTTATATGTTTGCCGACATCTGATCTGACCCGCGCGGCGGCTTCCCTCCGCGCGGGCTCGCCGCTCGCGCTTTTAAGCGCGGTGAAGGCTTCGAGCGGGAATTTGGCGTCGATCACCATGAGGCGCGGATCGCCGGGCAGGCGAATGATGCAATCGGGACGCATCCGGTTCGACAGCGTATGCTGAAACGCATAGGCGCTCTCGGGCAGCGCGTCCCTGACGATGGCCTCCATCCGTCCTTGCCCGAAGGCGCCGCGCGCCTGCTTGTTGGCGAGGATTTCTTTGAGGCCGACGACCTCCTGCGTCAGGCCCGTGAGGCGCGTCTGCGCGGCGTCGATCACCGCCAGCCTTTCATTGAGTTTGGCGAGCTGCTCGCCGGCGCTCTTGCCCGACGCCTCGACGCCGGCGCCGACGCGCGCGCCGACCTGATCGAGCCGCTCGGCGACGAAGCGGGCGAGATCGCCCTGACGCGCGCCGAGGGTCTCGGCGACGCTGCGCATGCGGCCGGAAAGCTCGGCGTTCTGGCGCGCGATGAGGGCGAAAGCCTCATCCATTTCGCGCTGGCGCTCCACTGCGTCAAGCGCGCCCCGGCGCGCCGCGCGGCCGAGGCTGAGCGCGATGAAGAAAAGCGTCGCCAACGCCGCAGCGGCGAGCAGCAGCTGTGCGGCCGTGACCGGCGCCCCGGCGAGCAAAAAGATGACGCGATCCATGCAAAGGCTCGGGTGATTCGCGGGGCGACCGGAACGAATTTAGAACATTTGTCGCGTGGAGTTCAAGGGAGGCCGGGATTGTGGCCGGGACCAACACATCTGCCGCGCCAGCGCGTCCGCGTTGAAGTCAAGCTCAAGAGTAAGGGCTGACAGCTTTCCGTGGCGCGATCGCGCTCCCAAATTGAAAAGCGAGGCCGGAACCGCGAAGCCGTGCTGAACTCTTCGCGGCGGCGCCGGATTCGATGCCTCAGTTGGTGACCTCGCCCGGCTTGGGCTTCGGTTCCGGCTCCGGCGTGGGCTCCGGCTTTGGCGGAAGCATCGCGCCTTCCGGGACCTTGTTGATGTCGGGATCGGTCGGCTCCTTGCAGTGGTATTGGCAGAAAGTGTTGATGTTCAGGACGATGGCGCCAGTCTTGGTGTTCTGCTGGACGTCCCATCCGCGCCAGATTTTGGTCGGAACGATGAGGCAGTTGCCGGGACAGGGCCACGGCTCGCGCGCGCGCGGCGGCGCATTCTGGGGAAAGCCCTTGGTCGGATCAGGGTTCGGATTGGGCCACGCGTTCAACGGGAACTGGATCGTGGCGCAGGTGTAGGTGTGGCGGCAGGGGCAAGCGTTCATGTTGGCGAATGTTCCGGGGCTGTTGTCGCCGCCTTGCGCGATCTGCACCCAGTCAAATGTGATCTGCTGCAGGACCTCGAACGGCGCCCGGCCTAAATCGGCGTATCCGGCGAGCATGCTGGCGTAAGTCTTGAGGCCCGCGACGCGGCGGCGCTCGGCGGCGAGCTTCCAGCCGAGCCATAATGCGATAACGAAGAGAATTATCGATAGCGCCATCGTCCCCTCCCGTCAGCAAATGAATGAATTGAACCGAAATGCGGCCATGGTGATCGCGCCGCCGCGGCTTGGCAAGCGCCGGCGGCGGGTTGATCTTTCGCAATGCCGGGAGGCTGGCCCAATGCTACAGAATTCAAAGACATTAGCGAAAGATCAAACCGATGATCATTGATGTCCTGCGTCAAGAACATCGCAACATTGAAAAGCTGCTCCTCGTGCTTGAGCGGGAGCTCAGTGTCTTTGATCGGACGGAGCGGCCCGACTACGAGGTTGTCTGGGCGGTCATCTCCTATTTCAAGGTCTATCCCGACGCCTACCATCATCCGCAGGAGGAGATGGTCTTCAAGAAGCTTGCAGCGCGCGACCCCGCCGCGGCTGCGAAAATTGGCGATCTCGCGGCCGAGCATCGCAGCGGCTCCGAACGTTTGCGCCGGGTCGCGCACGCGGTCGAGCTCGTTCTGAAGGATCAGGAAGTCCTGCGGCAGACCGTTGACGACATCATTCGCGACTTCATCGCGCAGGAGCGGCGCCACATCGCCATGGAGGAGCGCGATTTCTTTCCGGCCGCGGTCAAGGCCCTACGACCTCAGGACTGGGCTGAGATCGCCATGACACTGACCGACCGGAAGGATCCGCTCTTCAGTGAGATCGCCGAAGCGAGGTTCGAACTCGTGCGAAAGCATATCCTCCAGTTGGAGCAGGAGGCTGAGGCCGAGCGTCGGCGGACTGCCGGTCAGTAAGAGCGCTGCGGTCTCGCACGGGCGGCCAAGAGCCCTGTTAACGGTGGATATAAAACTCCAGTTGCTCGATCGTGAATTGCTGGTGGCTGATGATCGCCTGAACGAGATCCCCGATGGATATGACGCCGATCAAGCGTCCGTTTTCAATAACAGGGAGATGCCTGATTTTTTTGTCGGTCATGACAGCCATGCATTCTTCAACGGATTGCTGAGGCTTGGCATAGATGACGCTGGTTTCCATAATTGCTCGAACTGGAGTTGCCGGCGATGCGCGGCCTTCCAACACGACCTTTCGAGCATAGTGCCGTTCTGTTATGATGCCGATGAGCTTGTCGTCGTCCATCACAACCAACGACCCGACGTTTTTTTCCGCCATCTTCTTGATCGCGTCAAAGACTGTGGCGTCCGGACGTATTGAGAAGACCTCACGCCCCTTCTGATCGAGCACCTGCTTTACAGTCGTCATTTGACGGCCCCCCATAAGGCGGCGGTAGGGTAGCCCGTTCGAGGCTGCGCGCCATGCGCCGCATCAAAACTTAGGCTCCTCGAGAACAAATTTCCAGATTTGATCGGCAAATCGCGCGCCTGGGCGCGACCGGCGCCTTCTCCAGCGGCAGAGCTTCTGAAGCCGGCGTCGAAACCACGGATCGCGCCCGCGCGCCGGGCGAGGCTTTCTTCGCCCTCCGGGAAAAGAGACGCGCATTCATCTCATGTTCATGCGGTCTGGACGAACTTGCCGGCGCGGGGGGCGTCAGGAGCCTATCCATGGAACGCATGAACATGAGAATTCCGACGCGATCGCGGCGTCCGATATGGGGCATTGGGCCTCGCTTTGCTCGTCGCCTGTCCCGCCCTGGCTTTCACCGGCGAAAAGCTCGCCAAGGACGCAAAGATCAGCATCGTCGAGTCGCGCGCCATCGCGCTCAAGGCGCATCCGGGCAAGATCACGGACGAGGAGCTGGAGCGGGAAGCCGGAGGAACAGGCCTGCGTTATTCGTTCGACATCAAAAGCGGCGGCTCGACGCAGGAGGTTGGCGTCGACGCTGTAACGGGGCGCGTTTTGGAGAACGCCAAAGAAGGCAAGAATCCCGATTGATGAAATCGATCGATTGAACGGAGAGAGGACCCGGCTCCGTTCCTCGAATTGGGCCGCGTCCTCTCCTGCGACAAGGAGTCCCGCATGACGAAGCCGCCCGCCGGCGGGCTGAGCAAAGTGCCCGAAGTCACGCTTGGGTTTTGGCTCATCAAGGTGCTTGCGACGACATTGGGCGAGACCGGCGGCGATGCCGTCACAATGTCGATGAATCTGGGCTATGCGGTCGGCAGCCTCATCTTCATCGGCATTTTCGCCGCCGCCGTCGTCGCGCAAATTTCCGCGAAGGCGTTCCATCCCTTCCTGTATTGGCTGACGATCGTCGCGACGACGACCCTTGGTACGACGATGGCGGATTTCGCCGATCGCTCCCTCGGCATCGGCTATGCGGGCGGCTCGTCGCTGCTGTTCGCCGGGCTGATCGCCGCGCTCGCCGTATGGCGCTGGTCCGAGGGCTCGATCTCCGTCAACACAGTCGCGACGCCGCGGGTCGAGATATTCTACTGGGTCGCGATCCTGTTCTCGCAGACGCTCGGCACGGCGCTCGGCGACTGGATGGCCGATACGAACGGGCTCGGCTACGAGGGCGGCGCCGTCGTCTTCGCGGGTGGCCTCGCGCTCGTCGCCGCGGCCTATTACTACACGAGAATTTCCCACACGCTGCTGTTCTGGGCGGCGTTCATTCTGACCCGGCCGCTCGGCGCGACGCTCGGCGACCTGCTCGACAAGCCGCATGAGCACGGCGGGCTGGAGGTCAGCCGCTACGTCGCCTCGGGGCTGCTCGCCGCGATCATCATCGCGCTGATCCTGATCCTGCCGCAACGGGCTGGCGCGCATCCGGGCGCGGCGGAGGCGGAGGGCTCCTCCAGCTAGCCGACGTCCTCGGGCCGGCCCCCGACCGGGGTGGGCGCGCGAAACATTTTGTGAGATAGGCGTTCAACTCCTGTAATTTAGGCCCGCCGGCTCGCCGATTCGAGGCTTTCAGGATGCGATCAGCCTTCGCCATTCTCTACGATGCGGCCATGGAATTCGTGGCGGACGACGGCTGGGCGATCTCGAGCTATATCGCCCTCACCGTCCTCACCTCGATGTTCCCCTTTCTCATTTTCGTGACGGCGCTCGCGGGCTTCTTCGGCTCCGAAAACCTCGCCAATGAGGCTGTGCAGATCCTGTTCCAGACCTGGCCCGAGCAGGTCGCGAAGCCTCTGGCGAACGAGGTCCACAATGTGCTGACGCAGCCGCGCGGCGGCCTGTTGACGATCGGCGTCGTGCTGTCGATCTACTTTTCGTCGAGCGCGGTCGAGGCGCTGCGGGTCGGCCTCAACCGCGCCTATGACGTCAAGGAGACGCGGCCGTGGTGGCTGCTGCGCCTCGAATCGATCGCCTATGTGCTTGTCGGCGCGATCGCTTTGCTGACGCTGACGCTGCTCGTCGTTCTGGCGCCCCTGATCTGGAACGTTGCGCTGCGCATCGCGCCGCATATCGAGCCGCTCGACAGCTTCGTCACCTTCAGCCGGTTCGGCATCGCGACGCTTGTGTTGCTTCTCGCGCTCGTCACCGTCCACAAGCTTCTGCCGGCGGGGCGCCGCAAGCTGCTCCAGATCCTGCCCGGCGTCCTGTTCACTTTTGCCCTGTGGGTCGCGGGCGGCGTTGTTTTCGGCCGCTATCTGGCGGAGTTCGCGCGCAACTATGTGACGACCTACGCAGGTCTCGCCTCGGTGATGATTGCGCTGGTGTTTCTCTACATGGTCGCCGCCATTTTCATCTTCGGCGGCGAATTGAACCAGGCTTTGTCCCGCGCGGCGAAACGGCGGGCCGCCGCGAAGGCCGGATTCGCGTAGGCCGCGCCGAACAGGCCGGCGTCATGGCGCGCTTTGCAGCGCGGCGACGCCGACGCGGGCGTCCGGCGGGGCCGTGAGCGCAATCAGCTTCAAGACTTCGCCGGCGCTGCGGTAATGGCTGAGGCGCTTCAGGCCCGCCTCCAGCGCGTCCATCGGCTGCGCCGCGGAGACGGCGACGATGAGGTCTGTCCCGAACGGTTCGTGGACCTCGAAGGTCCAGGCGAAGTCGGGCGCGTCGATGATCCGCGCGTCGGCGCCGATCGGGTAGAGCGCCTGCACGAGGCCGTCGCCGCTGACGGAGAAGAGGATCAGCGCGCGATGCGCCATGTCGGCGAGGTTGACTTCGACTTTGTCGTCAGGGCGCCGCACCGGGGCGCCGGCGGCGATGCTGATTTGCTGCGGATGCGCCGCCGCGAGCCTGACGATCCCCTCCGCGAAGGCCATGCGGTCGATCACCGCGGGCAGGTCCGCCGGCGTCAAATCATAGGCGATGACCTCGCCCTTCGAGATCGCCTGGCGCGCGCCGGGATCGTAGACGAGGTCGGGGCCGTCCGTCGGCGCGACGACCTCGAACGGCGCCGCCTGCGCCGTCACGCCGGCGAGCATGGACGAATCGCCGCCCGCGACGGCGACGCGAATGGTGTCGAGCTTCGGCGCCTTGTCGGACGCCGCCTGCAACGCCTGCGGGAAGGCCGGCAGCGGCATCATGTCGTCGCCCGGATCGAGCAGCCGGACGCCGCCGAGCGCGGGCGCAAGGCTTGCGGTCGCGAGCAGGGCGGCGAGCGGCCATAGCGCCGCGCGCGCCGGCGTCAGCCGAGGCGTTCGGGGCATTCGAGGCGTCTTGCGGAGCTGTCGCACGTCGGTCGGCCGCCGTTTTTCGCAGTGTCTTCCTTTCGGGTTTTGCCGCAAACGGCGCGCGCAGGCCAGCGCAAAGCGAGCGCGCGGCGGAAATGGGCGCGCCGCGTCGAGGCCGGCGTCGACTGCGCGTTTCCCGGGCGGGCGAAAGCGCGGCGTTGATCTTCGGGCCGGAAACTGGAAAAAGAGGGTCGGATGCATCCCGCGTCCGCTCGCGCAAACCCCAAAGGACAGCAACGATGGCGTCTGCCTGCACCGCAGGGCTCGATACCGGCTTCGTCGCGCTTGGCTACGCCAAGGTCGGCGTTCTTGGCGTCGTTCAAGGCATTACCGAGCTTCTGCCGATCTCCTCGACGGCGCATATGCGCATCGTTCCGGCGCTGCTCGGCTGGCGCGATCCGGGCTCGGCCTTCTCGGCGGCGATGCAATTGGCGGCGCTGGCCGCGGTCGTCAGCTATTTCTGGAGCGATGTGCGCGGCCTCGTCGTCGGCTCGGTCGAGGCGGTGCGGCGGCGCGATTTTCACGACTGGAACTTCCGCTTCGCCAGCTGGATCATTCTCGCCACCATCCCGATCCTCGTCGCCGGCGTCTTGCTGGCGCCGCTGCTCAACGCCTGCGGTTCGCCGCTGCGCACGCTTGACCGTCATCGGCATCTCCTGCGTCGTGATGGCGGCGCTGCTCGCGCTCGCCGAGCTTTACGCGCGCCCGAAGCGGACCATGGATCATGCGACGCTGACCGACGCCCTCGTCGTCGGCCTCGCGCAGGCCGGCGCGCTGATTCCGGGCGTCTCGCGCTCGGGCTCGACGCTGACGGCGGCGCTGTTTCGCGATTTTCAGCGCGACGAGGCGGCGCGCTTTTCGTTCCTGCTCGGCATTCCGGCGATCGCCGCGGCGGGCTTCAAGGAACTCTTCGAGCTGCACAAGGCGCATCTTGACGCGCAGGGCTGGTCGATCCTCGCCTTCGGCCTCGTCATCGCCTCGATCTCGGCCTTCGGCGCGATCTGGGGCTTGCTGCGCATCCTCGAGCGCTTCTCGGCGTGGCCCTTCGTCGTCTATCGCGCGGTGCTAGGCATCGTTCTGCTCGCCGCCGTCGCCTTCGGCTGGCTGCCGAATTAGGCGAAGGCGAGGGCCGGATGCGGCCGGACATTCACTGGATCGAGACGCCGGCGGCGCAGCGGCTTGCGATCATGGCGCGCCCGCGCGCAGGGGACTGGCTCGACGACGAAATCGTCGGCTGGCGGCGCGAAGGCGTCGATGTCGTCGTGAGCCTCCTCGAAGCCGAGGAAATTGGCGAACTCGGCCTGCGCCGGGAAGCCGAACTGTGCCGGACGCAGGCGATCGAGTTCATCTCGTTCCCGATTCCGGACCGCGGCGCGCCGGCATCCTTGCAAGAGACGGCGTCCCTCGCCCAATCTCTCGCGCGTCAGCTTAGCGAAGGGAAAGCGGTGGCGATCCACTGCCGAGCCGGGATTGGACGATCGTCCCTTATCGCCGCCTGCGTGCTGGCGTGCGTCGGCTGCGAATCGGATGCGGCCTTCGCGATGATTGGAAAAGCCAGAGGCGTTAAGGTTCCCGATACCGATGAACAGCGCCAATGGGTCGCGGCGTTCCACGATTCGGTGCGCCAGAGCGGCGTCCTGCGCGACGGCTAGATAGTCGCCGCGCGATTTTCCTGGGCGGGCTAGCCAGCGCGCGCCACGCCGTCCAGCTCCTTCATCGCATCGTCCGGCAGCGCGAGTTCGGCCGCCGCGAGATTCTCGCGCAGATGCGCGATGGACGAGGTGCCGGGGATCAGCAGGATGTTGGGCGCGCGATGCAGCAGCCAGGCGAGCGCGACCTGCATCGGCGTCGCGCCAAGGCGCGCGGCGACGGCGGTGAGGGTCGAGGACTGCAGCGGACTGAACCCGCCGAGCGGAAAGAAGGGAACATAGGCGATACGATCGCGCGCGAGATCGTCGATCAGCGCGTCATCGTCGCGATGCGCCAGATTGTAATGGTTCTGCACGCAGACGATCTCGCAGATCCGGCGCGCTTCCGCGATCTGCGTTGGCGTCGCGTTGCTGAGGCCGATGTGGCGGATGAGGCCCTTCCGCTGAAGTTCGAGCAAGAGCTTCGACCTGCGGCTCGATCGAGCCTTCGACGGGCTTCTCGACGCCGAAAATGATGCGGAGATTGACGACCTCCAGCGCGTCGAGCCCGAGGTTGCGCAGATTGTCGTGCACCGCCTGCGTCAGCTCTTGCGGCGAGAAGGCCGGGAGCCATGATCCATCCGCGCCGCGCCGGGCGCCGATCTTGGTGACGATGACGAGATCGTCCGGATAGGGCGCGAGCGCCTCGCGGATCAGCTGGTTGGTGACGTGCGGGCCATAGAAGTCGCTGGTGTCGATGTGGTTGACGCCGCTGGCGAGCGCCTCGCGCAGCACGGCCAGCGCCGCGCCGCGATCTTTCGGCGGCCCGAACACGCCGGGTCCGGCGAGCTGCATGGCGCCGTAGCCGAGCCGCTTGACGGCGCGCTCGCCGAGGTTGAAGGTTCCGGACTTTTCAATGATGGACATCATCTAATTCCTTTCAAGAGAGCGAAAAGGTTGGCGTCGCCGCGCAACAATCAGAACCGCTCGCCGACCATCTCCTCGCTCTTCGCCCAGAGCGCCTTGGCGCGCTCCGGATCGAGGGCGTAGGCGCGCACGCCGCCGCGAATCCCGGCGTCCTCGCCGGCGTCAACGGTCTCGGCCACATGGCAGTCCTCGCAATAGCGGCCGCCGACCTCGTCGGCGGGGGCGACGACGCCGGCCCAGACCGAAGTCGCCGCGCCCTGCGGAATGCTCTTCACGGTCAGGGGCGGCTGTCCGGACGCCGCATTGGCCGCGTTGATCTGATCGATCAGCCCCTGCAGGGCCTCGGCGCTCATGTGGCGCGCAAGCTCGGTCTGGATCACGCCGGGATGAACGGCCGCGGCGCGCACGCCATTCGCCTTGTGCCGGCGGTCGAACTCGACGGCGAACAGGATGTTGGCGGTCTTCGAGCGGCCATAGGCGACGAACTCGGCATAGGGCGTGCGCTCGAAATTCGGATCGTCGAGATCGACGTCGGAATAGCGATGCCCCGCCGAAGACAGGTTGACGAGGCGCGCGCCGGGCTTCAGCAACGAGGCGATGCGGTTGACCAGCACGAAATGGCCGAGGTGGTTGGTGCCGAACTGGGTCTCGAAACCGTCGGCCGTCTGGCCCTTCGGCGTCGCCATGACGCCGGCGTTGGCGATGACGAGATCGAACGGCTTGCCGGCGGCGACGAGGGCGTCGGCGCAGGCGCGCACGCTGGCGAGCGAGGCGAGGTCGAGTTCGATGAGTTCGAGGCCGCCGCCCTTCGCCGCGTCGGCGCGAACCTGTTCGGTCGCGGCCTTGGCCTTGCTCGAGGTCGCGCACGGCGCCGACCACAAGGGCGCCATGCGCGGCCAGCGCGCGGGCGGTCTCGACGCCAAGCCCGGCCGAGACGCCGGTCACGAGAATGCGCTTGCCGGAAAGATCGACGCCTTCGAGCACCTCGTCCGTCGTGGAGGCTGCTCCAAATGTTTTCGCCATGGTTTCTTCCAGTGTTGGGGTTGCTTTGACGGGTCAGCCGCCGTCGCCGCGGCGCGCGATCATTTGCCAACCGCCGGACAAGGCCCTAGAAGCGGAGGATGTCTCCGGTTTATATACGGAGGATCCTCCGTTTAGCAAGAGGCGCACGAATTCGTGAGCGCCGACGACAAAGGGCCGGCCCGTCCGGCGACGGTAAAACGCGGGCCGAAAGCCGCGGGATCTCCGCGCAAGCCCCGCGCCGACGCGCGGCGCAACCGCGAGCGGCTGCTGGCGACCGCGAAAGCGGCCTTCACGGAGGTCGGGGCCGACGTCAGCCTCGACGAAATCGCCCGCCGCGCCGGCGTCGGCATCGGCACGCTCTACCGGCATTTCCCGACGCGCGACGCGCTGGTCGAGGCGGTCTACCGCCGCGAGGTCGAGCAACTGGCCGGCGCGGCGACGCGCCTTCTCGGGTCGCTGCCGCCGGGCGAGGCCCTTTACGAATGGATGCGGCTTTTCGTCGATTATATCGCGACCAAGAAGGTGGTGATCGTCGGCGCTCGGCTCGATCGGCGGCGGCGCGAGCGAACTCTACGCTTACTCGACCACGCAGCTCACCGGCGCGATGTCCATGCTCGTCGATCGCGCGCGGGCTAAGCGGCGCGATCCGCCGGGACGTCGATCCGACCGACCTTCTGCGCGCCCTGGTGGGCTTCTATGGCAATGCCGGTCCCGGCTGGCGGGAGAGCGCGCTGCGCCTGATCGACATTCTGATGGATGGGCTGCGGCCGCCTCCGGCGGCTGGTTGAAAGTTCGGCCTAGCGCGCCCGGCGGCTCGTTCGGCGCCAGCATCGCTTCGGGGCGCACCAGCGCGTCGAAGCTTTCGGCATCGACGAGGCCGGAGGCGAGGGCTTCTTCGCGCAGCGTGGTCCCATTGGCGTGGGCGGCCTTGGCGATGCGCGCCGCCGCGTCATAGCCGATGCGGGGCGAGAGCGCCGTGACCAGCATCAGCGATTGCCCGACGAGCGCCGCGATGCGCGCCTCATCCGCGCGCAGCCCCTCGACGCAATAGATGCGGAAACTGTCGAGGCCTCGGTGAGAAGCCGCAGGCTCTCGAGGAAGGCGGCCGCGATCACCGGCTTATAGACGTTGAGCTCGAAATGGCCCTGGCTGCCGGCGAAGGTGATCGTCGCGTGATTGCCGAACACGCGCGCGCAGACCTGGGTCAGCGCCTCGACCTGCGTCGGATTGACCTTGCCCGGCATGATCGAGGAGCCCGGCTCGTTCTCCGGCAAGATCAGTTCGTGCAGGCCGCAGCGCGGCCCGCTGCCGGCCATGCGAATGTCGCCTGCGATCTTGAACAGGCTCGCCGCGATCGCGTTCAACGCGCCATGCGAAAACACCATCGCGTCATGGGTGGCGAGCGCCTCGAATTTATTGGGCGCCGAGACGAAGGGCAGGCCGGTCTCGGCGGCGATGCGCGCGGCGACAGCCTCGCCGAAGCCGCGCGTCGAATTCATTCCGGTGCCGACCGCGCCGCCGCCCTGGGCGAGGCGATAGAGGCCGGGCAGGGTCGCCTCAAGCCGTTCGAGGCCAAAATGCGCCTGCGCCGCATAGCCGGAAAACTCCTGGCCGAGCGTCACCGGCGTCGCGTCCTGCATATGCGTGCGGCCGATCTTGACGATCGACGCGAAGCTTTCGGCCTTGTCCGCGAGCGCCTGTTCGAGCCGGCGCAGCGCCGGCTCGAAACGCTGCTTGATGAAGAGCACGGCGGCGATATGCATCGCGGTCGGGAAGCAATCATTCGACGACTGCCCGAGATTGACGTGATCATTGGGGTGGACGGGATGCTTTTCGCCGCGCGCGCCGCCGAGCATCTCGTTGGCGCGATTGGCGATCACCTCATTGACGTTCATGTTGGTTTGCGTGCCCGATCCCGTCTGCCAGATCGGCAGCGGGAACTCGTCGTCGAGGCGCCCGCTTTCGACTTCGCGCGCGGCGGCCGCGATCGCGTCGGCAAGGGCGGGCGGCAGCAGGCCGAAATCGCGATTGACCCCGGCGGCGATTCGCTTGATGAGGGCGAGGGCGTGAATGATCGCGATCGGCACGGTTTCGCCGCCGATGGCGAAATGGATGAGCGAGCGCTGCGTCAATGCGCCCCAGTAGCGCGCCTGCGGCACGTTGATCGGGCCGAAACTATCGGATCTCGATCCGCGTCGCGGAACTGGCGTCTTGAGGCGAGGTCATTTGGAGCGGAGTCGTTTGAGGCGGAGTCATTGCTTCGAACCGATGCTGCAGGCCGCCGCCGCGAGTCGATAGGTCGAGGGGATCAGTCGCCGCCGCCGCGCGAGTAGCGCTGGCCGACGAGCACGGGATCCACCGCCTGCCAGTCGCCGTCGTCGCCGAATTCGCTGCTGGAGGTGATCGACAACATTTCCGACAGCCGGCTGCGGGCGCGGTTGACGCGGCTTTTCATGGTGCCGACCGCGCAGCCGCAGACGCCGGCGGCCTCCTCATAGGAGAGGCCGGAACCGCCGATCAGGATCAGCGCTTCGCGCTGGTCGGTCGGCAGATGCTGCAGCGCCTCGCGAAAGTCGAGCATGTCCATGTAGCTGTTTTGCCCCGGCGCGGTCGCGAGCCGGCCCGCGATGGCGCCGTCCGAATCGGCGACTTCGCGCCGGCGCTTGCGATATTCGGAGTAATAGATGTTGCGCAGGATGGTGAACAGCCAGGCGCTGAGATTGGTGCCTTCGACGAATGATCCGAGCTTGCTCCACGCCTTGACCAGCGTTTCCTGCACGAGATCGTCGGCGCGATCGAGATTGCCGCACAATGACACGGCGAAGGCGCGCAAATTGGGAATGACGGCGAGGATGTCGGCCGTGATCTGGGCGCTCGCCACCGCATCGGACGGACTTCATCCTGTCTCGGCTGATCTTCGAGACGGTCCTTCTGCGCGATCGTCACTGAGCGTCCTTCTTCAATTGCGGTCCGCCAACGCGTTCGAGCTGCCGCAAAAGATCAAAAAAACGATCGGGAACAGGCTGCGACAAAACGTCGTCGTAAACGCTGCGCAGGCCAAGCCCGATCTGATCGGCGACGTCGGCCCTGCCCGCGCATTTCCTCGACCGGGAACCGGAGACTATGGCGCCTTCCGCGAATTCGTTCAACCTGATCCGTCCATCGCTTCGCGTCTCGCACCCTTCGCTGGACCGGATCGCCGCCGCCTTGATCATCGCGGCGCTCGATTTCGTCGATTTCGTCACCGGCTCACCCCTGCGGCGGTCGTCACCATTGCTCATCATATCCCCTTCAGCCGGTCTTCACATCGCCGCGATCTTGCGGTTACGATCAGCGATTTCGTCGAGCCGCGACAACCAGCGGACCAAGCTCGGCCAAGTCGCGAGGCTGGGCAGTTTCGCATAACCCCGATTTGAACGCCGATGGCCCGACAAAGTTCCCAGAAATTGGAACCTTTTGTGTAAGCTGGCATTGTGAAGTTCAGGCGGCGACGCCTCGCGGGGGCCTTTGCACAGGGGCTTTTTTGATGTCGATATCTCAGGCAATCTCCTCGCATATTCCGTATTTGCGGCGGTTTTCCCGCGCTCTGACGGGATCGCAGGCGGGCGGAGATGCTTATGTGCTGGCGACGCTCGAATCGATCGTCGCGGACCCGTCTGAATTCGAGAACGAACAGGATGTGCGGACCGCGCTCTACCGGCTTTTTCTCAAGGTCTGGAGTTCGGTCGCGGTCAATGAACATGTCGACGATGTCGGCTTTTCGGGCGACGAGGTCGGCGCGCATCGCAACCTCGAAGCCATCACCTTGCGGCCGCGCATCGCATTTCTCCTGAGTTCGCTCGAAGGGTTCAACACCGCAGAGGTCGCGGCGACGCTTGAATGCTCCGTCGATGAGGCCGCCGCGCTGATCGACGCCGCCGGCAAGGAGATCGCCAATCAGATCCGCACCGATGTGGTGATCATCGAGGACGAGCCCTTCATCGCGCTCGACCTCCAGACACTCGTCGAGGAGCAGGGCCACAGGGTCATCGCCGTGGCGCGCACGCATCGCGAAGCGGTCGAGGCCGTGCAACAAGGAGCGGCCCGGACTGATCCTCGCCGATATCCAGCTCGCCGACGGCAGCTCCGGCCTTGAAGCGGTGAACGAAATTCTCGGCTCCTTCTCGGTGCCGGTGATTTTCATCACCGCCTATCCCGAACGGTTCCTGACCGGCGCGCCGCCGGAGCCGGCCTTCCTCATCACCAAGCCGTTCGGCGTCGACAGCCTCAAGGCGGTCATCAGCCAGGCGCTGTTCTTCGATCGCAAATCGCATCGCAAGGACGAGGCGGAGCCAAAGAACGCGCTGGTCTGAACGCGGCTTGCGCCACGCGTTTAAAGGCGCCCTGAGCGATCAAGCCTGTTGCAGACAGGTGCGGATTGTTGTGGCGCGCCGCGCGTCAGAACAGCAGCCGCCTGCCGCGCAGCGCGCGCCCGAGGATGAGGCCGGCGCCCACCGCGAAAGCGATCAGCGAAAACGGATTGAGTTGCTTGGCCACCTCGACTCCGGCCTCCATCGCCAGCACTTCCTTCTCGAGGCCCGCGTCGCGCAGCACGCTGAGCACGGGAGCGACCGCGGCGTCGATGTTGGCGGCGAATTCGGGATTGCGCGGCTGGCGCAGGCGCCGCCTCGCGCGCCGAGCGAGGCCGCCGCGAAGGGCGCCTTGACGGGTTGCCTGACGGGCGCGGCGGCGGCCGCCTCGCTAGCCGGCGCCCGCGCGGGCCGGCGCAACGCGAGCAGCAGGAAGATCGAGCGGCGAAAAACAGATAGAGCCCGGCGATGCTCGCCGCCGCGATCAGCGGGCCGGCCCGGCTTTCGATGAAGAGGTAGAGATCGATCGTCAGAAAGACCGAAGCGGCGATGGCGCAGCCGGCCGCGAGCGCGACAAGCGCCGCCGTCTTGATGAGGCGCGCAAGCATGTCCTCCAAAGGCGCGGAGGCCTCATGCGCAAGCCGGCTGATCAACGGGTTCATTGGCGCCCGCGGCTCAACAATCCGATGACGAGGCCGGCGCCGAGCGCGATCAGCACCGCGGTCAAAGGGTTGCGCTCGATCGAGGCTTCGAGTTCGGAGCTTGCGCCGGAAAGACGGTCTTTGGCGCCCGCCGCGCCATCGGACGAGTTTTTGTCGCGCGGCGTCGACGGCGCCGAAGACCGTATCCGTCGTGGCCGAGGTTTCGGCCTTGACCAGATTGGTCGACGGAGGTCGTCAGCTTGGCGATGTCGGCGCGCAACGCGGCGAGATCGGCGGCGAAGTCCTGCGTCGCCTCTTCCAACTCTTCCTGGAACGGTTTGGTGTCTGTCATATTCGTGTCAGCCCCTTGGGTGCGCGCTCAAGGCGCGTCTCGTTGGAAAGTCTCGACGCCGAGCTCCGCAAACGAAGCTGTATGAAGCTATCAAACTCTTCCGGCGCCGGCCATGAAGCAGATCAAAATTCGCCGCCCGTCAGACGCCGCCGCGCGTCAACAGCACGACGACGATGATGACGAGAACGAGGCCGAGGATGCCGGATGGGCCATAGCCCCAGGAGCGGCTGTAGCCCCAGGAGGGCAGGGCGCCGACGAGCATCAGCACCACGATGATGAGCAGGATTGTCGTAAGCGACATAAAAAGCTCCCATTTTCGAAATGCGAGGGCTTGTTGTGACGCCGAAACTCGCGCCTGCTCGAATAGGTTCCGCTTCTATACTTCGAGCTGAAGTCGAACGCCGGAGCGATTTGAGTTCCGCGAGATCGCCATCGATCTCGAGCGCGCGGCCCGCATTGGCGGATTCTGCGGATCGCCCTCGTCGGGAATGTCGGGATCGGTCATCGGCGGCAGCGGATCGTCGCCGGGATTGCGCTGCGGCAGGGGCGCCGGGTCGGGCGAGGGAATGTCGGGCTTGGCCGGCTGCGGCGGCGGGTCCGGGCGGCATGATGTCGGGACCCAGGCGCGGAGGCGGGGCCGGCGGGCTTTGGAACCTGCTGGGCCTGAAGCTCGGTGGGTTCGGGCAAAATCCGCTCCCTTTCAGGCTTCGACTTGAGTCGGCGCGGGCCGAACGCAGCCGCGGACAGAGGTTCCGGCCACGCTGTGCGGAACCGGAAAAGCCAGGGCCGCGTTTAACGCACTGGTGTTGCGTCGCGTTGCGTCTGGAGTTTGTCATGCCCCCTCGGTCGAACTGGAAGGGCTATCTGAAGCTCTCGCTCGTCTCCTGTCCCGTCGCGCTTTTCTCCGCCGCGAGCGCGACCGAGAAAGTTTCCTTCCACATGCTGAACGCCGAGACCGGCAATCGCCTCAAGCAGCAATATGTCGACGCCGAAACCGGCGACGTCGTCGAGCGCGACGAGCGCGTCAAGGGCTATGAGATCGCCAAGGGCGATTACGTCACCGTCACCGACGAAGAGCTGAACGAGATCGAAATCGAGAGCAGCCACACGATCGACATCCAGAGTTTCGCGGCGCGATCCGAGGTCGATCCGGTCTATTTCGACAACAGCTACTATATCGCGCCGGACGACAAGGTCGGCGCCGAGGCCTTCGCCGTCATCCGCGAGGCGATGCGCGTGCGCGACGTGGTCGGCATCGGGCGCGTCGTGCTCTACGGGCGCGAACGCATCGTCATGCTCGAGCCGCGCGGCGAGGGCATCCTCGCCACCTCTCTGCGCTACGCCTACGAAGTGCGCGACGACAAGGCCTATTTCGACGACATTCCGAAGGATCGAAATCGGCAAGGAGATGCTCGATCTCGCGCTGCATATCATCGACGTCAAGGCGGCGAAATTCGATCCCGCGACGTTCAAGGACGCCTATCAGGAGGCGGTCGTCGATCTGATCCGCGCCAAGCGCGCGGGCCGTCCCGCGCCCGCGCCCCGCACGGCGCCGCGCCGAGCAATGTCGTCAATCTGATGGACGCGCTGCGGCGCAGCCTCGGTCCTGACGGCGGCAAGGGCGGCAAGGCGGCGGGCGCCAAGCCGCGCCGCGGCGAAAGCGAAGGCCGCCGCGCCGGCGCCTGCGCAAGGCCAAGGCGCCGGTGGCCAAGGCGCGGGTGCGAAAGGCCGGCTGATGGCCGCGCCTTCGAAGACGCTCGAAGCCTATCGCGCCAAACGCGATTTCGCGGTGACGCAGCGAGCCGAGCGGCGCGGGCGGAGCGAAGAGCAAGACGAGGAAGCCGGCGAAATCGGCTTTGAGCTTCGTCGTGCAGAAACACGCCGCGCGACGGCTGCATTACGATTTCCGCCTCGAACTCGACGGCGTCCTGAAAAGCTGGGCGGTGGCCAAGGGGCCGAGCCTCGTGCCCGGCGAGAAGCGCCTCGCGGTGCATGTCGAGGATCATCCTCTGGAATATGGCGGCTTCGAGGGGACCATTCCGGAAGGCCAGTATGGCGCCGGCTCGGTCATCGTCTGGGATCGCGGCGTCTGGACGCCGGAGGGCGATCCGCACAAGGGCTACGCGAAGGGCCATCTCGACTTCACGCTCGAAGGCGACAAGCTGAAAGGCCGCTGGCATCTCGTGCGCATGGCGCATAAGCCCGGCGAGCGCGGCGACAACTGGCTGCTGATCAAGGCGCACGACGAATTCGCGCGCGAGCCGGGCGATGCCGGATATTCTCGCTGAGGCGCCGCTCTCGGTCCTGAGCGGCAAGCCGGTCGAGGCGATCGCCGGGGACAAGAACGAGCCGCAGCTGGACGAGCGGCAAGCCGGCGGCGGCGCCTGCCGCTGCGACGCGTCGGCCTCTCGCCGCGCGCCGCGCGCCCGCGCGCCGCTGGCGCAAAGCGAGGCGCCCGGCAAGACCGCGGAAGCCAAACCGACACATTCGAAAACGACGCGCGCCAAGGCCTCGACGAAGGCCGCCTCAGTGAAGAGCAGGCGCAGTGCGCCGCTCGACATCGCCATGCCGAAGGGCGCGCGCAAGGCGAAGATGCCGGATTTCGTCGAGCCCTGCCTCGCCACCGCCGCGACGGCGCCGCCCGCCGGCGAAAACTTCGTGCATGAGATCAAATTCGACGGCTACCGGCTGCAGCCGGCGCTCGATGAGGGGCGCGTCGTCATCCGCACGCGGCGCGGCCTCGACTGGACGGCGCGATTTCCAACCATCGCCGAGGCGGTCGCCGCCTTGCCCGTAAAGAGCGCCATTTTCGACGGCGAGGCGGTCGTCGAGGATCGGGGCGGCATTTCCGATTTCGCAAAGCTGCAGGACGCGCTGAAATCCGGGCGCCAGCGACAGCATCGTCTTCTATGTGTTCGATCTGCTCTATCTCGACGGCTATGATCTGCGGGCCGCGCCGCTCGCCGATCGCAAAGCCGCGCTGGAGCAGATCCTCGCAAGCGCGCCCGCCAAATGGCGTGCTTCGCTACAGCGCGCATTTTGAAACCAGCGGCGAGACGCTGCTGCGCAAGCTCTGCGCGCTCGGCGCCGAAGGCATCGTCTCGAAACGGATCGACAAGCCTTATCATTCCGGGCGCAGCCGCGATTGGTACAAGGCCAAATGCGCCAACCGGCAGGAGTTCGTCGTCATCGGCTTTGCGCCCTCGACGGCGACGCCGAAAGCGATCGGCTCGCTTGCGCTGGGCTATTACGAGCGACGGCAAGCTGCGCTACGCGGGCCGCGCCGGCACGGGTTATGACGCAGCGACCGCGCGGGCGCTGTTTGCGGACCTCGAAAAAATCAGGCGCGACGACGCCGCCGGTCGAGGGCGCGCTTCCGGCCGAGGCGCGGCGCGGCCTGCGCTGGACGGAGCCGAAGCTTGTCGCCGAGATCGAGTTTCGCGGCTGGACCGGCGGCGACCTTGTGCGGCAGGCGTCCTTCAAGGCGCTGCGCGAAGACAAGGATCCGCGCGACATCGTGCGGGAAGTCGCAGTCGCGCCGGACGCTTCATCGCCCGCGGCGCCGACGGCCGCCTTCGCGTGCAAAGCCGAAGGCGAAAGCGAAGAGCCACGCAGACCAACGTGAAACTGACGCATCCCGATCGCGTGTTTTGGCCGCAGGCGGGCTTCACCAAGCAGGCGCTCGCCGATTATTACGCGCTGGCCTGGCCGTTCATGGCGCCGCATGTCGTCGGGCGCCCGCTCGCGCTGCTGCGCTGTCCCGCCGGGCATCGGCGCAGGGCTGCTTCTTCCAGAAGCATCAGCTGGAGGGCGCCGGCGGCGCACATCGCTTGACGAGAAGACCCGGATGACGGAAAATCGCTCGTCGGCATCGCTGATTTCGACGGCCTGATCGCGCTGGTGCAGGCGGGCGTTCTGGAAATCCATCCCTGGGGCGCGAAGTTCGACGATCTCGACGCGCCCGACCGGCTGATTTTCGATCTCGATCCGGGCGAGGGAATCGCATGGCCGATCTCGTCCGGGCCGCGCGGGGCGTGCGCGCGCGGCTCTCGAGCGACGGCCTCGAAAGCTTCGTCAAGACCACCGGCGGCAAGGGCCTGCATGTCGTCGCGCCGATCGCGCCGCAGCGCGTCATGGGAGGACGCGAAGGCCTATTGCCGCGACGTTCGCGCAGGCGCTGGCGGCGGCCGCGCCCGACCGGTTGACGGCGACGATGGCGAAGCGCGAACGCAGCGGGCGCATCTTCGTCGATTATCTGCGCAACGCGCGCGGGGCCACGGCAGTCGCGGCCTATTCGACGCGCGCGCGGCCGGAAGCGGGCGTCTCGACGCCGCTCGCCTGGAGCGAACTCGACTCCATCGGAAGCGGCGACCATTTCACGCTGCGCAATATCGATCGCCGCCTGCAGAGCCTGCGGACCGACCCCTGGGCCGATATGGCCAAAGCGAAGCAGGACGCTGCCGGCGAAAAAACACGGCTCGACGCGCGAAGAAATGAACCTTATGGGCCGTTCAGGACTTCTCCTGCCTTGGAAATCCGGAAGCGGCCCGAGCGTTATTGACGCTCGGACGCCCTGATCTCGAGAGGAGTTTGCCGATGGAGCGCGAAACGCATGTCGTCGAGCGCGAGGCGCCGATCGTTAAGGACGCAACCGACGCGCGGCAGGGAACCAACCGGCCGGGCGTGATCTACGTGCTTATCGGCGGAATGGCGCTGGCGACGGTCGCCTTCCTGGCGATGTTCCTGGTGCATTAGCGGCGAAAGAAGTCTGTTGCGAACAGGCTTGCCCCTGCGTCGACGGCTCGCGCAGAATTCTTGAGTTTTGCGCGTTAGCGGCGAAGCGGCTTCTCCATCGCCACGCGCGGCGCGCGCTCAAATCCGGCCGCCGCCTCTTCGGCCCGGATCGCCATGAGCTCCGGCCGCCGCGTATCCACCGCGATGATCTGGTAGCCGATCCGTTCATAAAATGGCGCGTTCCAGGGGACGTCGCGATAGGTTGTCAGAGTCGCCGCGGAATAACCGATATCCGCCGCCCATGCGTGGAACGCGGCGAACAGCCGTCGACCGATTCCCTTGCCTTGAGCGCGATGCTCCGTCGCCGCCTCCAGCACATGAGCCCGTCCATCGACCGAAAGCGCGAGAAGGAAACCGACGACCTCTCCATCGAGACCCGCAAGCCACGCGGCGCCGTTCTCCTGCACGCGCAGATGTTCCGCCTGCGATCGCGGCGGAAGCCGTGTGCAGAACTCATAATCCGCCAGGGTTCCGTAGAGCCGCGCGGCGTCGAGCTCCAGCGCCTGCATGATCGGAATTTCAGTCGGTGACGCGGTACGGATATGTACGCGCTCGCTCATGGAAATGCGCTGGTCCTCCAGTAAAAATCTTGATTTTTGCATACCTATTCTCGCCCCCCATCATCTTCTATATTCCGGTCATGATCAAATTCTTGCAGCGATCAAACTCTCCCGCGCGCATGCGGCAAGATCGCTTGAGACGGCTATCGGCTCCGCAGGAGCTGTTCGTTGAAAATCTGGTGACGAATGGAGCCGTCTATATCCTGGAGCGGGCCGGCGGCGAAATCGGTTATGCGATCACCAACAGCGGCGATCGGATCGTGGAATTCCATATTGAGGATTTCGAATTATCGCACGCCGGGCACGCGCTTGATGCGCTGGTCGAGATGTTTGGCGCGCGCAGCATCCTCGCCCAAAGCTTCGACCCGCTCCTGATGTTCCTGGGTCTCGCGTGCGGCTCTGCGCCCGTGACGCAAGGGCTGTTTTATCGGGTGATCGCCGATCCCGGCTTTGAACCCAGAAGCGACATCATCGCCCGCCCTGGACAATCCGGGGACATCGTCGAACTCGCCGCGCTAAGCGACGATTTTTTCGACGACACGAAGGAGATCGATGCCTATCGCGCCGCCGACGGACTGATGGTCTATCGCGACGCGGGCGGCAATCTGATCGGAGCCGGCGTGTTCAAGCCTGTCGTCGATGGAATGGACGGCGTTGACATCGGGATGGTGGTCAGTCCCCGGCACAGGCGCCGCGGCTATGGCGCCTATATGGTCCGGCACCTCAAGGCCCATTGTCTGGCCAGAGGCTGGCGGCCTATCTGCGGATGCTCCATTGACAACATCGCCTCGCAGCGCGCCCTCGAGCGGGCCGGTTTTGCGTCGGCGCACAGATTGGTGGAGTTCGCCATAGACCGGTACATGCTATTTGATCCAGTGCTGCTTGATTGATGCGTTAGCTCCGGCGCGCAGGCGCCCTGAGCGTCAAACAGCCGTCCACACCGCGCGACATGCGCCTGAATGACCTCGGCGACTTCATCGGCGTGATGGATCGCCAGATCATGGTCGCCGCCTTTCACGACATGCAATCGCGCATTCGGCAACAGATCAAGCAACCGCTGGCCTACGGCAAGCCGGCTGATCGGGTCGCTATCGCCCCAGATTGAAAGCACGGGGGCCTTGATCGACGGAATTTCGCTCGACAGGTCCTGTCGGATTTCCGTGATCCATTTCGCGGCCGCCGGAAACGCTTTCCGGTAGTCCGGCCGCCAGTTCGAGCCGCCGAGGTCTTCGACCGGCGCGCCGGCGGAAGTCGCGGTCAGAACTAGGCGCCGAAATTCGTACCGGCGCCTTCAATGCGCTTCGTACGGCGACGAGGCCGCCCATCGACTGCGCAACGATGTTCGAAGCTTCGTCGAGCGCAGTCGAGAACCATCGAAACAAGATCGTCGACGCCGCGCACATTTTCCTTGGGCGGCTCGTTCCCCAGACCGGGCCATGAGAGACGCTGTTTCGGCGGATCAGCCGGAAGCCGCTCAGCCACAGGCCGCCTAATTCGGCGCTCCCGCCCGCGCCGGGAAGAAAGATCGTCTTCACGGCGTCCTCAGATGGCGGAGGGCGAGCCGGCGAAGGAGTGCGGCGCCGGGCTGATCGGCGTCGCCGGCCTCTGTCGATTTCGAGCACCGACAGGCCGCGCTCATTGGTTCCGTCGGGCTGGAAGCGGAACACGCCGTCCGCGCCGTTGAAGCCCGAGCGGTTGGTGAGCACATTATCCGAATAGCGCTGCGAGCCCTGCGTATGCGCGAGCGCGGCGGCGAGCGAGACGGCGTCATAGCTGAGCGTCGCGATGCGCGGCGGATCGACGCCATATTTGGCGCGGTAGCGCGTCGCGAAGGCGTTGAAGCCGCCGTTCTCGGGCGCCGAGAACCAGGCGCCCTGAAGCGCCGGCAGCTTCAGCACGCGCGCGTCGTTCCAGAGGCCGGTGCCGAGCAGCTGCGCTTTCTTGCCGTTGATCCCGGCGGTCGTGAGCGCCTGCGAGACGGCGGGCATGGCGTCGGCCTGTTCGGGAATGAACAGCGCGTCGATCTGGTCGCCGAGCGCGGCGATTTTCTGCGCCGCGGCGGCGAGCGTCTGCGGCGTAGTAATGCTCGATCGTCATGACGCGGATATTGTTGCGCGCGGCGGCCTGCTGGAAGGCGGCTTCGGTGACGCGGCCGTAGTCATTGTCGGGGATGAGCGCGGCCATCGATTTCTTGCCCTTCGAGGCGGCGAAATCGATGATGCGGTCGACATAGGATTCGGCCAGGAAAGACAGCAGATAAACGCCGTGGCCGCCCGCCGAGGCGTCGGTCGAGAAGGCGATGACCGACTTTCCGGCGCCGTGCGCGAGGCGGCCGGCCTCGCGGACGCTCGGGCGCAAACAGCGGGCCGATGATGAGATCGGCGCCGTCCGCCAGCGCCTCCTGCGCCGCCGTCGCGGCGCCGTCCGGCGTCGAGCGATCGTCCTTGACGATCAGGGTCAGATCATTGCCGCCGGCCTCGGTCAAAGCCAGTTCGGCCGCGTTGCGCATCGCAACGCCGACGGTGCTCGCGCCGCCCGAGGTCTGCGTCAGCGGCAGGATGAGGCCGACCTTGACCGGACCCGAGCCGATCTGGTCGGCCGGCGCGGCCGGCGGCGCGTCGGCTTTCTGCGCCGGGGCGATCTGGTCGGCGGGCACATGGCCGAACGGGCCGCCGGCGGATCCGCAGCCCGCCAGAGAAAGCGCGAGCGGCAGGATGGCGAGCGCCGTTCGCAAGTCTGAAGTTCAGGCCGGCGGCGCGCGACAAAGCTCTCATGAAGACGATCCCCAAGCGCCGCTTGCGCGCATTCGAGCATGCTTTCCGGGTTCGGAGCCGACAGGTTCTGCCTCGCGGACCTTTCGACCGCGAGCGCGCGGGCAAAACTCCAGATCGTGTTACCATAAAGCTTGTGGCGAGGTTCAGTCACAAAATTGAAGCGCTGGCAAGAGAGGCCCGGAAAAGCGCCGGGCATTCCGGTGGACCTGCTTGCCGAGCGGCGGCGCGTGTTCTATAAACAGAACGAATGGCTTTTTTATAGAACAGGCTGGACGGGATTTTTCAAGCCGCGCCGGAACAGGCGCCACACGGAAAGACTATGCAGCGTCAGATGCAACCAAACGATCATGGGCGGCGCCATGAATGTGAGCGAGCGGGACCGGGCGGACCCTGATCCGGACGGGACGCGGCGACGGCGAGCCGGCCGGCGGCGCGGGCCGCGGCCTCGCCAGCGCCTTCACCGCCTTCGGCCTTCGCGCCGAGGCCGAGCCGATCCGCAAGGGCCTGCATGTCGTCGCGACGCCGATCGGCAATCTCGGCGATATCTCGTTCCGCGCGCTGTCGACGCTCGCCGCCGCCGACGCGGTCATCGCCGAGGATACGCGCGTCACCAAGACGCTGCTGGCCCATTACGGCATCGCGACGCCGCTTGTCGCCTATCATGAGCATAACGCCGCGGTGATGCGGCCCGCATCTGCTGGCGCGGCTGGCCAGCGGGGCGGCTCTGGCGCTGGTCTCGGACGCCGGCACGCCGCTGGTCTCCGATCCCGGCTACAAGCTCGTCTCCGACGCGCTGGCGCAGAATATCGAGGTGATCTCCGGTGCCGGGCGCCTCCGCCGTGCTGGCCGCGCTGGTGGTCGCGGGCCTGCCGACGGACCGCTTCTTTTTCGAAGGCTTCCTGCCGCCGAAAACCGGGCCGCGGCGCCAGCGCATCGCCGAACTCGCCTCCATTCCGGGCACGCTGGTGTTTTTCGAATCGCCGCGCCGCGTCGCGGCGATGGTCGCCGATCTCGCCGCGGTGCTGGGCCCGCGCGATGCGGCGCTGGCGCGGGAGCTGACCAAATATTACGAAACCGTCCGCCGCGCGCCCTTGACCGAGCTCGCGGCCGCGCTGGCCGGCGAAGAGCCGCCGAAGGGCGAGATCGTCGTGCTGGTCGGGCCGCCCGGCGCCGAGGCGCGCGGAAGCGCAGGACGAGATCGACGCAAGGCTGACGACGGCGCTGGAGACGCTTTCGGTCAAGGACGCCGCCGCGATCGTTTCGGCCGCGACCGGCCAGCCGCGCCGCAAGGTCTATGCGCGGGCGATCGAGCTGACGGGCTCATCCGAGCCGCGCGAGTGAGCTTTGCGAACCGCCGATGAGCGTCGCGCCGCGCACGGCCAGGGCATGCTGGCCGAGCGCGTCGCCATCATCCTGCTGCGGCTGAAATTCTATTCCATTCTCGCGCGCCGCTACCGCATTCGCGGCGGCGAGATCGACATCATCGCGCGGCGCGGCGACACGATCGCTTTCGTCGAGGTCAAGGCGAGGTCGAGCCTCGAGGAGGCGCGCAGCGCGATCACGCCGGCAAAACGGCGCCGCCTGTCGCGCGCGGCGCGCGTCTGGCTCGCGGCCAATCCTTACGCGGCGGGGTTCACGCTGCGTGGCGACGCGGTCTTCGTCGCGCCCTGGCGCTTGCCGCGGCATTTGCCTGCTGCGATCGAGCTCGAGAATATTTAAAAAGGGCGCGGGATCTTTCCGCTGGCATCCCCCTCTCAGCTATCGGAATCGATCGCGTTTAAATCCATAAGCCCGCTGGCCTCAAGAGGCGCTCGCGAATTGCTCGAGCAGCGCGTCGCGCGCGTCCGTGATGCGACGGTAATGCTCGTCGCTGCCGCCCGCGTCGGGATGCGCGGTCTTGGCCAGCCGCCGGAAGGCGGCGTTGATCTCTGACGGCTTGAGCGCGCCCTCCATCGGCAGGTTCAGGACCTCGCGGTGCTCCTGATCGTCGTCGTCGAAATTCAGCTGAAACAGGAAGGCCCGGCGCCTTTCGCGCCCCTCACGGCGCAGGTCGACCTGATCCTCCCGCCATCTGCGGCGCGACATGACGAGACATTCGCCAAAGGCGATCCGGCCCAGCGTTTCAAGTTCGTCGAGACTGAACGGCCCGACGACGCCATAGGGCGGCGCGAGAAAGGCGCGCCTGCCGCCTTCGCCATCCTCGATACGGCCGATTGTCACGCTGTCGAGAATTCCCAGCGAGCCGTTCCAGACGACCCATTCCTCTTTGTCCGTCATGCCGCGCGCTTTCATGCATGAGCCGGCGCCGCGGCCCTGCGTTTTTGTACGAAAGGGTTCACGACAGCCGGACTTTCCGCGCGTCCATGCATGTTCAGAGCCAAAAGCGCGCTCCCGCGGGCGACGCGCCGGCTTCAACGGCGCGGCGGCGCTCTTTAAATCTGTCAATTGGCGCTATCTCAGGTCAATTGGCGCTCGCGCTGCCGGGATCGAATGGGATACATTCAAGGCGCTGGACAAGACCGGCGACGCGCCTCGACAAGACCAGACCGAGCGGGCGGAAAATGGCAGGATTGGTTCGCCATGACGATTTCGCCGAGGCCCGCGCGGATGCGCCGGGCTCCGGCATCGCCGCGGACCTCATCGCCGTGCTCGTCGCGGTGAGCTGCGGCGATCCGCGCGTCCTCACCATCCAGGACAAGCGCGCCTTGCCCTCGGGGCCGTTCCAGATCGCGCATCGCTCGCTGCAATCGGCCCTGCGCGCCTGGGTCGAGCGCCAGACCCGGCTTCCGCTCGGCTATGTCGAGCAGCTCTACACCTTCGCCGACAAGGATCGCGCCGGCGCCGGCCGGCAGGTCATCTCGATCAGCTATCTCGGCCTCACCCGCGAGCAGCCGGCCTCCGGCGAGTATGAAGCCGGCTGGGCCAGCTGGTACTCCTATTTTCCGTGGGAGGATCATCGCCTCGGCGCGCCGGCGATCATCGAGGAGCGCCTTGCGCCGCGGCTTCACGCATGGGTCGACGCGACGCCCGATCCTGACCTGCGTCAGAACCGCGCACAGCGCGCCGCGATCACCTTCGGCCTCGATGGCCGGCCCTGGAACGAGGAGCTTGTGCTGCAGCGCTATGAGCTGCTCTTCGAGGCCCGCCTCATCCCCGAGGCGCGGCGCGGCGAGACGGGGGCCGCGCGCGACGATCCGAACGCGGCGCCCTCGGGCGGGCGCTCGATGATCCTCGACCATCGCCGCATTCTGGCGACCGGCATCGCGCGGCTGCGCGCGAAAATCAAATATCATCCGGTCGTCTTCGAGCTGATGCCGGAAACCTTCACGCTGCTGCAGTTGCAGCGCTGCGTCGAGGCGCTGGCCGGGCGGCTGGTTCACAAACAAAATTTTCGCCGCCTGATCGAACAGCAGGAGCTTGTCGAGGAGACCGGCGAGGCCAGTCAGGATACAGGGGGAAGGCCGGCCAAACTGTTTCGGTTTCGCCGCGCCGTCTTCACCGAACGCGCTATCGTCGGGACAAAATTGCCCATCTCCAAGGCTTGACAAATCTTATACTCATCCCCAGCATATGGAGGGGAAATGCTCAACTGGAGTATAAGGTTATGTCTCTGCCGGCGGAAGTATCGCGTCCAGACGCTCGCGGCGACGAGCGCCGTTACGGGCCCCATCCGCTAGCGCCCAAAGCCGACGCCGGCGCCCTCTATGCGCGGGTAAGCCACGCCATTCCCGCGATCGAATGGCCCTTTTACGCAGCTGACATTGACGCCATCATGACGCTGAAGCGCAGCCGCAACGCGGTCGTGCTCGCGCATAATTATCAGACGCCCGAGATCTTTCATTGCGTCTCCGACATCGTCGGCGACAGCCTCGCCCTCGCGCGCGAAGCGATGAATGTCGACGCCGACGTCATCGTTCTCGCCGGCGTCCATTTCATGGCCGAGACGGCGAAGCTGCTCAATCCCGAAAAAACCGTGCTGATCCCCGACCTTGGCGCCGGCTGTTCGCTGGCGGACTCGATCACGCCGGAAGACGTGCGGCGGCTGCGGCGCGCCTATCCCGGCGTGCCGGTGGTCACCTATGTCAACACCTCGGCGGCGGTGAAGGCGGAGTCGGATATCTGCTGCACATCCGGCAACGCCAAGGCGGTGGTCGAGTCGCTCGGCGTCCCGCGCGTGATCATGCTGCCCGACGAATTCCTCGCCCATAACATCGCGGCGCAGACGAAAGTCGAGATCATCAGCTGGTCGGGCCATTGCGAAGTGCATGAGCGCTTCACCGCGGCGGAAGTGCGCGAATTGCGCGAGGATTATCCCGGCGTCGTCGTGCTGGCGCATCCCGAATGTCCGCCCGAGGTCGTGGCGGAAGCCGATTTTTCCGGCTCGACGGCGGCGATGCAGGGCTATGTCGCGCGCCATCGTCCGGCGCGACTGGTGCTGCTCACCGAATGTTCGATGAGCGACAATGTCGCCGTGCAATATCCGGAGCTCGAATTCGTCCGTCCCTGCAATCTCTGCCCGCATATGAAGAAGATCACGCTCGGCAACATCCGCCGCGCGCTCGAAACCATGCAGCATGAGGTTCAGATCGATCCAGAACTCGCCGCTCCGGCGCGCCGCGCGGTCGAGCGCATGCTGGCGGTCAAGTGAGGCGATGAGATTGAGGGCGACGCATATGGACGCGACGGGGTCGTGCATCATCATCGGCGGCGGTCTCGCCGGTCTTTCGACCGCTCTCGCGCTGGCGCCGATGCCGGTCATTCTGCTCAGCAAGGCGCCGCTTGGCTTCGAGGCCTCGAGCGTGCTGGCGCAAGGGGGCCTCGCCGCCAGTCTCGGGCCTGACGACGGGCTCGCGCTGCATCTCGCCGACACGCTGAAAGCCGGCGACGGGCTTTGCGATCCCGCCGTCGCGCGCGCCATTCTCGGCGCCGCCCCCGCCGCGATCGAAAATCTGATCCGGCTCGGCGCGCCCTTCGATCGCGACGCCGACGGGCGCCTCCTGCTTGGCCTTGAGGCCGCCCATTCGCGCCGGCGCATCGTCCATGCCGGCGGCGACAGCAGCGGCGCCGAAATCATGCGCGCGGTGATCGCGCGGGTGCGCAGGACGCCGTCGATCACGCTGCTTGAGGGGATCGCGGCGCGGCGCCTCGTCGTCGAGGGCGATGCGGTGACGGGCCTCATCGCGGATGCGGACGGCGGCCCCATCCTTTTCGCCTGCAATCGCGTCGTCGTCGCCACCGGCGGCGTCGGCGGCCTTTATCGATATGGCACCAATCCGGCCGGCTCTTTTGGCGAGGGACTCGCCATCGCCGCGCGGGCGGGCGCGCTGATGGGCGACCTCGAATTCGTGCAGTTTCATCCGACCGCGCTCGATAGCGACGCCTCGCCCCTGAAGCTGATCAGCGAGACCGTGCGGGGCGAGGGCGCGATTCTGGTCGACGAGCGCGGGCGCCGCTTCATGGCGGATGTCGAAGGCGCCGAACTCGCGCCGCGCGATGTCGTGGCGCGCGCGGTGCACGCGCAGCTGGCGGCGGGCCATCGCGTCTTTCTCGACGCGCGGAAGGCCATCGGCGCTGGTTTTGCGCAGCGCTTTCCGGCGATCGCGGGCTTCTGCCATGCGGCGGGAGTGGATCCGGCGACGCAGCCGATCCCGGTGCGTCCGGCGGCGCATTATCACATGGGCGGCATCAAAGTGGATCTCGCCGGACGCGCCTCGCTCGAAGGCCTGTGGGCCTGCGGTGAGGCGGCGTGCACCGGTTTGCACGGGGCCAACCGTCTCGCCAGCAATTCGCTGCTCGAAGCCGTCGTTTGCGCGCAATTCGTCGCCGAAAGCGTCGCCGGGGAGAGCCCGCCGCGCCGCCGCAAGCTGGTGACGGACTTGCCCGCGCTCGCGCGCGGCGACCTCGCGCCGGTGCGCAAGATCATGTCGCGCGCGGTTGGCGTTCTCCGCGACGGCGAGGGGCTGCGCGACGCGGCGGCGGCGCTGTTCGCGCTCGCGCGGGACGAAGACGCGACGAGCGACGCCGCCATCGTCGGCCTCATGATTGCGGTCGCCGCCCTGCGCCGCGAGGAGAGCCGGGGCGCTCATGCGCGAACCGATTTTCCGGCCGTCGCAGCGAAGCCCCAACGCACGACCCTGCGTCTCGCCGACGCGATGCGCGCGGCGCAGGAATTCGCGCCCGAACTCGTCGATTGAGCGCCAAGCGGACGACGCTTGCGGCGATCCTTGCAATGTCTCTTGCGGCGCCTTTGCGATGACCCTTGAGCCGACCCCCGCCCTCGCGCCGCTTGCGAGAATCATGATTGAGCCGCTGGTCCGCGCGGCGCTGCTCGAAGACCTCGGCCGCGCCGGCGACATCACGACGGCGGCGGTGGTTCCGGCGGACCTTGAAGCGAGAACAGCCCTCATCGCGCGGCAGGCGGGCGTCGTGGCCGGTCTCGATCTCGCGCGGCTCGCCTTCGAGCTGATCGACCCGCGCATCGCCTTTCGCGTCGAGCGCCAGGACGGCGAGGCGGTTGGCCCGGGCGAGCGCATCGCCGCCATCGAAGGCCCGGCGCGCGGGATTCTCACGGCGGAGCGCACGGCGCTCAATTTTCTCTGTCACCTCAGCGGGATCGCCACCGCCACGGCGTCGGTCGCGGCGGCGCTGCGCGGCCATAAGGCGCAGGTCGTCTGCACGCGGAAGACGACGCCGGGCTTGCGCGCGCTGGAGAAATACGCGGTTCGCGCCGGCGGCGGCGGCAACCATCGCTTCGGATTGGACGACGCCGTACTCATCAAGGACAATCACGTCGCGATGGCGGGCGGCGTCAGGCAGGCGCTGCGCCGCGCTCGCGCCGCGGTCGGCCATCTCGTCAAGATTGAAGTCGAGGTCGATACGCTTGAGCAGCTGGCGGAGGCGATGGCCGAGGGGGTCGACGCGGTGCTGCTCGACAATATGGATCCAGCGACGCTCGCAAAAGCAGTCGCCCTTGTCGGCGGCCGCGCGTTAACCGAAGCCTCCGGCCGCATCACGCCAGAGACCGCGCCGACGATCGCAGCTTCAGGAGTCGATCTAATCTCGATCGGCTGGCTGACGCACAGCGCCCCAATTCTCGACATCGGTCTCGATTTCGAGCCTTGAGGCGCCGCGATAAGGCGACGAGAGCAGCCGGCCTTACTGCGCGGCGGGCGTCTCGGCCGGCGTCGGCGCAGTGAGGTAATCGATGTCAGCGGCGAAATCGTAGTAGATGCTGGGGAACTCGCCCGCGCGCGGCACGGCGAAGGCGCTGCGGCCTTCCGACAGCAGTTCGACGCCGACGGTCGGCGCGGTATACGCGTCGGACGACGCGCTCATCGGAAATTGCGTTTGCGCCGCCAATCCGCTGGCGCCAAGGGCGACGCCCGAAAAGAGGGTGACCGTCAAGAGGGCATTCCGCATCATATTCTCCTGCCTATAGCGCAACTTTGAATTAAACTCGCGCAATCGGCAAAAGTTCCGCTTGCGCCGGCGCCGCCGATAAAAAAAGCGGCTCTATCGCTTTTCGCCAATCCAGCCGAAACGCCTGGCGAGGAGATGATCGAGCGAGAGGACGCCGGGCCCGCGCGCGATGACGACAAGGAAACAGGTCGCCCAGACGCCATGCGTCGGCCAGGCGTCGGGATAGACGAAAATCTCGATCACCGCCGTCATGCCGAGAAGGGCGAGAGCGGCGAAGCGGCTGGCGAGGCCGATAACCAGCAGAACCGGAAAGAAGTGCTCGGCGAAGGCGGCGGCGTGCGCCGCGATCGAGGGATCGATCAGGGGCAGGCGATATTCCTCGCGAAAGAGATCGACGGCGCTGTCGCTCAAATGCCAGAACGCGCCCGGCGAGGCGACCTTGGTCTCGCCGGACATCCAGAACACCGCGGCGGGAAAGACGCGCGCGCAAAGCGAAATGAAGGATTGCGGAATGCGGTCGAAAATGTCGACGAGGGCGCGGAGCGGGCGGGCGGCGGCTGGCTCCGCGTAGCTTTGCGAGATTTCCATGAGAATGTCCCCTTGATGATCTAGATGAATGTCCGGATGGCGAGGCCGGCGCTGACGAGCGCCGCCAGGTTGATCGCGAGGTCGAACTCGGGGCTGCGGTCAAGCGCGATCCCGGCCGCCGCGCCCAATGGATCGCCGGCCTTCAGGCTTTGCAGAAACGCGGCCGCGCCGGGCGGCAGGCGGCGCACCTCGACGTCGAAGGAGGGGCGGATGATGAGCGCGTCTTCGCCGCGCCAATCCTCGATGGGGGCGAGGGGCGCCTCGCCCCCATTGATGGCCCAGATTGTTGCGACGGGAAAGGCGGAGACGACGATTTCGAGCGAGGGATGCAATTCGAAACGCAGCGCCGCCAGACTGTCGGCTTCGAGGCCGGCGAGATTTGAAGGCTGGAGAGGCGCAGCGTCGGCGGCGTGATAGGCGCGCGTGCGCGCCGCCTCGACGCGCGCGACGTCGGCGAGATAGGCGATTTCCGTCGCTGGTTCGAAGGTTTCGAGAAAGTCCGGAAATTCATCGCCATAGGTCATCATCAGCGGCGAGCGCGGCGGATGGGCGCGTGCGAAGACGCCGGCGCTGGCGCGGAAGAATTCTTCGCCGACGATTCGCTGCGCGGCGGGAAAGCGCGCCGCGAGCGCGTCGATGAGGCCGACCATGACATTGTTGCGGTAGACGGCGAAGCGCTTCACGGGGGCCTGCGACGTGTGCGAGACGACGCCGCGCGGCGGCGGCAGGCCGGGATCGAGCAGGGCGGCGGCGAAGGCGTTTTGCAGATGTTGCATGATGTCGGTCGCTTCTGGATCAGGCCGCGCGCGCGAAAAAATCGAGCCGCGCCTGCGCCGCCAGCGCCTCGTCGCGCAGAACGGGCCACGCCGGCACGTCATTGTCCCATTCGATCAAGGTCGCCAGCGCGCCGGCGCGGGCGATCGTCATATCGAACAGCGCCCGCACCTCGTCGGCGACGGGCGCGCCGTGCGAATCGATGAGCAACGGCGCTTCCGCGTCGTCCGCCGTTTCGAAGAAGCCGGCGAGATGGATTTCGCCGACGAGATCAAGCGGGAATTCGGCGAGACAGGCGCACGGGTCGGCGCCGTGATTGCGCGCGCTGACGAACACATTGTTGACGTCGAGCAACAGGCCGCAGCCGGTCGCGCGCGCGACCTCGGCGAGGAAGTCGGCCTCGGGAATTTCGCTCTCGGCGAAACGGACATAGGTCGCGGGGTTTTCGATGAGAATTTTTCGCGCAAGGGCATTTTGGGTTTGATCGACATGGCTGATGACGGCGGCCAGCGTCGCCTCGGTGTAGGGCAGCGGCAGGAGATCGTTGAAATAGGCGCCGCCATGCGAGGACCAGGCGAGATGTTCGGAAAAGCTTTCGGGCTGGTAGCGGTCGCAAAGGCGCCGCAGGCGCGAAAGATGATCGCGGTCAAGCGGCTCCGGCGAGCCGATGGAGAGGCCGACGCCATGCAGCGACAACGCATAGGTCTCGCGCAGAAAGCGCAATTGCGCATGCGGGACGCCGCCCGCGCCCATGTAGTTCTCGGCATGGACTTCGAAAAAGCCGAGCGGCTGGCGCTCCGCCGCGATGGCGGCGAAATGCTCCGGCTTGAAGCCGACGCCGGCGCTGGCCGGAAGGCGCGCGGCCGGACAATCATGGCGAGCGGACATCTGGCGATCCTCGCGACATTGAGGGTGAGAGAGGCGCTGGGTGCGCCCCTCTCGCGGATTTTCGGGATTTGCGGGATCTTCAGGATTTGACGGGGGCGAGGGAGCCTGTCCCGTGCGGGGTCTTGATCGTTTCGCAGGTTCCCTTGGCGACGAATTTCCAGTGGGCGCCGTCGTAATCGATTTTCGAGGTGCCGGCGCAGGTCGTGCCGGGGCCCGCGGCGCAGTCGTTCTGGCTCTTGAGGGCGACGCCGTAGCATTTTTCCTTGCCGGCCGAATCGTCGGCGGCGGCGGGGGCGGCTTGCGCGGCGATGAGGGCGAGCGCGGTCGCGAAAGCGCCGGCGAGCGAGGCGGAGGTGATCGTGGCCTTGGCGGTCATGCGTGTTTCCTTTATCGAGGAGCAGGGGTGATTTGAGCCGCTTGAGCCCAACGCATCCTATTACGCCGGGCCGTGTGACGGCGTTACGGTAGAGCCGGCGATTTTTTGGTTCGACAAAAAACTTATCGCGAAGCAGCATTTAATGTGTAACGCCGGGGCCTTCGCTGCCGAATGACAATGTACGATGGAGCGCGCGTGCGCGTCGATGACCGGGAAAAGGAATGGGCGTTGCTTATGCGGGCCGGCAATGCGGGCGACGCCGCGGCCTATCGTCGGTTGCTTGCGCAACTGACGCCGGCGCTGCGGGCCTTCGCGGGCAGGGGCCTCGCCCGGGCGGGGGCGTCGGGCGCGGACGCCGAGGATATCGTGCAGGAAACGCTTCTGGCGCTGCATCTCAAGCGCCAGACCTGGGACGAGAATGGGCCGCTGAGCCCGTGGCTTTACGCCATAGCGCGCCACAAGCTCATTGACGCCCTGCGCCGGCGCGGTCGTCGGATCGAGGTTTCGATCGACGATTTCGCCGAGATCCTGCCCGGCGCCGATCAGGCGCAGGGCTCCGTCGTCGCCGACGTCAGCCGCCATTTGGGCGAGCTGCCGCCCGGACAGCGCAATGTGGTGCATTGCATCGCCGTGGACGGCGCCTCGATCGACGAGGCCGCCGCCCGCCTCTCGATGAGCAACGGCGCCGTCCGCGTCGCCCTGCATCGGGGATTAGCCTCTCTCGCCGCCAAGTTTCGAAGTTACGAATGATGGACACCAACGAACTTATCGCCGCCCTCTCCATCGACAGCATCCGGCCACCGGCGCCGGGGCGGGCGCTAACGCTTGCCCTGATCCCGGGCGTCGTGATCGCCGTCTGCCTGTTTCTGGCCGTTCTGGGGCTGCGGCCGCATTTCCTGGCGTTGCTCGGCGAGCCGCGCTTTCTGTTCAAGCTGCTGCTGCTGGACCTGCTGGCGGCGTTGTCGGGGGCGCTGGTCCTGCGACTGTTCCGGCCCGGCGCCGTTCCCCGCGCGGCCGTGCTGGCGCTTGCGATCCCGCCCATCTTGCTCGCGCTCGCCATTGGCGCTGAACTCGTCGCCGTTCCCGCCGCGCAATGGGGCGCGCGGCTCGTCGGCTCCAACTCGATGGTGTGCCTGCGCAGCATTCCTTTCCTGGGGTTCGCGCCGCTGATTGCGACTTTGCTGGCGCTGCGCTATGGCGCGCCGGAGCGCCCGGCTCTCGCGGGCGCCGCCGCGGGGCTGTTCGCCGGCGCGATCGGCGCCGCGATCTACGCCACGCATTGTCCCGACGATTCGCCGCTTTTCGTCGCCGTCTGGTATCCGATCGCGATCGCCTTCATGACGGCGCTCGGCGCGATGCTCGGCGCGCGCCTGCTGCGCTGGTAGGCGCGCTCGGTCCAGCTTATTCGCGCAGATCCTTGCGCAGGATCTTGCCGACATGCGATTTCGGCAGATCGTCGCGGAAGACCACGAATTTCGGCGCCTTGTAGGCGGCGAGCTGGGTCTTGCAGAAAGCGCGGACCGTCTCGGCGTCGAGCGAGGCATCGTTGCGGACGATGAAGGCCTTGACCGCTTCGCCGGAGCATTCGTCCGGCACGCCGACGACGGCGCATTCCTTGACGCCCGGAAGCTGCGAAATCACCTCCTCGACCTGGTTCGGATAGACGTTGAAGCCCGAGACGAGAATCATGTCCTTGCGTCGGTCGACGATGGTGAAATAGCCCTCGTGGTCCATCGTCGCGATGTCGCCGGTGTAGAGCCAGCCGTCGCGCAGCGCGATTTCGGTCTCCTGCGGCTGGTTCCAGTAGCCCGCCATCACCTGCGGTCCGCGCGCGACGAGTTCGCCCGGCTCGCCCGGCGCGACCTCGCGGCCATCGTCGCCGACGCATTTGATCTCCGTCCAGGGCATTGGCACGCCGATCGATCCGGCCTTGACGCGAAGCGTCGGGTTGAAGGTCAGCACCGGCGCGGCTTCGCTGAGGCCATAGCCTTCGATGACGGGCGTTCCCGTCGTCTGCGCCCAGCGCTCCGCCACGCTCTGCCGCAAGGCCATGCCGCCGGCGGTGGAGAGACGCAGCGTCGGCGGCGGATTGTCCCTGAACCAGGCTTCGTTGAGGAGCCCGTTGAACAGCGTGTTGACGCCGGTGATGAAGGAGATCGGCTGCTTTGCAAGGGCGGCTTTGAGGTTGGTCAGCGGGCGGGGACTGGGGACCAGAACATTATGCGCGCCGCGAAAGAAGAACCCCAGCATGTTCACCGTGAAGGCGTAGATGTGATAGAGCGGCAGCGCCGTCAGCACATGATCCGATTCCGCGATCTCGGTCCCGACCAGCGCCAGGAACTGCGTGACGTTGGCGCTGAAGTTGCGATGGGTCAGCATCGCGGCCTTGCTGACGCCGGTCGTGCCGCCGGTGTATTGCAGGCAGGCGACGGATGTCGGCTCGAGACCCGCGACATAGGCGCAGACGTCGGCTCCCGCGTTGATCTTCCGCGCGCCCATCGCGAGCGCCTCCGCGAAGGTCGCGGCGGAGAAGCGGGGCTTTGGAATTTCCTTGCGCACATATTTCTGGACCGAGCCGATGATCAGCCGCGAATGCGCCGGGAAAAGGCTCGCCGCCTGGCTGAGGACGACATGGCGGATCGGCGCCCTCTCCATCGCGGCGGCCAGTTTTTCCGCAAACATGTCGATCGCCACGATCGCGGCGGGCTTCGCGTCCTCGAACACATGGGCCATCTCGGCCGCGGTATAGAGCGGGTTGACGTTGACAAGGACGCAGCCGGCCTTGAACGCGCCAAAGGCGACGATCGGGTAGGCGAGTCCGTTCGGCATCTGGATCGCGACGCGCGATCCGGCCTCAAGGCGAAGGCAATCGCGCAGATATGCGGCGAAGGCGTCCGACAGACGATCGACGTCGACGAAGCTGAGGCTCGCAGCCATTCCGTTCGGCATGATCGTGGTGAAGGCTTTCGCCGCGCCCCGCCGCGCCGCGAGGTCGCGCGTGGCTTCGCCGAGCAACCCATAGCGCGGCGTCTCGATTTCGGCGCCGACGCTCGAAGGATAGTGTCTGAGCCACGGCCGCGCGGGGTCGGCCGGCGCATCGCCGGGTTCGCTCGTCATTGGGGTTCGTCCACCCTGTTCCAGGCGTTTTCCGCTCGTCTTGCCCGGGTCGCCGCCGCTTGCTCCCTGCGCGACAATGATATAGTGGCAAACTCAAATCGCCAATTTATTCGCTGGCGCCGCTGGAATGTCGAGCGCGGGCGAATGAGTTTGGCGCTGCGACGGAGACCCGTGCGACTTTGGCCCAAAAAAATTCAGCTCCCAGGAAATTGGCTCAAAACCCAGCTCAAAACAACGGATTGACGCCGGAAAAGCCAATCAACTGGCTTCACCTCTCGACGCTCGTCGCCGTCGCCATTCTCGTCGGCACCGAGATGGTCGGCGCCTCGTGGGCGGCGGGTTGGGCGCTCGGCGGGCTTTTGCAGCTCGACCCGACGGTCAGCCGCGTCATCGAGGTCGGCTTCACCTTATGCGGTTTCGTGCTGCTCTATTATTTCATGCGAATCGCGATCAGGCACGAGCCGTACCGCGGCTGAGCCGCCTCTTTCGCCAGCGCTCCCAGCCCATCGAACCAGCCCGCACGATCATGAAGGAAACGGCATGAGAGCCTTTGACCGGAGAGCGGTCCTGAAGGCGGCTGCGGCGATAGGCTTGGGCGCAAGCCTCGACGCAGCCGGCGTCAGCGAGGCTCTCGCGCAGGGCGGTCTGAAGCTCGGCCCGGCGCGGCCGTTTTCCTACGATGGCCTGAAGGCGGCGGCGAAGCGCATGGCGGCGGGGCCCTATGTCGGCCCGCAGCGGCCCGCGCCCGAGATCGTCGGCAAGATCAATTACGAAGCCTGGGGCAAGATCGCCTTCGACATGGATCATGCGCTCTACGCCAATGGTCCGGGCCGGTTTCCGGTGAGCTTCTTCCACCTCGGGATGTTCTTCCAGAAGGCGGTCGAGATGAACGTCGTCGAGGGCGCGAGCGCCCGCGAGATCATCTACGATCAGAGCTATTTCACGATGCCGGAGGATTCGATCGCGCGAAATCTTCCTCAAGGCGCGGGCTTCGCCGGATTGCGCATTCAGGAGCCACGGGGCGGCGCGCTCGACTGGCGCAAGAATGATTGGGTCGCCTTTCTCGGCGCGGACTATTTCCGCGCCATCGGCGCCTTGCGGCAATATGGGCTGTCGGCCCGCGCGGTGGCGATCGACGTCGCCGTCGCCGGCAAGCCGGAAGAGTTTCCCGACTTCACCAAATTCTATATCGACGGCGCGGATGCGGACGATTCGCTGACCATCTACGCCTTGCTCGAAGGGCCCTCCCTCGTCGGCGCCTGCCGCTTCGTGATGACGCGCGGCAAGGGCGTCATCATGGATATCGACCAGGTGCTTTATCTGCGCGCCGATATTGCGAGGTTTGGCCTTGCGCCCTTGACGACGATGTACTGGTTTTCCGAAACCAAGAAGCAGACCGCTATCGACTGGCGCCCCGAGGTTCACGATTCCGACGGCCTCGCCATGTGGACGGGGACGGGCGAGCGGATCTGGCGCCCGCTCAACAATCCGCCGCGCATCGTCACCTCCGCGTTCAGCGACGAAAATCCGCGCGGCTTCGGCCTCCTGCAGCGCGACCGCAATTTCGATCATTATCTCGACGGCGTCTATTACGACCGGCGCCCAAGTCTTTGGGTGGAGCCCACCGGCCATTGGGGCAAAGGCGCGATCGAACTCGTCGAGATTCCGACCGACGACGAAATTCACGACAATATCGTCGCCATGTGGGTGCCTGAAAAGCCGGCCACGGCGGGGTCGGAGACGGCGCTCTCCTATCGTCTCTATTGGGAGGCGGACGAACCGTTTCCGACTGATCTCGCCCGCGTCGTCGCAACCCGCCTCGGCAATGGCGGCCAGCCGGGCCTGCCGCGCCCCAAGGGCGTGCGCAAATTCATGGTCGAATTTTCAGGCCCCCCGCTCGTCAACCTTCCCTTCGGCGTCAAGCCCGAGGCGGTGCTCTGGGCCTCGCGCGGAACCTTCTCCTACGTCTTCACCGAGCCTGTGCCGGACGACGTCCCCGGCCATTGGCGCGCCCAGTTCGACCTTACCGCCGGCGCCGGAACCGAACCCGTCGAGATGCGGCTGTTCCTGCGACAGGGCGACAAGGTTCTGAGCGAGACCTGGATGTTTCAGTATCATCCGTTTTAGCGCGGCGGCGCCCGCGGCCCCCGCGCGCGAGGCGGCCTAAAACTCTCGGCGCCCAGCCCGTCGCGTCATCGTCACATTGGTTGCCTACCTCCGGCTTGCGCGCCCCGGCGCATGCGGTCACATTGCGCCGCGCGGCCGCGACGGGACCTGGGGCCGCTTCGCTGACTGCCGACGCCCGACCCGCCTGAGAGGCCTGATGCTGAGATTTCATTCGACGATCGCCAAAGGGGAAGTGAAGGTCGGGTTCGACGCGCCGGCCCTCCCGGCCGAGGTGAACTGGATCGACGTCATGCGGCCCGAGGCGAAGGAGGTCGCCTTTCTGGAGCGGATACTCGACATCAAGGTGCCGACGCTGGAAAGTCTGTCGGCGATCGAGACGTCGAGCCGACTCTACCGCGACAAGGATTTCCTCTACATGAGCATGCCGATGATCGTCAGGGCGACGAGCGGCGTCGCGCAGACTTCGCCGCTCGGCTTCGTGCTGACCAAGGACTATGTCCTGACGGTTCGCTACAAGCAGTTCAAGCCATGCGAGGATTTGCATTACGCGGAGGTCGTCGAGAATGGACGGCCGGCCGATGGCCCAAGCGCCTTCATCTCCCTGCTCGAAGCTATCATCGAAAACGGCTCCGACGAATTGGAGAAGATCAATTCCGAACTCGACGGCCTGTCCCAGACCGTCTTCGACCAGGGTGGCGGCAAGCCTCACGAAGGGCCAATACAGGACACCAAGAATTTGCGCAGGGTGCTCGGCGCGATCGCGGCGAACGGCAATCTGGCTTCGAAGATCAGCGACGTGCTGCTCGGCATGTCGCGCATGCTCCCCTTCGTCAGCGGCGAAGCCGAGTCCTATCTTTCGCCTGCGGAAGCGGCGAAGATCAAAACTCTTGGCCGCGACATCGCTTCGCTCAACGAATATGAGAGGGGCCAGACCGACCGCATTCAATTCCTGCTCGACGCGACGCTCGGCCTCACCAATATCGAGCAGAACAACATTTTCAGGATTTTGACCGTCGTCTCCGTCGTCGGCATCCCGCCTACTCTCGTCGCCAGCATGTATGGCATGAACTTCAAGAACATGCCGGAGCTCGAATGGACCTATGGCTACGAATGGGGCCTCGGCCTCATCCTGCTCAGCGCGCTGATCCCGATCATCTGGTTCAAAAGGCGCGGCTGGTGGTGAGTCTCGACGAAGCCCCCGCGTTCTTCTCGGAAGCGGAGATCAATGCGCGGCTGCTCTATCGCGATGCGCTGATCCTCGTTCTCGACAAGCCGGCGGGAATCGCGGTTCACAAGGGTCCGAAGGGCGGCGAAAACTTCGAGGCCTCGTTCCATCATCTTCGTTTCGGCCTGCCGCGCAATCCGGCGCTCGCGCATCGGCTCGATCGCGACACCTCCGGCTGTCTGGTGCTCGGGCGCCATCACAAGGCGCTGGAGAAGCTGGGGCTCATGTTCAAGCAAGGCAAGATCGCCAAGACCTACCTTGCGATCGTCGAAGGCGCCCCGGAGCTGGACGAAGGACTGATCGACCTGCCGCTCGGGCGCCTCGATGCGAGCCGCGGCTGGTGGATGAAAGTCGATCCCTGCGGCCAGCCGGCGCAGACGAGGTGGCGCGTCCTCGCGCGCGGCGCCGGCGCACATGCGCTGCTGGCGCTGACGCCCCTCACCGGCCGCACGCATCAATTGCGGGTTCATTGCGCCGCGATGGGCTGGTCCATTCTCGGCGATCCGATCTATGGGGCGGGCGCGGGAACGCTGCAGCTCCACGCGCGACGCATCGAGATCCCGCTCTACAAAAACAAAGAGCCGATCGTCGTCGAAGCGCCGGTCCCGGCGCATATGCGCGCGGCGGCGGAGGCCTGCAGCCTGCGCCTCGAATTTTAAGGCGTCACCGCACCATGTACTGTCGGACGGCGGCCTGAACGGCGTCTTTCTCTTTCGGCGTCAGCTTGGCGAGTTCGCCGTCGAGCCAGCTATCTTTGATCCCGGCGGCGCGCGCGAGGATATGCCATTTCATCGCCTCGACCGGATCCTTGGGCAGGCCGCGGCCGACCGCCAGAATGCGCGCGACGCGGTTCTGCGCCACGGGATTATCGTGCGAGGCCGCCTTCAGAAATAGCTTGCCGGCCGCCGTCTCGTCCTTCGCGACGCCGATTCCATTGAACAGCATGATGGCGTATTCGACTTCCGCCGGGACATTATTGTCCTTCGCCGCGCGGCCGATCCATTGCGCCGCCTGCTCGTCGCTTTTGTCGACTCCCGTGCCGTTGCGGTAAAGCAGGCCCAGCGCATAGGCGGCGTCGGAATCGCCAAGATCGGCCGCCTCGCGAAAATATTTGGCCGCACCTGTGAAATCGGGCACGACTCCCTTGTCGTTCTCGATCGCCATGACGCCGAGGTTGTAGAGAGCGCCCGGATGGCCCTCAGCCGCCGCCTTCTGGAAAAGCGCCGCGGCGCCATCGCGATTTTTTGGCGTGCCCGTGCCGGTCAGCATCGCAAGCCCCAGCGCGAAAGTCGCCTGCCGGTCGCCGCGATCGGCGGCGAGCTTGTACCAGCGCGCCGCCTCCGTCGCGTCGCGCGGCGCGCCGAGCCCTTGCGCGTAGAGTTCGCCGATCAGCGTCATCGCGGCGCCGTCGTCGGGGTTCGTTGCGATCCGCTTCTCCGCCTCGGCGAGGGCGGTGGCGTAATAGCCCCGCTGATAGGCGCCGAAGGCAAGGTCCGGCGCGCTGTCGCCGGCGGCCGGGGCGGCGGGAGCGGCAGCGCCAGCGGCAGGGGCGGCAGGGGTAGCGGGGACGTTTTTCGGCGCCTCGGCCGGGGCAGGGCTCTGCGGCGCGGCCTGCGGTTGGCTCGTGCCCGGGCCGGAGCGATGCATGAGATCGCTCCGGCGAGAACGGCGCAAGCAAGCGCGAGCGGGCCGAGCCGCGAGGCTAGCGGATTATTATGTTTTTTCACGCAGTTCCGCCTGATAAGCCGCGAGGCGAGCCGCAACCTCCGCAAGGGCGGGGGCGACGCCGCGCGGATCCTCGAACACCGCTCGGCCGAGCGCAACGAAATCGGCGCCGGCCGCGGCGAGATCGCCGACGTCCGTCAGGGCATGCGCGTAAGCGACGCAGGGCACGTTGAAGATCTCCGCCCACCAGTCGACGCGCGCGACAATGTCTTCGTGCGACTCCGCCCCGTCAGGGCCGCCGAACATCACATAATCGACGCCATATTCGCCTGCCGTCATCGCCGCGTCGCGGCGTCGCGAGGGCGCCAGCGCCGACGATGCGGTCCGGCTTTAGCGTCGCAAGCGCGGCCTCAAGCGCTTCGCCCGCGCCCTCGACGTGACAGCCGTCGGCGTTGGCGCGGATCGCAAGTTGCGGGTCGCCGACGAGCGCGGCGACGCCGCGCGCCTGCGCGATCGGGCCGAGCGTCGGCGATTATCTTCTTGTTTTCGCTTGGGTCTCTCCCCTCTGTCCGCAGCAGGACGCAGGCGATGTCGCAAACGCCAAGCGCCGCCTCGAGCGACGGCGCGAAAGCCGCGGCGTCGCGGATCGGCGGCGTGATCAGATAAAGGCGCGGCGGCTCGGTCGACATTTGAGAGGCGAACTCGATTGGGACAGGCGCCTAGATAGACGAATTTCGCGGCCGATGGGAATTGGTTTGCAGGCGCCCGCGCGAAATTGTGAGGCGCGCGGGCAAGGGCCGCGCCTTGAAGGAACTTGCGAAGCCGAGACCTTGTCGCCGGGCGCCTTCCGTGCTACCCGCAGCCGCGGGAGATTTTTACGATGGCTAATGGAAACGGTTCAGGGACTGACGCCAACGCGGACGCGGTCCCCGCGATCAACGCGATGGTGCAATATACGAAGGATTTCTCGTTCGAGAATCCGAACGCGCCGCGTTCGCTAGGGCCGCAGGAAAAGCCGCCGAACATCCAGATTCAGGTCAATGTCAACGCCCGCCAGATCGCGGAGGCCGACTTCGAGGTCAATCTTCTGCTGGAAGGCTCCGCGAAATCCGAGGCCGATACGCTGTTCAAGTTCGAGCTCGATTACGCGGGGCTGTTTCGTCTGGTCAATATTCCCGCCAACGACCAGCATCCGGTCGTCATGATCGAATGCCCGCGCCTGTTGTTCCCCTTCGCGCGTCAGATCATCGCCGATGCGGTTCGCGGCGGCGGTTTTCCGCCGCTCTATATCGATCCGATCGATTTCGCAGGGCTCTATCGCCAGCGGCTGAGCCAGGTCGCCGCCAACGCGGAAGCGCCGACGGTCGCGTAAGCGCAGGGGCGCCGAAATTGTTAATGCAGGCGCGCCATACCCGCGCGCAATGCGCTCTTGGTTGAGTCCTTGCGGCGCTCGACGCGCGGCGCCGAGGTCTCGCTGAATAGCTCCGCCAGTTTCTCGGTCATGGCGCCGCCCAGCTCCTCGGCGTCGACGATGGTCACTGCGCGGCGATAATAGCGCGTCACGTCATGGCCGATGCCAATGGCGATGAGTTCGACCGGCGAGCGCGTCTCGATCGTCTCGATCACATGGCGCAGATGCTTTTCGAGATAATTGCCGGGATTGACCGACAGCGTCGAATCATCGACCGGCGCGCCGTCCGAAATCATCATCAGGATGCGCCGCTGCTCGGGCCGCGCGAGCAGGCGCCGGTACGCCCAGTCGAGCGCCTCGCCGTCGATGTTCTCCTTGAGCAACCCCTCGCGCATCATCAGGCCGAGATGCTTGCGCGCGCGCCGCCATGGGGCGTCGGCGGATTTGTAGATGATGTGGCGCAGATCGTTGAGGCGTCCGGGCGCCGCGGGCTTGCCCGCCTGCAGCCACGCCTCGCGCGATTGGCCGCCCTTCCAGGCTCTTGTGGTGAAGCCGAGAATCTCGACCTTGACGCCGCAGCGCTCCAGCGTGCGGGCGAGAATGTCGGCGCAGGTGGCGGCCACCGTGATCGGGCGCCCGCGCATCGAACCGGAATTATCGATCAGCAGCGAGACGACCGTATCGCGGAAGTCGGCGTCCTTTTCCTGCTTGAAGGACAGCGGCTGCTGCGGATCGATGATGACGCGGGCGAGCCGCGCCGGGTCGAGCATGCCCTCTTCGAGGTCGAACTCCCACGAGCGGTTCTGTTGCGCCATCAGGCGCCGTTGCAGGCGGTTGGCGAGCCGCGCCACGACCGAGGAGAGATTGTTCAGCTGCTTGTCGAGATAGGAGCGCAGCCGCTCCAGCTCTTCGGGATCGCAAAGCTCCTCCGCGGCGACGATCTCGTCGAATTTCTTGGTGAAGGCCTTGTAGTCGGAGCCGCGCTGTTCGGCGCGGCCGGGCGTCGGCGGGCGGCGCGGATCGGCGCCCTGTTCGGAATCGGAAAAATCGGCTTCGTCCTCGAATTCGCCGGTGGGCGCATCGGCGGAATCGACCTCGCTGTCGTCCATCGCCTCGGCCGCGGCCTCGGACTTCTCCATCTCCCGCGCATCGCCGCTCGGGTCCTCCTCGCCTTTCTCGCCTCCGGCGTCGGCGTCTCCATCATCGACGTCGTCGGATGCGTCCTCCTCGTCCTCGGGATGGTCGTCGAGGCTCGATTCGTCGAGCATCTCGAGCGAGGTCAGCAATCTATGCACCGAATGCGCGAAGGCGCGCTGGTCCTCGATCGCGGCGCCGAGCCGGTCGAGATCGGCGCCCGCGCGCTCTTCGATGAAGGGCCGCCAGAGATCGACGATGCGCCGGGCGTTCGCCGGTGGCTTCAGGCCGGTCAGCCGCTCGCGCACGATCATCGCGAGCGCGTCCTCGATGGGCGCGTCGGCGCGGGTGGCGACATCGGCGTAGCGGGCGCGCTGGAAGCGATCGTCGAGCATGGCGTCGAGATTGGCGGCGACGCCCTCCATGCGGCGCGACCCGATAGCTTCGACGCGCGCCTGTTCGACGGCGTCGAACGCCGCCCGGGCGGTGGCGACCTGCGGCGTCAGGCGGCGATGCACCTCGCTATTGTGACAGGCGAGCCGCAGCGCCATAGAATCGGCGTGGCCGCGCAGGATCGCCGCTTCGCGAGCGTCGAGCCGGCGCGGCGGATCGGGCAGTCGCGCCTTGGCGCCGGCTCCGGTCTGGATCAGGCTCGGGCGCTCCGGCGCATAGACGACTTCGAGGCCGGGCGTCTTGGCGAGAGCGCGCATGCAGCCGGCGACCGCGCGCTTGAAAGGCTCCTGCGGGCCTTCCAGTTTCGACGGCGGCTTGGCGTTCGAGATGGTCAAGGCGGCGCCCCGGCGACTTTCAGGTCATCACGACATTGGTCGCGCTCTCGGGCAGTTCCTTGCCGAAACAGCGCTGATAGAACTCGGCGACCAGCGGCCGCTCCAGCTCGTCGCATTTGTTGAGAAAGGTCAGGCGGAAGGCGAAGCCGATGTCGCCGAAGATTTCGGCGTTCTCGGCCCAGGTGATGACGGTGCGCGGGCTCATGACCGTGGAGAGATCGCCGGCGACGAATGCGTTGCGCGTCAAATCAGCAACGCGGACCATCTTGCCGATCTGATCGCGGGCCGCCTTGGTCTGCTGGAAGCTCTTGACCTTGGCGAGCACGATCTCGACCTCCCTGTCGTGCGGCAGATAGTTGAGGGTGGCGACGATCGACCAGCGGTCCATCTGTCCCTGATTGATCTGCTGCGTGCCGTGATAGAGGCCGGACGTGTCGCCAAGGCCGATCGTGTTGGTGGTCGAAAACAGCCGGAACGCCGGATGCGGCCGGATCACCCGGCTCTGGTCGAGCAGGGTCAGGCGCCCCGACACTTCGAGAACGCGCTGGATCACGAACATGACGTCGGGCCGGCCGGCGTCATATTCGTCGAAACAGAGGGCGACGTTGTTCTGCAGCGCCCATGGCAGGATGCCGTCGCGGAATTCGGTCACCTGCTGGCCGTCCTTGATGACGATGGCGTCCTTGCCGACGAGATCGACGCGCGAGACATGGCTGTCGAGGTTGATGCGAACGCAGGGCCAGTTGAGGCGCGCGGCGACCTGCTCGATATGCGTCGACTTGCCTGTCCCGTGATAGCCCGTCACCATCACGCGCCGGTTCTTGGCGAAGCCCGCCAGAATGGCGAGCGTCGTGTCGCGATCGAACAGATAGTCGGGATCGAGATCCGGCACATGCGCTTCGCTGGTCGAATAGGCGGGCGCCTCCATGTCGGAGTTGATGCCGAAAACCTGGCGCACCGAAATCTTCATGTCCGGCAGGCCGGCGACCACGGCGCCGGGGTCGATGGTTGCGCTCTGCATTCTTTCTCCGTTGCGATGGCCCGGTTCGCGCAAATGGAAGCCGGGCGCAAGGTCTGGCGCGGCCGGCGTCGTCAGGCGGACCGGACCGATTTCAGATATTTATAGGCGCGGATGATCTCGCGCAGCTTGTCTTCGTTGGAGCGGTCCCCGCTGTTGGCGTCAGGGTGCAGCCGCTTCACCAGATCCTTGTAACGCGCTTTGATGGCGCCCGCATCCGCGCTGTCGTCGAGGCCCAGCTGATCCAGCGCGCGCAAGGCGGCGACGCCATGGCGCGGTCGCGCCGGCTCAGCTCTTGGCGCGCGCCGGGCGCTCGGCCCCGCCATGCCGATGAAGTCCGAGGCGCGGCTGGGATCGTCGCCGTCTTCGCGAAATCCCTTCGCGCCGCGGTTTGCGCCCATGGACCATGTCGGGCGATGGCCGACAAGGGCCTCGCGCTGGTACAAGGCGACGTCCTCCGGGCTCATGCCGTTGAAATAATTGTAGGCCGCATTGTATTCGCGGACATGGTCGAGGCAGAATGAAAAATACTGTCCCTCGCGCAGACGCCCCATTGGCGCGCGATGTCCGCCGGGCTCGGCGCAGCCCGGAAAATCGCAGCGCGGCTGGTCGGGCCGCAGGGCCTGTTTGGGTTCACGCTTGACGCGGATACGATCGAAGATGCGAGAGTTGAGGTTCATGACCTTGGCATTATGAATGTCTTTGGGGTGGCCGCAAGCGCGTCGGCGCCCTAAAGACGATAAATGAGGCTTACCTTGGCTATTAGCCGCAGGGCGTTGCGGCAAGCTATTCTCACATGCGGCGCCGTAGACCGGCGCAGGAACTGGCGGGAGAGACCGAAAATGAGCGATCAGAAGCAAGCTGCGGTCCAACCCGCCGGGGTCGCCGCGGCGATCAGGGCCAAACTGGAGGCCGGCTTCTCTCCGGTCTTTCTCGAAATCATCGACGAATTGCATAAGCACGCGGGCCACGCCCATGCCGCCGAGCGTCCGGGCAGGGCGGGCGCGGCCGGCGAGACGCACTTCAAAGTGAAGGTGGTCTCGCCCGCCTTCGAGGGCAAGAGCCGCATCGAACGTCACCGGGCGATAAATGCGCTTTTGGCGGCGGAGCTTGGCGCCGGGGTTCACGCGCTCTCCATCGACGCGAAGGCGCCGGGGGAATAAGCGGCGCCGTCATGGCGCGATGTGACGAAACGCCGCGAAGGCGTTTCCGGGACGCTTTTGGGAAGCGCGCGCATTCTTCAATCATGCTGCTGATTTTGATATATATTTGACAGAGCGCTCGCTTCGCTGAGTTACAGGCGAGCCGCTCCATACTGGCCGGTCTCGCGATCGGGCGTAAGGCCGCCAAATCGCCAGGGTGTCGAGATGCGTAGTCCGAGCATATCCGCCAAGCGATCTCACCGCGCGCGATTTGACCCTGCTGGCTTCTTGCAAACCGCCGCCAAGGGCCGAGTCATTTCCACTCACCCAAAGCAAAGTGTCATTTATACGCAGGGCGATGCTGCAGAGTCGGTTTTTTACATCAAATCTGGCAAAGTCAAAGTCACAGTCGTTTCCAAACAAGGCAAGGAAGCCGTTGTTGCGATACTTGGGGCGGACGAATTCCTTGGCGAGGGCTGCCTGATCGGACAATCGAAGCGTTTGGCGACAGCAATCGCGATGACTGAATGCGTGACGATGCGTGTCGAAAAGGCCGAAATCCACAGGATTCTTCAGGACGAGCCCGCATTTTCACAAATGTTTATCAAGCATATTCTGGCGAGGAACGCGCGGGTTGAAGCAGACCTGGTCGACCAGTTGTTCAATTCAACGGAGAAGCGGCTCGCCCGGGTGCTGCTGATTTTAGCCAATTTCGGCAAGCAAGGCCGACCGGAGCTGATCGTCGCGAAGATAAATCAAGAGACGCTCGCCGAAATGATCGGCACGACGCGGTCGCGGGTGAGCCATTTCATGAATAAGTTCCGCAACATGGGTTTCATCGATTACAACGGCCACCTGCAAATTCACAGCTCATTGCTGAGCGTCGTTCTGAACGAGCGGCCGGACAATGTGAAACCGCCGCTGTGAGGTCTCGGTCGGCGGCGCAGCCGCCGCCTGAACCTGATCGCTTGGCGATCGCGCATCAGGCGGCTAAGCACGCGGATCCTGCACGCCAGAATTTTTTCAATTATGAGCACTTTTGAACAGTCAGCGATCCAGCTTGGTGGGAATGATGGCGGCCGTTCCAAGTGAGAACAGAAAGGGAAGTGCATCGATCTTCCTCCCCCCGTAACATTCGGGAAGATGCGCCTGTCGGGCCCCCCTCGGCAGGTGCATTTTTTGATTGAGGTGCGATGCCCGGCGGTCTTATGCATCGGCTGATGGATCGTAGCGCGGCCTCTGTTGAACAGCGCAGCGCCGAATTTTCGAAAATGAAGCTCATTCGACACTTCATCGCAGTTGGAGCGGCGCCCGTCGTTTTCGTGAAGGGGGCGCTGTGATGCCTGCTCGAATCTACCAACGTGGGATGAAAGCCTATATCGACGGCAGCCCTCTCTGCGGCAATCCTTACAATTCCTCAGCTTGCTCGAACGCCAACGCCGCCTGGAGCGATGGCTGGCTTGACGCGAGCCGCGCATGGTTGCGCGTTCGCGGTCGAGCGGCGAGTTCTGCGGGGGCGATTGTCGACAGTTCGATCCACGGTAACGCTCGGAAACCCGGACGCGCCGAATAAACGGTTGAGTTTACTGGTGGGCCGGGCAGGACTTCGAACCTGCAACCAGACCGTTATGAGCGGCCGGGTTCGGGCGCCCGGGGACGGGCGGGAAATAATTTGCAGCATGGCGGCTCCTTTTGCTCAAAGGTCGGCGAAGCGTTCGCGTCAAGCGTGCGCGCCGCCGGCGCGAATGCGATGCGTTAAATCGGCGGCGGTGGGGCGTGCTGGTGATTGGCGCGCCTATCGCGCGCAGGGATCGAAGAGATCGGCCTGCCGCAGAAGCGGGGCTGGCGGCGCTGGCGGGCTGTCCTCGGTCGATGCCGGCGACGGTTCGTATTTGGCTTTCAGCCGATCGAGTGTGGCGCGCTCGGCGCGCCGCGTCTCCCCGGCGAGTTCGCCCTGCTTGACTTCGAGCAGGCCTGATCGGCGCAGGCGGGTCTGGATGACGCGCTCGACATCGCTATAGGTGTATTCGGGATCGCCCCAGCAGGGCCATTGCAAGGTCTGTTGAAGAAAATCGATCTTGCCGGCTGTATCCTCGAAGAAGGTTGAGAAGAATCCGGTGAGGTCGTAGTAAGCGCAATGTCCAAAGGTCATCGAGAGGCGATGGTAGAGGCGTTTGGAGAGGGCAGTTCTCGGGAAGTCCGCCGCCATGAACTTCAGGAGCGAATTTCCAACAGGGCCTTGTCGGCGGCGGAGTCCCATTTTGTCGGTTTGAAGGCGGCGGGGTCGAGCAGGGGAGTTGTGAGCGAGCGGCCGATCGCGGGTGGTATCATCGGCGTGATCCTTTCGGTGGAGCGGGACGGGAGCGACGTGAGGCTTTGCGGAAGGCCGACCGCCTGACGCGGATTTGGGGCGATCCGGAGCCGGTCAATCGACGGTGAGGCCGAGGTCCAGGAGATCTTCGTCTGCGTCGGAATCGGCGGCGGTGGCGGCGAGCGAGGCTTCGAGGGCGTCGATCTCGGTGCGCTTGTCGGCGAGTTCCTCCTCGAAGGGGAAGGTCTCGCCGAGGCGTTCGCGCCAGGCGGGAATCCAGTTGGCGTTGTCGGCGGCGGTGCGCTTGTATTGCGCGAGCTCGACCTCGAAGCGGGTCAGCATATATTCGAGCCGGGAGACGATGCCGAGCGCGGTGAGCTCGTCGTCGAAGTCGATCTCGGCGGCGGCGCCGTTGCGCCGCATCGTCAGCGCGAGGCTCGCTTCCCGGCTGCGGGAGGCGGAGAGGTCGAGGGCGATCTCGAAACCGCCGATCGCGGCGAGGGTCCAGGCGCCGGCGATGCCCTGGAATTGATGACGGCGGATGGCGTTCAGGAGGGCGGCGCCGGCCTCCTTGCGTTCCGCGTACGCCTTGCCTTCGACCTCCATCGCGAAGCGTCGCCGCGGTCGGCTGCGCTGGGCGATGTCCTGCTCGATTTCCGCGATGCGCGCTTCGGCATGCGCGAGCGAGCGCTCCGCGCCGTAGATCGCATGTTTCGGCGCATGGCTGGGTCATCGAAATGGGCGGCGCGCAGGCGTTCGAGCCGCGCGATCTCGGCTTCGAGCCCGGCTTTTTGCATGAGGCGCGGATCGCCGGAGGCGATGGCCTTGGCCATGGCGAACTGGTTGATCTGCGATTGCCGGCGTCTTCGAGCCGGCGGATGCTGCGATCGCCCGACATCGCCATGTCGATGAAGCGGGCCTTTCTCTCGAGCATCTGCCAGCCGGTGGCGTCGACGCTGCCTTTTGTCGCGTAGGCGTAGAGTTCGATCTCTTCGTTCTCATTGCCCTGGCGCTCGATCCGGCCCTCGCGTTGGTCGATCTGCGATGGAAGCCAGGGCACGTCGAGGTGGTGCAGGGCGATCAGGCGGTGCTGCGCGTTGACGCCGGTGCCCATGGTCTCGGACGAGCCGATGAGGATGCGGACGCGGCCGGCATTGACGTCGGTGAAGAGCCGCTGCTTCGCAGTCGATTTCTTGTAATCCTGCATGAAGGCGATCTGGCCGGCGGGACGCCGCGCTCGATCAGTTGCGTCTTGATCCAGCGATAGGCGGAAAAGCCGCGCGTCGCCTCGACATTGAGCGTGCCGAGATCGGAGAAGATCATTTGCGCCGCGCCGGGCAGGGCGTAAGGAATGCCGTCGGGCCGCGTGTAGCGGCGCTCGCGCGGTGTCGCCGCCAGATCGCGTGGACATTGTCGATCAGGACGTTGAGCTTGTTGCTCCGGCTCGTCGTCATAGTCGGGCAGGACGAAGCGCATGTCGATCGAGGTGTGCCGGCCGTCGGTGATGACGGAGAGCAGGATGTCGTCGCCCTTTTCGGGCTTGCCCGTGCCGTTGCCTCGATCGCGGTCGATCCGCTGCGCCAGGATGCTTCTGATAGGCCTTGAAGGCCGGGCTCGGCGCGGCGGTGACGATCTGGCGTTTGCCGCCGCGAACATTGGGCAGGCGGAGATATTGGCGCAGATCCGATTTGCAGGACGACGTCGGCGACGCTGCGATACATCGCCATCAGGTCGGCGACATTGACGAATTCCGAAAAGCGCGTGACCGGCTTGTAAAGCCCGGAGGGCTGCAACTCCAGTTCGGTGCGGGTCTCGCCGAATGTCGCGGCCCAGGCGTCGAATTCGTGGATGCCGCGCTCCATGAGCGCATCGATCTGCATGAAGCGCTGCAGCGTGAACATTTCGCCGAGCGTGTTGGTGATCGGCGTGCCGGAGGCGAGGATCAGGGCGCGGCCGGCGTTTTTCTCGGCTCGATGAAGCGAGATTTGACATAAGAGGTCCCAGGCGCGTTGCGATCCGTCGGGATCGACGCCTTTCAGGTCGTCATATTGGTGGCGAAGGAGAGCTTGCGGAATTCCTGCGCCTCGTCGACGATGATCTGGTCGACGCCGATTTCGCCGATCGTCAGAAATCGTCCTTGCGGCTCTGCAGCGCGTCGAGCTTGGCTTCGAGACCCTCCTTCATGCGCTCGATGCGCTTGCGCGAGATCGCGGTCGGCGCCGTCGACCTTTTCCAAAAGCTCGGCGTAGGCATGTCGATCTGCTGCTGGATCAGGCCTTGTTCAAACGCGGCGGGGCCGGTATGAACTTGAAGGCCGAGTGGGTGATGATGATGCAATCCCAATTCGCCGTCGCGGCGCGGGCCAGAAAGCGCTGGCGCTTGTCCTTGACGAAATTGGTCTCGTCGGCGACCAGAATGCGGGCGTTCGGATAGAGCAGCAGGAATTCGCGGCTGGCCTGCGCGAGGCAATGGCCGGGCACGACCATCATGGCCTTGGTGATGAGGCCGAGGCGCTTCTGCTCCATGATCGCGGCGGCGATGCTGAAGGTTTTGCCGGCGCCGACGGCGTGAGCGATATAGGTCCCGCCGGCGCTGATGATGCGCCAGATGACGCGCTTCTGGTGCGCGTAAAACTTGATGACGCTGCTTGCGCCGGGAAGCCGCAGATGGCCGCCGTCGAAATGGCGCGGGACGATATTATTGAAGCCATCATTGTAGATGCGGGCGAGGCGGTCGGTGCGGTCGGCGTCGGTCCAGACCCAGTGCTCGAAGGCCGTCTTGATTTTTGCGAGCTTTTCTTTGGCGGCCTCGGTATCGGCGGCGTTCAGGACGCGCTTTTCGACGCCGTCTTCGATGAAAACGTCGTAGATTTGCGGCATCGAGGCATTCAGCGCGTCGCTGAGGAGCAGGCCGGCGTGGCGGCGCTCGGTGCCCCATGCCGAGGTCGCGGCGGCCTGGCCGGGCGAAGGCGTTGACGTCGATGCGTCCAGGAGGCGATTTCGACGGTGTGATGGACATAGGTCGCAACGCCGAGGACTTCGGCTGCAGAAGGCGGCGATGTCGGGGGCGGGGATCCAGGGCGCGCCGAGGCGTGCGCTGATATCCGATGGCTTCAGATCCTCGGGCAGGACCTTTTCGCAGCGCCTCGACATTTCGATGATAGCGCGGGTCGAGCGCGGCCGCGCCGATGGCGGCGGCGAGCTTGGTGCGGATCGGGCCTGAGAGATAGGCGTCCGCGGTCTGCCAGGTCTCGATGCCCTCGATCGTCAGCTGGGGATCGAGGAAGATGCGCTCGCCGAGTTCGGCGATGGCCTCCTCGCGCGGAGCGGCCGAGCAGTTCGGCGATGCGGTCGAGATCGACGATAGCCGACGTTCGTGCAGCGTGACGGCGAGGGCGTCGGCCGCGCTTTCGATCAGTGGCGTCGACGGGCGGATGGAGCACGCGCTCGGTGAAGATCGGGCCCTGTTTCGCCTTGCCGGTCTCGATGTCGTAATCCTCGATCGATGCGATGAGCCAGTAGTCCGGGTCGTCGAGGAAGGGCTGCAGATTCGGGCTGCGCATGGTTTCGCGCGCGTTCGCCGGTCTCGGGGTTGGTGGTCTCGATGACGGTCGTCAGATTGATCGGCCCGAAATCGCGCACGAAGGAGGCGTAGGCGACGCGCAGACGGATCTGGGCCGGTCCCCAGGGCTCGTTGGTCTCCTGGGCGCGCAAAACCGCGCGGATGGCGTCACGGACGGCGATAAGGCCGCGGATGAGCCTCGCATGTTTGGCCGGGATGCCCTCGGTCCCCTTGCCATGCCGGACCGCGACGGGCCGCGGTGCGCCGTCGATGATCTGAACCAGCTGATTGTCGACGACGAGATAGCTGCCCTCCTTGATCGTCGCGCCGTCGGCGGCGGCGCCGACGCGGATCTGCGGCGCGATCGAGCGCGGACGCCTCGCCTTTGGCGGCGGGCTTGTGAATGTCGCGCGGCAGGCGCGCGATGGCGGCGCGCAGCTTCTCCTCGAGGCTCGCCCCGGCAATCGGCCGGCAGCTATAGGCGGGACCGAAAGGGCTGGGACGCGGGCATGGCGGCCGAGGACCATCTCCGGGTGGTCGAGGAAATAGCGGTTGATCGACAGCGCCTCTTCGCCGTCCTCAGTGGGGACGGCCTCGGCCAGGGAATCCCAGAGCGGGCCGCCGGCGGGTTGATCGGCGTCGCGTTTCTGCAGGAACAGCATGTCGACGACGACGTCGGTTCCGGCGCGCGGCGTTCATGCTGCCCTGCGGCAGCCGGATGGCGCCGACGAGGTCGGCCATGGAGGCGATGTGGGCCCGCGCCTTTTCATCGTTCTTGTCCATGGTCCAGCGGCTGGTGACGAAGGCGGCGAGGCCGCCGGGCCTCAGCCGCTCGACCGCGCGCGCGATGAAATAATCATGCAGCGAGAGGCGGAGCTGGCCGGCCGGATCGTCGGCGCGAACGGTGCGGTCGCTGAATGGCGGGTTGCCGACGGCGAGATCATAAAGCTCTGGCAGGCGGGTCCTGGTGAAATCCTCATGCCGGATCAGGCGTTCGGATAGAGGAGCTTGGCGATGCGCGCGGTGGTGGCGTCCATCTCGATGCCGGTGAGCGCGGTCTTGCCGGCGAGGGCCTCGGGCATGAGGGCGAAGAAGAGGCCGGTTCCGCAGCCGGGCTCGAGGACGGCCCGCCGGCGACCCCCATGCGCTGCAAGGCCGCCCAGATGGCGCGGACGACGAATTCCGGCGTGAAATGCGCGTATTGGGTGGCGCGGGCGAGGCTGGCGAGATCCTCGCGCGAAACCAGCTGCTCGAGCTGGTTGCCGAGTTCGTCCCAGCCGGCCGGAAAGCTCATCGCCGGCGCGCCGGAAGAGATTGTTGGCGAGTTCGCCGGCGCCGAAGGCGGTGAAGCGGGCGAGAAGATCCTGTTCGTCCGGCGTCGCGTTGCGGTTCTCGTCCTCGATGGCCTGCGCCAGCCGGATCGAGGCGAGATTGTCGGCGGCGCGCGCCTTCCAGCCGGCGGCGAGCTTGCGGTCGCCGTCAAGACGGAAGTTCTGCGCCGGCGAACGGGCGCGCTCATCGCTCGTCGCGGATTTGTCGCGGTCGAAGTCCTCGTCGCCTGAAACAGTGGGCGTGGAGGCCGGCGCGCCAAAGCTGGAATAAAGGTCGAACCCGCCGCCGCTGATGCTCGTCGTGTCGAGAAAGGGGAGGGTGAATTGCGCGCTTTTCGATTTCATGGGGTGGCCTTTTGAACAAGCGGAATCGCTGGCGCGCCGGGGGCGGCCGGGGCTCATTGCGGGATTGGGAAGGGGCGAGAGGTCGGACGGCGCTACGACCGCCTGATGCCGGCGTGGTCGCGTCGCGGGGCCGGGATCAATCCGATCGCGCGGCGGCGATCAGCGTGTTGTGGAAAGCGCGCAGAATGGCCTGCCGCATCGTGGCCCAGGTGTCGTCCGAAGTGTCTTTGGCGAGCTGCTGGAGGCAGGCGTTCAGAAGTTCGGATTGACCCTGGTCGAGATAGACGGGCTGGCTTTTTTCGCCATCGGTAGAGAGGCGATAAATGTGCATGAGCTGGTGCTGGCCGCTGGGGGTGATGCCAGTTGTGGCCCAATCGAATCGTTCGTCGATGTGCGCGATCCTGTGTTGAGGAATTGCGGCGAAGGGGTTCCCGGATTGGAACCGCGGCGGTTCGAGAGCGCGGGGCCGCCATCACTCAGCTTTGACGGCGCCCATCAGAAAAAGCTCTTCGGCGCCGAAGACCTGCTTGGCGCCGCAGGCCTCGCATTTGTAATTGCGGGCGTCGGGCTCGCAGCACGCGGCCTCTTCGCCGCAGGCGCGGCAAAAGCCGGCCATGTTTTCGGAGGCCTGTTCGATCTGCTCGAACGTAAAGCGCTTTGCAATGATCTTGCCGGATTTGCCATATTCGATCGCCATGGCGGCGTTCTCCTTTGCCTTCTTGAAGAAGAGATTTCTTCAATGCTTTCCCGCCCGGTCAGCCGGCGGCGCGGCGGGCAAGGGCGCCCTTGCGCCCGGCTCGACCCTTGCGCGGCGCGGCGACGGCTGACAGCGCCTTGTCTTTTCTTTTTCTCCCCTAATTTCGTCAGGCGGGCGGGGCCGGCGCGCATGGCGGAAATCGGCCCCGTCAGGCCCGCGCGGCCCAAACGACCGGCAGGCCGGACAGCTTCGATAATTCCGTGGCGATGGCGTCGACCTCGGCGCGGTTCGGGCAGTCGGTGATCGCTTCGCAGCCGCCGTCCTTCAGACGGCCGTAGACGGTCCAGAATTGCGCTTCGGCGTCGTCGATTCCGCCGTTTGTCCAGCTGTCGCCGGTCATCTCGTCCGTCTCGCTCGCGCAGCCGCCGGTCTCCAGCCATTCGAAGAGGCCCCAGTCCGGCGCGACGCTGTTGGCGCAACAGTTGAACAGGCGTTGGTCGCTCATTTGCTCTTTCCCTGGAAGATGAGGTCGGGGCGGCCGCCGTTACGGCGGCCGGCGGCGCGGCTCGTGGCGCGCCTCGGGCGTGCGGCAGCGGCGCGCCCACTCATGAGGGTCGCGTCAGCAGGCTTGTGGGTTTAATCGGGAGGGAGGATGCCCGCGCGCCGGCGGGCCTGGCCGCGCCTGGCGCGTCGTGTCTGGTCAGTCTATCGCGGCGAAACGAATAGCGGCGATCTTCGGCAGAATGTCGGTGCGGACATGGACGTAGTCGTCAGCGGGCGAAGTGGTGAATTTCGCGCTGGTCAGATAAAGTTCGATGTCGCAAAGCATGTCGCGAATTTGCCTGAGCTTCTGAGCAGCCTCGTCGCGCTCTCTGGTGATGCGGTGAATGTAGTTTTCGCTCATGGGCGTGTGTCCTGTAGAATGAAGCTCCTTGCGGTCGGGACTTGACGTTATCCGCGCGACGGGATTTCAGTCGAGCGGCGCAAGACACTCGAGGCCGAGCATACGCACGTTGGTCTCCGCGCCGTATTGCGCTTCGAAGCGGACGTAGACGTAATCGGAGAAGCAGTTTCTGCAGGGCGCGTCGATGACGCCGATGCGATGGGCGAGGCTCTGGCCGACCGGAAACGGATCGCAGATGACGCGGACCTTCCGGTCTTTCTGCAGCCACGCGGCGGCGCGGCTTTTGACCTCGGCCTCTTGCCGGTCGACGCGCGCGGCCCACGCCTCAATGGTCTCGCCGCGAGCGCGGCTACGCCAATGCCAGGTTCCGAGATAATCGGGGGCTTGCGGAGCGGCCTCCGCGTTGGCGGGCTCCAGAGAGAGCCGCGTCGACGGGACGTGCTGCGCGTGTTTTTCCATGGGATCACCAGGTTCCGCAGTGCGCCTCGATCCCGAGCCTCTGGCGGCGGTCTACGAGTTGCAGCGCATGGTTGTGGAGGAAGGAGCCGGACCGGGCCTGTTGCACGACGTGAAGCCAGGCATCGCGATCTTCGGCGAAAGCTGGGGATCCCGGCGGCGGATTGTTGAGCCTTTGCAACTCGACGCGGCGCGATCCGTCGCTGTAGGCGCCGCAATCTGCAATCGTCCATCCGTCCCGATGGGCGGATTCGTGATCGAAAGCGTCGAGGGGGTCGAAGGGGTCGAGATGTTCTGTTTTGCTCGCTATCGCCTGATTGCCGCGCCTATGATGATGGATCGTCATTTGGGCCTCCTTTTGTCTTCTTCGTGAAGATGTCGAGGCCCATCCACAGGCGATCCGATCGGCGCAAAGGCGGCGCTGACGGGCCCCTTCGCGGCAACGCGAAGGGCGTCGGGCGCCGGGATCCGCGCGGCCCAGCGCAGCGGCCACGCGGACCCGCCCTTTGCCGGCGAGCGGTCGTCTGTGGGATTGAGTTTATCTTCCTCCTTCGCTTCCTTTTCCGATGAGAAACCGGGGCGCGGCGTTCGGCGTCGCCTGGCGCAAAGGCAAATGGCGCGAGAGGAGTGGAATTGGGTGGGGCAAAGCGGCCGGATCCGTTGCATCGGGTCGCCCGGCCGTTCTCGATCATGGTCGAAATCAGAATTTGACGGCGACCCCGCTTCGGATCGCCGTCGCGTCAAAGCGCCCGTTGACGCCCTGGCCGTGCAGATATTCAAACCTGACGGAGAGATCGGGCGCGACGAGAATTTCGACGCCGGCGCCCGTGGCCCAGCCCGCTTCGATCGCGGCGGGGCCCTGGTTGGGCCTGGCGAAGGCGCCGATCATGACGCCGCTCGTGGCGTAGATCATCAGGCCGCCCGGGACGGCGACACCGAGGCGGGCGCGGAGCGAGCCGTTGACGCCGGCGAGGCCGCCATAGGGGTTGGCGGCCCCGGCGTCGCCCTCGACGCCGGCGACGGCGATGTCGACGGGAAAGTTGAATCCGGCGAAGGCCCAGAAGCCCGGCCCGAAAGACGTCGGGCGGCTCGGGATTGGCCTGAACGCAGGGATGACGCCGAACGGGCGGGTTTCATTCGAGCCGGACGCTCTCTCCGCGCCGGCGCTGAAGCCGGCGTAGGGACCCTCGAAGGGGTTTCCGGGAAAGCGGCTGTCCGATCGCGAGAATTGCGCGAGCGGCTCGGCTGCGCGGATCAGCGTCGGAGCCTGGCGCTTCATCGGGTGGTGAACGTGAAGACGCCGCGTGTGTTTTTTCAGCCTGCGTTTGTGAAGCCGGGCCTTCTTCGGGCGCGGGTGCGGCGTGTAGGCGGGCTCGTCCAGTTCATTGTAGGCGAGGACGCGCTTCATATCCTCGGTGAGAGGCTTTGGCGGCGATTTGAGCGGGGCGGCCGCGCTGGTCTCGAAAAGCGCCGCGCCGATGCAGAGTGCGAGCGCGACAGTTGCCAGGGAGGTTTTCATTGAGGTCTCCTATCGTCTTCTTCCTGAAGACCTCTGTCGAAGGCCGGCGGCGGTTCGCCGGGCGCAAAGGCGGCGCTGACGGGCCCCTTCGCGGCAACGCGAAGGGCGTCAGGCGCCGGGATCGGGGCGGCCCAGCGGAGCGGCCGGTCCGACCCACCCTTTGCGGCTGGCGGGCGCCGTGGCACGGCGCTTTTTTTCAGCCGCTTTCCCGCAGGTTTTCCTGGTTCTGACTGTCGTTTGAGGAATTGGCCGGCGTGTCTTTTCCGGGACGATCGCAGCTTTCGTCGCCGGACAATTTCAGGATCAATTGTTCGATCTCGGCCGCGAAAGCCGGGTCCCTCGCGTAGCGGGCCTCGATCTTTCGGATTGAATTAAGCACGGTCGTGTGGTCCCGGCCGCCGATGAGTTGGCCAATTTGCGGCAAGGACCTGCGCGTCAGGGTTTTGGCGAGGAACTGCGCAATTTGCCGGGGGTGGACGGCTCTTCTGAGCCGGCTCGAGGAAAGGAGTTCGCGCGCGGAGATGTCGTAGAAGCCGGCGACGGCTCTGACGATATCGCGGGTGGTGGGAGCGGGGCGGGACGGCGGGTCGGCGACGGGCTCTGTGGGGGAAGCCTCTTTGGGGGAAGCGCCTTCGGGGGGAGCGTCCTCGGGGAGAGGGAGAGCCCGCGAGGGGGACCCCGGAACGGCGATGGCCGGTGCGGTTGCTGGCGGTTCGATCGACCGATGCTGCGCAGGCGCCGGCGAGCGGAAATTGATCATCGGAGGCGGCGCCGACTGCGGCTGCATAAGCCGCGCGCGGATTTGCTGTCGGCGTGCGTAGAGGCCCGCAAGCGTGATGTTCGTCACGGGTTCGATTTCGATCATCATGGTGGTTGCTCCATATTTGCCTTCGGTCGGTTGGATGGATGAGTGTGGCGCCGCGCCGCGCGAACGCCGGCGCGGGTTTTGAGGCGGTCGCGGAAAAAGATGCGTGAACCGGCGGCCGGGGGCGCCATGTCGCATCGCGGCGGAAATTGGAGGATCTGACGGCGTTCGCAGGCGGCGCGCGAAGTCGATCTAAACGCCGGAGTTATTGCGGGAGATGGTCAGCTATCGATGCTTTGGAGCCGCCCTGTATATTGATGCCACGCGGCCACGCTTTGCTGCGGCGACGGCTTCGCGATGTTTGCGTCGATGCGCGCGCGGAGCGTGGCTCACCACGGACCATGGAAGGTTGCGATGGCGAGTTTTTCGCGGGCGTCGACGAGATCGAGAGCCTGACGGTGCAGGCGGGAGCCTTCTCTGGCCCGGGCGACGACATGCGCCCAGGCGTCCTTGTCCTGCCGAAACGCCGGAAAGCCGACGGGCGGCCTGTCGAGCTTGCGCAGTTCGACGCGCGGCGAGCCGCTCCGCGCCGCGCCTGAATTGAAAAGGGTCCATCCTTCGCGATGGGCGCGATTGAAGTCGAAGCTGGCGATGGACGGGGGCGCCGCGCCGCAGGTTGCCGGCGGGCGGGTTGAATTGATTGTGAGCATAGGGGTTTTCTTTCGTGTTGTTTCTGAACGCGCCCTGTCAAGATTTTGGGTCAGCGCCGCATTCCCCCGCCGTGTTTTGACGGATCTCTTGCATCGTCCGCGCCAAGACCGGCGTCAGTGATCGAGCGGCGCTTGGGAAAGGAGAAGGTCGGGTGAATTGGCGGGAGTGGGCCGGCGCCTGTGGCGGCGCTCAATGACTGCTTTGTCGCGGCGCCGGGAGCTTGAGATGATGGAGGCCAGAGGGGCCGATCTCGTTGCGAACCTGCCGGAGGAATGGGGCTTCGGGTTCGCGCCAGTCTTGCCCATCCATCCATAGGGTAAGGAGCTTCGATTTCCAGTGGCGTCCGTTGCGGTTTGCGAAGGCCTGTAAGGCCGATGTCTGCTCTGGCGTTGGGTTGACGCGTTGGTTTTTCATGGCGTCGACCCAGCGATGGCCGCGTCGAGAGCTGAGAGGTCGGCGAGCAGCGGAAATTCAGATTTCTCGGCGCGTTCCATCAGGTCGAGTTCGGCGGCGAGCGTGCCGGTTTCGAGGCATTGCCTGATCTCCTTCGCCGTTAGGCTCGGCGCGTGCTCATTGTTGCCGGTCCACGCGAGCGGCTGATCGAATTTTGGCTCCCAAAAGACGACTTCGGCAGAATAAGCATAGTGACCGTCATCGGCGCGAGAATAGGTGAGGCCGAGTACGCGCAAGGCGACCTCAAGATTCCAGAAGGTACCGCCGATCGCTTCGTTACCGAAAAGGCGTAGCGGCCCAGAGGCGGCGACGGCTTCCTTGATATGGTCGAGCACCTCCGCCGCGTCGCGAAACCGGGATCCATATTCGGGGCCGGCGGCGTCAATCAAGATTGCGGCGATCAGACTTTTGACCTGCTCGGCGTCGTTAAGAGTTCCTCCAATGCTGATCGCGGCGGCGCTTCTGTCGGACATGATATGAACTCCAAAGAGAGGGAAAGGCTGCGCCGCTCGATCGCGGCGGTTGCCGTCGGCAAGGCGACGTCGATCGGATGCAACCTCGTCGACAGGCAGATTGAGAGTTGTGCAAAGGTCGTCGACGCTGTGCTTTCCGGTCACGCTGCCATAGCGATGTCGGGGTTGGCTTCTCCTGCATCGCTATCATCGTCGGGAAGGTCCTCCGATGAGGTGGCGGCATGCTCGGGATGGAAGCTGAGCAGATAGTCGGCGATTTTCTGCGCGTCGGCGGCGGCGCGAAATATTTCACGCTTGTCGTTTTTTAACGCCGTGATCCACGAGTTGACGTAGCTGGCGTGATTTGGTAAATCCGATGGTATTCCAAGTTCTGATCCAATGAATACGCTGGCGATTTCAGCCCTTAATTCTTCCTGTGCGTAGGCGCGTGAGCCAAAACGGCCCGTTAAATCGCGATTGAGCCGGTGCTTAGCGCCGCTGGCGTGTCCTAATTCATGTAATGCCGTGGCGGCCCATCCTTCCTTACTATGGAAAACGCTGTCCGGCGGCAATTGCACATGATCTGTTGTGGGGCAGAAGAAGGCCCTGTCGCCGCCGACACGAATGACGACGCCGCTATTCTTCAAGATAATCTCGGCGTCTTCGATCCGCTCGGGAAGGGTCTTTGGCGCGCGGGGTGGTGTGAATTCGGGAATGCCTTCGATCTGCGAGGCGTGAAAAACCGTGAAAGTCTTCATCACAGGAAAGCGCTTGGTTGGGTCGCTGTCCGCGTCTTGGGAGTCGCGGTCTTTGATCTCAATCTGTTTATAAAAGAAAATACGGGTTCCGGTTTCGCCGCGTCGGACCTGCCAACCGCGCTCAGCCGCTTGCTTGTAGCTGCACCATCTTGGGTCCTGGCTCGTGAAGGCGAGCGGGGAAATGCCGAGGACGAACGTGTTGATGCCCCTGTAACGGCGGCCGGTCGCGGCGTTGATCGGCGCCGAGGGTCCGCCGGCTTTGTCCGCGTCCCACGGGCGTTGCCAGGGCTTGGCGCCGGCTTCGAGCTCGGCGACGATCTTGTCGGTTAGCTCCTGATAGTGGTCGCGTCGAACAGCGTTGGATTTTCGCTTGAAGTTTGGCATGGGGACTGTCCTTTTTCCATAACTGGCTGGAACAGTTCCCCACGCCCCGCATCCCGGCCCGCCTGAGCAAGGGCGCGCAGCGGGGAAGGCGAGACCAGCGCAGCGGCTCGCCGACCGGACCCTTGCGCCAGCGAGCGGGAATGCGGTAGCGGCGCTTATTTGTGTTTTTGCTGTTTTCTCTTTTTTGCCCTCTCGCGGCGCGCCTCAAAGATCGCGTCGCCATGTTCCTCCCATTTGCTTCCGATCTTGTCCCAAAGATCGGGGGCTTTCATGGTCTTGTGAGGAGCGCCGTCGAGGCGGCGCGTCAGCATCCAGTCGCCGTCCTGTTCAACCGCGCGCAGAAATTCGTTGGTGACTTCGAACCGTATTATTGGCGTTCTGGCCGGCGACGGTCAGATAGGCCTCCTTGTCCCAGTCGGCTGTGAAGGTCTCGAAATCGATGTCGGTCTTGCCCTGGCGGGCGAGCTGGATCGTCTTCTTGATGACGGCGTCGGGTGCGAAGGCGCGGCGGGCGAGCTTGATCTCCTTCTTCAGCGCCGGGTTCTTCTCCGGATCGAAGCAATCATCGCCCGTCCCCTCGCAATTGAGGCAGGCGCGCAGGATCGCCTTCAGCGCCTTGCGCAGGGCTTTGGAGCCGGCGACGAGGCAGGCGACCTTGTGCTCCTCGCGCACCTTCCAGTCGATGAAATCCTCGATGTCGGGATGATCGGCGTCGACGATGACCATCTTGGCGGCGCGCCGCGTCGTGCCGCCGGATTTGATGGCGCCGGCGGCGCGGTCGCCGATTTTCAGGAAGGAGAGGAGACCGGAGGATTTGCCGCCGCCGGAGAGCTTTTCGTTCTCGCCGCGCAGCTTCGAGAAATTCGAGCCCGTGCCGGAGCCATACTTGAACAGGCGCGCCTCGCGGGTCCAGAGGTCAATGATGCCGCCCTCATTGACGAGGTCGTCGGCGACCGACTGGATGAAGCAGGCGTGCGGTTGGGGATGCTCGTAGGAGGACTTCGACTCGACGAGTTCGCTGGATGAACGGATCGACGTAGAAATGGACCTGGCTCGGGCCGTCGATTCCATAGGCCCAATGGAGGCCGGTGTTGAACCATTGCGGCGAATTCGGCGCCGCGATCTGGCAGGCGAGCATGAAGCGCAATTCGTCGTAGAAGGGCCGGGCGTCGTCCTCGGCGTCGAAATATTGGCCTTTCCAGCCCCAATAGGTCCATGCGCCGGCGAGACGGTCGAACACCTGTTTGGCGGAGGTCTCGGCGCCATAGCGGTTTTTATCCGAGAAGAAAGGACCGGCGAGGGTCCTCTCGGCGGCCTCGGATCGCCACAGGAAACGCGGCACGCCGGCTTCGGGAACGGGCGACAGGGCGGCCGGGACGCCCGCCTTACGGAAATATTTCTGGGCGAGAACGTCGGCGGCGACCTGGCTCCAGCTGATCGGAACTTCAACGTCGTCGAGTGCGAAGACGACGCCGCCGTCGGGATTGCGGATTTCGCTTCTGACCTTGTGGAAGGCGATGTCGGCGTAGGGCGAGCGGCCCTCTTTCGTGAAATGGCGTTTGATGCGCATGGGTTGGTTTCCTGGTTTTGATTGCGAATAAGAATGGCCGTCATCGCGGCCCGGCGCTCTGGACCGCCTGGCGATGATCGCCGCAGGCCCAGCGGCCGGGCCGCCCCTCGAGGAGTTTCACGCGAAGCCGAACCATGCGGGCCCGCCGCAGACGGCGCAGGCGTGCTGGCCGTCCGGCCGCAGGGCGGGGTGGCGGGTCTCGATCGGGCCGCCGCGCGGTGGAGCGGGAGCAGCGTCGTTCTGGCCGAAGAGATCGGTCATCGAGCTCGTCGAATTGGGCTTTTGCAGCTGTGGCTTTCCCATTGTCTGGTCCTCAACGCGTTCTCCACCGCCGCCTCGCGCCCGCCGGGGCAAGGCCGGCCCAAAGAGCGATCCGCGCGTTCTTGCGCGGCGTGGGGCGGGCCCGGGAGAGGAGCGACGAAGCCTTGCTGCGGCGGGCGCGCGGGCGGCAGAGTTTCTTTCCGGCGTCTTGCTCATTGACCGGCCGACTTTGGGTTTGCGTCCGGGCGCTCATCGCGTTGGCGATCTCGCGAGATCGATCTTCATTCAGCTCTCCATTCGATGAGGGATTTGTGGATTGTCTTCGCGGCGTTCGACGGAAATTGCCCAGCTGCGTTTTCTGAGGTGGGCGACTTCCTGTTGCGCCCATTCGAGGAAACGCTGGCGTTCGTCCAGGGCGAACAGACGCCACGCCTCCCATGATCCCGCCCGCGACGCTGTGAACAGCATGAAGCCGACGATGTCGGTTAACGGTGCGATCTGGCTGGGGTCGGTTGATGGCGCATGCGCTTCGCCGCCGGCCGGCGCCTGGAGAAGCTGCGCGGGAATCTCGAAGCTGAAATGTCCGCCCCGGCGCCATTTCGTATGAAAATGCGCAATCCAGAAATGCTCGAGCATCGCCGCGATCAGTTCTTCGGCGCCGGACCAGCCGCGCGTGTGGAATTCGATGAACTCGGCGCGCGAGCCGAGATCGGTTTCGCCGGCCGCACGGGCGATGGCGCAGCAGGCGAGATGCGGCTTGATGTTGGGCAGCCAGCAGAGGAAGCGCACGCCGTCGTGCATCGAGAAATCAAAGGCGCGCAGACGCGCCAGCCACGCGTCGGTCAGATAACCACCCTCGGACTCGACGGCGCCGATCAGATCGTCGATTGTGCGGCTCATGGTCATTCCTCTGATTGGGCATGAATTGGCGGTCTTTCTCGCCGGCGGCCGTCGGCCCTCGGCCTAGAAGCGCCGGTGTCGATGCGGCTGATCGCGGCGGCCGTCGGGAGATCGCGCGAAGTCGCGCGGGCGGTTCTGGTCGCGCAGCAAACCGTCGACGCGATTATCATCGGGGATGTCGTCGATGAAGGGCGAGGGCTCGCGGGACCGCGGCGAAACCCGCAATGGGAGATCGTGACCCGGCGCATGCCGCGCGTCAGCGCGACATAGGCGAGCCGCCGCTCCTCGTCGAGGTCGCCATAGTCGCGCGGAAGCACGCCCGCCTCCCAGGCCGGCAGAAAGACATGCGGGAACTCCAGGCCCTTGGCCTTATGCAGGGTCATCAGCCGGACCCGCGCCGTCTCGTCCTCGCCGGGCCGGTTGGTGGCGAGCGCGGCGTGGTCGAGCAGCTCGCGGGCCGTGTGGAAGCCGCCGGCGAGCTCGATCAGCTCCTGCAGATTTTCGAGCCGGTCCTCAGTCGTCTCCGCCTTGCTCTCGCGCAGCATGGCGCGATAGCCGGTCGCGTCGAGCAGGAGCGAAATCTGGTCCGCGAGGGTATGCGAATGGTCGGCGCCGATGCGGCGGATCTGCGTCGGCGAATTGCAGCCCGGCGGCGCGGCATTTCGGGGGCAGGGCGGCGGTGTCGAGCGCGCGCAGCAGCGAGACGTTGCGAAACGACGCCTCCGCCTCGACGATATCCATCGCCTTGGCGCCGAAGCCGCGGCGCGGCTCGTTGATGACGCGGCGGAAGGCTTCGTCGGACTGGCGATCCTCCGGCGTCGCGGCGAGGCGCAGGAAGGCGAGGGCGTCCTTGATCTCGGCGCGTTGCTAGAAGCCGACGTCGCCGACGATGACGTAAGGAATGCGTGCCCGCATCAGGGCTTCCTCGAAGCCGCGCGAAAGGAAGTTGTTGCGATAGAGGATGCGATATCGTCCCAGCCGGTCCCTTCGGCATGGCGCGCGCAGGATTTCGGCGACGATGCCCGAGGCTTCGGCTTGCGCGTCGCGGTAGGTCGACGATTTCGATGCGGCTCGCCGGCGCCCTTCCTTGGTGAACAGGGTCTTGCCGAGACGCTTCTTGTCCTGCGCGATGACGGCGTTGGCCGCGTCGAGAATATGGCCGGTCGAGCGGAAATTCTCTTCGAGGCGGATCTGGACCGCGCTCGGGAACTCCTTCGAAAAGCAGCGAATGAACGAGATGTCGGATGCCGCGCCAGCTGTAGATCGACTGGTCATCATCGCCGACGACGAAGATGCGCTGGTGGTCCAGGGCGAAGGCCTTGAGCCAGCTATATTGGGCGAAATTGACGTCCTGATATTCGTCGGCATGCACCCAATCGAATTTCGAGGCCCAGCGGTCGCGGTACTCTTCGTTCCCCAACATGGCGAGTGTCGGCCAGAGCAGGAGATCGCCGAAATCCGCGGCGTTGGCCTCGCGCAGCCTCTGCTGATAGTCGGCGTAGACGCGCGCGGCGGCGCGAAAGCCGGCCGCGTCGAACATCTCTCCGGCGCGCTCGGCGTCGGCGAGTCGCTTTTGAACCCACTCCGCCGCGCCTTTCGGGGTCATGAGATTGTCTTTGAATTTCGAGATCCGGTTGCACATGATCTTGAGCGGATCGCGGCCGGTTTCGGTCTCCTCGTCGCCGCCGGCGAGATTGAGCGCCTTCATGGTGCGCTTGACGACGCGGCGGCTGTCGTCGGCGCCGAGGATGTCGAAATCGGGTTTGAGGCTAGCGATTTCGGGGGCGTCGCGCAGCTGGCGCGCGGCGAGGCCGTGATAGGTGCCGAGCCAGCGCGGCGCGGCCTGGCCGCTGAGGGCGGCGCGGATGCGCGAGGCCATCTCGCTCGCCGCCTTGTTCGTGAAGGTCACGGCGAGGATGCGCGCGGCGGGGATGCGGTCGACGGCGATGCGATGGACAACCGCGGCCGTGAGGCACGACGTTTTGCCGGTTCCGGCGCCGGCGAGCACGAGGATCGCGCCCTGATGGGCCGCCGCCTCGACCTGGGTCTGCGTTAGAGTAGCGGCGATCGCCGTGAAGGCGGCGTCGGAGACCGGATCTTCGTGCAGCATCGCGGCGGCGTATTCCGCCCAGTCGTCCTGCTCCAAGTACGGAACTATGTCAGGATCAGAGAATCGCGACATGGCAATTTGCTCCGTTGCAGCGGATTAATTCTCCGTCCGCCTTGTCGATGGTGGTGAAAACCGTGAAGAAGGCATCGAGCTCGAACGCGCCGTTTTCGTCGCACTGACCGTCGACGACGACGCCTTCGAGCCACTGGGAGCCGTCGTCTGCCTCGACGCGCACGAAGACGTCGGAGACTGTGTTGCCGCGGGGCGGGCGCCTGTAGCGGAGGCGCATCTTCTCGGGCAGGAGCGCGAAGGCGGTCGCGATGCCTGCGAGAAGATCGTCGAGAGATGCTCGCTCGAGAAGTTTTACGATCCGCCCCAGCAGAGCCGCTTGAGCGCGGCCTGGCGACCATGGCTCCCAGGCTTTGAGGCCGGACGGCGCAAGCAACGGATCCTCGTCGAGAGGATCAAGCGCGATCCCGAGGCTCGATCGCATCTCATCTCGCGTCCAGCCGACGACGTGGAAGGCCTCGCTTGCCGCGGCGAGACGATCGGCATGCTTGTGCCGCGCATAAGACTCTTCGGTCCAGGGCGGCAGCAGATAACGCTGATCGACGGCCGCTTGCAGGCGGCGATCGTGGCGCGCGAAGTCGGGGCCAAGGTGCGGCCGCAGCGGTGCGATCGGATCGAACCCACCGAACAGGGCCTCGGTCGCGTCATGCAGCAGCTCGCGCAGGGCTTCGCGGGCGGTCAGCGGTCCCTCGACTTCGCGTAGGGCGAGCACGGTGAGGCTGTGCTGCGCGACGCTGAGCGGCAGCGCCCATTTCGAATAGCCACCCCAGCGGTAGGTGCGCGAGAGACCGATCGCGAGGTCTTCGTCGGTCCAGGCGCCGGGTTGCGGGTCGAGAAGGTCGAGCCGGCGCCCGGATTTGAGCAGGATGAATGCGCGGGATTGAGGAGCTTCCGCGGGCGCGGTCTCGGGGCTGACGCCCGGGAACGATCCGTAGACGTCACGGGGAATCCCCATTTGCGCCTTGAGTGTGTTGAGCCCCTCGTCGTTGCGAAAATCGGGAAGGTTCATGGCGTAGTCCTTGGCTGGGTTTGTTGTTTCAGGATGTCGTTCCAGTCGCCGTCTTCGATCGGCGGCCGAAGCCGCGCGAAAGCGACGCCGGCCCTGGCGGCTAGTTTTTCGTGGCGGGCGGCGTAGCGCTCGCCCGCCTGGTTGGCGTCGGCGGCGCTGCAGAAGATCGCGTCGCGGATGCCCGCCATCCCGGCGAGGATGCGTTCGATCGCCTCGATGGTGGCGCGGCCCATGCCCCCGCCGGTCGCGGCGTAAAGCGTATGCGGCCGGATGTCTTCGAGCGCGGCGATGCTGAGCGCGTCGATTGGCGCCTCAGCGAGGACGAGACGGCTGAAGGGGGGATCTCCGCCTGGAAAGCGGAAGAGCGTTTTGACGCCGCCGGCGAGAGAGCCCCGGTAGGTCGCGGCGCGGATTTCGACATGGGTGACGGCCCCAGCCTCGTCGCGATGCGCGAACCAGGGGCTTCCATAGGCGCCTTCGCGCAGCACATCGGCCGCGGCGGCGGCCTTGATGACGCTCTCCGGCAGCCGGCGCTCCTGCGTCAGATAGCGCCATCCTGGCGAGGCCGGCCGCAACGGCGGCCGAAACGCCCATCTGTCCGCCGGTATCGGACCGCAAGACGCCCGATCTCGCCGCCGCGTCGCCTCCGGAAATGTCGGGCTGAGGCCGATGAAGGGACGCAGCAGCTTGCGGACCTCGCCGAAATTGAGGCTTGGGTCGAAATGCTGGACGAGGTCGAAAACGTCGCCCCTGGCCTCGCTCTGCGGATCCCACCAGCCGCGGCCCGCGTGGTTGACGATCAGAACCTCGCCGACCTCGCGACGGTATTTGAGGCAGTTCTTTGTGCTCTCCGCCCGGTCGAGCAGCCAGGGCGGCGGCAGGCGCTCGAGCAGCGTCGCGCAGCTTACTTCTACGCGCAGCCTCTCGATTTCGGGATCATAGGTTGTCATGGCGTGGGCTCCCAACTCCTGTCGTCAGGAGCGGGAGCGGCGTCCTTCGCCCGCCTCCATTTCGCTGGCCTGATACCCACAGGCCGACCGCGATGCGGTCGCGCTGCAAGGGCGCGCCAGCGGGGCCGCCGAGACCAGCGTAGCGGCTCGCCGGCCCGACCCCTTGTCGGCGCGGCCGTCATTGCGGTAGCCAATTCGCCTCTCCTTTGCTCTCTCCCTCCTTTCGTGATTTACTGCGGCGCGAACGCGAAACCCTTTGTTGCGAGCGAGCGATGCCGACGATGGACGCGATCAAAGTCCTGCTGCGGGCGTGCGACCCGGCGCTCAATCGCCGCCGGTCATGGGCCGTCGAAGCGGGACTCGATCTTTTCGGGAATTGGACCGCCCGGGTCTCGTTCGGCCGCATCGGCGGCCGCGGGCGCATGATCTGGCGCGCCTTCGGATCGGAGGAGATGGCGCGGGACTTCGTACGTAAGGGGCTGCGCCGGCGTCGGTCGGCCGTCCGGCGCTGCGGCGTCGCCTATAAGGTGATCGAGGCCTCGCCGGCGGTCCTGCCGTTCATCGCAGAGGCTGGCCTGCAGTGGGAGGAGCGGAGACTGCAAGGCTGACGCGCAAGGTCTGGCGGAGGCGCGTCGCGGCATGATAGATTGCGCCGATGTGCGGGCGCTTCACACAATTCTACACCTCGGCGGAAATTCGCGCGGCGATGAATTTGACCTGCGTTCCGCGCAAGTTGCGGCCGCGGTACAACATTGCGCCAACGGCGATGGTCGACATCGTCGAGCGGACGGGAGCAGTGTCCGGCACGATCGGCCTGAGGCAGCCAATCAGAAGATCATGAATCGGCGCGCGCCCTTTCTTGATTCAATCGCCGTCCGCGCCCGGCGGGAATTCTTCCGAAAGTCATTCGATCATTTCGCACAATTTCATCTTAGAATTGACAGCCCGCTCTAAATCAGCCGAATTATTTCACAACAAGGTTCGCAAGGGGCGATTGCGCGGCGCCCTAAACGGTCTGACGCAATTGCCGTAGAGCGCTTTGGAGCCGGGGCGATAACGACCAAACGATTCAGGCGGGCGCCGCGCGAAACAGGAATGCCACAGTGCGTCAAAGAGCCGAGCGGCGCCTACAGCGCGCGATTGACCGTATTCTGTGGTCGTCATGCCTCTGCGCCGTCTTTAGGCGCGCGCCGGGCGTCAATCTGCTTTCCGTTGCGGTGATGCAGCGGTTCGGTCGTCGCGTTGTTTGAAGCCTACCACCACGCCGGGCGCGCGGCCGCGCGCTGATTCGGCTCCGACCCGTTCCAGTCGGCACATAATGGCCCCGGCTGTCGTCCCAGCGCATAAGATCGGCCTGGATGGCCATCTGGCGGAGCACCATCGTCATCGGATCCTAAACGTTAGGCGGCGCGACGTCGCCATGCCCGTCGACCTTCCTTAACGCCTCGATGAGTTTTTCTTCCATGGGGCCTGTCATTGCCGTTTGAACATGAAGTCGGGGAGGGCGCCGAGCAAGGGCGCCGGCCCGATCTCGGCAGGGTTCATCGCGCCCCCCGAACGGCAGCGCTTGAAAGACGAAATTCGGCCCGAGTTCAGCGCGCCGCCAGACGCAAGCGCCGCTTCCATTTCTCCCCGCGGCAAATTCCGTCTTTGGCCTGGCTGTCGCGAAATCGCAAGCCGCGATCCATGTGTCGTGGTTAGGTAACCGCGTCATCAAGGAAGTGGTTAGGCTAGATGTGAGGCATCGCACTGTAAAGATTGCGGCGCCCCACTTCCGAAAAGATGAGAACTTAAACAACGTTGGAGCGCGAGCAGTGCCCGGCGCCGTGATGCACTTTGAGATTTACACGGAGGAGCCGGCAGCGCTCGTGGAGTTCTACGGCAAGTTATTTGGCTGGCGATTCGAGCGCGGGCCTCGGCCGAACTACTGGCGGATCGACACCGGTGGTCGGGGGCGGTACGCCATAGCCGGCGGGCTGACCTATCGCCCTGTCGGCGGCGCGCGCAGTTGGGTTCATTATGTCCACGTGACGTCACTTGATGACGCCGTGGCGGACGCCGAGCGGCTCGGGGCAGTCGTGCTGCGGCCGAGGGCAGCTGTGCCGAAGACGGCTTGGTACGCCGTCCTCGCCGACCCAGAGGGCAATATCTTCGCGATCTACCAAGAGGACGTCGCGGCATTTGGGCCGCCGGAGACCGACACATAGCAGATCCCTTTAATGAGGTGGGCGGCGAAGCTGGACATGTCGACGTTCAACGCTTTCATCGCGCGGGGCAATTCGGCTACTTTGGACAAGGATTAGAGTAGATGGATCCGGCGTCCGGGCGTGGCGGCCCGAGTTCAATCACCCGATCGTGGGCAGCACGGCCTACGGCCGGAGGCCGTCGTGCTCTTCGGCGACACCGACCGCAAATTATGCGCGCTGGACGCCGCCAACGGCCCGAAGCGGGGGGGAATATCTCGGCGTCGCGATCGGGGCGGTGTGGAGCCCAAACGGTCGCCGTGGCGGCCGATGGCGGGTCACCCCTGGCAGCGAAACAAGGGAGCGGCAAGATCGCCGTTCTGTGTCTGGGCGGGGACCCCGCGAAGCGATGGTTCTGACATCCCGGCGGCGCGAAGACGCGTCGGGCGCGCTGTGGGAAAATGCGAGGTCTGCCCCATGATTTTCGACCCTGTGCTGCTCTCGCGCATCCAATTCGCCTTCGTCGTCAGCTTCCACATCATCTTTCCCTCCTTCACCATCGGGCTCGCCGCGTGGCTTGCGACCCTCGAGGGGGCGCTGCTCGCGACAGGAAACCCGGTCTTTCGGCGTGTGTTCGATTTCTGGATGAAGGTGTTCGCGCTGTCGTTCGGCATGGGCGTCGTCTCCGGCATCGTCATGGCATTTCAGTTCGGCACCAACTGGAGCGTGCTGGCCGAGCGTACCGGGCCGATCCAGGGACCGCTGCTCGGCTACGAGGGGTTTACCGCGTTCCTCCTGGAGGCGACGTTTTTCGGCGTGATGCTGCTCGGTCGAGACCGCGCGCCGCCATGGTTCTATTTCTTCTCGTGCTGCATGGTTTCTTTTGGAACAATGCTGTCGTCATTCTGGATCCTGTGCAACAACAGTTGGATGCAGGTCCCCTTGGGCCACGCGTTGGTCGACGGCCGGATTGTGCCCGTCGATTGGTGGGCGATCACGATCGGCCCGGTCATGCGGGTGCGCTGGCCGCACATGCTGCTGGCCGCATTCCTCACCACTGGGATGAGCATTATCGCCACCGGCGCCTGGTACCTTCTGCGAAGGCGGCAGCTGGCCGAGGCCCGGGTCATGCTGCACTGGGGCCTCGGCCTCGTCGCAGCAATCATACCGATTCAAATGTTCCTTGGCCACCTTACGGGCGAGTACGTTCATCACTATCAGCCGGCGAAATTCGCTGCGATCGAGGCGCGCTGGGACACACAGCAACCCGCAAGTGAGGTGCTGATCGCCCTCCCTGACCCGTCGGCCGAACGCAACCTGTTGGCGATCGAAGTGCCGAAGCTCGGCAGTTTCATCGCATCCGGCACGTGGGATGGAAAAGAGGTTGGGCTCAAAGCGTTCCCGCTGGAAGATCGCCCGCCGGTGGTCATTCCGTTCTTCACCTTCCGCCTGATGGTCGGCATGGGACTGATCATGATGGCCGTCTCCTGGTTCGGTCTCTTGCTGCTCTGGCGACGAAAACTGGACGATGCGCGCTGGTTCCTATGGGCGGCGTTTCTGTCTTTTCCCGCCGGGTTCGTCGCCGTGCTGTCTGGGTGGTTCACCGCGGAGGTCGGCCGGCAGCCGTGGGTCGTCTATGGCCTTCTGCGCACCAAGGACGCTGTGACCCCCTCGCTTGCGACCGGCGATGTTGTGTTTTCGCTCCTCGGCTACATCGCGGTTTACGCGGTAATCTACTCGTTCGGGTTCTATTACGTCTATCGTCTCTTGCGCGATGGACCGGCGGCGGCGGAGGAAGGACCTGGCGACTCGACGCTCGCCCGTGTGCCCGCCGTCGCCATGCAGGTCGCGCCAGTCGGGAGGAAGTGATGGGTATGGAACCGTCCGCGCTGGCGCTGTTCTGGGCGGCCGTCATCGCCGTCGCCATCGTGGTTTATGTCGTTCTCGATGGCTTCGATCTCGGAGTGGGAATCCTGTTCGGAACCACCCGCGACTGCGCGCTGCGCAATGAAATGATGGATGCGATCTCCCCGTTCTGGGATGGCAATGAGACCTGGCTCGTCGTAGTCGGCGCCTCGCTCTTCGCCGCGTTCCCGACCGTCTATGCCGTTTTTCTGCCGGCGTTTTACATCCCGGTGCTGCTGCTGCTGTTCGGGCTGATCTTCCGCGGCGTCGCCTTCGAGTTCCGCTACCGCGGTGGCGCGCGCGGATTGTGGGACTGGGGTTTTTTTCTCGGTTCGACGATCGTCGCCTTCGTTCAGGGCGCAGCGGTCGGCGCGATGATCCGTGGCATCCCTGTCGCTGACGGGCAGTATTCCGGCGGCCGCTTCGAGTGGCTCGCGCCTTTGCCCGTGTTCACCGGCGTTGGCCTCGTGCTCGGTTACGCTTTGCTCGGCGCAGGCTGGCTTGTGCTGAAGTCCGAGGGCAGGCTGCGCGAATGGGCGTGGCCGAGGGTGCCTCGCTTGGCCGCCGCCGTGCTCATAGTGATCGCAGTTGCCGCCATCGCTTCGATCGCCGAACGGGATCGGGTCATCGGCACGGTGTTTCTTGGCCGATGGTGGGGCTTGATCTTTCCGGCAATCGGCCTAGCGGCCATCTTCGGCGTTTTCGCGGGCGCCCAACGCCGCCGCGATAGCTGGCCGTTCGTCATGACAGTGTTGTTCTTCCTGGCGTCCTTCGCAACCCTCGCGGTCCTGTTCTGGCCCTACATGATTCCGTACTCTGTATCCGTGGGCAATGCGGCCGCTCCCGAGGCGTCACTTTCTTTTTTGTTCTGGGGCGCGGGAGTGTTTGTGCTGCCGGTGGTCGTCGCCTACACCATTGCCGTCTACTGGCTTTTCCGTGGCAAGATGCGGAAGGGTTATGGCTGAACACGGCGGCTTACCGAGCCAGGTGACCCCGCCCGACTTCGGGCGCCGGGTCAGGACATAGAGGCTGGCCCCAAGGCGCGGGTCAGGCGCCCATCGCCGAAGATGGATTGCGGACCCGATTTCACCTCGGTCACAAATGTCGCGTACTGTCACCTTGATGGCTATTAACGGTAGGTGATGGGCGGCTCCGCCGCGAATCCACGATCCTGACCCGTCCCGGCTCTGCGCCTGGGGCCGGATCAGTCGGCAATATGAGGCGAGGAGAAGACGATGTCCGAGACGCCAACCATCGATCGCGGCGGGGCGGCAGAACGGTCGCGCCTTCAAGAGAGCCGGGACGCCGGGACGCCTTGGAAGTTGTGGGGCCCCTATCTCAGCGAACGCCAGTGGGGAACCGTCAGGGAAGACTACAGCGAGAATGGCGACGCCTGGGCCTATTTTACCCACGATCAGGCGCGCTCGCGCGCCTATCATTGGGGCGAGGATGGCATCGCCGGCTTTAGCGACGACAAGCAGCGTTTATGCTTTGCGCTCGCTCTGTGGAACGGCAAGGATCCCATACTCAAGGAGCGTATGTTCGGCCTGACGAACAGCGAGGGAAACCATGGCGAAGACGTCAAGGAGTACTACTTCTACATCGACAGTACGCCGACCCATTCCTACATGAAGATGCTTTACAAATATCCGCAAGGCGAATTTCCGTATGGCGATCTGGTGGAGACCAATCGGAGGCGCGATCGCACGGAACCAGAGTATGAGCTGATTGATACCGGCGTATTCAACCAGGGTCGCTACTTCGATGTCTTCGTGGAATACGCCAAGGAGACCCCAACTGACATTCTCATCCAGATCAGCGTGTGCAATCGCGGCCCCCTCGCCGCGCCGGTTCACATGCTCCCCACGCTCTGGTTCCGTAATGTTTGGACTTGGTGGCCCGATGCGCCCAAGCCTTCCCTGCGAGCGCTCGCCGCAAAGAACGGGATCGCGTGCGTCGCGGCGTCCGATGCCGAACTCGGCGACTATTTCCTCTATTGCGAAGGGAATCCCTCGCTACTCTTCACAGAGAATGAGACCAATAATCAGCGGGTCTTCGGCACGCCTAACGCAGGCGCCCTACGTGAAGGACGGGATCAACGATTTCATCGTCGCGGGCAGAGATGGCGCTGTGAATCCGGACTTGGTGGGGACCAAGGCAGCCACACACTACCAGCTCGACGTAGGGCCTGGACAGACCGCAGCGGTCCGCCTTCGGCTAACCAAGATCGCCCCCGACGCGATTGGCGATCCCTTCGGTGGGCGTTTTTCGCAGATGCTGGAGCGCCGACGGCGGGAGGCGGACGAATTCTACCGCGCAGTCGCGCCAGCGAACGTCCAAGAGGACGCCGCCAACGTCATGCGGCAAGCGTTGGCGGGAATGTTGTGGAGCAAGCAGTATTATTTCTTCGACCTTGCCACGTGGCTTCAGGAACACGCTGGCGATCCGGCCCACGCGAGAGGCCAGGCGACGCGGAACCGCGAATGGGCGCACATGGTCAACGACGCCATCATCTCGATGCCGGACAAATGGGAATATCCGTGGTTCGCGGCCTGGGACCTGGCGTTTCACGCGATCGCGCTCTCGACGGTCGACATCGATTTTGCGGAGCGCCAGCTCGAACTGATGTTGAAGTCCTTTTATCTGCATCCGACAGGACAGATCCCCGCTTACGAGTGGAACTTCAGCGACGTCAATCCGCCGGTGCACGCTTGGGCGGCGATCTTCTTGCATCGGACGGAGCAAGCCCTCGGCCGCGAACCTGATCTCGGGTTCCTCGCGCGCGTCTTCAGCAAGCTCTCGCTGAATTTCACGTGGTGGACCAACCGCAAGGACCGGTTCGGCAAGAACCTTTTCGAGGGCGGCTTCCTGGGCCTTGACAACATCGGGGTTTTCGATCGCAGCGCGCCGCTGCCGACAGGGGGCTACCTCGAACAGGCCGACGGGACGGCCTGGATGGCGCTATTCTGTCAGAACATGCTCGAAATCGGTGTGGAGCTGACAAAGCGCGATCCGGCCTATGAGGACATGGCGACGAAGTTCGCGGAGCAGTTTCTTTGGATCGGCCGCTCGATGAACGGGGCCGGCGCGGACGGCATGTGGGACGAGGAGGATGGTTTTTATTACGACGTCCTTCGACTGCCCGACGGTGGCGCCATGCGACTGAAGGTGCGCTCCGTGGTGGGGCTGCTCCCCGTCTGTGCAGTCACCGTCACCGAGCCGTCGGAGCGGCAAAGGGTTGCGAACCTCGTGGGGACCTTTCTGGAACGGTTGCGGCGAATGCCGGACCTGCTCGACACGATTCACCCCACTGGGCCTGGTCATTTTGGCGTCAACGACCGCGGCATCCTGAGTTCTCGTGAACCAGGACCGGCTCCGCAGAATCCTGTCCAGGATGCTCGACGAGGACGAGTTCCTCAGCCCCTATGGCATACGCGCGCTGTCGCGTCATCACGCTGAGCATCCCTTTGTGTTCTTCGTCCAAGGCCAAGAATACCGAGTGAACTATCTTCCCGCGGAGTTGGACACCGGCATGTTCGGCGGCAACTCCAATTGGCGCGGGCCGATCTGGATACCGGTGAACGCGCTGTTGGTGCGCGCCCTTCTGCAATATTATTTGTATTACGGCGACACGTTTAAAGTCGAATGTCCGACCGGCTCCGGCAACCTGATGAACCTTTTCGAGGTCAGCCGCGAGATCGCCAATCGACTGACCCGCATTTTCCTTCGCGATCAAGCGGGGCGGCGACCAGTGTATGGCGGGTCCGAGAAATTCCAGACCGATCCGCACTGGCGCGACTATCTCCTGTTCTACGAATATTTCCACGGCGATAACGGAGCGGGCATCGGCGCGAGCCACCAGACGGGGTGGACCGGGGCGGTGGCGAAATTGATCGAAATATTCGGGAGGGTCGATCCGCAGGCGTTTCTGAAAGGCGGCGTTGCTGAGGCCTTTGGCCGGGCCAAGAAGGCGGCGCCCGCAGTCGGCTCTCGCGCGGATCAGGTTTAGCGGTCTCTAAGAACGCCCTCTCTTGGCGCAACGTAAACGAGCGATTTGGTGCTTCGCGATCGACCAAGGCTCCTTGGCAATTAGCCGAGCGCCCAAGGAATCAATTTTACGCCGCCCGCGCCGAGTTTCCCGCTCTTGCCCGCGGGCTTATCCTCCCGCCGGAGCGGTCGGCGGCGGCGCGAGCGCGACTTCCGCCTGGCCCGCGCGCCATTCGGCTGGCGATGTCCTCGCCATGCGACGGAATGCGTGGGAAAACGCGCTCATCTCGGCGTAGCCTAAAGCGGCGGATATACCGCCGGCGTCCATGCGAGTGCCAGCGAGCAGCTGTCGCGCCATGTCAAAGCGAGCCTGGTTCAAGAGCTTGCGGAATGTCGTGTGCTCCTCGCGCAGACGGCGATTTAGCGTCCGCGGATGCATCCTCAGGCAGTCCGCTACCGCCTCCAGCGTGAAGTCTCCGAACAGGACACGCGGGTGGAGCATCCGTACGACGTGGTCCGTGACATTGGGCAAGGCCACCGTCCAATATTTCGCGACTGCTTCTTCGAGCGTCGCGCGCATACGGAAATCGGCGCCGGGCACAGGACGTTCGAGCTCGCGCGCGGGAAGGACGAGGGCCGTTTGCTCGGCGTCGAAACGGACGGGGACCCGGAAGAAACGGCGATAGGGCCGGGCGTCGGCTGGCGGCCGCCGGGACAGGAGCACTTCGTCGGGCAAAGCCCCGCAGAGTTCCCGTATCATGTTGAAGCCGACGGCGGCCGCGCCATCGCGCAAATGATCGGCGCCCACGGCTTGGGAGTGGTGGACGGCATATCCGATCCAGGCCACACCATCGCGCGCAACAAGATAAACCGCCGCGCCTCTGATGTAGCGACGCTGATTATCGACGAGGTCCTGTAATGCGCGACCAAAGGTCGGGGCATTGCGCATCAGACGACCGACAAGTCCGAGGCTTCTCGTGTCGGCCAGTTCTCCGACCAGAAGCCCGAAATGTGGGCATCCTGTTCGCGCCGCGCCCTCCTGAAGGAGCCTGCCCGCCGCGGTGAACGGGATCGAATTCTCCGGGTCGTTCGAGCAGGCGAACGTCGATCCCGACGCTTGCCGCAACCTCGGCGGGATCGGCGCCAAGCTGTTGTAGCACCTTGGGAGCCTCGGCGAGTGCCCCGACACGCTGCTGTCCTTCTGGCATGACTTGCGACAGCCCTCGCACCAAGTCCCGAGTTTGCAGGCAAATTCTGAACCGAATGTCGCAAAAACGCAAGCAGCGCCGGTTTAGATTATTATTGTTGCCCCTGCCGGCGGACTGGTCGCACGTTATAGTCGTACAGCTCCGGCCCGTTTATAACAGTAACATGACAAAAGAGAGCTGAAATTAGCGTGAGGCATGTCGAGGTTTATGCGGAGGCGCCGGCGGTGCTTGCGGGCCAGGACGGCCACATAGGATCTTCGTGCGATGTTCTTTCGTGGTGGTAACGCTGGTCAGCCGCGATGTGACAGGCCTCATGCTGCGCTGCGTACTTCGCAGCTGGAAAGAGTTACTGATGTCTGCTGACCAAACGTCGAAGTGCAAAACCCAATCGCGAATGGTTTGCAAACCGACGCCGCCAATGCGGGGGCGTCCGGGCGCGAACCTCCCTCGTAAATCTCGGCGAGCATCAACATCCGGCGAGCGAAAGCGGCATCCTTGGTCTGTTTGACAAGCGTGCGAAGCTGCGCTCCCTCAATGTCCCTCCGCAGCGCGAACGGCGTGGCCATGGCGAATCATCTCCATCAGCGTTCGCCATGGTGAATCACGCCATCCCGATCTTGCCCCCACCTTCAGTCGCGCTTCCGCGGACTTGGCATAAGGGACTGCGGGCGCGAGGCTTCGAATGGGCGCAACAGGTCCAGGCCGCCGCCTATCGCGAACGCACGATCATGTTGGCCGACGCCGGCCGGCGCAGCGCGATTATTGTCTGGACCGCGTGCCGCTCGTGCTCAACGAGAAGCCTGCGCTCGCAAACGTTGAGCCGTTCAAGGCCATGGGATGATCGCGGGTTCCATGCACATTCCGAGACGCGGCGCCGCCGAAGTTCTTGGGCGCGCCGGATGCGCCGGCGGGCGACGGCATTTGGGAGAGGGAGATGGACGGGCCGCAGCCGAAGAATGCCGGATTGCCGACCTTGATCAGAGTTGGAGGCGCGAGTTTTATCCCGTCGCTGTTGCGCGAGTTTGACCTCGACGCGGATGCGATCGCGCGCAGAGCTAAGCTCGAGCCAAAAGTCCTCGACAATGCTGATCACCTCATAACGTACGCATCGTTGGGCCATCTTTTGGACATCTGCGTCCGCGAGACGAACTGCAAGCATTTTGGTCTGCTCCTCGGCGAGCGAAGCGGCGGCGCCTACCTTGGAATCCTCCATTCGATCGCACGGAACTCGCCAAATGTGGGAGCGGCGCTTCGAACTATCATTCGCTATTTCCATCACCATGACCAAGCGGCCCTCGCGCAACTCGTCGTCGCTGACGAGAGCGTGAGCCTGGAATATGTGATTCCGTCCAGAAGCGTCGGGCGAGACATCATCGGCGATGGAGCCATGGCAATCGCCTATTGTCTCATGAAGGAGTTGGTCTCGCCTGCGTGGGCGCCGATCAAGGTGCGCCTGCCGCGTCAGCGGCCCGCCGACATCAGGCCTTACACGACCTTCTTTGGCCCGACAGTCGAGTTCGGCGCGGGCGCAAGCGCACTCGTCTTTTCGCCGCATTGGCTGGACGAGCCCATACCGCCAGCATCGATGGCCCTTCGCACCCTGATCGAGCAACATCTTGAAAAAACCGATCGAGAACGTTCCACGAAACTCTCGGACCATCTCCGGCGCGTCATTGTTGCGGGGATAGGGTTCTCGGAACCCTCGTTAGAAATGGCGGCGGCGGCATTGGCGATCAGCGGCCGCACGCTCAACCGACGTTTGCGGCAGGAAAATATGACCTTCCGATGTGTTGTTGACGAGGTCCGCCTTGCCCTGGCGACGGAGTTGCTCGAGACGACGGAGACGTCTGTCGCCGACATTGCAAATCAGCTGCGGTATTCAGAGACCAGCGTGTTCATCCGCGCCTTCAGACGGTGGACGGGACATTCACCCGGCGCATGGCGGCTGCGCTACAGAACGGGTGATTCAGAAATACCCCTACCCGGATAGGACGTCGTTTCGAGTACGTTTTTTGGGCAATCGTTCCTTCAGATATGGCTGGATGCGCTCATCCCATACACACTTCGCGCCAAATGTTGCAAGCATACAACACGACCGATTTAGGAAATCTCAATTTGTGCGATTCTTATGTCCAATTCGTTCAGTTGGCGTTAGCTTACGTGCGATCAGATCACTCGGAGACCTTCCGCCATGTCGACCCGCGTTCTGCCTAAATGCGCTGCGCTCGTTTCGCGCGGATTTGCTGGTCGCGCTGAACGATCTTCTGTTGAGGCCTCCACCAACACCCTCACCGGGCGGTTTGATGATGTCTCCATCAAATTCGGCGGCGGCCTTGAATATGGATTCGCGCCGAACCGGAGCGCGAAACGTGAATATCGCCACATCGCCGCGGTCTCGTTCGAATTGTCGCGTCTCAATGAGGCCCGCGCCGGCGGCACCTGTCGGTTCAGCGGGATCTAGACATGCCTTGCGCTCCGGCCGCTTCCACTTTCCCTGTTTTGAATGAGCCATACGTGGCTACTTCAGAGCCGTCGAAAACCCAAATCCACGAGGAATTAAGAAATGGTTTTACGTTGTACTCTCCTGGCTTCGATCGGCGCGATGGCGCTGGCCGGATCGGCGTTCGCCGCGGATCTTCCGTCCCGCGCTCCGCCGCCGGTCTATGTGCCGCCGGCCCCCATCTTCACCTGGACCGGCATCTATGTCGGCGGCCAGATCGGCTACGCCTGGGGCACGTCCAACACCAACCTGGGCGACAACTTCGGCGACTACACGAGCTTCAGCTCCAACAACAGCGGCGTCATCGGCGGCGCGCATGTCGGCTATAACCTGCAGCTCAGTCAGTTCGTCATCGGCCTCGAAGGCGACATCGACGGGTCGAGCCTCAGCAAGACCGTCTCTGGCGATCCGCTCATAGGCGCTTACACTGCATTCCCAACCTTTGTCCCGACGACGATCAGCGCCAACCTTGGCGTGCAGGGTTCGATCCGTGGCCGCGTCGGCTACGCCTGGGATCGCGTTCTGCTTTACGCCACAGGCGGCGTCGCCTTCGGCGGCTTCAACGGCAGCATTTCGACGCCTTACGGCTATGACAGCACGTCGACCACCCGCGTTGGCTGGACGGCTGGCGGCGGTCTCGAATATGCCGTCACCAACAATTGGTCAATCCGGGCTGAATATCGCTACACCCAGTTCGGTCACTCCACCGTTTACGCCAACAATTCGTTCGGCCCGTCGGGCGTTTACTACCCGCTCCTTGGCGCGATTGGCGCGTACGGCAATCGCACGATCAACGAGAACCGCGTGCAGGTCGGCTTCAGCTACAAGTTCGACACCGCCGCGCCCGCTCCGGTCGTGGCTAAATATTGACACCCAACCTTCTGCGTCGATTCCCTCGTCTGAACCGAACGAATCCAAGGATCGACGAGATCGAGCGACCCCGGGATTGTTTTGTCGACAATCTAAGCGCCAAACCCTTGCCGCGTTGCGGCGAGGGTCAGCGTTCCTTTAAGAGCACCCTACCAGCAGGTCGATTCGGGGTTGCGCTTCGAGGAGCGTCCCCATGAAGACCGCGATCTTAACGTCCTTCGCCACCCTCATCGTCACAGGAAGCGTGATGACCTCGGTCGAAGAGGAGGGTCCGGTGTCGTTTGCGCCCGCGGTGTTTATGGCGTGGGGTCCAGCGGAGTCACAGTCGTCCACGACGTCCTCGCCCCCCGCTGCGCACGGCGACCGCCAGCGCCCGGCGCTGGCCGACGATGACGACGAGGCGCTTGCGGCGCGTGACGGTTGTGTAGACGAGGTTAGGAGCCAGCATTGCGTAGTGCTGCATAGCGAGCGTAACGACCGACGGCGGGGTCGTAATCATTCTCGGTCTGCAAGATTTTGTCGCCGGGAGGAGCACACGTCATGCTCGAGTGGTTGAGCAGCGAGATCGAAGAAGAAATCAGGGCGAAGTCGGTGGCTCCCGGCGGAATATTTTCTAGTGGTATCGAGCGCGCGCTGCTCTCTTTGGCCAATTGGCTGGATGGCGACGATCGCATCCGAGCCATGATCACGATTGGGCCCGGCAGCTTGTCGTGAACACCATCGTGCCGAACCGCTCCGAGATCGGCACATTCATCGCCGACATCGTGGCTGGGTGGGATACCAAGACCTTGGTCGACAGACTGGAGCTTCTGGGCGCGGCGTGCAAATTTTGAGCGCGGAACAGGGTCATGGCCAATGGATGATTTCGGCGGTCGGTGACGGGTTCGGCGTGTGTCCAGACTGCGGGACGCAGTCATTGCACCGGCATGGCTGGCATGAGCGCCATCTGCAAGATCTGCCGGCGCAAGGCTTGGGCGTGATCGTGAAGCTTCGTATCCAGCGATGGCAATGTCGTTTCAAAGCTTGCAAGCGGCAAACCTTCGCCGAGCAATTGCCCGAGATCGCCGCGCCTCTGGCGCGCCGCACCCGTCGGGCGGCCGAACTCGTTCATCTCTTTGGCCACGGCGTCGGCGGCCGGCGAGGTGAACGGTTGCTGAGGCGGATCGGCATGCCGACCAGCGACGATACGATCCTGCGCTGCCTCAAACGGCAGACAAAGGCGCGCCGCGCCGAAACGAGCGTGCGAGTGGTGGGCGTTGACGATTGGGCGTGGCGAAAGGGTTCCGCTTATGGGACCATCATCGTGGACCTGGAGCGGCGTGAGGTGATCGACCTTTTGCCGGATCGTTCGGCGAGCGCGACAGCGGACTGGCTCAAGCAACATCCTGACATCGAGATCGTCAGCCGCGATCGCTGCGGTTCCTTCGCCCAGGGCGCACATGAAGGCGCGCCGCAAGCGCGGCAAGTCGCCGACCGCTTCCATATTTTGCAGAACCTGCGCGAGGCCATTCAGGCGCAACTCGGCCGCGCGGACGGGTCCTCCGCTCGCCCCTTGTTGCCCGCGGAGGTCGACGACGAGCGCGAGCCTGTGATTTCGCGCAGTCCACGGGATAAACATGGCAGCGCCGAGCATCGCTGCCTCACCAGAATGGCGAGCCAGCGTTCAAGGCAAGCGTTGTTTGATCGGGTCGGTGCGCTGCATAGGGAAGGAAGATCCGTCAGCGACATCGTGCGACAGACGGGGTTCGATCGCCGCACGATCGCCAAATGGATCCGGGCTGACGCGCTTCCCCAGCGCAACGCCGCAGCGCCAAAAACGACTTCGCCACGTTATTTCGAAGAATATCTAACGCGCCGCTGGTCTGAGGGTTGTGCGCGCGGCCGGCGTCTGTTCCAAGAAATCAAGGCGCGCGGCTATACGGGCAGTTTTTCAAACCTTGAGCGGTTGCTGGCGAAATGGCGGAATCCACAACGCAAGGTGGCGCGACCTGAGCTGCCCGCTGCAAGGACGCCGTCGGTCGATCCGGCGACGGGGCGATCGATCTCGCGGATCGTCGCCGCGGCGCTCTGCGTCAAGCCGCGCGGAATGCTGACAAGCGCCCAGGCGGCAAAAGTTGACGTGCTCAAAGGCGAATGTCCGGACTTCGCCGCCATGCGACGGCTCGCCATGCGGTTCCGCGGCATCCTGCGAAGCAAGAATGCTGGCAAGCTTGGCGCGTGGCTAAAGGACGCACGGGAGTCCGGCCTCTACGCGATGCAGCGGTTCGCTCGCGCACTGCACAGGGATATTGATGCTGTCAGAAATGCAATCACAGAGCGTTGGAGCAACGGCCAAACGGAAGGACAGATCAACCGCCTAAAGGCTCTTAAACGAGCAATGTATGGTCGGGCGGGCCCGGAACTTTTGCGCGCGCGTATGTTGCCTCTATAGGCACTTCCGCAACAGAGTTTGAGGCAGAACCCGTTAACGGCCAAACTAAGCGGGAGGGCCAAATCGCAAGTTTCTGAAATCGCACGAACTCGGAGTTTCACGCCAAACTGCCAACCTACAACCTGCGTGAAGATCAAAGGGCCGATGGCCTTGCCTCTATCGGGGCGTTGCGCATCAGACGACCGACAAGTCCGAGGCTTCTTGTGTCGGCCCGTTCTCCGACCAGAAGCCCCAAATGTGGGCATCCTGTTCGCGCCGCGCCCTCCTGAAGGAGCTTGCCCGCCGCGGTGAAGGGGATCGAGTTCTCCGGACCGTCGAGCAGGCGAACGTCGATCCCGACGCTTGCCGCAACCTCGGCGGGACCGGAGCCAAGCTGTTATCGCACCTTGGGAGCCTCGGCGAGGGCCCCGACACGCTGCTGTCCTTCTGGCATGGCCTTCGACAGCCCTCGCACCAAGGTCCCAAGTTTGCAGGCAAATTCTGAACCGAATGTCGCAAAATCGCAAGCAGCGCCGGTTTAGATTATTATTGTTGCCCCAGCTGGCGGACCGGCCGCATGTTACAGTCGTGCAGATCCAGCCCGTTTATAACAGTAACATGACAAAAGAGAGCTGAAATTAGCGTGAGGCGTGTCGAGATTTACGCGGAGGCGAAGGTGTCGGCGATGTTTGTTGGCCGGGACGTCCACATAGGATCTTTCGTGCGATGTTCTTTCGTGGCGGTAATGCAGGTCAGCCGCGATTTGACAGGCCTAATGCTGCGCTGCGTACCTCGCAGCTGGAAAGAGTTACTCAATGTCTGCTGACCAAACGTCAAAGCGCAAGACCCATGTGCTCACTGAGCGACCACCGTTCGAGCGCATTGCGCTAATCCTCCAAGGCGGAGGCGCCCTCGGCGCCTATCAAGCCGGAGTCTATCAGGCGCTGGCGGAGGCGGACCTGCATCCGGATTGGGTCGTCCGGCATCTCGATTGGCGCGGTGAACGCCGCCCTGATCGCCGGCAATCCGCCGGAAAAGCGTGTTGAGCAGTTGCGCGCCTTCTGGGAAACCGTGAGCAGGCCACCGTTCGGCGTCCCCACCGCCCTCGGCGTCGACATCCACGGCGAGTACATGCACGCCGCCATCAATCAGTGGCGCTCGATGGGCATCCTGCTCGGCGGCGCGCCCGGCTTCTTCACGCCGCGCGTCACGCCGACCTTTCTGCATCCGCCCGGCAGCAGTGCGGCCGTCAGTTTCTACGACGTCGCCCCCCTCAAGGCCACGCTCGAGCGCCTGGTCGATTTCGACCGCCTTAATGCCGGCGCAATGCGCTTCAGCGTCGGCGCGGTGAACGTCCGCACCGGCAACTTCGTCTATTTCGACAGCACCACGCACCAGATCCGCCCGGAGCATGTGATGGCCAGCGGCTCGCTGCCGCCCGGGTTTCCCGCCGACCGAGATCGAAGGCGAGGATTATTGGGATGGCGGCCTGGTGTCGAACACGCCGCTGCAATGGGTGCTCGACAGCCGCCCGCGTCAGGATACGCTCGCCTTTCAGATCGATCTTTGGAGCGCGCGCGGGCGAGTTTCCCCGCAACCTCGTCGAGTGCGAGCTGCGCCAGAAGGACATCCGCTTTTCCAGCCGCACGCGAGCAGCGACGGATCAGTTCAAGAGAAAGCAGGTGATCCGCCGGCCGCCGCCAAACTCCTCGAAAAGCTTCCGCGAGACCTCCGGCAAACCCCGGAGGCGGAAATCCTCGCGAGCGAAGCCGATCGAGAAAGTCTACAACCTGATCCACCTGATCTACCACGCCAAGAATTACGAGGGCACATCGAAAGACTACGAATTCTCACGCCGGACGATGGAGGAGCATTGGAGCGCCGGCTACAACGACGCCGTTCGCACATTGCGTCACCCGGAGGTGCTCCAGCGCCCGAATGGAGACGACGGCGTGTTCACTTTCGATCTCGCCGCCCAGGGCCGCGAGTAGGATGAGCTGGATCGTCAAAGCTCGAACTGCTTCCCCACACAAGCCATTGCCAATCAGGAGACTAAGCTCATGAAGTTCGCCGAAGTCCGCGAAAAAGCCTTCGCCATGCCGCTGAACGACCCCGCCTATCCAAGGGGGCCCACAAATTCTACAACCGCGAATTCGTCATCATCACCTACCGCACCGATCCCGACATATTGCGCGCGGTGGTGCCGGAACCGCTCGAGCCGACGGCCGACACGGTCACCTACGAATTCATCCGCATGCCGGATTCCACCGGCTTCGGCGACTACACCGAGACCGGCCAGGTCATCCCGGTGCGCTTCAGGGCGCCGGACGGCACGGTGCAGGAAGGCGGCTACGTGCACGCCATGTATCTCGACGACAACTCGCCGATCGCCGGCGGGCGCGAGATCTGGGGCTTTCCGAAGAAGCTGGCCACGCCCGAAGGTCTCGCATGAAAGCGAGACGCTGGTCTGCACGCTGCATTACGGCTCGGTGCTCTGCGTGTCGGCCACGATGGGCTACAAGCACCACGAGCTCGACCCGGCGCCGATCTGAAGAGCCTCGCGCGAGCCGAACTTCATGATCAAGATCATCCCGCACGTGGACTGCACGCCGCGCATCTGCGAACTGGTGCGCTACTACTGCGAGGACGTCACGGTGAAAGGCGCCTGGACCGGCCCGGCCGCGATCCAGCTCTTCGAGCACGCGATGTGCGACGTCGCGCGGCTGCCGGTGCGCGAGGTGGTTTCGGCCAGCCACTATCGTCACCGACCTGACGCTCGGCCTCGGCACGGTCGTGTTCGATTACCTGAAATAGACGTCCCGTCTCTCCGCAGTTTGAAAGGGAAGTCTCCAATGTCTCGATTCGACGGCAAAGTCGCCATCGTCACCGGCGCCGCGAGCGGCATCGGCAAGGAAATCGCGCTCCGCTTCGCCGCCGAGGGCGGCATCCCGGTGATCGCGGATCTCAATCTCGGCGCCGCCGACAGCGACCGCGAAGGAGATCAAATCAAAGGGATCGGACGCCTTCGCCGTGGCGATGAACGTCGCCGACGAAGCCGCGGTCGAGAAGGGCGTCGCCGACACGATGGCGAAATACGGCCGCATCGACATCCTGGTCAGCAACGCCGGCATCCAGATCGTCAAGCCGATCGTCGATTTCCCGTTTGCCGACTGGAAGAAGCTGCTGGCGATCCATCTCGACGGCGCGTTCCTCACCACCAAGGCCTGCCTGAAGCACATGTACGCGGCCAAGTCCGGCAGCGTGATCTACATGGGCTCGGTCCACTCGAAGGAGGCCTCGATGCTGAAGGCGCCCTATGTCACCGCCAAGCACGGGCTGATCGGGCTTTGCAAGGTGGTGGCCAAGGAGGGCGCCGAACACAACGTCCGCGCCAACGTCGTCTGCCCCGGCTTCGTGCGAACGCCGCTGGTCGACAAGCAAATCCCCGAGCAGGCCAAGGAACTCGGCATCAGCGAGGAGGACGTGATCAAGCACGTGATGCTGAAGGAGACGGTCGACGGCGAGTTCACCACCACCGAGGACGTCGCCGACGCGGTGCTGTTCTTCGCCGGCGCACGGAGCAACGCGCTGACCGGCCAGTCGATGGTGGTCAGCCACGGCTGGTTCATGCAGTAAGGAGGCCTCCCGGGAGGATCCCTCCGGTGGAACTCGATCTTTTCGTTCTTTCGCGCATTCAGTTCGCGTTGGTCGTTCGTTAGCTGGTCTTTACCAAAACTTGGCGCCGAACTGGAAACACCCAATGACTTCAACGACCAAACGAATTGCCATCAACCTCGGCGGCGGCTACGTGCCGGGGCTCAACGCCGTGCTCGCCGGGGCCGTTCTCGCGGCGACTGAATTGGGCTGGGAGCTCGTTGGTATTCGCGACGGCTACGAGGGATTGCTGTTTCCCGAGCGCTACCAGGAGGGCGGTTTGCTTAGGCTTACGCCTACGCTGTTGGAAGGCCTGGCGGGAACGGCCGGCTGCATCCTCGGCACGGCGACGCGGACCGATCCGTTCCAAGTCCGCACGATTAACGCGGAGAACGCAGTCGAGGAGATTGATCGATCGGACGAATTGCTCGCTCTCATCCAAAAGGAGCGGGTCGACGCCGTCATTTCCATCGTGGACGCGCACGCGCTGAGCATCCTGTTCAAGCTGCATCGCAAAGGTCTCCCAACGGTTTGCGTGCCGAAGTCCGCCGAGAACCAGATAGCGGCCACGCAGTTATCCTTCGGCTTCAACAGCACGCTGAGCTTCACTGACCGAATTGCTCGACCGCGTCCGGCAGGCCGTGCAGTCGGCACGGAGGATCGGCGTGATCGAGGTCGGCGGCGAGCACGCCGGTTGGCTCGCGCTGCAAGGCGGGGTGGCGGCGTGCGCCGATGCAGTGCTCATCCCCGAGATCGCTTACGATCTGCAAAAGGTTGCCGCGAAATTGAGCGAGAAGCTGAAGGCAGGAAGGGCGCACGGCCTGGTCGTGGTCGCCGAAGGCGCGACGCCGGCGGCCGGCCTGCAGGCGCCGGCGCTCGCGACTCGCACCGACCCGCTCCGTGCTGCTCTCTCCCCGGGAGCCGTCGACGAAGAAGGTGCGCACATAATCGAGCGCTCCGGTCATGCCGCGGAGCGGGTAGCGTTGGAACTCCAACGTTTGACCAATCACGAGACTTATCCGCTGGTCCTTGGTCAACTCGTCAAGGGCGGCCCGCCTACCGCAGTCGACCGCCAACTCGGACTCGGCTATGGCGCTGCGGCGGTGCGTGCTATCCGCGAGAATAAAACCGGCGTGATGGTCGCGTTTAACCCGCCCGACCTGAAATGGGTGCAACTCGCCGAGGCTATCAATAAAGTCCGCACGGTGCCCGCTGACAGCGTGTTCATGCAGATCGCGCGTTCGCTCGGCATCGCTCTCGGAGACTAACGCCATGGCCACTTCGTTGCCCGCCGCGCCGAAGGGCATCGTGCTGAATATCCAGCATTTTTGTACCCATGACGGCCCCGGAATCCGCACCACTGTTTTCCTCAAGTTCTGCTCGCTGCGTTGTAAGTGGTGCAGCAATCCCGAAAGCATCCATCCGAAGCCGGAACTTGCCTATAACCCGGCCAAGTGCATCGGCCGAAAAGCTTGCGGCCTTTGCCTGAAGCCTCCCTGCCCGCAGGGCGCGTTCTATGGAATTGACGGCCCCGACGACCGCATCCTTGTCAACTGGGAGCTGGCAGCCGATTGCAGCGTAGAAAGCGTTTCGGTTTGTCCTACCGGAGCACTTCACTTGTTCGGTGAGGAGATGACCGTGGACCAGGTGCTCGACGAGGTGGAACAGGACGGCGCATTTTATCGCGAATCCGGCGGCGGCATCACACTCAGCGGGGGAGAATGCACGCTACAAGCCGATTTCAGCGCGGCGTTGCTTGCCGAGGCGCACCTGCGCGGCATTAACACGGCGATCGAGACCGCGGGAAACGTGCCGTGGCGGAATTATGAGAAGATGCTGCCTCACGTCGATGTCATGCTGCACGACCACAAGCTAACGGATCCCGAGCGTCACAAGAAATGGTGCGGCGCGGACAACTCACGCATCCTCCAAAACTTCAAGCGGGCCTACGAGACGTTCCCGAACACAAAATTCATCGCACGCACGCCGCTGATCCCCGGTGTGAATGACGATGAGGGGCACATCCGTGCGGTGCTGGCATTCATCAAGCCACACAAGAACGTGATCGACTACGAACTCTTGCCCTATCACCGATTCGGCGAGAGCAAGTATGGGTTTTTGGGGAGAGTTTACGAGTTGGAAGACTTTCGCGCGCCGACGCCCGAGGCCATCCAGCGGCTGCAGGCGATCATCGACGAGGCATTTAGCGGCAGCAGCGCCGGCGAACGTGTCGCGGCCAGCAAAGCATTGACCTGAAATTATAGACAGGAAAGGAAGCCAGTCATGGCAACCGCAACGGCGCTTTCAGCCCAGGAAAAAGCCATCGCAGAAGGCAAATCGACCTGGGTCGAAACCAGCGAGGAATTTAAGCGCCTGCTCGGCGAAATCCGCACCAAACCGATCAGGCTCTTCGTCGAGCGCGCGAAGATTCTGACCGATGTCTATAAACGCACCGAGGGCGAACCGATTAACGTGCGGCACGCGAAATTCCTCAAGGAGTTCGCGGAGAAGATTCCCGTCTTCATCCATCCGGACGAGACTATCATCGGCTCCCCCGCGCCGTGGGTCGGCCGCTACGTCACGCCGTTTGCCGAGTGTGACGGGAGCGGTTACGGGCGACTGAAATGGATGGTCAACGACAACCCGGGCCCGTCGCAGGCGTTCATGACCTCCGCGGATTGGAAGGTGATGGAGGATGAAGTCGCCCCTTACTGGAAGACCCACGCGCTCGACGTGAACTTCCTCAATCTGCTGCGCACGGCTGCGCCCGACGCCTATCGATACGCCTGGACCGAAGACATGCAACCGACCGGCGTGTATTTCGAGACGGGCATTGCGCGTTCATCCCAGAACTGGACGTTGGACTACGACCGCGTACTCAAGATCGGTTTCAAGGGAATCCGCGAGGAACTTGAAGCCAAGCAAGCGGCGCTTGAAGCAACCGACCCGCGCTACTTCGAGAAGCAGGCGTTCATCGACGCCGGGATCCTCACCTGCGACGCCGTGATCACTTGGGCACACCGGTATGCGGATAGCGCGGCGGAGTTGGCGAAGCAGGAGACGGATCCTGAGAAGAAAGCTAAGTGGGAAAAGGTCGCCGCGATCAGCCGCTTTGTGCCTGAGAATCCGGCGCGCACCTTCCACGAGGCGTTGCAATGCCAGTGGTGGACCCAGTCCTGGACCCGGATCGAGTTCAACATCGGCGGCAACGTGGGTAGCGGCCGGATGGACCAGTACCTCTATCCGTACTACCGGGCGGACAAGGACGCGGGCCGGATCACCGACGGCGAAGTGGTCGACCTGCTGCGCATGTTTTACCTCAAGATGTACCAGTACATCTTCATGCCGCTCGCCGCGAACGCGGCTGGCGCTACGGAAGGCTTTGCTCATTTCGAATGTGTTTGTCTGGGTGGTCAGACGCCGGACGGGCGAGACGCGACGAACGAACTGACCTACCTGTTTCTCAAGTCCAAGCGGGGCGTCGGGGTGACCATGCCAGATCTCGCCGTGCGCGTTCACACCACCACGCCGGAACGGCTTATGCACGAGATCGCCGAGACCATCAAGGAGGGGCAGGGCTATCCGAAGCTCCTGAACGACGAGATCGTCATCCCGATGTATCTGGCCAAGGGCGTTCCGCTGCCTCTTGCGTACGACTACACCGTCAACGGCTGTGAAGAGGTGCGCCAGATCCGCGCTGAGGTCTATAACTGCGGCAGCGCCTACGGCAACCTTGTGATGCCGCTGGAAATGGCTTTGAACGACGGCAGGATCCGCCGGCTCACGGATCTACAGGTTGGGCCGAAGACTGGCGATCCGCGGCGGTTCCAGAGCTTTGACGAGGTGTGGGACGCTTACACGACACAAATGAAATATTACCTGAAGCAGGTGTTCGACCGAACGATCCTCTACGAGAATACCCGCTGGCGCCACATCGCTTCGCCTTTCAGTTCGATCGTTAACCCCCCATACATGCACGAAATGAAGGACGCCATGGTGTCCGGCGTGGGCTTCGAGTGCAAAGACTATGTCTCCCTGGTGAACCTCGACATGATCGGGCCGGCGACGCTTTCCGACTCGCTGGTCGCGATCAAGAAGCTCGTCTTCGACGACAAAAAGGTCACCATGGCGCAGATTATTGAGGCGATTGAGGCGAATTTCGAAGGCAAGGAAGCCATCCGCCAGCTCGCTCTCCACGCGCCGAAATGGGGTGACCACGATCCCTATGCCGACGCGATGATGAGCAAGGTTCAACGGTTCATTCTCGGAGAAGTCGCGAAGCTCGATAATCCGAACAACGTCGTGAACCGCAACTGGGAGCAGCGCGTGCTCCCGGTGACGGTGCAGGTCCAGCTGGGCATGGGAACGGCGGCGACGCCGAACGGGCGCAAAGCCCACGAGCCTTTGTCCGAGGGCTGCGGGCCGCAGCAAGGGCACGATACCAAAGGGCCGACGATGCTGCTCAACTCCGTCGCCGGGTTCGAGCCGCGCGACTCCAAGCACTGGTGTGCGCCGCTGTTCAACGTCAAACTCTCCCCCGGATCGCTCCAGGGCGAGGATGGCACGCGGAAGTTGATGGCGTACCTCCGCACCTATTGCGACAAACGGATCTGGCATATCCAGTTTAACGTCATCAACAAGGAGACGCTGCTGGCCGCGCAGAAGGATCCGGAGAAATACTGCGACCTGATCGTGCGCGTCGCCGGTTACTCGGCCTACTTTGCGGAAATGGACAAGGCCGCGCAGGACGAGATCATCGCCCGCACCGAGCACGAAATGTAACGCCGCGAAGACACGAAAGATGAGCACATTGTCTGGCAAGGTCGCCTGGGTCACCGGGGGCAGTAGCGGCATAGGCGAGGCGGGCGCGCGAGCGCTGGCGCAAGCCGGCGCGCTGGTGATTGTGTCGGGGCGCGATCAACCGGAGAGTAACCGCGTTGCCGCATCGATTCGAACGGCCGGCGGTAAAGGCGAGGGCGTAGGCGTCGACGTCGCGGATGCTCAGGCGATTCAACGTGTGGTCAACGAGATTCTGGGGCGACACGGTCACGTCGATATTCTGGTTGCCAGCGCGGGGACCAACATCGGCAAGCGGTTCTGGAAGAATGTCACCCCCGAAGGCTGGGACCAGGTCGTCGACGTGGATCTCAGTGGCGTGACGTATTCGATGATGGCGGTGCTGCCGCCGATGCGAGCGCGCAAGGAGGGTACTGTCATCATCATTTCGTCATGGTCGGGCAGGTTTCCGGCTTATTCCGTAGGCCCGGCCTACAACGCAGCGAAGAGCGCGCTTCTGGCGCTGGGCCAGTCTTTCAACATGGAAGAGGGCGCGAATGGGCTGCGTGCGACCGTCAATATGCCTGGGGAGGTGGCGACTCCGCTGCTGAAGAAGCTCCTGCGCCGCCGCCACAGGAAGAGCTGGAGCGGATGCTCCAGCCGGAGGACCTCGGCGCGATAATCCGTTTCGTCGCGGAGCTCCCGCCACGCGTGTGCATGAACGAGGTCCTGATCAGCCCGACGTGGAATTGTGCGTTTTTCGGCGGAGCGGATCTGTCGAAGCACTGACCGGACAGTGAAATCGGAGACCCCCTCGGAGATAGAGGTCCGGCGAAAGAAGGTGCGAATATGAACATCGAGCATATTCATAAAGTGGCGGTGGTGGGTACCGGCATCATGGGAACGGGCATCGCGCTCGCGTTTGCGCGCGGAGGCTATCAAGTCGCGGCCTTTGACGCCATGCCCGAAATCCTGGATCGGGCCAGAGAAACAGCGGCGGCGGATTGTCGGGGAATGGTGGCCAGCGGCATTCTGCGGTCCGAAGAGATGGCGGGCATTCTCGCGCGCGTCACCTTCACCAGTGATTGGGATGCGGCGATGGCCGGCGCTGACTACGTCACCGAGGCCGTGCCGTGCGTTCTTGAAATCAAGCAGAGCGTGTTCAATCGCTGTGGCGAGACGTGCAGCCCCAACACCATCGTCGCGTCCACGACTTCGTCTATGAGCATAACCGACATCGCGGCGGGAATGACGGGTCCTGAGCGGGCCATCGTCGCGCATTGGTTCATCCCGCCGCACCTGACGACCGTGGTCGAAGTGGTGCCCGGCAAGGGCACGTCCGAACAGACTGTCAAGGCGACCACGGCCCTGTTGGCGACAATCGGCAAGAAGCCGGTGATCATCAAAGAGAACCCCGGCTTCGTCCACAACTTCATCCAGCTGGCGATGGAGCGGGCGGCCATAAGCCTGGTGGAGAAAGGCGTGTGCAGCGCTGAGGATGTCGACGCCGTGGTGCAGAATGGCTTTCCTTCGCGACTGGCCAAGCTGGGCCCGATGCGTTCGCTCGATTACGCCGGTTTGGATACGGCCCTGCATGTCTTGAAAAACCTGTACGAGAAGACTGGCGATGCGACGTTCAAGCCGCCGGCAATCCTGGAGGAAAAAGTGGCCAAGGGCGAACTCGGAATGAAGAGCGGCAAAGGCTTTTATGAATATACTCCTGAAGAAGCGGAGAAGGTCAGGACGTTGGCCAACGACGCCGCCATTAAGGCTGCCAAAGGCTGATACATTCGTAACACCCGGAGACAATCCCGCGCCGAGCGCCTCAAAGAACAAACAAGCCAAATAGACCCTCTCATGGCGAGCGAATATGTCGGCCGACAAAATCATCAACATTATCGTCACCATTACGCTCACCGAGATGATGATCGGGATCGGTCTCGGCGTAACCTTTGCCGATGTCGTGAGCGTCGCCAGCAATGTGCGCCTAGTGGCTAGGGCTGCACTGGCCAATTACGTATGCATTCCCGCGATCACGCTGGGGTTGCTACTCCTCTTTCACGCACACCCGATGGTCGCGGCGGGATTGCTGATGGCCGCGGTCTGCCCCGGCGGGCCCTACGGTCCGCCGTTCACCGGAATGGCGAAGGGTAATGTCACCAGGGCGGCCGGATTGATGGTCATCCTCGCAGGTTCCTCCGCGTTGGTTGCTCCGCTGCTTCTGCAGTTTCTCCTCCCTATCATGGCGGGTGGCCGTCCGCTGGAGATCAACGGACTTAAACTGGTAGGCACACTTTTGGTCAGCCAGTTCATTCCATTGTGCGCGGGCCTGGTCGTGCGCCAGTGGCGACCGCAGCTCGCCGATCGGTTGAAGAAGCCGTTCGGCTTGCTCAGCCTCGTCCTGAATCTTTTGATGTGCGCCACGATTTTTATCGTTCAATTCCCAATGCTGGAGCAGATCAAAGCCTTGGGCTTTGCAGCCATGTCGCTTCTCGTGACGGCGAGCGTGATTGTTGGTTGGGGCCTCGGCGGGGCAGGTGAAGGAAACCGCCGGGCGATGGCGATGACAACCTCGGTTCGCAACGTTGGTGTAAGTCTCGTGATTGCCACGGGTAGCTTCCCCGGCACGCCGGCGGTCACGGCCGCCCTCGCATTCGCGATTTTCCAAACTATCGCGCTGGCGCTGCTCGCCTTAGTTTGGGGCAAGGTGAAGATGAGTTCCTGTCAACAGCATAGAAAATGCAAGAGCATGAGCGGACGGTTCACTCTCATCGTTTTTGTGGACGCAGACAATGCATTGCTCGCGACGAGAGAATCGCGAAGACAAGCTTGGCGGAGGCGGCGCTGCGGCCGGTGTCACATTGTATTTATTAGGGGTTCGATCCCGGGCCTTGATGGTGCACTGCTGGCATCGTGGCGCAAACCCACCAAGAGAGAGGTCGCTCGCGCGTGGTTTGGGGGCCAGAAAACGCTGGCGGCCAATGGGCGTTGGAATTGGCGCAAGCGTGATGAATCTATCACAGCTTTCCCTGTCAAGGTTATGTTAGATTATGGCGATAATGAAACTCTACCATCAGGCCTCTGTCCAGTGAATCAAATCGGTGGCGCGCTGGCGCGTCGTGAGCTCAGTGATCGCGAGATCCCGCCAGGCCGCATGGGCGCGGACGCGTTCCGCCATCAGAGCGGGGTCGTCACGCGCGCCGTCCTTCGCCGCGCACTGGCCTTCGTTCTGGCACCGACGCTCGCGGGTTGCGCCGTTGGGCCGAATTTCGCGCCGCCCGTCGCGCCCGTCGCCGACAAATATCTCGAATCGCATAATCCGGCCGTGAAGACGGATCGTCAGGACTATCGTGACTGGTGGAAGGTCTTTCATGATCCCGTGCTCGATCGCCTGATCGAGACGGCCTATGACCAGAACCTCACCCTTCTCAGCGCCGGGACGCGGGTGTTGCAGGCGCGGGCCGAACTCGGCGTCGCTGTCGGCGAGTTCTATCCGCAGCAGCAGGGCGGCTACGGCTCGACCACCTACAACCGGCCGAGCCACTCCGACGCGGCCGCCAACCCGCAGTTGGAGCTGAACAATTTCTGGCAGTCTCAGCTCGGTCTCAAAGCGGCCTGGGAGCTCGATTTCTGGGGCAAGTTCCGGCGCGGCGTCGAATTGGCTGACGCCGCCTATCTAGCCTCGGTCGCAAGCTATGACGACGTTCTCGTCACCCTGCTCGGCGATGTCGCCAGCACTTACATCGGCATTCGCACGCTGGAGAAGCAGATCGTCTACGCGCACGAAAACATCGTCCGCCAGAAAGAGGCTCTCCAGATCGCGCGCGACCGGTTCAACGGCGGGTCGGCGACCAAGCTCGACGTCTATCAGGCCGAAAATGTGTTGGGCCAGACGCAAGCCTCGGTACCCCAGCTCACCGTCCAGTTGCAGCACGGCCTCAACGCGTTGCGCGTATTGCTCGGCATGGCGCCGGAGTTGCTCAGCGCCATGATGGGACATGAGACTGCGAGAATTCCCGTCGCGCCGCCGAAAATTTTCATTGGCGTCCCGGCCGATCTCTTGCGCCGGCGCCCGGACGTGCGCGCCGCGGAACTGAAGGCCGCGGCGCAGAGCGCCCAGATCGGCGTGGCGCTTTCGGAGCTTTATCCGGCGATCAGTCTTACCGGCCGGATCGGCGGCTCGGCCAGCACCATCAACGGCGCGCAACTGAGTTCTGTCTTTACGCCGGCCGGGCTCACTTACAGCTTCGGGCCGACGTTCCAGTGGAACCTCCTGAACTACGGCCAGATCACCAACAATGTGCGACTGCAGGACGCCACGCTGCAGCAATATCTCGTCGATTATCAGCAGACCGTCCTCAACGCCGAAAAGGACGTCGAAAACGGAATTGCGACCTATTTGCAGTCGCGCATCGCGGTCGAGGATCTGCGCCGCTCGGTCGCCGCCGCCAACGGCGCGCTCAACATCTCGCTCCTCGAATATCAGCAGGGCACGCGCGACTACACCTCGGTGCTGACCTCGGAGCAGAACCTGCTCACCGCCGAGAATGATCTCGCCATCGCGGAGGGCAATGTGCCGCTCGGCGTCACCCAGGTCTATGAGGCGCTCGGCGGCGGCTGGCAGATCCGCGAAGGCAATGATTTCGTGTGGCCGTCGACCAATGCGCAGATGCGCGCGCGCACCGATTGGGGAACCGTGCTGCCGCCCGCCGGCGCGCCGAAGCCGCCGCCGCCGGCGCTGGCCGCGCCGACGCCCGGGCCTGCCGGGGCCGCAGGACGAGGGTCCGACTGTTCGCGCGCCGGAATTTTGAGGTTAGTTTCTGTCAAAGGTCGTTTCGCCATGAAGCCGAGATCGATAGGGACACAGAGCAGAGGCCAGCCGGCGAGCGCCGGTCCGCGCCCGGGCGCGAGGGCGTGGCTCGCCGCGCTCGTCGCGGCCTTCGCCTGTCTGGCGGCGGGGCCGGCGCTTGCGGCCCAGCCGCCGGAAATTCCCGTGGTGAAGCCGAAGGTCCAGTCGGTCACCGACTATGTCGAAGTCACGGGTACGGCGGCCTCGGCCAATGTCGTCAAGCTGATCGCCCGCGTCGAAGGCTATCTCGACCAGATCCATTTCAAGGACGGCGCGCTCGTCAAGAAGGGCGATCTTCTCTTCACCATCCAGCAGGCGCAATACAAGGCGCAGCTGCAGGAGGCGCAGGCGCAGCTTCTGGCGCAGGAGGCGGCGCTCGCCTACGCCAAGACCGAGGTCGGGCGCTATACGGCGCTGTTTCACAAGAATGCGGCGACGGCGACCGAAGTCGACAAATGGGTCTACCAGAAGGCGGCCGCCGAGGCCGGCATTCTCGGCGCGCAAGGGCCAGATCGAGGTCGCCAAATTGAATCTCGAATATACCGAGGTGACGGCGCCCTTCGACGGCCTCATGGGCAAGCACCTCGTCGATCCCGGCAATGTCGTCGGCGGCGGCGGCCAGCAGACCGCGCTCGCCGAAATCAACCAGCTCGATCCCATCTATGTGACCGCGACCCTCAGCGAGCAGCAGGTCCTCTCGATCCGCGCCAATGTCAGCCAGCGCCGGTTCTCGCCCGAAGAGCTTCTCGAAGATTCCGCTCGACGTCGGCCTCGAGGCCGGGAGCGGCTATCCCTATCACGGCTTCATCGAGTTCGTCGCGCCGCAGTTCGATCCAACGACCGGCACGCTGCAGGTGCGCGGCATCTTCAATAATCCCGACCGCAATCTTTTGCCCGGCCTCTTCGTGCGCATGCGCCTGCCGGCGGGACATTCGCAGCAGGGCGCGCTGCTGGTTCCCGCGCGCGCCATCGGCGAGGATCAGGGCGGCCTTTATCTCATGATCGTCAACAAGGACGATACCGTCGAACAGCGCTATATCAAGGCTGCGGAGCAGGTCGGCGACCTGCGCGTCATCAGCTCCGGCCTTTCGCCCGACGATCGCATCGTCGTCGGCGACCTTTGGCGGGTCTCGGCGGGAATGAAGGTCGTTCCCAAGCTGACCAGCATCGACGCGCAATAGCGAACGGGGCGGGGCCATGATATCGAAATTCTTCATCGAGCATCCGGTCCTCGCCAATGTGCTGGCCATCGTGATCGTGCTGATCGGCGCCGTCGCGGTCTATACGCTCCCCGTCTCCGAATATCCGAACGTCGTGCCGCCGACCGTGCAGGTGACGACGCGCTATCCGGGCGCGAGCCCGCAAACGGTGATCGACACCGTCGCCCTGCCGATCGAATTGCAGGTCAATGGCGTCGATCAGATGCTCTACATGCAGTCGACCAGCGCCGCCGACGGCACCTATACGCTGACGGTGACCTTCAATATCGGCACAGATCCCAACATCGATCAGGTGCTGGTGCAGAACCGCGTCAACAGCGCGCTGGCCTCGCTGCCGGAGTCGGTGCAGGCGCAGGGCGTCACCATCCAGAAAAAGAACACCGCGATCCTGCAGATCGTGACGCTCGATTCGCCGGACGGGCAATATGACAGCCTGTTCATGAGCAATTACGCGACGATCAATCTCGTCAACGATCTCTCCCGCCTGCCGGGCGTCGGCAACGTCACCATCTTCGGCGCCAGCAGTTACGCCATGCGCATCTGGCTCGACCCCAACAAGCTCTATTCGCTGGGGCTCGAGCCGAAGGATGTCATCAATGCGGTGCGCCAGCAGAGCCAGGAGGTAACGGCGGGCCAGGTCGGCATGCCGCCGGCGCCGAACGACCAGGATTTCCAATATACGATCGACATCCAGTCGCGCATGAACGAGCCGGCGCAGTTCGCCGAGATCATCGTCAAGGACCAGACCGCGCAGGGCGGGCGCCTCGTCCGCGTCAAGGATGTCGGCCGCATCGAACTCGGCGCGCAGACCTATTCGCAGGATTTCAAGCTGAACGGGCGCCCCGGCGCCGGCATCGCCATCTTCCAGACGCCGGAGGCCAATTCGCTGGCGGTCGCCAAGGAGGTCAAGGCGAAGATGAAGGAGTTGGGCGCGCGCTTCCCGCAGGGGCTTCGCTACAGCATTCCGTTCGACACGACGATCTTCGTGCAGGAACTCGATCTCCGAGGTCTATACGACGCTGTATCAGGCCGGCGTTCTGGTCCTGATCGTGATCCTCGTCTTCCTGCAGAATTTTCGCGCGACGCTGGTGCCGGCGACGACGGTTCCGGTCACCATCATCGGCGCCTTCGCCGGCATGGCGGCGCTCGGCTTCACCGTCAATCTCTCGACGCTCTTCGGCATCGTGCTGGCGATCGGCATCGTCGTCGACGACGCCATCGTCATCGTCGAGGGCGTGTCGAAATATATCGAGCAGGGCATGAACGGCCATGACGCCGCGATCAAGGCGATGGACGAATTGTTCGGCCCGGTCGTCGGCATCACGCTCGTCCTCATGAGCGTGTTCCTTCCGGCCGCCTTCATGCCGGGCCTCACCGGCAAGATGTTCGCGCAATTCGCGCTCGTCATCGCCGTCACGGCCCTGATCAGCGCCATCAACGCGGCGACCCTGAAGCCGACCCAATGCGCCCTTTGGCTGCGCGAATCCACGCCGCTCAACCAGCGCAATCTGTTCTATCGCGGCTTCAATTACGTCTATCAGAAGATGGAGGACGGCTATTCGGCGCTGATCGGCCGCATGGTCCGCCACGCCGGCTTGATGGTCCTCATCGCCATCGCGCTGGCGGGGCTTGGCTTCTGGGGCATCGCGCGCCTGCCGACCGCCTTCATCCCGAATGACGATCAGGGCTACGCCATGATCGCCGTCGCGCTGCCGGACGGCGCCTCGCTGGAGCGCACCACTGCCGCGCTCGGGCAGGCGAATGAGATCGCGCGGGCGACGCCCGGAGTCGAAAACGTCATCGCCATCTCCGGCCAGTCCGTCATCGACAACAACGCGACGCTCGCCAACGCCGGGGTCGAATATGTGATCTTCAAATCCTACGCCGATCGCGAGAAGGCGAAGGGCGAGGATTTGATTTCGATCCTCGAACACATCCAGGGCAAGCTCAACGGTCTGCCGGACGGACGCGGCATCGTATTGGTGCCGCCGCCCATTCAGGGCATCGGCCAGGCCGGCGGCTTCCAGATGGAGGTCGAAATGCTCGGCGGCAGCTTCAACTATACGAAGCTCGACGAGCTGACGCAGCAGATCGTCAAATCCGCCAACGCCGATCCGCACCTGCAGCGCGTGTTGACGACCTTCCATCCGAGCGCGCCGCATGTCGGCGTCACCGTCGATCGCGACCGCGCGGAGACGCTGAAAGTCTCCGTCGGCGACGTCTTCTCGACGCTTTCGGCCTATCTCGGCTCGACCTACATCAACCAGTTCAACAAATTCGGCCAATCGTTCCAGGTCTATGCGCAGGCGGACTCGCAATTCCGGCTGAAGCCGGAGGATATTCTCAATCTCTATGTGCGCAATTCGGACGAGCAGATGGTGCCGATCAGCTCGGTCGCCTATCTGAACCACGAGGTCGCGCCGCCGCTGATCACCCTCTACAATCTGTTTCCCGCCGCGACCGTCGTCGGCGCGCCGGCGAAGGGCTTCAGCTCCGGCCAGTCGCTCGCTGCGATGGAGAAGATCGCCAAGTCGACCTTGCCGAACGACGTCGCCACCGAATGGTCCGGCATGTCCTATCAGGAGAAGCTCGTCGGCAACCAGCTCGTCTATATCTTCGCCATCTCGATCCTGCTCGTCTATCTCGTTCTCGCCGGACAATATGAGAGCTGGATTTTGCCGCTCGCGGTGCTGTCCGCCGTGCCGCTCGCCTTGCTTGGGCCCGTCGTCGCACTGACCAGCCTTGGCGTCGCCAACAATCTCTACACGCAGATCGGCCTCATGCTGCTGATCGCGCTGTCGGCCAAGAACGGCATTCTGATCGTCGAGGTCGCGCGGGAGCAGCGCGTGAAAGACGGCAAGCCCCTGCTCGAAGCCGCGGTCAATGCCGCGCGCCTCAGATTCCGGCCGATCCTGATGACTTCCTTCGCCTTCATTCTCGGCGTGCTGCCGCTCGTCCTCGCCACCGGCGCCGGCGCGAATGCGCGCAAATCGCTGGGCATCAGCGTGTTCAGCGGCATGATCGCCTCGACCTGCCTCGCCGTTCTGTTCGTGCCGTCCTTCTTCACGCTGCTGCAGGGATTTGAGGAGGGCCGCAAGGCGCGCAAGGTCAAGACTCCGCCTGTCGCGGCGACGCCGGCGGCGTGAAGTTACAATGACGAATGATTTGATTGTTGACGACAAACTGCGTTGCCACGTGCAGCATGAGCCGAAGTGACATTGCCCCCAAGTTTTATCCAAATCTTGAGTCCGCTCCGGCGGTTGCAATTGCCCTGTCGGGCGGTGTCAGCGGCGGAAGCTGGCGCGGAGCCGTCGGCGGAGCGCCGCGCCAGATCCCGGCGCGAGTAAGAGGTTGAGGCAAAGGCAGAGGGCGTTTGCCAGCCGATTTTCGAGTGCAGGCGTGACCCGTTGTAGTCCGCCCTCCACATGGCCAGGGCGATTCGGGCCGGCGCCAGGGTGGAGAACAAGATCTCATTCAAAAACTCGGCGCGCAGTCGGCCATTGAATGTGAATAAGCATGGAATAAGGGCTCTGACTCACTTTTGATGAAATTCGGGCGCCGGTTGGCGTTGGTTTCACAAAGGGAATCAACGCTATGACCCAGGCTCTCCGACCGTCCACGCTTGTTCCTCGCGGCTTTGTGGTCGAGGACGCGGCCAGTGACGACTCGTTGACGCTGATCACAGTTCGCTCCCTTCGCTCGGTAAGCGCTTGTCCGGGCTGCGGAACGAGATCGGAGCGGATCCACAGCCGGTATCAGCGACGCCTGGCGGATCTGCCCATGGCGGGCAAGCCTGTTCGGCTGGTCGTCGTCGCGCGACGGTTTCACTGCGACGCGGTGTTGTGCGGCCGGCGCATCTTCGCCGAGCGCTTTGAAGAGGACGTTCTGGCGCCGTGGGCAAGGCGAACCGGCCGCCTCGACCATATCGTCCACCATCTTGGGCTAGCCCTGGGCGGGCGGCCGGCTGCGAGCTTCGCCCGAAGGCTGATGGTGCCGGTGAGCAACGACACCTTGCTGCGCGTGGTGCGCAGGCGTGGCAGCCCGCGCTTTGTCCCGCCGACCGTGATCGGAATCGACGACTGGGCGTGGCGGCGCAACCAGCGCTATGGGACCATCATTTGCGACCTGGAGCGACGCAAAACAATAGCCTTGTTGCCGGATCGCGAACCTGCGACGGCGCAAGCATGGCTGTCAGATCAGCCGCAGATCAACGTCGTCGCCCGCGACCGCGGCGGCGGCTACGCCCTTGCTGCGGCCAAGGCGCTCCCGAAGGCGACCCAGGTGGCTGACCGGTGGCATTTGATGGAGAACGCCAGCCGCGCCTTCCTTGATGCCGTGCGCAAATCGATGCGCCACATCCGAACCGCAATCGGCGCCGCCACGATCAATCCCGATTTGCTCACTGCTGCGGAGCGGATCCAATATGAGGGATATCTTCGCCGGGAAGACTCCAACGCCGCCATTCTCGGGCTGGCCAAGGACGGGACGACGATCAAGGAGATCGTTCGACGGACGGGGTACAGCCGCGGCCTTGTCCGTCGTGTGCTGCGCGGTCAACGCTCGGATATCTTTCGCGTCCGGGAGAGCTCGCTCGAACTCTACCTGCCATGGCTTGACGCCCAGTGGGCGTCTGGACAGCGAAATGGCTCGGAGCTATGGCGAAAGCTCAAAAGCCAAGGGTTCCGCGGCTGCCTTCGGGTCGTCGGCGAATGGGCCGAGCGCCGTCGGAAGGCGGAAAAGGTCGATGGCGCCGTGTTGAGCCGAGCGCCCTCGGCCCGGACAGTAGCGCGGCTTATGATCATCGGCCGCGACGACCTTTCCAAGTCCGAAACCGTCACTGTCGCGGCGATCGAGGCAGGCGTGCCCCTGCTTGTCGAGGCGCGCGAAATTATCGCCGCCTTCCAGGTCATGATCCGCAAGAAGTGCCTCGCCGATCTCGATCCATGGCTGGAACGGGCCCGATCGGGCTTGGCAGCCTCCTTCGCCAACGGCGTCGTCAAGGACCTGGCGGCCGTCAGCGCTGCGATCACATCGGCTTGGTCCAACGGCCAGACAGAGGGACAGATAACCAAACTCAAACTCGTAAAACGCCAGATGTATGGCAGAGGAAAGCTGGACCTCCTTCAAGCCCGCGTCATCGGCGCTGTGTAGCCGGAAAGCTCTATCGCCACCAAAATTGCGTCAGAGCCCCTTTTCAACGCAAATCTGGGGTCCCTATTCGATGCTGATTGACATGGATGTGTTGGAATGAACATTGCCGGCAAGCTAATCATCGGTTTTTTGCTGATTTCCGGCGCCGCCGCATTTTTATGGGCGAAATGGCCAATTGTTACAGGCGCTATCGCTTGGGGGGAAGGCGCTAAGGTGTCCAATAATACCCTCCGACTTGAAAAACTTCGCACCCTACAGCGCGGGTCAGGCGTATTAGGCGTTGGGTGGGCGCCCGATGGCCATCATCTCGCCATCTATAGCAATTGGGGTCAGTTGATCACGCTCTGGGATTCCGATGGCGCGCGCCTGAAAGAACTCATCCGCCGGGAGGGGGGGCCTGACTATGGCAACTCATTCGTTTTTCTCTCTGGCGGCAAGCAGCTTCTCACCGCCGCCGCGCATAGCTCCCGGGAGGATTGGGGCCTGGCCTTCAAGCTGTGGGATGTCGACACGGGCACCGTGATACGCTCCGTTGACGGGCCCGAGCCGGATAAATTCCCACAGTATAACATGCCCGTCGTTTTTGCCGCTTCCGCGGATGGGCAGAGCGTCGCATTCACGTCCAACCAGCAAAACGCGCCCGTCAATCTCTATTCGACGCTCGATTGGAGCCTGGCGCGCCGCGTTCCGATTGATTTTGCTTCAAACAAGTTTGGGACGGCAATGTCTGTCGCTCTCTCTCCCAAAGGCGATCTTCTCGCCATCGGCCGCACTGGAACCACTGTGCTTCTCGTCGATCTGAGAGATCCCGAGGCAGCCCCCGAGGTTCTTCATGTTTATGATAAGGACTCGAAACCAGCCACCGTCAAAGAAATGGCAAAAGCAGGCATTCAGCTACAGACGGCACTTGCCAATTTTCAGAAACAAATTTTCAGTGATCAAGGTCGCGCGGCTTCTGATTTTGGAGCGCAAAGCCACCTTTTTTGGGAATGTTTTCAATTTAGCCAAATTAAGTTTTACGCAAAATACCGTAATGTAATCGATAATCTTGATACATCTCCATTTCAAGAGGAAGGAGATGTCAGGCCAAATCGCGAGGATAAGAGTATTCTTAAAGATCCGAAAAAAATCGTTATTGAAATTAGGTATGTCGTAGATGGCTTAATCTACAATAAGGGGTTTCATCCCCCGACTGGTGATTTTGCGGTTGAGTATGCTTCTCGTCAAGACTTGGCACAGCAGTGTGAATCATATTTGGATGCAACAGGATTGAAAGACTGATATCATGACTGATTACATTCTCACTAATCAAATGGCTCTAGACAGATTAGTTGCTCAGGATGGGTCTCTGACGCCGATTGGACAGAGAGCCAGGGCTGTTCAATGCTCTGTACTGAAATTCATTGAGAAAAGACTTTTAAGTCCTCCGAGAGCTGCTGCGTAGCGGTCTTGGGCGATGGTGTCGGATTGGTTGATGCGCAAGATATTGTAAGCTGCGCATTCGCGCGAAGATGCCAGGATTTGTTCGGATGCGCGAGGCGTCTTCGCGCAGGGTGACGTCGCGCGTGTAGTGGAACTTGTTCTCAATCCGCCAGTGCTGGCGAATGGCGTCCGCCGCGAGTTTTGCGTCAATGGCGCGATTGGACAGGTAGAATGAGGTTTCCTCGGAGGCTTTCCAAAGGCCGGTCGCGGGTTGGAATGCATTGACCACGCGCTCGACTTGAACGATGGCGGCGACGTAGGGCTCCCATTCCGTCCCCGTGACAGCCGTCGCTGCGTCGAACACGGCAATGGTTCTGGTTTCGTGGCGATTGCGTCTTTTCGCATCGACGGTCTGGAGGCCAGACAGCGGCGTGGCGGCGGCGCAGGCGGCCTCGGCCTTTTGACACAGGGTCGGCTGGTTGTCCTTGAGTTGAACGATCAGATGCGCGTCCGCGGCAGCGGCGGCCTCGAAGGTTTTTTTTGACAATGCATCGCGTCGCACGTGACGATATGACCCGCCACGTCGAGTTCCTCCAACAACTTTTGCACGGCGGGGATTTCGTTGGACTTCTCGTCGATCTCGATATGCGCCAGCACCAGCGCCGTATCGACGGCGAACGCGCTGAGCACCTGTTTTGCCTTGATGTCGTTGAAGCGGTCGAAACTGCCCTTGAGCGTCTTGCCATCGAATGCCACGACACGCGCGCCGGGTCTTGCCGCGGCAAGGTTCAGGCTGGCCGCGTGTTCGCGAAAGGCCTTTTCAACATCCACCGCGTTCAGCCCCTGCAATATATACCGGAGGGCGGTATGGGCAGGCGGTCTCTTCCATCTGATTTTGAACGCTTTGTTCAGCTTCTGCCGATGCACCATGATGAAGGTGCGGATGCCGCGATACGAGTTCGCGCCGCTAACAATCGCTAAAATTGAAAACAGCAGGACGTGCGGCAGTTGATAGCGTTTGCCTTCGGCGCGACGCGGGTCGGGGATTGCTGCGAGCAGCGAAAGGAAACGTTCGAATCATGCTTATCGGGATGCTTGACATGAGTCAGGGAGGCGCAGTAAATCGTCGCCAACGGCAACTTCAGCCAGAGGCGGGCGTGCGATGGACTTGTGGAACAGCCGTAAACTCTCAGACGCAATATTTATTGGATGCTTCTTCGTCCTCAGCCTCGCGATTAAGTTGTTTCTTGGCGGCCTATCATACGATCTTTTATGGGCATTCTTGGCCAAACATAATATTAAGGAGGCTGACGTGATAGCTTACATATTGTCTAATTTTGCTCCCGTGCTGTTGGCGGCTGCTACAATCGGAGTGATGTATCTAACCAAGAGAGTTGTTACTAATAACCGCATTAGTATAGATCGTAGGGTGTCATCCTCTGTAACGACCGAGCAAACCGTAATTAGGGCCGGGAGGGATCATAAGGATGACAACGCCACATGAGCGCCTATCCCGCATGCGGGAATCCTTTGAGAAAGATAGAAGCGTTTCCACCAAGGACTACCGCTATTTCATAACGCCCGATAAGCCAACTAAGCCGCGTGCGTCCACCCCCCAGAGTAAAGCTGAGCGTAAGTTGAATGACTTCAAGGCAACCTCCGAATGATTCGGTTGCCTCACATAAATTCAGACTTTTTCGGCCCGAGGAAATCATTCGTTTCTCGTTGCCGCTCAGATCATTCGAACGTGTTGCATCAGGAACTCAATATAGAGAATTGAACAGCCCTGCCGATCACTCGGTTTGCAATTCAGCAGAATTTGTTTCCATCCATTTCGAGCGGCGACCGCACGACCAAGGACATCCAGGTATTCGCGGGCAATGACCCGCTCATCTGGCGGAGCGGGTCCGTTCGCAAGTTTTAAGAAGAGCCCTCGCCGCACCGCAACGCTGCGGCCTAGTTCACGGATCCGGCTGTATCCCTCGCACGCATAGGCGAAGGTCTCACGCTTGCCGAATTCGATATCGAGCAGTCGCTCACGGCCTCCGACCTCCGGCAGGCCGATTGTCCGCCGCTTGCAATTATGAAAAATGTGCGCGGCCTCGTGCACGACGAAATCGTCGAACTGGCCGTTCGGCTTGAAATAGTCCATGGACACGTAGCAAGTCGTGTCCTCGCTCAGGCCGACAAGGTCTGGCGCATCATCGCTCAGTCGTTCCGAGCCACAACTTGCCAGGTAGATGTTCGACAAAATCCAGGCCGTCTTGAGGTAACGTGATTGACTAAGCACGCCCTCTATGATTGCTGGCGTGAGAAAGACCACGGAGTGTGCAAGCACGTCGAGCACGGCCTGCTGCTCCCTACACGAAAAGAGCCCACGCACCATCGGTTCGAGCTTTTTCCGCGCGAACGGCGCCAAATCCATCCCGGTGAGCTCTTCGGGCGCGGTTGCGTACGCCGTGCGGCTTTTGACCGACGAGATAAGGGCCTCGCGCAGTCCAAAGTCGCCCTGGCGGCCGCGCGCGCCAAAGTTTTCCCCCGGCCAATCGCTGAACAGCGGATCATGATCGCCCGTACGAAGATATTGCGCGATCGCGGCTTTCTGACAATTCGACATGCGGTTTCGGCTGGAATAAAGCGCGGCCAGTCATCCTATTCCGTCGGTCTTCCGACTGCAACAAAGCTCACCACAGGCGGCGACGCTTTGTTGAACCAAAGCGGGGGCGCCCGGTGGGAAATACCGGCAGCGGCTCTTGCCTCGTTCGAGTCAGGCGCAACGTTCCGGTTTTCATTTAGAGCCTCCGCCTGAGTCGCTTTCGTTTGAGCCCGCACGCAGCGCAACCCATCGATTTGGGCGGCGGCGAGCGCGGGGCATGTTCGCGCGCCAGGCGAAGGAACTATTCCTTAACCGGACTTACCTAGCGTCGCGCCCGAACCGGTTGCTTATCCGGCCCGGAAGTCAAAACCCCCGGCTTTGGGCAAGCGCGGCCGGACTCGATGAAATGAGCGCTGGCCAATAGGAGTAAACGATGAGTGAACCAGATGGGATTGTGGGCGATCGGCTTCGCTCTTTCGTCGAGCGCATTGAGCGGATCGATGAAGACCTCAAGACGATGAACGAGGATAAAAAGGGCGTCTTTGCCGAAGCCAAAGGCGAGGGCTTCGACGTAAAGATCCTGAAGGAGATCATCCGGCTCAGGAAGGAGGACCAAAACGAGCGTGATGAGCACGATACGCTGCTCGATCTCTATCTGCGCGCAATTGAGACGTCCCCGCCTCAGCACGCGCAGGCTGCCGAGTAATTTCCGCCATCCGGCCCGAAGTAATGAAACGCCCGCGATTTACGCATAAGGCAACTCTCGCGGTGTCGGAAAACCAAAAAGAAGCGATTTCCGAACATTGCCGGCTCTTCCTCGAACTGTGCGCGCAGCCAACTGGCTCATGTTTTCTAACGCTTTGACAGGTCGATCGGATTTGGCTTGGTAGACGCCGAAAGTTCCGAAAAGGTAACAAACGGCAACATTTGAGCAAAGCGCCCAGTATTTATAGCCGTTTGCAAGATCGATCAGCAGGCACTTTTCACACGGAGTGAGGAGGACCCGTTATCATGCGTGAGATGGGCAACGAGCGGGCGAGGGGGCCGCGCAAAGAAGCTTGGCAAGATCGCCTTGCGCTTGGGCGCTCCGATGTAGTAATCTAGTCTGCATGACTAGAATTAAGAAAACCCCTCCGCCCGAACCCGCCAAGGCCAGTGGCCGCGCGCGCGATCTGCCGCCCGGCCACTGGCTGCTGCAAGACGCCAAGGCCCGCTTCAGCGAGCTCGTGCGGCGCGTCCGCAGCGAGGGGCCGCAGCATGTGACCGTCCATGGGCGCGATGAAGTCGTCGTCGTCGCCGCCGAGGAATTCCGCCGCCTTAAGGGCGAGAGAAGCGGCGATGCGCTCATCGCCGCGATGCAGGCCTCGCCCTACCGCGACATCGACATCGAACCGCGGCGCGATCGGATGCCGGTGCGCGGCGTCGAGCTGTGACGGGTTGGCTGCTCGACACGAACATCCTCTCCGAGCTGCGCCGACCGAGGCCCGAGCCCAAAGTGCTCGCCTTCATCGCCGCGCATCCGCTCGACCATCTCTACGTCAGCGCCGTAACCTTCGCCGAAATCCGCTTCGGCATTGAGCTGGTCACCGACGCCAGCAAGCGCGCCGGGCTCAACGACTGGCTCGCGCACAAGGTGCGGCCGATGTTTGAGGAGCGCGTCCTGCCCGTCAGCGAAGACGTCATGTTCAAATGGCGCCTGCTGGTCGAGGAAGGCCGCAAGGCGGGGCACACCTTCTCGCAGCCCGATCTCATCATCGCGGCGACGGCGCTCTGCCACGGCCTGACCATCCTATCCCGCGACACCAGCGATTATGAGCGCGCCCGCACGCCGGTTATCGATCCATGGCGGTGATATTTTGCACCTGACTTATGCAACGGAAACGCCACTGTAGATCAATGCTTTTTTCATGCGCAGGAGTTTTAGGCCTTGTACCTTCAACCCTTGTTTATCATTCCAAACCGTTCGGCAGAAGGGATTGCTGAAACATGGCGGGAAGTTTCTGGGGAGCCTTGATACGCAACTGTTTGTTAACGTTCATGCGCCCGAACACCACCTCGATGGCTGACAACGGGACGCCGAATTCACCGGCCAGAAAGCGCACCATGTGATCCGTGGCTCGGCCTCCGCGAGGAGCGGCGGTTACGCTGACCTTGAGCTGTAGGCCCTTGGGTTTACCGATGGCATCGCAGCTGGCGCTGGGTTTGCCCAGTATGTTGACCACAAGCGTGTCGCCTTCCCACCAAAAAAATGACCGGTCTGTCTTGTTGTTGGGTTCCCGACTATCGCTCAGCCTAGGTTGTTTCATTTCGACGCCTTCTCAGCCAGCTTTCGTCCCAAACTCTATGACATCCACCCAGAACATGGCTCCCGCCTATGCGGGGATGGACCCGCGTGTCAGGCGCCATTTTGGCGGGGTCTGCTTCAATCTCGGTGCAAACCTTAGCCCTGCAATGGCGTCATCCTTGCCCGAAGCAGGTCAATGCCGGCACGGCCATACATGGCCCGCTTGAGCGTCTTCAACCTGTTGATCTGTCCCTCCGTCTGACCATTGCTCCAGGGGTCCAGCACGGCATTGCGAACGGCCTCGATATCCTGCCGTAAGGTCCTGGCAAAGCGCCGCATACCGTAGATGCCGCATGTGCGGGCGTCGCTTAGCCAGATGTCCAGACGCTCGACCGTTCCGCCGCGAAGTAGTCCTCGGAACCGCATCGCCAGATGACGCATCGTGGTGAACTCCGCCGACGCCGCCTGTCGGGAAGCCTTTAATTCGGGTCTGCTTCAATCCCGGTGCAACCCGGCCCTGGCTTGCATTGTATGTCGATCGGCGGCATCAAACGTGATGAAAACATTAGCGTCTTGACACCCGCGCCAATCTGACCGTTACCGCCGTCGAGTCGGGAGACCCGGATTGGATCGTCTCGGCCGATAGTCGTGACGCCGAACAGGACCGGGACCGCGCCTCCTGTCCTGTCTGTGGCATACAATCGAGTTGACGTCACAGCTCCTATATACGGACGCTGCATGATCTTTCCGCTCAAGGGAGGCCGGTGAATATCGAGGCGCGGCTGACCCGCTGGCGATGTCGGAGCGATCAGTGCGATCGCCGGATCTTCGCCGAGCGGCTTCCTGCGCTTGCAACCCCATTCGCACGCCGGACCACCCGGTTGGCCGGGATCGGCAGGCTGTTTGGCCACAGCTGGGTGGCCGACCCTCCGAGCGACTGATGGCCAGGCTCGGCGTGCCAGTCAGCGACACCACGATCCCGCGCAGCGTAAATCTGCAGCCATCGAAGGACGCGCTGCGGATGCGCGCGGCGCGGGCAAAGCAATGAAGCGCAGCGCGATAGTCTGCTACGTTCAAACCCAAAGAGGGGGGGCTCGATCTATGTGCTTTGGCGGCAACTCGACATCGACGCAGCAAAACCAAAGCGCGCAGCCTACAACGGCTACACCGGCCCTACGGCGGCGAGCGTGGAGCTGGCGGCAAGGTTCATACTCAGTTTTGTGAGAGCAGAGCAGCGGTTGAGATTTGCAAAGCCGGTGTCGACTGCCGGAACATGAGTGTTCGGCATGTGTTTGCTCCTTGAGCACATTTATGATACGTTTCGGATCATGACAAATGATACGAAACCGATCAAGACCTTTATTTCTTCGGGCCAAATGCGGGCCGCCCGCGGCCTTCTCGGATGGTCGCAGCCGAAACTGGCGATCGAGGCTGGGATGTCCGAGCCGACCGTCAAGCGCTTTGAGACGGGGGGCGCCAAGGTTTCGGAGGACGCCGTCAAAAGGCTCCAAGCCGCTCTCGAAGCGGCCGGCGTGGAGTTCACCAACGACGATGGCGAGGGCGTCAGGCTGCGGAAGGGGAAGCGGAAGTGAGGAGCTTCGTCTGGCTGATCTTTGTCTTGCTCGTGGCAAGCCGGCCAGCGACGGCGGACTCTATTCCCCAGTTCAGCGCGTACCCAGCTTCACCTATCTTCTCTGGAGAGCCGGTGGCGCCAGACCTTTCCTCACAGGAAGCCAAACAGTTTCGAACCCGTCTCCGTGATGCGGCCGCCCAGCCCGCGAATTTCAGTGGTCACTATCGAATGGTGACCTGGGGATGCGGCACTGAGTGCGTGATGGGAGCCGTGATCGACAAAATCAATGGCCGCGTTTTATTCCTGCCATTCTCGATCTGCTGCCACGCGGACCCGGACGCGAATTTTGAACCAGTTGAGTTCCGGCTCTCCAGCCAACTCGTCGTCTTCTCCGGCCTACGAAATGAAGAAGGCCTAGATGGAGCGCATTTCTATGAGTTCGATGGCGACAAGTTTGTTTTCATTAAGTCGATTGTGCCCGATGAAAGACAAAATACCGAAACGGATCAGTCTGAGGTTCCCGTATTGCGGGTTCCCTCGAAAGAAGTACGAGAACGATCTCATCCGGAATGGAAAGTGCTCAAACGAGATTCACGAGAGTTTCGAGAAATTCAAGACTCGTGTTCAACTCTGCCAGCCGCTCAAGTAAGCGCGTGTTGGTATCAAGAGCGCGAGGCCTATGATTGGTCCGTTGATCAACGCACCGAATTCCCAAAAGAAAAATATCCTGAACTAAGCGCTAAGCGCGTAGCTTGTTGGGACGTCGCTAAACAGGGCGACTTGTTAAGATTTACAAAATTCGAGACCTGCGTGAAACGGCAAACGTTCGCTGCCGAGCCGCCGCGAACAAAACCGGCCGCAACGGAACCCACAGAGTTTCCGCAATCGACATCGAACGACAGATCTTCCCAGCTCTCGGTGGCGATGGAGAACGTTAATGGCGTCTATCAAGTGCCCATCCGAATTAATGACACGATCACGCTTGACGCCGTTCTTGACAGCGGTGCTTCAGATGTTGTCGTTCCTGCCGATGTCGTGGGAACCTTAATTCGCTCAAAGACAATCTCAGCTTCTGATTTCCTGGGCGAGCAAACTTATGTGCTCGCTGATGGTTCCGAGGTTCCATCTCAACGATTCATCATCAAATCACTGAAGGTTGGAAGCAAAACCTTAGAAAACGTCAGCGCCAGCATCGCTTCTGTGAAAGCTCAAATTCTCTTAGGACAAAGCTTCCTCGGCCGCTTTAGGTCGTGGTCTATAGACAACACTCAGCACGCTTTGATTTTGAATTGAGCAATCTGGGATGTCGCTGAGTATCGGGAGGGGCAGATGAACGATAAAGCTCTCTACTATCCTTATATCCACATTCAGGACGTAAACTGGCTTAAGGCGACACTACTGTTGTTCTCCGAGGTACGGCGCATGATTCCCGGCACCTTTACACCAAATGACAGACGTGGAGTACGGGCGTTTGCCGAGTTCTTACCTGATGGTACGCAATTGCTATCTCCAGCTGAACTCTGGTCGCCGCGAGCGGTAGAAGCCCAAAACCTGCTTGCAAAGCAGCTGTTAAAGGATGCGGAGGATCCTTCCTTCTGCATGAAATATGGTTCCGTTGAGGCACGGAAGCTAACTAAGCCCGGTGCCCTAGGATTTCAGATCAATCCGCAGAAGCTGACTGACCGGCTACAGCATGCGCTGCGAGAAAGCGGACTGGCGTGGCGTCCTCAGAATTTTGAACGTTTTGACCTGCGCGAGGAGTACGTTGAGCTCCATCCGCAAGTTGGCCAAGCCGTGATGTCGACGCTTGCAGTAGCTGTCGCGATGGGGGAAGGATTGGACATTGTCGGAGATAGACGATCCGGGCAATTACATAATTGTTTGTTGCAGAAGGCACCCGAGAAAATTTACGATGCATGGCTGCATCCAGCCGCTTTGCAAGCGGCCCCAAAGCAGCCTGACGCCGCGGAGGTGTTTGAGTTTTTGGTCGGGTTTCACTGTGACCTCAGCAAACTGACGCCGATAAAATTAGCGGCTCTGGGACAAAATCGAGAGCCATTGCGCAAGCTCATCGCTCGGTTGAGGGAGCAGGCCTCTGAGATCCCGGCCATGGACCCTGGTCCTGGGCGTGTGAAGCGTTTTAAGGACCTCGCATCTGACGTCTTGAAAGAGTGGCGCCGCGATCGAAAAAACTTAACCCACTACTGGCGAGCGTTCTTTGGCGACAGCGGGCTGACAGGCACAAGTGAGAAATTCGTTGAGAAAGCCGCAGACAACTTCGCGAGCGCCGGTGAGAAAGCGGCAACGGGAGCCGCGGGCGGAGTCACAGCGGCGGCGTCGGGGGGCGGAGGTATAGCTACAATGGCGACGTCAGCTGTTCTCGGTGCAAGCGTCGGCTTAGCAATTGGCGTAGTGTTTCACGGCATGAAGTCGTATTTCAAAATGTGCAGCGACGAGGGGGATAGTCAGTATCGGTTTCTCACGTTGATGGAGAAGTCAGGCGTGGTGTTCCGCAGCGATCTTGGAACAGCGCCACGTCACACCTAATACGGCTCTCGCTTTGCGAGATCATCGCCGGCCGGAAATATGGTATCCCTCCGGGGACGACCGCCTTGTTTTCAGGGCCAGTTCCGCGATGGTGTGCAGCTAAATCGTCCTTATGAGCGAGGCTAGCTGCACTGCATGGGCCGGATGACTTTGATCACGGGCGGCGAGCGGCGCCGCCGTTGGCGTTGTGAAGAGCGCCCGCGAATTTTGGCTGCGATCGAAGAGCCGGGCGCCGTGGTGGCCGAAGTGGCCCGGCGCGCGGATGTTTGCACCAGCCTTATTTATAAGTGGCGGCATGCAGCACGCGCGGCAGCGACCACATCCGGCTTCGCCCAGCTGATCGTGGAGAACACTCCGCCCTCGCCATCGCCAGGGAACGAGCCCGCGCTTGGCGCGATCCTGGTGGAGATGAAGAACGCGCGGATTTGTATCGGTGCGAACGCTTCGTCGGCAGTGATCACAGCGACATTGAAGGCACTGCGATCTTGATCCCCATTCCCTCGGCAAGTCGGGTCTGGATCGCGACGGACCACACGGACACGCGGCGCGGCATGCAAGGACTCGCGCCGCGCCGGGTCCATTGCATTTGCTGCTTTTTGGACCTTTTCGTTGGGTGGATTGTTGGGTTTCGCTCAAAGGTTCCTCTCTAAGCTCAGAAGAGAAATGGCATAACATATTGAAGTTATTCAATATAAAAATGGTGGGCCGGGCAGGACTCGAACCTGCAACCAGACCGTTATGAGCGGCCGGCTCTAACCATTGAGCTACCGGCCCGGCAGCCATTCGCCAGCATCTCGTCTCAAACAGAAGAGGGGACGGCCGGGAAGCGGCATTACACCGTTTTCGCGCGGCTAAGCAACCGCCATGCGACGGCGAGTTTTCGAAGCCGCGGTTCGACCCGGCCCAAGCCCGCGCCACCCGCCTAGACGGGAGCTTGGCGGTGAGTTACTGATTATTCCGCCTCTGATCGCCGCCGCTTGTGCGCTGTTCAGGTGGACTTCTATCGCGGTTGGGGGGAAGGCCGTGAAAATTTCAATCTCAGCGCGCGCGCTCGTCGCCGGCATCCTTGGCGTCATCCTTGTCGCGAATTTGCTGGGGCTTTTATCCAGCAGCGCAACCGCTGCGGAGTCAGGGACACAGGCCGAGAGGCGGGATACGTGGCGCAAGTCGATGCTGCGGACTCCCCGGCCGAAGAAGGGGTGTTTCACGGCCACCTATCCAGAAACAGCCTGGCGGGAGATTTGCTGCAAAACGCCGCCGAATCGCCCCTATCCGCCTCGAACCCCGCTCGATACGGGAGGGAGCACCAATGGGGCTGCCAATGGCGAATATTCAGCCCGGACGCCGGGCCATTTTTCCTCGAACGAGGGATCATTCGACAGCGTGAGCGGCGTTACGAGCGAGACGGGAAATGGCGCCGCAAACGCTTACTCCCTGCAGCTCAATACGAATTTATTCACGACCGCGACGTGCGGCCCTTCGGCTGCGGCGTCATGCAAGGGCTGGGAACAGTTTGTCTACTCCTCGCCACACAAAACCGGCTTCATCCAGTACTGGCTGGTCAATTATGGACCGACAGGCGCGAACTGTCCGAAGGGATGGCAATCATTTCCCCAGACATCGACTACGGTCTCATGCTGGATCAACGCGGCGAAGGCAGCGTCGGTCCCCGCCGAACCGATCGCCTCTCTAAATGAACTAAAAGTGGCGGGATCCGCGGCGAGCGCAGGCGATTCGATTGCGGTCTCCATCGAATCTTCAGGCCCTCCGTGCCGGGCCGTATCATGCGAGACAGTCTATGCGGCCTCCGGCGACAGCCGGTTCCCCGAACTCGGCAGCGCCTGGACCGACTCCGAGTTCAATATCTTCGGCGACGGCGGCGGCACGCAGGCGAGCTTCAACGCCGGAACGACGATCGTCGTCAGGACAAGCGTGGATGACGGGACGCAGAACGCCCCTGCTTGCGTCGCCGAGAGCTTCACAGCCGAGTTCGAACAATCTCAACACGGTCGCGACGCCGCCGGCGACGCCCGGCCTCACCGTGATAAATCCATGTAATGCTACCGGCGGGGCGGCGCCGGCGATTGTCTTCACGGAGGACAATTTTCCTACCGACCCGGAATGCAAATATCCGAACGGCGCGACGGCATGCGTCGCCGATGGCGGCGCCACCACCTCCGACAATGCTTACTCCGTGACGTGCCCGAAAGACTCGGCCGTCGTGAGTAGCATGCAGATCATGAACAATGGGACGTGGGTCTCTCTGCAACAGCACTGTTCCGACGGCTCCGCCCCGGGCGCTTGCGGCGCGCAGGCGCTGGTTACGAATCAATTCGTCCTTGGAACCCAGAAATATGGCGTCTCCCAGACAGGGGCGGCTATCGGCACGCTGCAGACGGTCCGCGTTTGCAATAAGTTATTCGAGTGCTCCCGATTCACATTGAGCATCCCTCAATGCCCGTCTCTTTCTTCGACGGCCGACCAATTCTACCTCAACGTCAACAATAGTCCGTTGCAGGCGTCGCAGGGCGTGGCTTCGGTGGCCAATCTCATCATGGATGGTCCCTGGGTCGCCGCCGATCATGGCGACAACGCGATAGGCAGCCTTGCGAGCGACGCGCCACCGGACTGGTCGGTTTGGTTGTCCCCAGGCGAATCGGGCGCCCCGCACAGCTACGGATTGATGCAGATCAATGTGTTCGTTCCGCTTTCGGCGAACCCGGGATCCTACAGCATCAAAGTGCAGGCAACGGATGCGTTTTCCAATGTGACGCACACGACCGTCGTTCCGATCGAAGTTTTGGCATGCGCGCCCTACACCGCGTCACTATGTTCACAGCACGTCACCGCGGCGCTGTGCGGGCCCATTTCGGATGGGTGCGGGGGAACCATCGATTGCGGCGCCTGCGCCGCCGGCCTCAGTTGTTCGCACTCTTTTTGTTGCCCGCCTGACTATTTCTACAATACCGCCTTGAATGTCTGCGAACCCAACTCGTGTCCGCAGGGCACTGTGTATTGCTACGACCTTGGCGTGTGCGCGACGGATAAGCAGTGCGCCAAAGCGGACCATCCCCCCTGCGAGATCGTGAACGGCAAGAAGATATGCCAATGAACGCGGAGCAGTTCGATTCACGCCTATCTCGCGCTAGCGCGGCGCGCGTTTGGCGAGGATGCGCTGCAAGGTCCGCCGGTGCATGTTGAGGCGACGCGCGGTCTCCGAGACGTTGCGCCCGCAGAGTTCGTAAATGCGCTGGATGTGCTCCCAGCGGACGCGGTCGGCGGACATCGGATTTTCCGGCAGCTCGGCCTTGTCGTGTTGCGTCGCCAGCAGCGCATGGTAAATTTCATCCGCGTCGGCGGGCTTGGCGAGATAATCGAACGCGCCGAATTTCACCGCGGTGACGGCAGTGACGATATTGCCGTAGCCGGTCAGGATAATGCCGCGGGCGTCCGGACGGACCGCCTTCAGCTCGGCGATGACGTCAAGGCCGTTGCCGTCGCCGAGCCGCATGTCGATCACGGCGAAGGCCGGCGGATTTTGCGCAATCGCCGCCAGCCCTTCCGCGACTGATTCGGCGCAGCGCACGATGAAACCGCGGTTCTCCATGCTGCGCATCAGCCGCGCGAGAAAGGGTTTGTCGTCATCGACGATCAGCAGCGATCGATCCTGTCCGAGGGCGGCGAGGTCGTCCCCGGCGACCTCGACGGCGGTGTTGATCGCGTCCAGCGGTTCGTTTTTCATCGGCGGCTATCTCGGTCTCTTGCCTGGCGAATCCCTGGCGACATCGCGGGGGGCGCCTCTCGACGCCGCGCGGCGACAAACAGTCGTCACCTTAGGGGTTTTCGAAACATTTTTCTACTTGTGCGGAACATAGTGCAAATTGCGGCTGAAACCAGAGGATTTGGGTCGTCTTCAGCTTTCGACCGCCAGCGCGGCCGGCTTCTGAATGGCGGCGCCGCGTTCAAACACCGCCCTCTGCCAGACGATCGTGATGCGCGCTCCGCTTTTCGGAGGGGAGACATTGGCGGTCGCGACGAACGCGCCCGAGCGCTCCAGCAGGGTTTTGGCGATGAACAAGCCAAGCCCCAATCCCGCGCCATCCTCGGATTTGGCGCGCCGATGCGTTTTGGTGGTCACATAGGGCGCGCCGATGCGGCCGATCACGTCCGGCGAAAATCCCGGGCCGTCGTCCTCGATCACCAGCTTGACGGAACTGGCGTTCCAGCACGCGGCGATGCGCACCTCGGAGGCGGCGAAGTCGATGGCGTTCTCGATCAAATTGCCGAGCCCGTAGAGGATTCCCGGATTGCGGCGGGCGACAGGTTGGCGTCCCTCGCCGTTCTCCACGATAGTGATCTTGACCCCGAAATCCCTTTGCGGGCCGACAACCTCCTCGATCATGAGGCTCAGCGTCATCTCGTCGAGAATGTCGCCGGCTTCGCCGCCGAGGGAGGTGAGTTTGCCGAGGATATTGCGGCAGCGGGCGACTTGCTGCGCGAGCAGGGCGACATCCTCGGCGAGCGGGTCGGTCGCCGGAATCTGCTTTTCGAGATCGCGCACGACAAGCGTGACGGTGGCGAGCGGCGTGCCAAGCTCATGCGCCGCCGCCGCCGCAAGACCGTCGAGTTGGGTCAGATGCTGTTCGCGGGCGAGGACGAGTTCGGTCGCGGTCAGGGCCTCGGCCAGCTTGCGCGCCTCGAGGGCGACCAGCCAGAGGTAGATCGCGATGAAGGACGCGCTGACCACATGGGCTGTCCAGAGACCCGCGGCGTAAATCAGCGGCAGTTCGAGGGTCTGGCCGGCGAACCAGGGCAATGGATGATGCGCCACGGTGAGGAGCGACGCGGCGGCGATCATCAGAGCCGTCAAGGAAAGCGTGATCCAGCCCCCAAGCGACACCGCCGAAATCATGATCGGCGCCAGAAACAGCATCGAGAAAGGATTTTCGATGCCGCCGGTCAGGTAGAGCAGCGCGGTCAGCTGGATGATGTCGAAGGCGAGAACCGCGGCGGCGGGCAATTCATTGAGCTGATCGACGCGTCCATAAGTGATCCGCAAACCGATGTTCAAGGCGGCCGACATGGCGATAACCATGAGGCAGAGGCCAAGCGGGAGCGAGAAACCCAAGACGAAATAAGTGAAAAGAAGCGCAGCCGTCTGCCCGAACAGGGCGAGCCAGCGCAGTCTGACCAGCGTGTCGACATGCAGCCGCCGCGAGTGGCGGCCAAGATCGAGGTCCAGCAATTCAACCATGCTAACCGAGTCCGGGTTGGGCGCCGGCCAGGTTGCGCCGTCGTGAGCCGCGCATTGAAAACACATCCAGATGGGTCTTGTAAAACAAGCTGTCCGCGGCCTTATGAGATGATAGGCGACGCCGCGTCCAGGGTTTACGAAATTCGGCGGACAGGCCTGAACGATGCAGGTTCCGGAGAGCCTATACTTCAGCTGGACCGCAATGTGTGACTTTCATCGCGGAGGAAAGTGTGATTTTCGTCACAGAATTGTGGAAAAGCGCGAGGTTCGTTCTTTATTTGGATCCAAAATGGAATGAAACCATTTTTTGCGTGTAGGGAACGTGTATGGATGATGTCAACGGCGTGAAATCCGGCGCCGCGGGCGGTAACTCGTCGAGGTTTTTTGGGAGTTTTTTGCCTTTAGCAAACTGACCGGGCCGTCCGGCGAAACGAGCTGATATGCCTCCGTTTACATATGAATTGCATGAAATTTCCCATTTCGCGTTCGCGCCCGCACGCGCGATGTCGGATATTGCTCAGCTCTGGCTAAAAAGCCCCGCCAATCTGCTCTCCTACACGCATGTCGGCAAGAACATGGTCGCATCCGTCGAGCTGTTCGAGCGATTGACGCGCCGCTACAGCAAGCCGACGTTCGGTCTTTCCAGCACGCTCGTCGCGGGAAAACGCACTCCGGTAACCGAGAGCGTGGTGTGGCGGCGTCCGTTCTGCAAGCTGCTGCATTTCAGGCGCGAGTTCGGAGACGCCGCAGGGCGCGCCCCAGCCAAAGCTCCTGATCGTCGCGCCAATGTCGGGCCACCACGCCACCTTGCTGCGCGGGACCGTCGAAGCCTTTCTGCCGTTTTACGACGTCTACATCACCGACTGGGTCGACGCGCGGCAGATGCCGTTGTCGGCCGGCGGCTTCGACCTTGATGATTACATCGATTATCTGATCGAGATTTGCGCGACGCTGAGCAAGGAGAACGACGGCGTCCCCCTGCATACGATCGGGGTTTGCCAGCCGGCGGTGCCCCTGTTGGCCGCCGTCGCGCTGATGGAGTCCGCGAACAATCCCCATGTTCCGGCGTCGATGACGCTGATGGGCGGTCCCATCGATACGCGGCGCAGCCCGACCAAGGTCAATCTTCTGGCGCAGGAGCGCGGCAGCCGCTGGTTCCGGCGCAATTGCATCAGCACAGTGCCTTTCGGCTATCATGGCGCCGGGCGCGAGGTCTATCCGGGCTTCCTGCAACTGGCCGGCTTCATGGCGATGAATATCGATCGCCATGTCAATGCGCATATGGATCTGTTCACCCACCTCGTCGAAGGCGATGGCAACTCAGCCGAAAAGCATCGCGAGTTCTACGACGAATATCTTTCGGTCATGGACCTCACCGGCGAATTCTATCTCCAGACCGTCGATACGGTGTTCGTGCGACACGCGCTTCCCAAGGGCGAAATGACCCATCGCGGCGCGCCGGTCGATCCCTCCGCCATCCATCGCGTCGCGCTGATGACGGTCGAAGGCGAGAACGACGATATTTCCGGGGCTGGCCAAACTCTCGCCGCGCATGATCTTTGCGCCAACCTTCCGGCGCATATGAAGGCGGATTATCTGCAGGAGAGAGTGGGCCATTACGGCGTCTTCAACGGCTCGCGGTTCCGCAACCTGATCGTGCCCCGGATCCTTGATTTCCACGCTATGGGTCGGCCTCAGGTAAGAAGCCTTTCTTTGGTCAATCGCCTCTAAAACGGCTGCGGAACTCATCTTGCCGGTAGCGACTCAGGCGCGATCCGGCTACTCTTTCCGGCATGCTTCGCCTGTTTCGACGAGACCCGCCGCCCGCGCGGGAGGCTGACTTTATCGACGTCGCGCATGGCGGCGAGATTTATCGCATCCGCGTCAGGCGCACCGCTAGCGCGAAGCGATTCACCCTGCGCATTCGAACGGCGGCGCGAGACATTGTCCTCACCATGCCCGCCCGGGCGAGCTTCAAGCACGGCAAATCATTCGCCGAGCGGCACGGCGCGTGGATCGGCGCGAAACTGCGCCATCTGCCCGAAAAGGTCGGCTTCGAGCCCGGCGACAGCGTGCCGTTTCGCGGTGTCCCGCATCGGATCGCGCTGGCGCCGCGTCTGCGCGAAGCTGGCGCGGTCATAGCCGGGCCGCCGGAGCCTGCCGGCGGCGACCCCGTGCTATGGGTCCGTGGAGATGCGGCTTTCACGCCGCGACGGGTACAGGATTTTCTGATCCGCGAGGCGCGGCGCGACCTGACGACAGCGGTCGGCCGTCACGCCGCGCGGCTTGGAGTCAAGGTCCGCAGGATCACGCTGCGCGACACCACCAGCCGGTGGGGATCCTGTTCAGCCTCGGGCGGATTGAATTTTTCCTGGCGGCTCATATTGGCGCCGCCTTTCGTGCTCGACTATCTCGCCGCGCACGAAGTCGCGCATCTCGTCCACATGAACCACTCGGACGCGTTCTGGGCGGTCGTTGGGCGATTGTCGCCGGATGTCGCCGCCGCGGAAGCCTGGCTGAAAGCGCAGGGTCCGGGTCTGCTTCGCTTCGGCGCCGGCGGGAAAAGCGCCGGTTAGCGATTCTGGTTCAGTAATATCTGCGACGGACGACGACGCCGCCGCCACGGTAGCCATAAGGCCTCCCCACCACCGCGCCGCCGTGCGGGTAGCCGTAGCCGCGATGAACGCCAACGGCGCCGTGCGGCCCGGCGCAACCGGCGCGATAAGGCCCGCGCGCGCAGACGATGGCGCTGGCGTCGGTCGAGAAGGCGATCACGCCCGTCATGGTGAGAAAGGCTGCGGTCGCTGCGACAAGCGTTTTTTTCATGATGGTCCCTCGTGCGTTTTTAGCCGTGCGATTCGCAAATCGTAACTGGCGAACGAGCCTAAAGCACGAAGGTTCCTGACCGGCAAGGCGCGTTCGACCGCGCCGCACGGAGCCGTGATTCCGACGCACGGCGCAAAACGCGAGCGCCGCCCGCTGTCTTCAGGAGGCGGCGGCTTGCTTCTTCAAAATCTCGCGCTTGATGGCGAGGGCGCCGCTGGAAAGGTCGGTATCGTCCGCCTTGACCAGAAAGGCGTCAAGACCGCCGCGATGCTCGACCGAACGCAGCGCCGCCGCCGCGACGCGGAAACGAAGCTTGCGCTGCAGGACGTCCGAGATCAACGTGACGTTGCAGAGGTTCGGCAGGAACCGCGTCCGCGTCTTATGGTTCGAATGGCTGACCAGATTGCCGGTCTGTACGGCTTTGCCGGTCAAATCGCAGCGGCGGGACATCGTGCTTCCTCTTCAACTTCAAAACGCCGCAGCCTCGGCAACCCTAAAGTGGGTTCGAGGCGATACCGGACGACGCAGCCTGTGAAGAGGCAGGATTTAGTCGAGCCGGCGCGTCGGGTCAAGGTCAGACTTGACCGCCGCAACGAAATCCGGTCGTCGTCTTAAGGTTAAAGCACCTTTAACCGCCGCTTGCTAATTTGCGCTTCGTTCACCGTTGTCGGTCAAGCTCTGCGCTGTTTCAGAGGCGCCGACCGGCCGCGGCGGACGAACACTGGGCTCAAGGCGGTGAAATGGATGCGAACGACAACCAGCATGACGGCGCTCGCCCTGATCCCCGAGCCCTTGCGCGCCTTCGCCGCGCGGCGGGGGGCTGAATTCTCTGGGCTTTGCCTTGTCGCCGGGACGATCGCGATTTCGCTGGCCTTATTATCCTGGTCGGTCGAGGATCCCAGTCTCAACCACGCGACAGCCGGCCCGGTCCACAATCTCCTTGGTTCGCGCGGGGCGATGGCCGCCGACCTCCTCATGCAGATGCTTGGCCTTGGCGTTATCGGCCTTATCGTTCCGCCGGGCCTTTGGGGATGGCGGCTGATCACGACAAGGCGGCTGGAGCGGGTCCAGACCCGGCTCCTACTGTGGATCGCCGGCGGCGTTCTGGCGGCGGGGCTCGCCTCATTGCTGCCGGTGACGGCGCGATGGCCTTTGCCGACCGGCCTTGGCGGCGTCATCGGCGATGCGGTTCTGACAATCCCGCGGAAGCTTTTCTCCAATTTTGCGCCCGCCATGCTCGTCGTCGCCGGCGTTCTGGCGGCGGGATCAATTCTGGCGCTCTCCGCCTGCGTCGCCCTTCGCGATCAGTTCGACGATCTCGATGAAGACGGCGAGGATGATGGCCCGCGCGTGCGGCGACAGCCGCGGCCCGAGGACGACGACGCCGGCGGCCCGGGGATCGCCCTCGTCGCCCTTGGCGCGGTGATCCACGCGGCGATCAGCCTTAAGGCGGCGCTCGCGCGCCAGATCGCGCGCCGTCGCGCCGCGCGCGCGCCGGCGCCGTCCCCGGCGCCCTGGCGAACCGCGCCGCGGTTCAGTCCGCGCGACTTCGATCCGGTGATGACGGCGCACGATCAGATGCTTGGCCAGTCGTTTGGCGGTCCGGAGCCTTTCGATTTCGGCGCCGCGCCCGGCGCATGGCCCGAGACCGGCATCCCCGAGCCGGTTTTCGACGCGACTACCTATGCGCCGCCGGCCGCGCGCGCCGCCGCCCGCCAGAAGGGCGGCGCCGGCAGGATGGAGGCGGGCGATCCTACTGCTTCGGCGCGGCGCATCGTCGGGCCGCCGCCGGCGCCGGTGCGGCCGGGGCAACGCGCCGAGAAGGAGGCGCATCCCTCGCTGCGGGACCGCTTCAGCCGCGGCGAATATGTCCTGCCGCCGCTCAGCATGCTGGCCGAGCCGAAGAATCGCGTCGCGACCCAGGTTTCCGAGGATGCGCTGTCGCAGAATGCGCGGCTGCTCGAAGGCGTCCTCGAGGATTTCGGCGTCAAGGGCGAAATCATCAATGTGCGCCCGGGTCCCGTCGTCACGCTCTATGAACTGGAGCCGGCGCCCGGCATCAAATCCTCGCGCGTAATCGGCCTTGCCGACGACATTGCACGCTCGATGTCGGCGATCTCCGCCCGCGTCGCCGTGGTGCAGGGCCGCAACGCCATCGGCATCGAATTGCCCAATCAGCGGCGGGAAACCGTATTCCTGCGCGAATTGTTGGGTTCGGAGGACTTCGAGAAGACCAAGCACAGGCTTGCCATCGCGCTCGGCAAGACGATCGGCGGCGAGCCGATCATCGTCGATCTCGCCCGCATGCCGCATCTTCTCGTCGCCGGCACCACGGGATCGGGCAAATCGGTCGCCATCAACACCATGATCCTCTCGCTGCTCTACCGGCTGAAGCCTGCCGAGTGCCGCCTCATCATGGTCGACCCGAAGATGCTCGAACTGTCGGTCTATGACGGCATTCCGCACCTTCTGACGCCGGTCGTCACCGATCCCAAGAAGGCGGTCGTCGCGCTGAAATGGGCGGTGCGCGAAATGGAGGACCGCTACAAGAAAATGTCGAAGCTTGGCGTTCGCAACATCGAAGGGTTCAACGCGCGGGTCAACGAGGCGACGGCCAAGGGCGAGACCCTGATGCGGACCGTGCAGACCGGCTACGACCGCGACACCGGCGAGGCCATCTACGAGCACGAGCCGATGGATCTCAGCCCCCTGCCTTTCATCATCGTCGTCGTTGATGAAATGGCGGATCTGATGATGGTCGCCGGCAAGGACATCGAAGGCGCCATCCAGCGGCTGGCGCAGATGGCGCGCGCCGCCGGCATCCATCTCATCATGGCGACGCAGCGCCCGTCCGTCGACGTCATCACCGGCACCATCAAGGCGAATTTTCCGACGCGGATCTCCTTTCAGGTCACCTCGAAGATCGACAGCCGCACGATCCTCGGCGAGCAGGGCGCCGAGCAGCTTTTAGGACAGGGCGACATGCTCTACATGGCGGGCGGAGGCCGCATTTCACGCGTGCACGGGCCTTTCGTCGCCGACGGCGAGGTCGAGAAAGTGGTGGCGCACCTCAAGACCCAGGGCCAGCCCGAATATCTCGAGGCGATCACCTCGGAGGATGATCTTGCCGACGCGGACGACGGCGATGTCGCGGCGCCCGGCAGCATGGACGCCGAAGAGTCGGGCGATCTCTACGACCGCGCCGTCGCCATCGTGCTGCGCGATCGCAAATGCTCGACGAGCTATATCCAGCGGCGCCTTTCGGTCGGCTACAACAAGGCCGCCTCGCTGGTCGAGCGCATGGAGCAGGAAGGCGTCGTCGGCGCGCCAAATCATTCGGGCAAGCGCGCCATTCTCGTCGGCGGCGGGATCGACCGCGGCGCCTTCGACCTCGCCGCCGAAGGCTAGCAGTCTAAAACGCCCCGGCGGCGGGGAGATCGTCAGCCCTGCGCGGCCTTGAGCGCTTGCGCGAGATCGCCGACGAGGTCTCCCTCGTCCTCGAGGCCGACGGAGAGCCGCAACAGATTATCCGTGATTCCGGCTGCGGCGCGGGCCTCGGCGCTCATCGTCGAATGGGTCATGCTGGCCGGATGGGCGATCAGGCTTTCGACGCCGCCAAGCGACTCCGCCAAAGTGAAGATCCGGGCGGCCTCGACGAGGCGGCGCACGGCCGGAACGCCGCCGGCGACCTCGAAGCTGAGCATGGCCCCGAAGCCCCTCTGTTGCGCCTTGGCGACCACATGGGATGGGCTGGACGGCAGGCCGGGATAATGCACGGCCTCCACCAGCGGATGGCCCTGCAGGAAGAGCGCGATCGCCCCCGCCGTCTGCTGCTGCCGTTCGATGCGCGGAAACAGCGTCCTGAGGCCGCGCAGCGTCAGATAGGCGTCGAAGGCGGAGCCGGTGACGCCGGTAATGTTGGCCCAGTCCTTCAGCAGCTCGACGTCGCTTGCCTCGGCCGAGATCACAGCGCCGCCGACGATGTCGGAATGGCCGTTGAGAAATTTTGTCATCGAATGCACGACATGATCGGCGCCGAGGTCGATCGGCCGCTGCAAGGCCGGCGAGAGGAAGGTATTGTCGACGGCGACCTTCGCGCCCGCCTCTTTGGCGCGCGCGCAAAGCGCGCGGATGTCGACGACGCGCATCATGGGATTGCTCGGCGTTTCGATCATCACCAGTTTTGGGCGCCGGCCGAGAGCGGCGGCGACGGCCTCCTCGTCGCCGAAGTCGATGAACTCGACCTTGAAATGTCCCTGGGCCGCATGGGCGCTGAGCAGCCTCTGGACGCCGGCATAGCAATCGAAAGGGGCGACGACGAGATCGCGCGATTCGAGCGGCGCCAGCACGAGATTGACCGCCGCCATCCCGCTCGCCAGCGTCACCGCGCCGGCGCCGCCCTCGAGTTTCGCCAGCGTGTCGGCGAGCACGTCGCGGGTCGGATTGCTGGTGCGCGTGTATTCATGGACGCCCGGTCGCTCGAAGCCTTTGAATGCGAATGTGCTCGTGAGGTAGATCGGGGGCGCGACGGCCCCGAAGGCGCGGTCCTGCGCAACGCCGTTCGCGGCCGCTATGGTTTCGGGCGCTTTTTGGGTTTGAGGCGCTTTTTGGTCCGCCATCGATCCGTTTCTTCCGCCTTGGTTAGGATGGCCAAAACCGGTTTGAAGCGTCCGGCGCCCTTATAGAATAGGCTTGGCGGGGCCTGCGCAAGGCGCCCGCGATGTCGCCATCGCGCAAAAACATGTATAGTGCCGCTCGTTCGCGGCCTGTGGGCGCGGCGCCGCTTGCCCGCTTGACGTCCCGGACCGAAAGTGATTCCGGTCAGGGAAGGGACCCCTTGATTCGACAGGGGAACTGCGGCGCTCACGCTTTTTTTGCCCGCAGCCCGTTGCAACGATATCTATCCCGCGCGAGGCGCGATCTTCCAGGAAGGTTTTATGAATAGGACGGCAGGATATGTTTTCGCACTGATTGCCGGTCTGGCCGGCCTCGGGTCGGCGGCTGGCCTGCGCGCCGAGCCCTCTCCCGCTAATCCTCCGGCTAATCCGGCCGCCAATGCTCCGGCTATTCCCGCCGCTGGTCCAAAGCCGGCAAAAGTGATCGCCGCTCCCGCGCCGAAGCCCTTCGTCCCGATGGATCCCGCCGTCGCGATCCAGAAAGCCAATGATTATTTCAACACGGCGACGACCATGGTCGGCGATTTCGTCCAGATCGGCCCGGACGGCAAGCGTTCGGAAGGCAAGATATATGTTCAGCGGCCCGGAAAACTGCGTTTCGAATACGCCCAGCCGGCGACGCTGGAGATTGTCGCCGACGGCCTCTCCGTCGCCGTCCACGACCGCAAGACGGAGACCAAGGACGTTTATTTCATCAGCCAGACGCCGCTGAAATTTCTCCTCAAGGACCACATCGACCTCAGTCGCGACGTCAAGGTCGTCGACGTTGCGAGCGATCCCGCATCGGTCACGATTCAGGTCGAGGACAACTCGACCTTCGGCGGGACGTCCGAGATCAAACTGGTCTTTGATCCGGCGAAGTTCACGCTGAAACAATGGGAAGTGACCGATCCGCAAGGTTACGAAACGGTAATCTCGCTGTTCAACATCGATCTGACCAAAAAGCCAGACCCGAACATTTTCCAGCTGACCCAGGAAAGATTGCCGAACACAAATAATTGAGGCGCCAGCTTCAGACTTGAAACCCGTCCGAACCCGCTTATTTGACGCTGATGTGAGTGATTAAGCCGATCGGTCGAGACCCCCCGCCTGGCCGGTTCGGCATTTGCCGGCCCCCCTCCTGGCAAAGCTTCGCTCCTAGGGCGCCCGGCGTAATGTCGGGCGCCCTTTTTGTTTCAGATTCGCGCCAAACGATTAATTCTGTGGGCGGAAGTGCATTCCCCTTGCAGCGCAAGCCTTGGCGTGGTCATTCGCGGGCGGAGTTCGCGATGCGCCTGACGATTGCCACCTGGAACATCAATTCGGTTCGCCTTCGCATCAATCTGGTTGCGCGCTTCGTCGAGGAATGGGCGCCCGACGTCATCTGCCTGCAGGAGACGAAGTGCCGCGACAGCGAGTTCCCGCTCTCCAGTTTCCACAAGCTCGGTTATCCCCACCTCGCGATAAACGGCCAGAAAGGCTATCACGGCGTCGCAATCGCCTCGAAGCTGCCGCTGACCGCGATCGACCGCCGCGGCTTTTGCGAGAAGGGCGATGCGCGCCACCTCGCGGCGACAGTGACGCCGGATGCGGTCCGGGCTCCGGTGCGGCTGCATAATTTCTATGTCCCGGCGGGCGGCGATGAGCCAGATCCCCTGATCAATCCGAAATTCGCACACAAGCTGGCGTTTCTCGATGAAATGGCCGCCTGGATGGGCGCCGAGACGCTCGCGGCCAGCGATGCGATCGTCGTCGGCGATCTCAACGTCGCGCCGCTGGAGGCGGATGTCTGGAGCCACAAGGCCTTGCTCAGCGTCGTCAGCCATACGCCGATCGAAGTCGAGAAGCTCGGCCTCGTTCTGGCGTCAGGGCCCTGGGTCGATGCGATGCGGCGCTATGTGCCGGCGGAGGAAAAGCTCTACACGTGGTGGAGCTATCGCGCGCGCGACTGGGCCTTGTCGAACCGGGGGCGCCGTCTCGACCACGTCTGGGTCAGCGAGAGCCTCGCGCCGCGCCTCGGCGGCATGCAGGTCGTGGCCGAGAGCCGCGGCTGGGAGCGTCCCTCAGATCACGCGCCGGTGCTGGTCCACCTCGATTTCTGATCGTTGCGGAGCCGGTGGATCATTTGATTTCGCGCGTTAGTCCTGCGGATTCGATTCCCGCGCCCCAGGCGGCTTCGAGTTCAGCGGTGAACTGGGTGAGACGCGCCGCGAGCGACTGCCGCAGGCGTTCGGCGCCGGCCGGATCTTCGCTGAGGACGCGGCGGAACAGCTGCTGCGAGATGCGCAAGACGTTCGAGGGTTCGCGCGCGATCGCCGTCGCCGGGCCGGTTCGTCCGGGCGAGCAGCGCGATCTCGCCGATCAGCGTCGGCGGCCTTGCGATCCGCGTCGCCGAAGCCCCGTGGTCCGACGCATCGAGCGCGATCGAACCGGACAGCACGACGAACCCGCCGTTCGATGGCTCGTCGCGGCGAAACAGGATGTCGCCCGCGCGCAGGACTCGCGTCTCGGCCGAGAACGCGAGCAAGCGCAGGGCGTCCGGCGCCAGCGCCGCAAAAATCGCATTGCGCGCAAGCGTCGCGACATCATCCTCCAAAGCCATGGGACGCTTTCCTTCAGGGCGTTCGCCCGAACCAATGCGGATGCGGCCGGATGCAAATGATCGGTTAGGGCGTTGTCTGAGTTCGGACGGTCAAGGGACGAGCTTATAGCCGCCCGCCTCGGTGATCAGGAGTTGCGCCTTGGCCGGATCGCGCTCGATCTTTTGCCGCAACCTGTAAATGTGCGTCTCGAGCGTATGCGTCGTGACGTTGGAGTTATAGCCCCAGACCTCGCGCAGCAGAACCTCCCTGACGACGACGGCCTGTCCGGCGCGATAGAGAAAGCGCAGGATCGCCGTCTCCTTTTCGGTCAGCCGCAGCTTTTCGCCTTTCTCGTTGATGAGCAGCTTGGCGCCCGGCTGGAAGGTATAGGGTCCGATGCGGAATAGCGCTTCTTCATTGGTTTCGTGCTGGCGCAGATGCGCCCGCATGCGCGCGAGGAGCACGGCGAAGCGGAACGGCTTCGTGACGTAATCATTAGCGCCGGCGTCGAGGCCCTGCACCGTGTCCCACTCGCTGTCCTGGCCCGTCAGCATGATGATCGGATTTTTGAAGCCTTCCTCGCGCATGCGCTTCACCGCTTCGCGCCCGTCCATGTCCGGAAGACCGACATCCATGATGATGAGGTCCGGGGTCTCGCGCCGCGAGGCGGACAGAGCGCCCTCCGCCGAATCGGCGTGGACCGCGGAGAATTCTTCGTGGAGGGCGAGCTGTTCGGCCAAAGCGGCGCGCAGCTCAGCGTCATCGTCGGCGATCAAGATTTTCAGAACCTGGGTCATGGACTTGTCCTTGATTGATCCTGCATCGCCCGCATAACCTTTTGCATTCGCCAGAGTATCCTGATTTGTCGGCGGTGCGGCCGACATCCTGCCGAGGTTTCGCGCGGAAGACTGGGTTGGTTTCACGCGCATTTCAAGGCGCGGAGCTTCTTCGCGCGAACCATCGCACAGCAAAAGCATAAACTTCTATGAAATATGTTGCAAAAGACTTGAGAAACGTGCGGCGACAGTCGCAGGCCAAGCCAGAGCGCAAGCGTACGATCGATCGCCTCGTCGTCACCCGAGTTCCCGGCGCGAATCCCTCCGCGGCAAGGCTGCGCGCCGGCCAGATGACGCTGCGCTGCGCAATAGGCGCCGGCGGCGTCAGGCGCGACAAGCGGGAAGGCGATCACGCCACCCCAGCGGGAAGCTGGCGTCTCCTGTCGGCTTTTTATCGGCCGGAAAAAGCGCTGCCGAAAACACCGTTATTGCCGACGCGGCCGATCCGCAAAAATCTGGGCTGGTGCGACGATCCGGCCAGTCCGCTCTATAATCAATTGATCGTGACGCCTTTCCGGGGCTCACACGAGAGTTTGTGGCGCGACGATCGCCTGTACGACGTCGTAATCGTGCTCGATTACAATATTTTCCCGCGCCGAAAGCAGCGCGGCAGCGCCATATTCATCCATTGTGCGCGAGAGAAATTGGGCGCGCGCAATGAATTTGCGCCCACCGAGGGCTGCATCGCGCTTCGCTATGAGGATCTGCGAAGGCTGCTGCCACGCCTGTCCAGTCGCACGGTGCTGACCGTCAGGTGAGAGAAGGCTGCGCGCCGGCGTTTACCCCGCTGCTTGCGGCCGCGCGCCAAAAATGGCGCTCCCGACGCGGACATGGGTCGCGCCCAATTGAATGGCGAGCTCGAAATCGGCGCTCATGCCCATCGAAAGCTCCTTAAGGCCGTTGCGGGCCGCGATCTGGTTCAGCATGGCGAAATGCGGCGAAGCCTGATCGTCGACCGGCGGAATGCACATGAGCCCCGCGATTTCGAGGCCGAACTCCGTGCGGCACCGCGCGATGAATGCGTCGGCCTCAGAGGGCGGGACGCCGGCCTTTTGCGGTTCCGCCCCTGTGTTCACCTGCACATACAGCTTGGGATGGCGGCCTGTCTTCTGAATCTCGGTCGCGAGCGCGCGAGCGATCTTGTCGCGATCGACCGTTTCGATAGCGTCGAACAGCTGAACCGCCTCATGCGCCTTGTTTGATTGCAGCGGACCAATGAGGTGAAGCTCGACGCCGGGATAGGCCTTTCGCAAGAGCGGCCATTTCTCCATCGCCTCCTGCACGCGGTTTTCGCCGAAAATCCGTTGGCCCGCCTGCAGCACCGGTTCGATCTCGGCGGCGGGGAAGGTCTTCGACACGCACACCAAAGCAACGTCCCCGGGATCGCGCCCGGCGTCGCGCGCGGCGCGCGAGATCGCCTGGCGAACCTCTTTGAGGCGTTCCTGCGCAGTTGCGGAATTTTTCACGCTTTGATGCAATGCTCTTCCCTTCCATTCACATAAAAGCGGCGTATTTGACAAGATGACTGGGCCAGGCTCGAAGCGCTCCGGTCAGGGCGGCTAGATTGACCCTCCCAGGCAAATAATGCTGTGTGAGCGCAACCCGGGCTTTTTCTCATATCTGCGATCGGCAATCGGACATCATGGACTTCGAGCGTTACAACGCCCGCGAAACGGAACCCAAATGGCGCAGGATTTGGGATGAATCGGCGACATTCCGCACCGATAACGCCGATTCGCGCCCAAAATACTATGTGCTCGAGATGTTTCCCTATCCGTCGGGACGCATTCATATGGGCCATGTGCGCAATTATACGATGGGCGACGTCATCGCCCGTTACAAGCGCGCGCGCGGTTTCAGCGTGCTGCATCCGATGGGCTGGGACGCTTTCGGCCTGCCGGCCGAGAATGCGGCGATGCAGAACAAGACCAGCCCGGCGGCCTGGACCTATGAAAACATCGCCAGCATGCGCGCGCAGCTCCAGTCGATGGGCCTGTCGCTCGACTGGTCGCGCGAGATCGCGACCTGCGATCCGGCCTATTACAAGCATCAGCAGAAGCTGTTTCTCGACTTTCTGGCCGCCGGCCTCGTCGACCGCAAGCGCTCGAAGGTCAACTGGGACCCGGTCGATCAAACCGTGCTCGCCAATGAGCAGGTGATCGATGGACGCGGCTGGCGCTCGGGCGCTTTCGTCGAACAGCGCGAACTGACGCAGTGGTTCTTCAAGATCAGCGATTACGCCGAGGATCTGCTGCAATCGCTCGATTCGCTGAAGCGCTGGCCGGAAAAAGTGCGGCTGATGCAGGCCAACTGGATTGGCCGCTCCGAGGGCCTCCTCGTTCGCTTCGAGCTTGAGCCGACCCTGAGCCTTCGCGAAAGCGAGATCGAGGTCTATACGACGCGGCCGGACACGCTGTTCGGCGCGCGGTTCATTGCGCTCGCGCCAGATCACCCGCTCGCCGCCGATTGCGCCAAGGCCGACCCGGCGCTCGCCGCCTTCATCGCGGAGTGCCGGCAAAGAGGCACGTCGGTCGCAGCGATCGAAACGGCGGAGAAGAAGGGCTACGACACCGGCCTCGAGGTCCGCCATCCGTTCGATGAGACGTGGCTGCTGCCGGTCTATGTCGCCAATTTCGTTTTGATGGACTATGGGACCGGGGCCATTTTCGGCTGTCCGGCGCATGACCAGCGCGATCTCGATTTCGCCAACGCCTATGGTCTCGGCAATACGCCGGTGATCTGCCCGCCCGGCGTCGATCCGGACAGCTTCGCGATCTCCGACGTCGCCTATGACGGCGACGGCGTTTTGATCAATTCGCGCTTTCTCGACGGGATGAGCGTCGAGGCGGCGAAGGAGGAAGTCGCGCGACGCCTCGAGGCGCGCTCGATCGGCAACCGGCCGCAGGCGACGCGCCAGGTCAATTTCCGCCTGCGCGATTGGGGCATTTCGCGCCAGCGCTACTGGGGCTGTCCGATCCCGATCATCCATTGTCCCGATTGCGGGGCGGTCCCGGTTCCGGCCGCCGATCTGCCGGTCGAACTGCCGCAGGACGTCGCTTTCGACGCGCCCGGCAACCCGCTCGACCGGCATCCGACCTGGAAACACGTGAAATGCCCCAACTGCGGCTCCGACGCGCTGCGCGAGACGGACACGATGGACACGTTCGTCGATTCCTCGTGGTATTTCGCGCGCTTCACGGACCCCTGGAACGAAGCGGCGCCGACGAGCCCTGAGGCTATCGCGAAATGGCTGCCGGTCGATCAATATATCGGCGGCATCGAGCACGCGATCCTGCATCTGCTCTATGCCCGCTTCTTCACGCGGGCGATGCAGGCGAGCGGCCATGTTGGCCCCCTGACCGAGCCTTTCGCCGGGCTCTTTACGCAGGGGATGGTGGTGCATGAGACCTACCGCGATGCTGAGACCGGCGACTGGCTCTCGCCGGCGGACGTCAGGATCGAAGCTGGCGCCGAGGGCCGGCGCGCGTTCCGCCTCGACGGCGGCGAAGAAGCGCTGATCGGCGGCATCGAGAAAATGTCGAAATCGAAGCGCAACACGGTCGATCCGGACGAAATCATCTCGACCTTCGGCGCCGATACGGCGCGCTGGTTCGTCTTGTCCGAACTCGCCGCCGGAGCGCGACGTCATCTGGACCGAGGAGGGCGTCCAGGGCGCGGGTAAATTCGTGCAGCGCCTGTGGCGGCTCGTCGGCGAACTTAGGTTTCTGGGCGGCGCGGGCGCCGAGACCCCGCCGGCTCATTTTTCGCCCGCCGCCATCGCCGTCCGGCGCGCGGTCCACGCGAGCCTCCTCAAGGTCGAGGAGGACATCGAGCGCCTGCGCTTCAATCGCGCCGTCGCGCAGGTGCATGACCTCGCGAACAAGCTCGGCGCGGCCGTCGGCGCGGTGGAGAGCGCGGACATTGCGCCCGACATGCGCTATGCGTTTCGCGAGGCGGCGGAAATCCTTGTTTTGCTGTTCGCCCCGATGATGCCGCATCTTGCCGAAGAATGCTGGTCGCGGCTTGGCCATGAGGATCTCGTCTCTGAGGCGCCCTGGCCGGTCGCCGACAGGGCGCTCGTCAAGGAGGACACCATTGAGCTGCCGGTGCAGGTCAATGGAAAAAAGCGCGCCGACCTCGTCATCGATCGCGCCGCCGGCGCGGCGGCGATCGAAGCGGCCGCGTTGAGTTTGGAGGCGGTTCAGCGCGCTCTCGAAGGGCGCCCCGTCAAAAAGGTCATCATCGTTCCGCAAAGGATCGTCAATGTCGTCGCATGAGCCACCGCGCCGCTGGGGTTTCGCGTCAAGATCCTTGACGTCAAGGACCTTGGCGTTCGCCCTTCTGGCGCTCGCGAGCCTGCCGCTCGCCGGTTGCCTGCAGCCGCTCTACGGAACGCTGGCGAGCGGCGGCGACGTCGCCGGCCAGCTGCAGGCGATCAAGATCGAACCGATCGGGGATCGCCTCGGGCATTATCTCGAAAACGAGCTTATCTTCGGCCTGAACGGCACGGGCGCGCCGGTCAATCCGAGATTTTCGCTGAAGATCTCTTTGACCGAAAATGTGCAGTCGCCGCTGATCGACACGGTGACAGGCTATCCGACGTCGGGAACCGTCGTCGTCACGGCGACATACACGCTGACCCCGACCCAGGGCGGCGACCCGATCACCAAGGGCGTCGCGACCGTCGTCGCGAGCTACGACCGCAACTCGCAGCGCTACGCCAACATCCGCGCCTCGCGCGACGCCGAGATCCGCGATGCGCGGCTCCTCGCCGAACAGATCCGCACCAATATCGCCGCCGCTTTCGCCGAAAAAGGATAGAATGCGCTTCTGTCCGGGCGGGTCATGGGACCGGCTTTTGCGGAGAGGACGCCGAAAACTTGGTCGCAGTCAAAAATTCCGAGGCCGACAAATTTCTGGGGCGCCCCGCGCCTCACATTTATCTTTTTCTCGTCTTCGGCCCCGATCTTGGCCTCGTCGCCGAGCGTGCGCGGGCGATCGTTCGCAACGCCGTCGACGATCCGAAGGACCCATTCCAGCTCTTGCGCGTAAGTGGGGACGATCTTTCCGCCGACCCGCTGCGTCTTGCCGATGAGGCCAACACCATCGGCCTTTTCGGCGGCCGGCGCGCGATCTGGATCGAATCGCAGGGGAAGGCCTTCATCAGCGCGCTTGAGAGCGTCGTCGCCGCGCCGCCGCGCGATTGCACCATCGTCATCGAGGCTGGCGCCCTGAAAAGAGACGCGCCCCTGCGCCGGCTGTGCGAGCGGGAGAAAAACGCCGCCGCGATCGAGTGCTATCCCGATTCCGCGAAGGACGTCGCCCATCTCATCGACGCGGAGGCCGCCGGCGCGAACATCGGCGTCGCGCCGGAGGCGCGCGCGCTGCTTGTCTCCCTCCTCGGCCAGGATCGGCTCGCAACGCGGGCTGAACTGTCGAAGCTTTTTCTTTACGCCCATGGCGCGGCTGAAATTGACGTCGACCATATCGAAGCGATCGTCTCGGACGCCTCCAGCCTCATGCTCGATCATGCCGTCGACGGCGCCTTCGACGGCGATTTCGGCGCGCTTGAGGCCGGCGCGCGCCGCGCGCTGACGCAAGGCGGCGATGCCGGTCTCCTGCTCGGCGCGGCGCTCCGGCACGCCCTCGGCCTGCGCCGCGCCCGGCTCGATCTCGATGCCGGCGCGCCGGCGCGGGCGCCTTTTGGCGGCGGCCCCCGCCGCGCCCAAATCTTCGACGCGCATCTTCGCGCCTGGACCGCCGCGCGGCTCGCCCGCGCCGTCGAAATTCTGGCCGAGGCGATAAACAAGGCGCGGCGGGAGCCAAAACTCGCCGACGCGATCGCCTTGCGGGCGCTCTGGCGGATTGCCTCGGCCGCAAAGCCGCAACGCCGGTAGGGCGGCGGGCGGCGCGAAACGGTCCAGCTTGCGTTGTTTTGCCGCTGATCGGGACCATTCAACGCGGCCAGGGTTGCGCCGTAAAATATCCTATGTTAGCAACCCTCTCGCCGTGAGGGCGCGGTCGCTTTGCTTCGCCGCGCCTCGCAGCTTCCATCTTCGGTCTCCCGTTTTTAAGGTTTGTTCGCGCCCCTAGCTGTTTGGGCCGCCGCCTGAAAGCGCGGACAGGCCGGGTTTTTTGAACGGTTGGGGAATCGTTTGGCGCAGCAAGAAACCCTCGTTTCCGGAATGTCGGGGCGTTACGCTCAGGCGCTGTTCGCGCTGGCGCAGGAAACCCACGCGACCGATGCAGTCGCCGCCGATCTCGCGACATTCGCCAATCTGATCGCCGAAAGCGAAGACCTCAGGAATTTCCTGCGCAGCCCGGTCTTCTCCGCCGAGCAGCAGGTCAAGGTGCTGGGCGCGCTGCTTGATCGCGCGGGAATTACGGGAACGACGGCGAAGTTTTTAAAGCTCGTCGCGACCAAGCGCCGGCTCTTCGCGGTCGCCGACATGATCCGCGATTTCAATGTTCTGTACGATCGCGCCAGGGGCCTCAGCCGCGCCGCCGTCACCGTCGCCGAGCCGCTCAAGGATGAGCATGTCGCGGCGCTGAAGAGCGCGCTCGCCGAGGTCGCCGGCAGCGACAGCGTCGCGGTCGACGTCAAGGTCGATCCTTCGATCATCGGCGGCCTGATCGTTCAACTCGGCTCCCGCATGGTCGACAGCTTCGCTCAAAACCAAACTCAATTCGATCCGCGCACGCATGAAAGAGGTCGGCTGATGGATATCCGCGCCGCAGAGATTTCCGAAATCCTCAAGAACGAGATCGCCGGCTTCGGCAATGAAGCCTCGGTCACCGAAGTCGGCCAGGTGCTCTCGGTCGGCGACGGCATCGCCCGCGTTTATGGCCTCGACAATGTCGAGGCCGGCGAAATGGTCGAGTTCGAAAACGGCGTGCGCGGCATGGCCCTGAACCTCGAGGTCGACAATGTCGGCGTCGTGATTTTCGGCTCGGACCGCGACATCAAGGAAAGCCAGACGGTCAAGCGCACCGGCGCCATCGTCGACGTCCCCGTCGGCAAGGAGCTGCTCGGCCGCGTCGTCGACGCGCTCGGCAATCCGATCGACGGCAAGGGCCCGATCAACGCGACGCGGCGCGCCCGCGTCGACGTCAAGGCGCCCGGCATCATCCCGCGCAAATCCGTGCATGAGCCGATGGCGACCGGCCTCAAGGCGATCGACGCGCTGATCCCGATCGGACGCGGCCAGCGCGAACTGATCATCGGCGACCGCCAGACCGGCAAGACCGCCGTCGCGCTCGATGCGATCCTCAACCAGAAGTCGATCAACCAGAGCGGCGACGAAAGCGCCAAGCTCTATTGCGTCTATGTCGCCATCGGGCAGAAGCGCTCGACCGTCGCCCAGTTCGTGAAGGTGCTCGAAGAACACGGCGCGCTCGAATATTCGATCATCGTCGCGGCGACCGCCTCCGATCCAGCGCCGATGCAGTTCCTCGCGCCCTTCTCCGGCTGCGCCATGGGCGAATATTTCCGCGACAACGGCATGCACGCCCTGATCGTCTATGACGATCTGTCGAAACAGGCGGTGGCCTACCGCCAGATGTCGCTGCTGCTGCGCCGTCCGCCCGGCCGCGAAGCCTATCCCGGCGACGTCTTCTTCCTGCATTCGCGTCTGCTCGAACGCGCGGCCAAGCTGCGCGACGAAAATGGCGCGGGGTCGCTGACGGCGCTGCCGATCATCGAGACGCAGGCGAACGACGTTTCGGCCTATATTCCGACCAATGTGATTTCGATCACCGATGGCCAGATCTTCCTCGAAACCGACCTCTTCTTCCAGGGCATCCGCCCCGCCGTGAACGTCGGCCTTTCGGTGTCGCGCGTCGGCTCGGCGGCGCAGACCAAGGCGATGAAGAAAGTCGCCGGCAAGATCAAGGGCGAACTCGCGCAATATCGCGAAATGGCCGCCTTCGCGCAGTTCGGCTCCGATCTCGACGCCACGACGCAGCGGCTGCTGGCGCGCGGATCGCGCCTCACCGAGCTTTTGAAGCAGTCGCAATTCTCGCCCCTCAAGATCGAGGAGCAGGTCGTCGTCATCTACGCCGGCGTCAACGGCTATCTCGACGCCTTGCCGGTCAATCGCGTGCGCGCTTTCGAAGACGGGCTGCTCGCTCTGGTGCGCAAGAACCACGCCGATCTGCTGGAGACGATCCGCATATCGAAGGATCTCTCCGACGCTTCGGCCGGTCAGCTGAAGACGATCGTCGAGACCTACGCCAAAAACTTCGCCTGACCAAGCACCCTCGCACATAACGAAGCGGACATTTCATGCCCTCGTTGAAGGACCTGCGCAACCGGATCGCCTCGGTCAAGGCGACGCAGAAGATCACCAAGGCCATGCAGATGGTGGCGGCGGCGAAGCTGCGGCGCGCGCAGACCGCCGCCGAGGCGGCGCGGCCTTACGCCGAGCGGATGGAGCAGGTGCTGGCCTCGCTCGCCGCCTCGATCCGGCCCGGCTCGCCGGCGCCGCAACTGCTTGCCGGCAATGGCCGCGAGGACGGTTCATCTGCTCGTCGTCTGCACCGCGGAACGCGGCCTTTGCGGCGGCTTCAATGCGTCGATCGCGCGGCTCGCGCGCGAGCACGCGGTCGCGCTGATCGGGCAGGGCAAGACGGTCAAGATGATCTGCGTCGGCAAGAAGGGCTACGACGTCCTGCGCCGCCAGTTCGCCCGCGAGATTATCGAGTTCATCGACCTGCGCGGCGTCAAGACTCTCGGCTTCGACAACGCCGACGCGATCGGGCGCAAGATCGTCGCGCTTTATGAGGGCGGCGAGTTCGACGTCTGCACCGTGTTCTTTTCGCGTTTCAAGTCGGTCATTTCCCAGATCCCGACGGCGCTGCGGCTCATTCCGCTGAACGTCGGCGGCGAGGAGAGGCCCGCGGCGCCGCAGGCGGTCTATGATTACGAGCCGGACGAAGAGGGAATTCTGACGACCCTGTTGCCGCGCAACGTCTCGATCCAGGTTTTGCGCGCGCTGCTTGAAAACGCCGCCTCCGAGCAGGGCGCGCGGATGAGCGCGATGGACAACGCCTCCCGCAACGCCGGCGAAATGATCAAGAAACAGACGATGCAGTATAACCGCTCGCGGCAGGCGATGATCACGAAGGAGCTCATCGAGATCATCTCCGGCGCCGAAGCGCTTTGAGCATCGAGGACAGCAAGGGAACGAGCATGGTTGACGCCGCAACAAATACGCCAACAGGCCACGTCACGCAGGTCATCGGCGCCGTCGTCGACGTGAAGTTCGACGGTCATCTGCCCGAAATCCTCAATGCGCTGGAGACCGAAAACGGCGGCAACCGGCTGGTGCTCGAAGTCGCCCAGCATCTCGGCGAAAATTCGGTTCGCTGCATCGCCATGGACGTTTCCGAGGGACTGACGCGCGGACAGCCGGTGCGCGACACCGGCGCGCCCATCATGGTTCCGGTCGGCGAGGGCACCCTTGGCCGCATCATGAATGTGATCGGCGAATTGGTCGACGAGGCGGGCCCCATTCAGGCGACCGACTATCGCGCCATTCATCAGCCGGCGCCGAGCTATGCCGAACAGGCGACGGAGGCGCAGATCCTCGTCACCGGCATCAAGGTCGTCGATCTCCTCGCCCCCTACGCAAAGGGCGGCAAGATCGGCCTCTTCGGCGGCGCGGGCGTCGGCAAGACCGTGCTGATCATGGAGCTCATCAACAATGTCGCGAAGGCGCATGGCGGCTATTCCGTCTTCGCCGGCGTCGGCGAGCGCACCCGCGAAGGCAATGATCTCTATTACGAGATGATCGAATTCCACGTGAACCTCAACCCGCGCGACCATGACGGCTCGGCCGTGGGGTCGAAATGCGCGCTGGTCTATGGCCAGATGAGCGAGCCGCCGGGCGCGCGCGCGCGGGTGGCCCTGACCGGCCTGACGGTCGCCGAGGATTTCCGCGACAAGGGCCAGGACGTGCTGTTCTTCGTCGACAATATTTTCCGCTTCACGCAAGCCGGCTCCGAAATGTCGGCGCTGCTCGGGCGCATTCCTTCGGCGGTCGGTTATCAGCCGACGCTCGCGACCGACATGGGCGCATTGCAGGAGCGCATCACCACGACGACGAAGGGCTCGATCACCTCGGTGCAGGCGATCTACGTGCCCGCCGACGATCTGACCGATCCGGCCCCGGCGACCTCCTTCGCCCATCTCGACGCGACGACGGTGCTGTCGCGCTCGATCGCCGAAAAGGGCATCTATCCGGCCGTCGATCCGCTCGATTTCGACCTCGCGCATGCTGTCGCCCCTCGTCGTCGGCGAGGAGCATTACAATGTCGCGCGCCAGGTGCAGCAGATACTGCAGCGCTACAAGGGCCTGCAGGACATCATCGCCATTCTCGGCATGGACGAATTGTCGGAAGAGGACAAAACGACGGTGGCCCGCGCGCGCAAGATCGAGCGCTTCCTGTCGCAGCCGTTCCATGTCGCCGAGGTCTTCACCGGCTCGCCCGGCAAGCTCGTCGCGCTCGCCGACACGATCAAGGGCTTCAAGGGGCTCGTCGAAGGCAAATATGATCATTTGCCCGAGGCCGCCTTCTATATGGTCGGGTCGATCGAAGAGGCGGTCGAGAAGGCGCAAAGGCTCGCGGCCGAAGCGGCCTGAGATTCGCCGATCGCGATCGTCTGCGCAGGTAATAGCGCCGCGCGAGATTCTGCCGACCGGGAACGCCGATCGGATCACGCATTCACTTTCGGGGACGCGTCATGGCGGACTTTCATTTCGAACTCGTGTCGCCTGAAAGGCTCGTTTTTTCCGGCGAGGTGCAATCCGTCGTCGTGCCCGGAAGCGAGGGTCAATTCACCGTCCTCAAGGATCACGCGCCGCTGATGTCGACGTTGAAGCCGGGCGTCGTCGACATCCTCGAATCGCCATCAAGGACGCTGCGCTTTTTTGTGCGCGGCGGATTCGCCGACGTCGCGCCGACCGGCCTCACCATTCTCGCCGAACGCGCCGTGCCGCTTGAAGAATTCGACGCCGCGCAAATCGCCGCCGACATCGAGGACGCCGAAGACGAAGTCGCCCGCGCAAAGACGGACGAAGGACGTCGCCTCGCCGCCGAGAAACGCGATCAGCTGATCGAAGTGAAGGGCGCCCTCAAGATCTGAGGAGCGCCACGCGGCCGGCGCACGCGTGGCGCGCAGCCGAAGGCGGTCTCGGCGCGCCGCGTCAGCTCAGCGGGATTTGCTCCGCCATTGGCCGCCGAGGCGAGCGGCGATCCGAGCGGTTCGCCGATTATCACGTGAGCCGCGTGATCCTTTTCGGCGATTGTCGCGGCGAAGATGCCGAAGGCCGTTACGGAAATCAACACCACCGCGGCCAGAATCAGGACTGCGAGAACGGTCCGCATCGTGTCGCCTTTCTTGCACGTGGGGCGGGGAGACGCATGATCGCTCGGATGCGAGTCGATCATGCGTTGATGGGGCTAGCCGACCTGGACGTTTCCGTTGCCTTCGGGCGCGGCGTAGCTGGCCTCGTCGATGTGGCCGTTGCCTTCGGGCGCGGCGTAGCTGGCTTCGTCGACGTGGCCGTTGCCTTCCGGCGCCGTGTAGCTGGCGGTGTCGATGTGGCCGTTTCCTTCCGGCAAATAGCTGGCGAAAGCGGCGCCGGACACGAGAAGGGCGGAGCCGAGAAGGGCAATGCTGAGAATTTTCATCGGGTCATCTCCTTGAGATTGAGCGGGCGATCTCTTTCGCCGGCATCAATGAGATAGACCCTGGGGAAAACGGCCTTGGTGGGGTTTCACACCCTTTGTCGAAGCAAGATAGGGGGCCCTCGCGCCGGCTTCGCCGAAAGCGCCTAGGCCTTGAAATCCTGGGCGTCCGCATCGCGTCCGATCATGCCCATCAGGCGCGGCACGTCGATGAGCGTCAGGGCGCCGCGGCCGCGCCGCACGAGTCCCTCGCGCTCCATGACGCTCAGCTCCTTGGTCACCGTTTCGCGCCGCGTGCTGATCCTTCCCGCGAGATCGGCGTGGACAGGGGGCGGCGACACGGTCGCCTGTCTCGGATCGGCGCGATTGCTCTTTGAGAGGCGCAACAGCTCCATGATGAGGCGCTCGCGAATGGCGAGCGTCGTAAATTCATTGACGCGCGTCGCCAGCATGCGGACCTGGCCGGTGACAAGCCGGAGCAATTGCAGGCAGACGTCGGGATGGCTCGTCACGGTTTCGAGAAAAACGGCCGCGGTCATTTTTGCGATCGTCGTATCGGTGACGGCGAGAATGCTGGCCGAACGCGTCTGGCCGTCGATGGCGGCGAGTTCGCCGAAGAATTCGCCGGCGTTGATATCGCGCAGAATTGTCTCGCGCCCCGAGATCGACCGGATCATGACGCGGGCGACGCCGCCGATCAGGAAAAACACATCGGTGCTTTCATCCTGATAATCGATGATCCATTCCTTGGCGTGGGCGCGCCGCCAGATGCAACGGGTGTCGAGCCGCTCGATCTCGTCTGCGCGTCAGAGATCGAAAAAGCTCGATGCGGGAAAGGGTTTCGTTTTGTCTCGCCATGATCGGGTCGTCGCGGGCGGCCGGAGCCGGTCTGTCCGCGAACTCTACCCACTTTGCCGATCATGCGCAGAAGTAATTCTGAACAGGCGAAAAAACGCCCGCCACGCCTGAAGCGCCGGCCGCCGGGCGAGACGCCCCGTCAATGCGTTCATTGACGGAAGCGGTCTCGCCGACGCCCTGGTTCGCCATGTCGCGTCTTAGGACAAAGTCCCCCCGTGACGCCGCTCACCGATCCGGAAGCCCCGCCGTCCGCCATGAAAGCCGAGGCCGCCATGCCAGCCGGACTCGCCGCGCAGGCCGCGGCCGCCGCTTTGCTGCTGGGCAAGCGGGCGAAGCGCGGTCGCCTTTGTCGCGACCAGCCCCGGACGCAACGCGGCCACCTTCGTCTCCGGCAAAGCCGGACGGAACGCGGGCGCCTTCACCATACCCGGACGGAACGCGGGCGCCTCTTTCGCCGGCGCAGCAGGACGAAACGCGGCCGGTGCAGCCGGCGCGGCCGGCGCGGCATGGCCGAGACCCGACATCCCGCCGAATCCCCACCGCCGCCACCGCCGCCATGACCGGCGAATGCGGTGGTGGTGAAGATGAGGGCGGAACCGAGAATTGCAATTTTGAGAGCGTTCATTTTAAGTCCCCTCTGTCGTCCCCGGTCGCTGCATGATCGCCGCCGGGGTGGACTTTGGATAGCTCGCGACGGCGGGGACTTGGGTGGGATTCCACACCCGTTAGCAAAGGACGTTCGGTTCGCAGTTCCTGTGGACTCCTTTGATCGGCGAGCGCCAGAAGAGCCTCACCTGATTGGACGAACCGCATCAGCCGCGGGTCAGGATCAGATCATCGAGTTCTTGCTGCGTCCGGAATGTGACCAGTTCCATTTCCTGGGAGACGTTCGGGATCCGCGCGCGGTGGGTATCGACCGGAGGCATGGCGAAACCGGCGCGTTCGATCACCTCGCGCGACATGACGATCGCGCAGGCGAGCTCCTTTGCAAGGCTCTCGAGCCGCGACGCGATATTGCCGACCTCGCCGAGGAACTGCGCCGTCTCGCGGCTCTCCAATCCGCCGACGACGGCGAGGCCAAGATGGCAGCCGGCGCCGAAGCGAAGCGGGAAATCGAAGGCGGCTTCGAATTCCACGCTGAGGACCGACAGCGCCCGCCACAGGTCGCGCAGGGCGAAGATGGCTCCTCGGGCAGCCGTTCGCGCATCGCGGTCGCCGCCGAAAAAGCACATCACCCCATCTCCGGCGACGCTCGTGATATGGCCGCCATTGGCTTCGACGGCCTGGCAGACTGCGCCGACATAGCGATCGATGACATAGAAGGCGTCGTAGGGGAGGCGTCCGTCGGCGAGCTTCATCGAATTGCGAAGGTCGACGAAGAGCGCCGCGATCTCATGCTCGGTCGCGGCGCTGAGGCTCGCGGCGAATGGCCCATTTTTCGATCGCCCGAGCGTGAGCAGCGGTACGACATCGACATCCGCCAGCGGGCGCACCTGACAGGCGAGGCGAATGTCGCCGGCGGCGCCGATCGCCGCCAGCGTGTTCGCTTCCGCCGCGATTGGGCGGCGGCAGAGCGTCAAGGCCCGCGCCGACGCGGATGCGGCAGGTGGAGCAGCGGCCCCGGCCGCCGCACATCGAGATATGCGGAATGCCCGCAAAGCGGCTGGCCTCGAGGATCGAGAACCCGCGCGGGGCGAGCGCCTGCCTGCCGTCGGGATAGCCTATGGTCACGGCGCGAAAACGACGTTGATGCCATTCCCGCGCGCCGCTCAGCGCGAATACGGCCCCGACGAGGCCAAGGTAGATCAGGATCAGTGTCTCGCCGATCCGCGAGAGCGCCGCCGTCTGCTCAGGCGTCTGGAGCTTGAAGCTTGCGAGGAAAGCCTCGCTCCGCGCGGCCCTGGCGTCGAAATCGTGGCCTGCGTCAATGATGCCGCTGATGGCGAGGACCGGGATCAAGGTGGCGAGGATGGCGAGCATCGGCATCCATCGCGGATACCAGGGTTTGAAGCGGATCGCGCTGCGCAGCCCGATGCAGCCGTGAATCCAGAGCACGAGCAACAGAAGAAACTGACGCGGCACGCCGACAAAGGGCGACAGAAACCAGTAGCGGTAGATCAGCCACGGATAGGTCAGCGGGAGGCCGAACAGAAGATAGCCGAGCCGAACATTGGTCGCATGAATGATGATGAGCGGCGGGATCGAGAGGCCGAGCAGAATTTGCGCAAGTTCGGATGGCGGAATCCAGAGATGGCGGCGGCGAAAGATGGCGTAAAGGCCAAGCCCGCCATGGATGAGCAGCGATCCGTAAAGCAGCGTCTGGCCGACCGGCGTGCGCCACGGCCACAACAGGACGATCCGCACCGCGTCCATCGCGGGGAGGCGCAGGATGCCGCAGGCGTGGTTCAGGAAATGGCTCGTCGCGAAACTGAACAGGATGAGGCCTGTCGTCAGGCGAAGCGTGCGCACGATCGGCGGATGGCGCCGGGCGGTCGCGCCGGCGCTGGCGGGCGGCGCCATCGATGCTTCCGTCAACCCTTTTCCCCCCAATCGCAGCCGGATCCGCCTTCGCCGCAAACCCCGGGTCGCGCTCACGCGGCTGAACGATGATCCTATCCGAAAACGCGGCATTCTTCTAAGATCGTGGCCGCCAAGACCATGACGCCGCCGCGCAGCCATTGCTTGATCATTCCCTGATCGTTCCCCAGGTCAGGATGAATGCGTCCGCCATTTTGAAAAATGCTGTAAACGAGGCTCGTTCGCTCCACTCCCGTTTCGAGGAAGTTTTCGGCTCAAATGGCGCCTCCCCTTTTGTTGTTGCAGACGATTGCGCTGACCCTTGGCGGCCGGCCTCTGCTCGAGGACGCGAATCTTTCCGTGTCGGAGGGCGAGCGGCTGTGTCTTGTCGGCCGCAACGGCTCCGGCAAATCGACGCTCCTCAAAATCGCGGCCGGCCTCATCGAGTCCGATGGCGGAACGCGCTTCATCCAGCCTGACGCCAGCGTTCGCTATCTGCCGCAGGAGCCCGATCTCTCCGCTTATGCGAGCGCTTTCGCCTATGTCGAGGCGGGGCTCGGGCCGACGGATGATCCCCATCGGGCGAGACAGCTTCTCAACGAACTCGGCCTCAGCGGGGATGAAGATCCGGCGCGTCTTTCCGGCGGCGAGGCGCGCCGCGCGGCGCTCGCGCGGGTGATGGCGCCGGAGCCCGACATTCTGCTGCTCGACGAGCCGACCAACCATCTCGATCTCCCCGCGATCGAGTGGCTCGAGGCCGAACTCAAGGGGTTGCGCTCGGCGCTCGTCATCATCAGCCATGACCGACGGTTCCTGCAAAATCTGTCGCGGAGCACGGTCTGGCTCGATCGCGGCCGCACGCGAACCCTCTCGCGCGGCTTTGCCGAGTTCGAGGCCTGGCGCGACCAGGAACTCGAAGAAGAGGAGCGCCAGCAGCACAAGGTCGACCGCAAAATCGTCGCCGAGGAGCATTGGCTGCGCTATGGCGTCACCGCGCGGCGCAAGCGCAACCAGAAGCGGCTCGCCGGGCTGAACGCGATGCGCGGCGAGCGGCGCCGGCGCCAGGGCGCGACGGGCGACGTCAGGCTCATTGCGAGCGAAGGCAAGACGTCCGGCAAGCTCGTCATCGAAGCCGAGGCCATATCGAAATCCTTCGGCGAGAGCACGATCGTCGAGGGCTTCTCCACGCGCATCCTGCGCGGCGATCGCCTTGGCGTCATCGGCGCCAATGGCGCGGGCAAGACGACGCTCATCAACATCCTCACGGGCGCGCTCGCGCCCGATTCCGGTCATGTCCGGCTCGGCGCAAACGTCGAACTGGCGAGCCTCGACCAGGGCAGGGCGAGCCTTGATCCGCTGACTGTCTTGAAGGATGCGCTGACCGGCGGCGGCAGCGACTTCGTCGAGATCAACGGCGAGCGCAAGCATGTCATCGGCTATATGAAGGATTTTCTGTTCGGTCCGGAGCAGGCGCGAACGCCAATCGGGAAGCTGTCCGGCGGCGAGCGTGGCCGGCTCATGCTGGCGAGAGCGCTGGCGCGGCCCTCGAACCTGCTTGTTCTCGACGAACCGACCAACGACCTCGATCTTGAGACGCTCGACCTCCTGCAGGAAATGCTCGGCGACTACAAGGGCACGCTGGTGATCGTCAGCCATGACCGCGATTTTCTCGATCGCGTCGCGACCTCGGTGCTGCTCGCCGAAGGCGGCGGCCGCTGGGTCGAATATGCGGGCGGCTATTCCGACATGGTGGCGCAGCGCGGCGCCGGCGTCGGAACGGCGCCCGTCGTTTCGGCCGCCGCCGCGGCCAAGCCAAAAGCAGCGCCCCAGCCGCGCGACAAGGCCGCTGCAAAAGCGCGGCTGAGTTTCAAGGAAAAGCACGCGCTTGATGCGCTTCCCGCGCGCATGGAGGCGTTGCGCGGGCGGATCGCCAGAATGAAACTGCTGCTTGAGGATCCGGAGCTTTATGCGCGCGATCCGGCGAAATTCGCCGAGGCGTCGGCTGCCTTCGCCGCGGCGGAATCCGAACTCGCGACGGCGGAGGAAGACTGGCTGGCGCTCGAAATCCGTCGCGAGGAGATTGGCGGATAAATGAACGTCGGCTCGGATGTCGCCTGGTATTTGAGTCGCATTCGAACGAATCTCCCGAGCGTCCTTTAACCCTTCCGCTCTAGCGTCGCGCTCTCGCAAAATTTTTCCCTCCCGCGAGATTCGAACGAGAGAGACTTCCTGATGTCGATTTCTGCACTCACTTCGACCCCTCCAGCAACCTATACGCCGCCTGCGGCGCCCGCGGTGAACGCCAACGCCAAGGCTCCGGACGGAGATTATTCGGCGCGGGGCCCAGGTCGCGTAAAAGACAGCAATGGAGATTACAAGCCCATCTCCAGCGCGTCCCCGCCGCCGATTTCGAACTCGGTCCAGCAAGCGCTAAGCAGTCTCAAGACAGGCGGTTGAGCGTTTATTCGAAGCGCCGCAACTTCGGCTGGTTGGCTTCTTGACGCCAACCAGCCCTCGTTGGTCCGTCATTCAATCCAATGCGCGTCGGCGAAGCCGGCTCACGTCGGAGTGATCGTCGCCTCACTTGCGCCGCCTGGCTCCATTCCTTGCTTCGTCCGACCCATCTCTGTAAGTTTGACCTTCGTCTCGAGCATGGCGAACACAGGTGTGGCGTAGTGACCGAAAATGTTCCGCTTGACGACCGTGCGGCGCCGCAGCGCCCCTTGCTGCCGCAGCGGCTGGTCGCCGGTTATGAGGCTTTTCTCGGCGGGCGCTTCGTCCGCGAACACGATCGCTTTGAACAACTCGCGGAGGGCGGGCAGAACCCGCGCATCCTCCTCATCGGATGCTGCGACTCGCGGGTTTCGCCCGAGGTGATTTTCGACGCCGGCCCAGGCGAGATTTTCGTGATCCGCAACGTCGCCAATCTGGTGCCGCCCTATGGGCCGGATGATGACCTGCACAGCACCTCGGCGGCGATCGAATACGCCGTTCTGGGCTTGCGGGTGAACCACGTCGTGCTGCTCGGCCACGCCCGTTGCGGCGGCGTGCGGGCCTACGCCGACGCCGATCTCGATCCCTACCAGAAGCCGTTGTCGTCCGGCGACTTCATCGGAAAATGGATCAGCCTGATCGCTCCGGCCGCCGCCAAGCTTGGCCCCGCGACGCAGCCGGTCGAGGAATACGCCGAACGTCTGGCGCTCGCCTCGATCGTCCAGGGCCTCGCCAATCTGCGCACATTTCCCTCGATCGCACTGCTCGAGAAGCGGGGCATCCTCACGCTGCACGGCGCCTATTTCGGCATCCTCGACGGCAAGCTGCTGGCGCTGGACGAATCCAGCGGCCGGTTCCAGCCGGTTTCGCAGGAGGCCCACGCCGCCACGCTTTCCGAGCCGCGGTTTTGATCCCGAGGCCGCGCTTGAAGCCGGGCTTGGGCGGGGCGCGGCGCCGGTCGAAAAACGACTGTTGCAAGGCGCCGCAAAGCGGGGCATTTTAGACGCGACTATTTGCCGCTTCATTGGAGGCGCAAGAGCAAAAAGAACAATTCCAGGGAGAGAAACAGATGACTATTGCGCGCATTCTTGCCGAAAAAGGACGGCAAGTGAGCACCACGCAGCCCCACCGGACCCTGACCGAAGCGCTGGCGGTTCTGACGGAGAAAAACATCGGCGCGGTCGTCGTCACCGACGCGGAAGCCCATGTTCTCGGCATCCTCTCCGAGCGCGACATCGTCAGGGCGATCGGAAGGGGCGGAGCAATCGCCCTCAACGACGCCGTTTCGAAACACATGACGGCGCGGGTGATAACCACTACAGAAAATGAGTGCGTCAGCGCGGCGATGGGCAAAATGAGCAGCCAGCGCTTTCGTCACCTGCCTGTCGTCAAGGACGGCAAGCTCGCGGGCCTTGTGTCGATCGGCGACCTCGTCAAATACCGCCTCGCCGAAATGGAGCGGCAGCACGAGGCGATGAAAGAATATATCGCGACGGCCTGAGGCTTCTTCTATCGCAATTTCTATCGCGTGTCGGCTTCATCGCCGGGCGTCAGCGCGATGTGATCTGCGATTTCCGGTATCGCGCGACGGGCCGCCTCGCGTCCGGCTTCGATGAGTTCGTCGGCGCGATGAAAATCGAACAGGCCGACCTTGCTGACCCGCGCGTTGATGATGACGTCGGGGGGGTCGCCGGCGAGCCGCGAGCGCGATATGCGCCCCTGCGCAATGTTGAAGGCGTCCATCATAGCGCTGCCCATCCCCGGCGCTCCATCTTCGCGTTTGCCGAAGTGACGCCGATGATCGGAACGGAACGCGCCGAGGAATCCGCCCCTTCTCGGCATCGCTTCCGCGCCGGCGGCGAGCGCTTCGAGAGCCGGCTCCATCGACAGGCGGTCGTTGATCACCGTGCCGCGAAATCCGTTGTCGCCGATGAGATTGACGGCAAGCACGATCTCGGCCCCGAGGGAGCGGCAGACGGTCACCGGCACCGGGTTGACGAGAGCGCCGTCGAACAGCCAGCGCCCGTTGATGCGAACCGGCTCGAAGATCCCCGGCAGCGCGTAGGAGGCGCAGATGGCCGCTACGGCGTCGCCCCTTGGTCAGCCAGATTTCATGCCCGGTGCCGCATTCCGTCGCGACCGCGGCGAAGCGCTTTTCGAAGTCCTCAAGCCGGCGGCCGTCGAGCGCCTGGTGCAGCCGGCGCCGCAGCTTTGAGCCGCCGAGAAGGCCGACGCCCGAAAAGGACACGTCCATCATGCCGAACACGGTCTTTTTGGTGAGGTTGCGCGCGAACATCTCGACAACGTCGAGCCGGCCGGCGGCGTAGCAGCCGCCGATTACGGCTCCGATCGAGGTGCCGGCGACGACGTCGGGGTGGATGCCATGCTCGCCGAGCTCAAGCAGGACCCCGATATGCGACCAGCCGCGAGCCGCGCCGGCGCCGAGGGCTATGCCGATTCTCGGGCCCCGTCGTCGATGCGCCGGGCTCGACCGATGTCCGTGAGCCAGCAACGGCTTGTCCAAGCTTTTCTCCTCGCGGCTTCAGGCAGTCCGCTTCGCCGCCTGAGCCATACGATTGAAACTTCGCTGCGATCGCGCCGGTTCCGATCTTCGATTATATCGCTCGCAAAGCTAACATTTATTCAAAGCCTTGCGTGCTGTGAGACCCATTTGCGCGCAAATGATGGATGGTCCGCCCAAGGAATGGCGGTCCGCTGCTCAGCGAAGGCCGCAGCCGTTCAGGCCGGCGTATGCGAGAGCTGCGCGTAGAGGAGAAGAATCACGACCAGAGCCAACAGCGCGTAGGCGAGATAAACCTTTTTCAATGGCTTTCCTCCTGACCCCGCCGAATTCTCCGGCGCGGAAGGAGTATATGCCTGAATCGACGCGTTTTGACGCTGATTTTCGGTCCGAATCCGCCTAGAGCATATTCCGATCAGATTGAACCAATCTGATCGGCAAGAACATGCTCAAGCTTTTGACTCTGGAGCGATTTCTTGTCGACCGAATGTTCCATTCGGTCGGAAAGCGCTCTAGTCGAAGACCAGGGCCTCGCCGCCCTCGCGCTCCGCCACCCGGCGGTAAAAGCATGAGCGGCGCCCGGTGTGACAGGCGCCGCCGTCGCCGCCGGCCTCGACTGTCAGGAGCAGGGCGTCCTGATCGCAATCGGTTCTTATTTCCCGGACCTTCTGGGTCTGCCCGGACGTGGCGCCCTTCCGCCAGATGGTCTGGCGCGAGCGCGACCAGTAATGCGCTTCGCCGGTCGCGAGGGTCAGCCGCAGCGCCTCCGCGTTCATATAGGCGATCATCAGAATTTCATGATCCGCGGCCGCCCTTGCGACGCACACAATCAGGCCATCGGCGTCGAACCGCGGCGTGAAGGCTGTTCCTTCCTCGAGATCATGCGCAGCCTCGGCCTGCGAGACAGCCGGAGACGCCAGGGGCTCGTCGATCATGTCAACGCCGATGCTTCCATCTTCACGTGCGCGCGGTAGAGATAAGGCCGTCGCGCGGCCTGAACAGATTCATCCGGAAATGGCGCGTTCCATATGAAATTGCAGGATTATTTGTTGCTCCGCAGCATCGTGAGGAAGCGCACCTGCTCGGCCGGATCGTCGCGGAAGACGCCCGTGAACTGGGTAGTGATGGTCTGCGACCCCTGTTTGCGGACGCCGCGCATCGACATGCACATATGCTCGGCCTCGATCATCACGGCGCAGCCGCGCGGACGCAGATGCTGATCGATGGCGCCGACGATCTGGGCCGTCAGCGCCTCCTGGGTCTGCAGACGCCGCGCGAAGACGTCGACGAGCCGGGCCAGCTTGGAGAGCCCGACGACGCCGTGCTCCGACGGATAGTAGGCGATATGGGCGACGCCGACGAAAGGCACCATATGATGCTCGCAATGCGACGAGAAGGCGATGTCGCGCACGAGGATGATGTCGTCGTAGCCCTGCACCTCCTCGAACACGCGGGAGAGAACGCCGGTCGCATCCTCGCGATAGCCCGAGAACAGCTCCTCATAAGCTTTGACGACGCGGGCCGGCGTATCGATCAGGCCCTCGCGTGAGGGATCGTCGCCCGCCCAGCGCAACAGCACGCGGACGGCGGCTTCGGCTTCGGCGCGCGACGGGGGCGGCGGGGTGGGGACGGCGAGCGGCGGTTCTTGGCGTTCGAGCAAGGACTTAACCACGGCATCCATGTGGCGCCTCCATAGGTTTGAATCATCGTCCTGGAACCGCCTCTGAAATCAGAAGCGCCGAGCGGACGTCAGCCCGGGAGGACTAATTGGAAAAGAACCAAATCTCGTCGCCAATCCCTCCTGATCCTATATAGTAAGCGTCGCGCGTCGTCACCCGAACCTTTATTGCCCGGAAAGCCATGCTGAATGAAATATATAACCGCCAGATCCTCGATCTGGCGGGAAACATTCTCCGGCAGGGACGCCTGCCCGCACCGGACGCGACCGCCAAGGCGCATTCGAAGCTTTGCGGCTCGACGGTGATTGTCGACCTTGTCATGGATGATGGAAAGATCGTTGATTTTGCTCACGAAGTTAAGGCTTGCGCGCTGGGTCAGGCGGCCGCGTCGATCATGGCGCGCCATGTCATAGGCTCGACCGCGGCGGAAATTCGCGTTCTGCGCGATCAGGTCCGCGCGATGCTGAAGGAGAATGGCGCGCCGCCAGAGGGAAAATGGGCGGAAGTCGCCGTCCTCGAGCCGGTCCGCGACTATAAGGCGCGGCACGCATCGACGTTGCTGACCTTCGAGGCGACGCTCGATTGCGTCAATCAGATCGAGGCGGCTGGCGGCGTTGGCTCGGCAGGCGTCAGGGCAGGAACGGCAATTCGAGATTGAAGGCGTGGGCGATGATGAGGCCGGCCGAATATTGATTGAGGGAGCCGAGATTGTTCGGGACCGGGCTCGCCGCCGCGCTGGCCACGAGACGATTGTAGCCGCCGAACACCGTCGCGCTCCAGGTTGGCAGGAAATCATATTTGACCGACCCGAGCACGCCGGCCGAGGTGAAGCCGCCATAGGCCTGGTAGGGGCCGACGCGGCCATTGACGATGGCCTGAGACGGTGTGACGGAAAAATAGGCATTCATATATTGCGTGTCGCCGAGCTGGATGCGCGGGCCGATCGCGAAGGTGAAGGCGCCGAATTTCTGGATCGCATCGAAGGCGATATTCGAGTCGAGCCCGTCATGCCCGGAAACGGCCTGGCGCACCTCGGCGCGGGCGCGGAAATGCTCGCTGAACCAGAGTTCAGCAAAAATGCCGAGTTCGAGGCTCGCGCCGACATAGGGAAGCCCGTAGAAGGCGCCATTGCCGTTGCTGGTCCCGCGCGAGGGGACGAGGCGTCCGACCGGGCCGGCCTTGATCCAGCCGTAATCGAGCAGCGAGAGCCCGACGCCGTCGTCGGGCGAACTGAACGGGCGCGCCTCGCCGGGGCGGCGCAGATCGAGGAGACCGATCGGCCAGACGGCGACGGCTCTCGCGCCGGGGAAGGCGGGCTGCAACTGCGGTCCAATGCCGACGGTGACCTGCCAGCCTGTCGCCGGAGCCGCGGGCTGCGCGGGGCGTCGCGTCGGCGGCGAAGACGGCCGACGTCGTGCAGGACAGGATGCTGGCCAGCGCCAGTCGTTTGAGGATGGGCAAGCTGCGCACCTGTGTTCTGGATGGATCGAACGTGGCCATTATCATGCAAGCATTCCCCCGCTGCGAGTGCAGATCGGCCACAGTTGCTTAAGATCGCGTGAAGGGCCTTAATAAATTGATGAGACACGCGCCGAAAATCGGGCGCTCGCGCGGCCCGCGCGGCCATTCGCGCCTACCAGCTTACGGCATCCTCGCTGGTCGGATCCCAATGCCGCCATCTTCCGACATGCTCGGCCTATATGGATGAGGCGATCGCCCGGCATGGGCTCTGGGCCGGCGGCTTCATGGGGCTCGCGCGCCTGTGCCGCTGCCAGCCGCTCGGCACGGCCGGATTCGACCCGGTGCCCCATGACCTGCCTGCGAACGCCGATTGGCTGCGGCCGTGGCGCTATGGCCGCTGGCGCGGCCCGTTGCCCGAACCCGTTCTGTCGCGTGAGGAGAGCGGACCGAGTGAGGCGAGCGGAGCGCGCGCGGCGGTCAACGCAGCCGATCCGAAAGACTGAGTTCGACAAGCGTGAGGGCGACGGCGCAGGCGTTGGAGACGTTGAGGCTCTTGATCGGAGCCCGCCATATCGAGGCGCGCCACCAAATCGCAATTCTCGCGCGTGAGGCGGCGCAGCCCCTTGCCCTCGCCGCCGAGAACGAGCGCGATCGGGCGCGCGAGCGGCGAAGCGCCGAGCGCCGCCTCGCCGGCGGAATCGAGGCCGACGCGCAGATAGCCCATTTCGCCCAAGCTTTTCAGCGCGCGGGCGAGGTTGACGACGTGGACGATGGGCGCATGTTCGAGGCCGCCGGAGGCGGCTTTCGCCAGCACGCCGGTCATTTCCGGCGCGTGGCGTTCGGTCATCACCACGGCGTCGACGCGAAACGCGGCCGCCGTGCGCAGAATGGCCCCGACGTTATGGGGATCGGTGATCTGGTCGAGCACGAGAACGACGCCGCTCGCAGGCTCGATGTCGGCGAGATCGAGGGGCTCGAACGGGCGCGCCTCGAGCATCACCCCCTGGTGGACGGCGTCCGCGCCAAGGCGCCGGGACAGCGCCTCCGTCTCGACGATGTGCGCGCTGAGGCCGGCGTCCTGAATATCTCGTCGCCAGTTTCTCCGCCGCGGCTTGCGTCGCAAAGATATCGAGGAGCTTGCGTTTCCGGCTGCGCAGCGCCTCGCGCACGGCGTGAAAGCCATAGAGCGCGACGAGTTCGGACGAGGGCCTGCGGAACGCGGGAGCATCTCCAGCCGCGCCGGCGGCCCCTCCGGGCTGATGCGGCGGCGCGTTCGACGGGGCGCGGGGAGGCCGCCCCGCTTCCGGCTCGACGGCCGGCCTCGGCTCGGACCGCCGCGGCGGCTTGGCGCGCGCGCTCCATTTCCCGCCAGATGCCTTTTTGCGATCGCGCGTCACGCCGGCCTCTCTTGGCAAGAATTGCAGGGATCAGCTCTTTTCCTGTCACGGCCGCCCGCCGCGCGCAACGAAGCGTTGAGGGAGGCAAAGCCGGAGGCGGAGATTTTCGGTTGACAGCGGCAGGCCCCGTTCGCATAAGCGCGTTCACGAAAGTCCTGACGACGGGGCCTTTGGGGGAGTGTCCCGAGCGGCAAAGGGGGCGGACTGTAAATCCGCTGGCTACGCCTTCGTAGGTTCGAGTCCTACCTCCCCCACCATCCGACGCACCGCATCCGTCTCTTGAGCGGCTGGCGACGGGCCCGGTTCTACGGGCTCGGGCGGGACGTCAAGCAGAGGCGTTTGGGTGGCGGATTCGCCGGCGGCGGAGAAGGCGCCATCCGCCAGTCAAGCCGCTTCCGGCCGGCTTTTTGCCGCGCAGTTCATGCAACGTCGAACTCCATGACGGGCTTTTTGGCCCAGGCGCCCCCGGAACTTTGCCGAGGACGCCCGAAGCTCAAGGATCGGCCTATTCCAGATAGCCGTATTTCGAATAGTATTTCTTGTAATAATGATTGCCGTGGTAGCGCTCGTACCGGCTCTGCGCGACCATATCCACCTTGGTCAGCACGACGCCGAGCAGGCGGTCGTAAACGCCTTGCGCCTCCGCCAGACCGCGCTCCACGACGTCGATCCGGGTCTTGCCCCATTCGATCACATAGACATAGGTGTCGATGACATGGCCGGTGGTGCGGACATCGACGATCGGCGCGACGGGCGACAGATCGACGATGATGTAATCGTACTTCGCGCGGAGGCTGTCGATGAGGCCCTTCATGGCCGCCGATGCGAGGATCTCGTTGGTGTGCGGCAGTTTCGATGTGGCGCCGGCGGGGAGAAAGTCCAACCGGCTTCCCGGCACGGTGATGATCGACGCATCGATCGAAACATTGCCGATGACGACATCGATCAGTCCCGGGGCGTCGGGGGCGAGCCATCGCGACAGCGAAGGGCTCCTGAGATCGCCGTCAAGCAGGAGCACGCGGCCGCCCGCGTCCGCGATGAGGTGACCGAGATTGGCCGCCAGCGTCGACTTGCCCTCGTTGGGCAAGGTTGACGTCAGGCCGATAACCTTATGCGATTTCAGGGCGCCGTTGAGGTCGGCGGCGATTTTCACCGATCGAACGGCCTCGGCGTAGCGGGAGAAGGGCGCATCGACCACATTTCGAAGAAAGCCGAGTGGTCTCGACTCCCTTCCGCCGCCTTGGCCGCCAGCCGCGCCATCGCCCTCTTTCGGAGAGCCAGTCTTCAGCACGGGCGCCATCGCCAGACAATTGACGTGCAGGGTGTTTTCGATTTGATCGCTGGTGCGGAAGACGCCGTCCGAGGCTTCGCGCAAATAAGCTATGGCGAAGCTGGCGAGGCCGCCGCCGGCCAGCGCGAGCAGCAGAGTCAGCGTTGTTTTCGGCGAACTTTTGATCGAAGGCGGGAAAGCGGGACTGATCATCCGCGTCTCGCTGATCGGAATGGCGTCCTGCTGCTGCACCGTCTCCATGTAACGCTGCAGGAAGTGATCATAGAGGGCTTGAGCGGTTTCGGCGTTGCTGGTCAACTCGCGCAATTGCACCTGCGCCTGGCCCGAGGACTGTTGCTGCGTGACGGCGTTGGCCAGGCTGTCCTTGAGGCTTTGCTCGCGCGTACGGGCGATTTCATAGTCGCTCTTGTAGCTTTCCGCGATCTTGCGCATTTGATCGGCGATGCTGTGCTGGATTTCCTCCATCTGCGTGCGCAGATTGACGGTCGCGAGGTGGTTGGCGCCGTATCGCTGGGAGAAAATCGCCTCGCGCTGCGCCAGCTCCAGATATTGCTGGCGTAGTTTGACGATGACTTCGCTGGTCAGGGCATCCGTCACGGAAGCGTCAGGGATCTCCTGCGACATCACCGCAGTGATGCGATCCAGGCGCGCTTTCGCTTCGGCGGTCGCCGCGCTGGCGAGGATGAGCTGGCTGTCGACCTCGGAAAGCTGCTGGTCGTTGATCAGCCTTTTCTCTCCGCCTGCGACGCCCGGACCGCCGGGGGTCGGGCCCGTCTCGACGAGATTGTTCTGTTTCTTGAAATCCACGACCGCCTGCTGGGCGGCGGAGGTCTGCGCGCGCAGTTCGTTGATGCGATCGAGAAGCCATACGCCCGCGCGCTTCGCCGCCTGATATTTGGCGTCCAGCTGGTCGTCGACGAACGCCTCGACGACGGTGTTGGCGATCAGGGCGGATTTCTGCGGATTGAGCGAAGTGTAGGAGATGTCGATGACGTAGGTCAGCCCCTCGCGGGCGATGCTCAGGCCGCCATGAAAATTCTGCAGAGCGGTTTGTTCGCGCTCTTCGTTGGTCGGGATCGTCGCGGGCGCCTGCGGAAACAGAAAGCTGAATAGCCCTTTTGATTTTTGGCTTGGGGGCGGGACGAATTCCGGATCGTCGATCAGATGCAATTTGCGAATGACCGCCAGGGCGATATTGTCCGACTGCAGCATTGCGACTTGTGTTTGCACCGTCGCCGCGTCGATCTGGGCGTCGCCGAGCACGGACTCCTTATCCAGAACCTGAACCTTGCGCGTATCGATGACCATTGCGCCGCTCGCGGTGAATCGGGGCGGCGTGTTGACCAGATAGAGTATCGCCAGGGCCAAACTGCACAGGATGATGACCGACACGATGGGGAGCTGCCGCCGGACAATGCGGATCGCATCCTGAATAGCCTCTATCAAGGGCCCGACGACTTTGGGCGCGTCGTGTCCGGAGAGAGAAGCTCGTTTGTTGATTTGCAGCATCGGTGTCAACTCGCTGTCGGCCGGATCGAATGATTGTTTTTGGCGGTCACATACGGGCGCTTGGATGCGTTCTTGTGAAGCTGACAACGTTTTGACTGGCGCGGCGCGCGAGGCGCCAAAATAATCCCGTCAAAACCTTGCCAGCGTCCCTGAACGTCCTTCGATAGTCTCTGCAACAAACGTGTGGCTTCGCGCCTGCGCGGATGTTTGCGCGCAATCGCACAAACACGCGCAACATCGCGAAATTCGCCTCCCGGGCAGGCCTCGATTTTTTTATGATTGATGGTAACAGACAGATCGCACAATTGCAATTGAAATAGAACCTTGCATTAGTGGCAAGATTTTGATCAACCTGTCCATAATAAACTAAAAATAGTCGTAATGACCATACGAATATATTTTCGTATTTTGATTCGAGAGCGCTGATTGATATTCAGTCGTCGCCGATGATATCGTTTGATGCTTCCTAAATCGAAGAAGGATAGTCGCAGCCGGCGATTGCGGCGGGCGTATACTGACCCGACGGGATCGGCTCGCTACGGCGTCGGCTGGCTTTGTGCGCCGTCGAACGCAACTAAGCGAAAGCAAAAACAGGACCATTTCCTGCCTGCGTTCGCCGTCGACGGTTCGCCCGGGAGAGGAGAACAGATGAGTTGTCAGGAAGCGCGCCGCCGGCGCGGCTGAGCCTCGAAATCGGTTCTCGTCCTATCCTTGCCGCGCGGCGCGCCAGGATCCGCCGCATTGCAGCGTCGGCGACGACCAGGTGCCGGACCCGATTTTTCCGTCGACCGTTCCGGCGACATTGGCGACCTGTTCGTCGCGCCGAAACGCCACGGAGACGACGCCGCCCGCATTGATTTCTCCCGACGCCTGCATGAATCCGTCGGCGGGCGAGGTGATGCGGCCGTCGGCGACGTTGATCTTCCAGTGATAGACCCGGTCGCAAGCGCCCCGCAGGGTGAGAATTTCGACAGTGTAGACGCCATCGTGCACCGTCGGCGCCGCGGAGCGTGACTCTTGCCCGGCGTCTGAAACGGTCGGTCCGCCGAGGCAGGCGGCGGCCAAAGCGGCCACGAAAAGAGGTCGGCGGCGGATGCTGCCCATTCTCCAGTCTCCTTTTTGGTTTAAATTGGTAAATCGCAGATTTTTTTGCAAAGGCCAAGCGTAGCGGCGCCGACGCGCCGGCGCCCGCCCAAATTTCGACGTCTGCGGGCTGCCGGCGCGGCGATTAAATGTTTCGTTGCGCCGGTCAGGCTTCGTTCAATTAAAATTCAATTGAATAGAAAAATATTATATAAATCAGCTTATTAAAAAATATAGTTAAGTCTTGAGTTGAAAACTATCGCGTTCGCGGGCGAAATTCTGGCGCGACTATTTGACCCGGTCGCCCGTGTTGGCTTGCGGCAACGGCGTTGGGCGACGGTCCTTGCCAAGGGCGACAAAAGTGAAAATGGCTTCCGTCACCTTGTTCACCGCCTCTTCTTCGCGGTACCGGCGCCAGGCCTCGACCTTGATCCGCATCGATGTGCGGCCTTCGCTCACAAGGCTGGCGTAGAGGCTGACCTCGTCGCCGACGTAGACCGGGCTGAGAAAGGTCATTCCCTCGACCGTCACCGTCGCGCAGCGGGTGCGCGCGCGCCGCGCCGCAACGCTGCCCGCCGCCAGATCCATCTGCGACATGAGCCAACCGCCGAAGATATCGCCGGCGGGATTGGTGTCCGCCGGCATGGCGACCGCGCGGATGACGGGCGTTTCATCGGGCGGCGTCGCGTGTTCCGCCTGTCCGCTCGCGCGCTCATTCGTCGTGCCTGTGGTCATGGTCTTCATACCTCAATAAAGGTTGGACGCGGCGCCGCGTCATCGCCAGCGGCCTGAGCAAAGCTCATTTCGACGGCACAGGACATCCCATATCGCCCTCCGCGCATTTGAGATAGACGGCGAGCCCCTTGATCCGGTCCGCCGTCATGCTCGTGCGGCAATTTTGCACGATGGTTGGGTAGATGCTTCCGCCCTCCACGCCGCTGGCCGAAAAAGCGCATTCGGCGTCCCGAAAGCGAAGCCATAATCGCTGCGAGGCGACAAGAAGCTGCTTTGTCTCCTCGCTGTCCTTCAGCCGTTCGAGGATCGCCGGTAGGTTTTATTCAGTTCGGCGTCGGTCTGCTTCAGCCCGGCGTCCGCGCATTCATTCATCTCCGTTTGCGTGGGCGAACTTGCGCAATCATCGGCGCGGACCTCACAAAACGAGGCTGCCGCGACAAGATAGACTAAGATCAGGATGAGACGCATCGGGCCCTTTCTTTCTGCGGGCGACCGCAAGCCGGCGCTGCGCAGGATGCGCCTTTCCGGCTTTGGCGCAGGCGACTTGACCTCAGGCGGGCAGGTTTGAGCAGATGGCTGCGAAGTCTCAACGTCAAGCCGGAGGGGGGCGATCTTGAGCGATTCGAAGAACTCCATAATGCGCCTGCATGTTTTCCCGCATCAGTGGGACTTCAATCCCAGTCCATTCTGCCTGAAGGTCGAAACCTATTGCAGGCTGGCCGGGATCGCGATCGACGAACGTTCCGGCGCTTCCGTTTCGGGCGCCGCGTGGAAAACTCCCCTTTCTCGAAGATGGCGCGAAGCGCATTCCCGACAGCGGGCTGATCATCGAACATCTCAAGGGCGCTTCGGCGATCCGCTCGATGGCGCGCTCGACGCCCGGCAAGCTGCGATCGGACATCTGCTTCGGCGCACATGCGAGGAAAGCCTCTACTTTGTTCTCCTCTATTCGCGCTGGATCGATCCCGAGGGATGGAGGGTCGTCAAGCCCGTGTTCCTCGGTTCGCTGCCCCCTCTCGCGCGGGACGCGGCGGCGGCGATGGCCCGGCGCGGCGTTCGCGGCGCTCTCTACGGCCAGGGATACGGCCGCCACACGCGCGACGGGATCTACGCGATCGGCGCCGCCGACCTCGCCGCCATCGCGGTTGCGATCGCCGGGCAAGCCTATGCCGTGAGCAATGCGCCAAGCTCGTTCGACGCGACCCTCTTTGGAGTTATGGCGAACATCCTGACGGCTCCCGTCGACACCGAACTGGCGCGGCAGGCGAGGCGTCATCCGGAACTCGTCGCTTATGTCGAGCGCATGCGGTCGGCGTTGTCTAAAGCGGGATGAGGAAAAGTGGAACCCACTTTTCCGCCCGCATCCCGCTCTAAACTTTTGGAATCGATCACGATGAGATTGGATTGATTCAATCCAATCTCATCGTGATCTATAGCGCATGCGCTATAATCAAGCCGATGCCGACGCCGGCGAGCGCCGCCGCGACGCCGATGGCCACGGTTTGCGCCACAGTTCGCGCCAGCGGCCGGGCGCCGACCCGGGCGCGGCCGACGCCAAGGGCGATCAGCAGCGCCATGGTGATCGCGGTCGAGACGAAGCGCGCGGGCGGCACAGGCATCAGGGCGAAGGGGACGATCGGGATCGCCGCCGAGACGAAATCGGCGACCAGCATCCAGAGCGCATGCGCAAGCGGGCTCTCGGTCGTCTCTGGCGCGGCGGGGGCCGTCATCGCGGAGGCGACGCCCTGCAATAGGGTCGGCTTCGATTGAATGAGATCAACCACAAGCGCGCTCTCGACGCTTGCGAGGCCGACGGCTTTAAGGCGGCCGGCCACGCGCGCGACGACCGCTTCGGGGTTGCGCTCGATCTCCGAGGCGAGCCGCGCGCTGAAGGTGCGCGCCTCGTCAAGGTCCGTTTCGACCTCAAGATAGGTCCCGGCCATCATCGACACGGCCGCCGCGCAGGCGCCCGATGCGCCGGCGATCAGCACCGTCGCACTGTCGTTCGTTGTCGCGGCGACCCCAAGCACCAGGCCGAAGATCGAGACCGTCCCGTCCTCCATGCCGAAGACGATGTCGCCGGCGCTCGCCGCCAGCGATTTCTTCAGTCGTTCGAATGTGGATGAGCCGGCCAAGCAGAATTCTCCCGAGGCTATTGCGTTTCTTTCCATCGTCGATCGCGATGCCGAAGTCTGCGCGGACATCTGTCGCGGGCCGGCCGAATTCCGCCAGCATAGCCTTCGGTTTCAGCTTCGTCCTGCGTTATTCGACGACATCGAGAAAGCATCGCCCCTGCCGATCCTCCGTCTCGACGATCCAGAGGTCCGGGTCGAATTTGATCTGCCGGGCGATCTTCGATTCGGCTTCGGCCGGATCGATCCATGGGTCCGCGTGCAGTCTTGCGAACACACGATCCACGCCGTCGCGCGCTTCGCTCTGCGGCGCCGGCCCAAACAGCGCGGCGGCGCCGTCGAGACGATCGACCTTGACGAAAATCGCGCCGGCCTCCGCCGCGCCGCGCCGGCGCAGGACCGCGACCGCGCCCTCGAGCGCGCAGCGCCGCAGATAGGCGGAAACCCAGAAATCGGCGCGTAGCCTCATGAATTGCCCGTTCTTGCCATGAGCAGAGTGCGGCGCGCCAAAATCGGCTTTGCCGAATGTCGCCGCCAGAGGTATTTGCAGATGCGTTCGCGAATCTATTTGCAAACCTATTTTATGGTCGGGCACATCGCCAGCGCGGCGCGGACTTTCTTCACGGAATCAAGGAATAGCTCATGGCAGCGCTGGAAACCGTTCTGGACAAGATCGACGCCAATCTCGAGTCCGCTCTCGCCCGGCTGTTCCAGCTGATCGAAATCAAGTCCGTTTCGACCGATCCGGCCTTTGCCGGCGACTGCAAGGCGGCGGCTGAATGGCTGGCGAAGGAACTGACCTCGCTCGGCTTTGAGGCCTCCGTGCGGCCGACCGCCGGACATCCGATGGTCGTCGCCCACGCCAAGGCGGACCGGCCCGACGTGGCGCATCTTCTGTTCTATGGCCATTACGACGTCCAGCCGCCGGATCCGCTCGACCTCTGGGAGACGCCGCCCTTTGAGCCGCGCATCGTCGATGCGCCGACCGGCCGGCAGATCGTCGGGCGCGGCGTCGCCGATGACAAGGGCCAGCTGATGACCTTCATCGAGGCCGTCCGCGCCTTCAGGGAATCGGGCGGCCTGCCGTGCAAGATCACCGTTCTGCTCGAAGGCGAGGAGGAGACCGGATCGCCGTCCCTTCCGGCTTTTCTCGCCGCCAACAAGAAAGAGCTCGAAGCCGATCTCGCGCTTGTCTGCGACACCGGCATGTGGGACCGCGCGACGCCTGCGATCACCACCATGCTTCGCGGCCTGGTGCTTGAAGAGGTCGTCGTCCAGGGCGCGAATCGCGATCTCCATTCGGGCATTTTCGGCGGCGCCGCGCAGAACCCGATCCACGTCCTCGCGCGCATCATCGCCGGCCTTCGCGACGGCGAAGGGCGCGTGACGCTCCCCGGCTTCTATGACGGCGTCGCCGAGCTGCCCGAGGAGGTCGCCGAGCAATGGCGCAATCTCGCGTTCAGCGAGGAGGATTTTCTCGGCGCCGTCGGCCTCTCGATCCCCGCCGGGGAGCAAGGCCGCAGCGTCCTTGAGATGGTGTGGTCGCGGCCGACCTGCGACGTCAACGGAATCATCGGCGGCTATACGGGAAAAGGATCGAAGACGGTGCTGCCGGCGCAGGCCAGCGCCAAATTCTCGTTCCGGCTCGTCGGCAATCAGGATCCGGCCAAAATCGCGGAGAGTTTTCGCGCCTATGTTCGCAAAATCCTTCCCGGCCGATTGCCGCGCCGAATTCATCTCGCATGGCGCCTCGCGGGCGCTGCAATTGCCGTTCAGCTCGGAATCCTTGTCGCGGGCGAGCCGGGCGCTGCGCGCGGAATGGGGGACCGAGCCGGTGCTCGCGGGCTGTGGCGGATCGATCCCGATCGTCGGCAATTTCAAGACCGATCTCAACATGGATACGCTGATGATCGGCTTTGGACTGGAGGACGATCGCGTCCATTCGCCGAACGAGAAATATGAATTGAGTTCGTTTCACAAGGGCGCCCGCAGCTGGGCGCGGGTTTTGCACGCGCTGGCTCTATGACGCGCGGACGGCCGGCGCCGGCGTCTCGTCACCAGCCGGTAGCGGGTTCGGAGGATTTGGCCGCGGCCCGCGCGGACGGACGCAGCTCGACGCCGGCGATGCGCAGACCTGCGACCATGACGACGCCATAGACGAGCGCGCCGCCCGCGCCAAGCAGCAGCAGCTCCATCAAATAATTGAAGTGGCCGAAGCGCGCCGCCAGGCGCTCGACCGGGTTCGCCGAGAGAAGCGCAAAAAAAGCCAGCGCGCAGGAGGCGACCGAGACGCAGGTCGCAGTCTTCCATAAGATGAGGTCGGGCTTCATGGAGCCGCGCCGTATCGCGAAGATGGCGAGCAGCACGAGGTTGATCCAGGCGCCGAACGCCGTGGCGCTGGCGAGTCCCGGAGCGCCGAACGGCTTGAACAGGAAGAGCTTCAGTCCGACATTGAACGCCACCGCCGTCAGCGAAATGAGCATCGGCGTCCTTGTGTCGCCGACCGCCTGGAAGCTCGCCACCGCCGAGCGCAGCAGGACGATCGCGATGATGCCGAATCCATAGGCCGACAGCACGGCGGCTGAGGCGTCCGCCGCGTCGAGAGTGAAGGCGCCGCGTACGAAAATGCCGCGCATGATGAATTCCGGGATCATGATGAAGGCGACGAAGAAGGGCGCCGTCAGCGCAAGCGAGAGCGCCATGGTCCGGTTTTGCGCGTGCAGGGCGCCGCCAGGATCCCCGGCGGCGAGAAAGCGGCTCATGCGCGGCAGCAGCACCGTGCCCGCGGCGATGCCGATGACGCCGAGCGGCAGCTGATAGATGCGATCGGCGTAATAGATCGAGGAGGGGCCGCCGGTCGGCAGCATCGAGGCGATGATCGTGTCGGTGAAGAGGGCGATCTGGACGCCGGCCGAACCGATCACCGCCGGCCCGAGGGTGGTCAGGAAACGCCTGACGTTCGGGGTCATCTCGGGCCAGGCGAAGCGCTCCAGAATGCCCGCGCGCCAGGCCGCGAAGCTCGTCAGGGCGAGCTGCAGAACGCCCGAGACGGTGAGGCCCCAGCTCGCCGCCGCCGCGGCGTTCGGAAACAGGAAGGCGACGCCAAGAAAGCCGATCATCACCACATTCATGATGACCGACGTGAAGGCGGCGGCGGTGAAGAGCCCGTGCGCGTTCAGGGCGCCCGACTGCAGCGTCACCAGCGTCATCAACAGGAGATAGGGGAACGTGATCTTCGTCAGCGTCACCGTCAGCGCGAACTTGTCGGGATATTCGCGATAGCCGGGCGCGAGCAGGTCGATGAGCGCCGGCGTGAAGGCGAGGGCGAGCGCAAGCAGAATGAGCTGGAGAACGAGCAGGCCAACGAAGATCTGGCCCGAGAAGCGCCGCGCGCCTTCGAGGCCTTCGCTATGCAGCACGTGCGAATAGGTCGGCACGAACGCCGCGTTCCAGGCGCCTTCGCCGAAGATGGCGCGAAAATGATTGGGCAGGCGCTGCGCCACGACGAAGGCGTCGTTCAAAAGACCGGCGCCGAGGATCGCCCCCAGCAGGACGTCGCGCAAAAAGCCCGCGCCGCGCGAAAGCAGCGTGATGGCGCCGACCGAAAAGAGGCTTTTGTACATCGAGGGCTCAGACCCAATCGCGGCGCGCGCGGGACGACAGCTCGTCCTGGGCGACCGGCGTCAGCCCGACGCGCTCCTCGATGAGATAGAGCGGGCGGCGCTTCACCTCCGCGAAGATGCGGCCGATATATTCTCCGAGAATGCCGAGGGAGAGCAATTGGACGCCGCCGAAGAAGGTGATCGACACGATCAGCGAGGCGAAGCCCGGGACGTCGACGCCGAGGATCAGGGTCCGGATGATGTAAAAACTGGCCAGCGCCAGCGCCAGCAAGGAGATCGCGAGGCCGACATAGGTCCAGATCTTGAGCGGCATGGTCGTAAACGACATCAGGCCGTCGAGCGCGAAATGGGTCAGCTTGCGATAGCTGAATTTGGATTGACCCTGCAGCCGCGGCGCGACCTCGAAGGGGATGCCGATCGATTTGAACCCGATCCAGGCATAGAGCCCTTTCGAGAAGCGCGCATGTTCGCGCATGGTCCTGAGCGCCGCGACGGCCTTGGCGTCGAGCAAGCGGAAATCGCCCGCGCCGCGCGGCAGCCGGGTTTCCCCCAGCGCGTCGAAAAGCCGGTAGAAGCGCTGCGTCAGCAGGCGCCGCAACGGCGAATCGGCCGCCCGGTCGATGCGCTGGCCGTAGACGTTCTTGTAGCCCTCCCGCCATTTTTCGACGAAACTCCGGATGATTTCGGGCGGATGCTGGAGGTCGGCGTCCATGATGACCGTCGCGGCGCCGCTGGCGTGGTCGAGCCCCGCCGCGATCGCGATTTCCTTGCCGAAATTGCGGCTGAGCGCGATGGCGCGAATGCGCGGATCGGCGTCGTGGGCCTTGCGCAAGATCTCGAGCGTATGGTCGGTCGAGCCGTCGTCGATGAAAATGACCTCAAACGAGCGCGCGCAGGATTCGAGAACCGGAATCAGCCGATCCAGCAATGGTCGCAGATTGTCGGCCTCATTGTAGACCGGCGCGACCACGGAAAGCTCCGCTCCCGCCATGACCGCCTCGGCTCTCGTCATCGACCGGTCTCTTTTCTTGGGCCGCTCAGCATTGCACGGAACGCTCGGAATTGATGGTCTTGCCAGCGCCCGCGCCGACGCGCTTCAAAGGACGCGCGCGCGGAAAAACGCCGGGTCGTCGGCAACGAACGGCCTGGCAAACTGTTGTCATTCCAACCGAAGCGAAATTCGAGTCCGATGCTCTAGGCTTTGGCATTGAATTGCGCAAGACAGGGTCTAAAATTGGCGCCGAGCGGATTCGGCGGGTCGGCGAGCCGGGAGGAGGGGCGCGGCCATGGGCGTAAAAGGCGGAAGCGGCCGGGCTTCCTTGTCGATCAGCCTTTGCGCCGATGATTTTGGGCTGTCGCCCGGCGTGAACCGGGGCATTCTCGAGGCGCTGGCGGCTGGCCGCCTGAGCGCCACGAGCGTGATGACGACGCGCCCGTCGTGGCCGAAGGGCGCGTCCGCGCTGCGCCGCTATGCGGCGAGGGCCGACATCGGTCTGCACCTCAATCTGACCTTGGGGGCGCCGCTGAGCTTCATGCCGCGCTTTGCGCCGTCCGGACATCTGCCTGATATCTCGCGTCTTCTGAGGGCCGCGCACAAGGGCGATCTGCCCGAGCTTGAAATCAGGCGCGAGATCGCGCGCCAGCTTGACGGCTTCGTCGAACATTTTGGCGCGCCGCCCGATTTCGTCGACGGGCACCAGCATGCGCACGTCCTCGCGCCGATCCGCCGCTGGTTGTTCGACGAACTCGACGCGCGGGGCCTTACCGGGAAGGTCTGGCTGCGCGACAGCGCCGATCGCGCCTCTCGCATTCTGCGGCGCAAAACGGAGCTGAAGAAAGCCTTCGCCGTCTGCTGGCTCGGCAGGGGATTCGCGCGGGAGGCGGCCGCGCGCGGCTTTTCCACCAATGAGGGGTTTTCGGGCTTTTCGGGCTTTGACCCCTGCGCCGACTACGCCGTCGATTTCGCGACTTATCTCCGCGCGCCGGGACGCCGTCATCTCGTCATGTGTCATCCCGGCTATTGCGACGCCGAACTCGTCCTCATCGATCCGGTGACGCTGACGCGGGAGAGAGAGCTGAGTTTCCTCCTCTCGCCGGCCTTCCCCGAGACGCTTGAGCGCGCCTCGCTAAGACTGGCGCGCATGGCGCCGCCAAGGATCGAGATCGCGGCGTGAGTTTTCGCGCCCAGCCCCAGGATGGCGTCGCCTTTGTGACAGGGGCGAGCTCCGGCATCGGCCGCGCGGTGGCGCTTTTGCTGGCGGAGCGCGGCTTCACCGTCGCCGCGAGCGCGCGTCGCGCCGATGAACTCGATGCGCTAGCGGCGCAAAATCCGCGTATTTTCAGTTTTCCGGGCGATGTCGCGGACCGCGCAAGAAAATGGCCGCGATCATCGCCGGCGTCGAGGCCGCGCATGGGCCGATCGCGCTCGCTTTCCTCAACGCAGGCGTCTATTTCCCGGCCGAGCGCGACGGATTCGACGCAGCCGTCGCCTGGCGCACCTTCGAGGTCAATGTCGGCGGCGCGATCAACTGTCTCGGCCCTCTCCTCGCCGCTATGGCTTTGCGCGCGCGGGGGCAGATCGCGATCACCTCATCGCTGGCGGGCTATGGCGGCATACCCGGCTCGCTCGCCTATGGCGCGAGCAAGGCGGCGCTGATCTACATGGCTGAGGTGCTGAAACTGACCTATGAGCCGGCCGGGCTCACCATTCAGATCGTCAATCCGGGCTTCGTCGAGACGCCGATGACGGCGCCGAATACGGATTTCGAGATGCCTTTTATTATGAGCGCCGAAGCGGCGGCGAAAATCATTTGCGACGGATTCGGTAAAGGCGGCTTTGAGATCGTGTTTCCGCGACGGCTGGCCCTGGCGTTCAAAGCCGCGCGGCTGCTGCCCTATCCGCTCTTGTTTCCCCTGATGCGCCGCGTCACGCGGCGGGTGAGGCGGGATGTTTGAGGGCTGAGCCGTGTGACCGCCAATCCCGCGCCGGTCATACGTCCAGTGCGCGGGGTGGTTCAGCGCAAAGAGACGGCCAAAAATGAATTCTGGCGTCGCAGAAATTCATATAGGTACGTAAAACTGAAGCGGTTACGCACAGGTACCAAAGTATTTGATAAAGAAATATGAACTTGAGTGCTGACGCTCTTCAGTCATATTCCGTCGGCGGCAGGTTCGGCTATGCACGGAATCCGCAGCGCGCACAAATATCGATAGTGATCATAGCTTATCTGATATTTCCTTATCCAAACGCTTTTATCGATTAGTCATAGAACCGTCACCACGGCGAGATTTTCAGTTTTTACGGTCCCTCCGCTAGGGGAATTCTCCCCTAACGCGAGGGGGTAGATTATGCGAAAACAGAATTTGCAACGTAACAGCCTCAAATACAGGCTGTTGTCTTGCGTCGCGCTCGCCGCGATGGCCAGCAACACGATGGCGCCGATTGCCATGGCTGCGGAGAACGACGACACCGCGACGCTGACGCCGATCAAACATGTGATCATCATCATCGGCGAAAATCGCACATTCGACCACATTTTCGCGACCTACAAACCCGTCAACAAGGGCGAGAGAGTTCTCAACCTGCTTTCGCGCAAGATCGTCGACGCCGACGGGCGGCCGGGCGAGAACTATGGCGAGGCCCTGCAATACCACGCGTTCGACGCCAAGCAGTACGAGCTGACGCCGGCCAAGACCCCGTACGCGGTCCTGCCGCCGGCTTTGGTTGGCGGCCCGTCGACGCCCGCCGTTTGCTCTGGTCTCGGGGTCACCACCGGCACATCGTGCGTCACGCCCGCCAATCTCGCGGCCGTCAAGACGATCGAAAATGGTCTGGCCGCGGACTATTACCAATATCTTCTGACCGGCGGCACTGGCCAAACGAGCAAGACGCCCGACAAGCGCATCTCCTACGACGGCCGGGATGCGACGCATCTTCCGCCGGGCCCCTATCAGCTCACCTCGAAAACCTATCCCTATGACGCCTATGCGGCGAGCCCGGTGCATCGCTTCTATCAGATGTTTCAGCAGCTTGACTGCGACGGCTCGGCAGCCACCAATCACAACGGGTGGGGCTGCCTCTCCGATCTCTTCCCCTGGGTGGAAGTATCGGTCGGCGCCGGTTCGAACGGCAAGGCGCCGCCGGCCGGCTTCAACGACGCTTCGACGGGCGAAGGGTCGACCTCGATGGGCTTCTTCAACGTCCAGCAGGGCGACGCGCCTTATCTGAAGGAACTCGCCGACACCTACTCCATGAGCGACAATTATCATCAGGCGGTGAAAGGCGGCACCGGCGCCAACCACATCATGCTCGGCTCCGGCGACGCGTTCTGGTTTAGCGATGGCAAGGGCAAGCCCTTGACGCCGCCGCACAACCCGGTCAACGCCGCAGCGCCCGGCACGATAGTGCCCGGCTACCCCAATGCGCTGAATGAAATCGAAAATCCAAATCCCCGGCCGAGCACGAATAACTATTACGTGCAGGACGGCTACGGCGGCGGCTCGGGATCCCCGACAGCCGTCTCTCCCAACGCCAGCTACGGCGGCGGATCCTACACCGATTGTTCCGACCCGGCCCAGCCCGGCGTTGCGCCGATCTTGAACTACCTCAATTCGCTGGAGCAGAAGGTCCCGGCCAACTGCGAGAAAGGACACTACTACCTTCTCAACAACTACAATCCGGGCTATTTCGGCGACGGCAGCAATGCCTATACCGACACCAATCAGAACAACTACGTGTTTACGATTCCGCCGCAGACCGTGCGCACGATCGGCGACGCTCTCAACGACAAGCATATCTCCTGGGCCTATTACGGAGATCAGTTTAACCGTTATCTCAACGACAAATATGAGACCAGCCCTGAAGATGCGTATTGCAATATCTGCAACTGGGCTCAGTACTCGACCTCGATCATGACCAACGCCGCGGTTCGCACCGCGCATCTCAAGGACACGACCGATTTCTACGCGGGCATCGCAAACGGAACGCTGCCCGCCGTGTCCTACGTCAAGCCGAGCGGATTTGTCGACGGCCATCCGGCGTCCTCGAAGCTCAACCTGTTCGAGGGCTTCGTCAAGAAGATCGTCGACGGCGTGAAAGCCAATCCGAAGCTCTGGGCTGAAACGGCGATCTTCGTCACCTTCGACGAAGGCGGCGGATACTGGGATTCGGGCTATGTCCAGCCGCTCGACTACTTCGGCGACGGCAGCCGCATCCCGCTGATCGTGGTCTCTCCCTACAGCAAGGGCGGCCACATTTCGCACACCTATGCGGATCACGTCTCGACGCTGAAGTTCATCGAAGCGAACTGGGGCCTTCGCCCGATCACCGATCGCAGCCGGGACAATCTGCCGAACCCGCTGATAGAGTTGAATCCATATGTTCCGGTTAATTCGCCCGCCATCGGCGATTTGTTGGACCTGTTTGACTTCGATAACTAAGCGCGCCACCGCGCGCTGACGGACTTGCCGCGCAAAATTTGCGGCGACGCTGAATAGGGCGCCGGTTTCGGGATCGAGACCGGCGCTTCCTTATTGCGGCCCAGCTTCGACATCGCCTTTCAGGGCGGGCTCGTCTATGTTTCAGGGCGACAGCGGGATGCCTGAAAAAGGCGCGGCCGACATAATGGGGGGAAACATATGCGATCGATCTTCCTGGCGCTCGCCCTTGCGGTGGCGGCGGCCGGCTCCGCCCGCGCGGATGATTCGTTGCTGCGGCAAACGGCCGAACTCCCCGGCTTCGTCATGTTCCGCGAATTGGGCGCGCCGGGCCTCGTCGTCGCGGTCGTTCGCGGCGACGACAGCCTTGTTCTCGGCTACGGCGAGACCGAAAAAGGCAACAATCAGACGCCGGACGGCGCCAGCCTTGTGCGCCTCAATTCGATCACCAAGGTGTTTGCGACCGAAGTGCTCGCCTCGCTCGTCGCGGAGGGCAAATTGCGTCTGACCGATACGCTGCAGGGGCGCGCAGGCGGCCTGAAGACGCCGGCATTTGAGGGCCGGCCGATCACTCTGCTCGATCTCGCCACCTATTCGGCCGGGCTTCCGCGCGAGATGGGCGAGGCCCCGGAGGGCGTGATGCCGCGCGCGTGGCCGACCCGCGCCGATCGCTGGAGCTGGCTCGCAAACTATCAGCTGCCCTGGGCGCCGGGTACGGTCGCGTCCTATTCCAATGTCGGCTTCGACCTCCTCGCCGACGCCATCGAGACGACGGGCGGCGCGCCTTACCCGGACCTGCTGCGCGCCCGCGTCACGGCGCCATTGGGCATGGCGGATACGGGCTTTTCGCCGAGCCCCGAGCAGTGCAAGCGCCTGATGACCGGCAGCGGCCTCGGCGCCCCGGCCCCTTGCGTCGATACGCACGCCACCGACGGCAGCGGCGGCCTCTACAGCACCGGAAACGATATGGCGCGCTGGCTGCGCCACAATCTCGACGAGGCCAATGAGACTTTGGCGCTGAGCCACGCGCTCTGGCGCCAGCGTCAGGCGCTGCCCGCCGCCATCGGCTTCGACGAGGCGGGGCCGATGGCCGGCCTTGGCCTCGGCTGGGTCATCGTGAATGCGGACGGAATTCGCCCCACGCTAATCGCAAAAAGCGGCGGCGGCGTCGGCTTCATGAGCTATATCGCCTTCGCGCCCGGCAAGGGCGTCGGCGTCTTCGTCGCCATCAACAGCGCCAGTTTCGGCGCGTTCGCCAAGCTGACGGAAGGCGCCAACGGGATCATCGCCAATCTCGTCACCCGGTGAGTTGCGTGGCTGGCGCGGCCGGACCGCACCCTGCGAAAGTACCAAATTTTGGTATATATAGACGCCGGAGCATAGCGATGGGTAAAAACACCTCTTTCAGCCTCGGCGATCACTTCAGCGCCTTCATCGAGGGGAAAGTCGCTGAGGGCCGCTATCGCAATGCGAGCGATGTGGTGCGCGCGGGACTGCGCCTTCTGGAGGAGCAGGAGGCCAAAATCGCCGCGCTGCGCGCCGCCCTGATCGAGGGGGAGGCGAGCGGGGCTTCCGCGCCCTTTGACTTCGAGGCCTTCATCGCCAGAAAACGCAAGGGCTGAACGCCCACCTCAATCGCCCTTCACCTTCGCGAACGCCGCCAGCGCCCGCGTGCGGGCTTTGGCGTGGTCGACGATCGGCACAGGATAGGTTTCTCCGATTTCCACCCCGGCCTCGCGCAGGACGTCCTTTGGCGCCGCCCAGGGCTTGTGGATCCATTTGTCGGCCAGCGCCGCCAGCTCCGGAACCCAGCGGCGCACATATTCGCCGCCCGCATCGAATTTCTCGCCCTGCAGCACCGGATTGAAGATGCGAAAATAGGGCGCGGCGTCGGCGCCGCAGCCCGCGACCCATTGCCAGTTCATCGGATTATTGGCCGGATCGGCGTCGCAAAGCGTATCCCAGAACCATTCTTCCCCGATGCGCCAGTCGATCAGCAGATGCTTGACGAGAAACGAGGCGGCGACCATGCGCACGCGGTTGTGCATATAGCCGGTGGCCCAGAGTTCGCGCATGCCGGCGTCGACCAGCGGATAGCCGGTGCGCCCGCGCCGCCAGGCGGCGAGTTCATGCGCCGGCGGATCGCGCCACGGCATCCCGTCGAAACGCGGCTGAAGGTTTACGCGCGCGACGTCGGGATGGCTGAACAGGAGATGGTAATCAAATTCGCGCCAGAGGATTTCGCTCAAGAATTTGTCGGCGCCTCTGGCGACTTTCGGGTTCTGCGCGTCGGCCTCGCGGATGGCGGCGACAATCTGGCGGGGCGAGATTTCGCCGAAGCGGAGATGGGGCGAGAGGCGCGAGACGCCGCCCTGGGCCGGATTATCGCGGCTTTCGGCGTAATCTTCGAGGCCGCTCTCGATAAAGGCGGCGAGGCGATTGCGCGCGCCGTCCTCGCCCGGCGTCCAGCTGGCGCGCAGGCCACGGGCCCAGTCGGGCTTGCGCGGCAGAAGAGCGAGCTGCGCGAGGCTGACCGGCGCGGGCGCGCCCGCCGGGTAGGGCGCAGCCGGAATTGCGACGGGGGCCGCGCGCGGATCGCCCGGGTCGGGCAGGGCGCGGGCGGCGCGCTCAAAGGCCGAATAGACCATAAATCCGCCGCCGTCGCCTTTCCTCACCTCCCACGGCTCATGCAGAAGCTGGCCTTTGAAGCTTTGCGCCCTGACGCCGGCCTCAGTGAGCTGCGTCTTCAGCGCGGAATCGACGGCGATTTCGGCGCGACCGTAGCGCCGCGTCCAGAAGGCCGCTCCGGCGCCGGCCGCGCGGGCGAGAGCGGGGACGATCTCCCCCGCCGCCCCGCGGAAAAGATCGAGCCGGCCCGCGCGGGCCTCGATGTCGCGCGCCAATGCCTCGAGCGAATGATGCAGCCACCAGCGCGCGGCGCCGCCTCGGGGACGCAAGCCCGCGCTCGCTTCGTCGAGGATATAAATGCAAAGGACGGGGCCGCCGCCAGCGCAGGCCGCGGACAGAGCTTCATTGTCGGCAAGGCGCAGATCGTCGCGGAACCAGACGATGGCCGGCGGCGGTTCTCTCCTCAAGCGCGTCATTTCGCTCCCCGGCGCCAAGGCGGCCTCGATGCGCCGCTTGCGCCTCGCGCCGCGATCGCCTAAGCGGATTTCTTAACGGCAAAGGACGCGCATGGCTGAGGACAGACTGCACGAGGCGATCGTCCGCCACCACGATAAAGTTCTGATCGTCGATTTCGGTTCGCAGGTGACGCAGCTGATCGCACGCCGCGTGCGCGAGGCTGGCGTCTATTGCGAGATCGCGCCGTTTCAGGCGGCGGAGAAAGCTTTCGCGGACCTCTCGCCCAAGGCCGTCATCCTGTCCGGCGGGCCGAGTTCGGTGCTCGACGCGGGCTCGCCCCGCGCGCCCGAAGGGCTGTTTGAGGCCGGCGTGCCGATCCTCGGCATCTGCTACGGCGAGCAGGTGATGGCCCAGCAGCTTGGCGGCAAGGTCGTCGCGGGCCATAGCCACAGCCGCGAATTCGGCCGCGCCGAAGTCGAGGTCTTGCGCCAGAGCGCGTTGTTCGACGGCGTCTGGGTTGAGGGCGAGAGCTATCCCGTCTGGATGAGCCATGGCGATGCGGTGAGCGAGCTGCCGCCGGGCTTCGCGCCGATCGCGACGTCGCCCTCGGCGCCCTTCGCGGCCATCGCCGACGAGGCGCGCAAGCTCTATGGCGTGCAGTTCCACCTTGAGGTCGTCCACACGCCCGACGGCGCGCGGCTGATTTCGAATTTCGTGCATAAGGTCGCAGGCGCCAGACCCGACTGGACGATGGGCGCCTTCCGGCAGGAGGCGATCGCCTCGATCCGCGCGCAGGTCGGCTCCGGCCGCGTGCTCTGCGGCCTCTCGGGCGGCGTCGATTCGGCGGTCGCCGCCGTGCTGATTTTCGAGGCGATCGGCGAGCGCCTGACCTGCGTCTTCGTCGATCACGGCATGCTGCGTCAGGGCGAGGCCGAGGAGGTCGTCAGCCTCTTTCGCGGCCATTACAATATTCCCCTCGTTCACGTCGAGGCGGGCGATCTCTTTCTCGGCGCCCTGACCGGCATTCGCGACCCGGAAGAAAAGCGCAAGATCATCGGGCGGCTGTTCATCGCCGCCTTCGAGGCGCAGGCGAAGAAAATCGCCGCCGACGGACGCGGCGCGCCAGAGTTTCTGGCGCAGGGCACGCTCTATCCGGACGTGATCGAGAGCGTCTCCTTCAGCGGCGGGCCTTCGGTGACGATCAAGTCGCACCATAATGTCGGCGGCCTGCCCGAGCGCATGAACATGAAGCTCGTCGAACCCTTGCGCGAACTCTTCAAGGACGAGGTGCGCGCGCTTGGGCGCGAACTCGGCCTTCCCGAGGCGTTTGTGGGGCGCCATCCCTTTCCGGGGCCGGGCCTCGCCATCCGCTGCCCCGGCGGCGTCACGCCGGAAAAGCTGGCGATCCTGCGTCAGGCGGACGCCATCTATCTCGACGAAATTCGCAAGGCCGGGCTTTACGACAAGATCTGGCAGGCTTTCGCCGTGCTGCTGCCGGTGCAGACGGTCGGCGTCATGGGCGACGGGCGCACCTATGAGTTCGTCTGCGCGCTGCGCGCCGTCACCTCCGTCGACGGCATGACGGCGGATTTTTATCCGTTCGACATGGGGTTTCTTGGCCGCGCGGCGACGCGCATCATCAATGAGGTGAAGGGCGTCAACCGCGTGGTCTACGACGTGACGTCGAAGCCGCCGGGGACCATCGAGTGGGAGTGATATTGGGTCTGCCGAGAGTTCGTGGACCGTCAAAAAAATATCCAGATGTGAGCTTTCATCTGGTTGTCCATCCGGACCCGACCGAGGAGACCGAGGTTGCGAACAGTAACCGCCAAAAGACGCCGCTAACCGTTTTAAATGATTGAGCTCAATGTTGTGAACAGTACGCCTTAGGAGAGATGATCGCGGCGCAAGTAAGCTCTCGTCCGGCAAGGCGCTGATCCATGAGGGTAACAGAGAAATGCTTCGTCTGAAAAATGCCGCCGCGAATGGCCTGTTGGTGGCGGTCTCGATAGTGCTTTTCTTCGCCGGATTTGAACTGCTTCTTTGGGCCGGGGAGGTTTTCAATCTGCGGATCGACCTGGGTTCAAGTGCGTCTGCGAAGCATGTCGAAGTCGCAAAGGACGGCGCTCTTATGGCTGACGTCCCCGCTCACATCATTTCGTCGGCTGCGGGCCGTTACAATTACGTGACGATCCCGGCGGAATGGAAGCAGGTTTTGATACAAGTCCCGGGGGCTTCGTGGGCGCGACGGTGGCAAGGGGCCATTGAGGTTTATAACAAGGATGAAATGCGCCACATCGGGCCATTTCCGGAGAAGAAACCGGGCGTCTTTCGCGTCCTGGTGGTCGGAGACAGCCTCACCTACGGGGATGGATTGCCGGAAGAAGCGACTTTTACGTCGCTCCTAAATGCGTGGATCGGCAAAGATCACAACGCCGAATTCTTGAATCTGGGGGTCGACGGCGCGCAATCCGAAGACGTTCTGAATGTCGTAAATAAGTTCGTCCCGGAACTGAAGCCGGATCTTGTTTTCTATGCAGTCTGTTTGAATGACTTTTTGCCGTCCGGGAAAGAACAGTATAGCTATAATTACGCATTCCCGTTGCCTGATTCCTTCAAAGACTTTTTTATCCGAAACACGCGTTTTGGCGCCTTTATCAGCGATGCCTACGACGCTGCGTTGCGTCGGTTTCATTTGCGACGTGATTTTTTCGACGACATTTTGGCGGATTTTGACGGATACCAAAAACGATTCCTTCGTGATGTCACCAACATGAACGCGACCGTTCAGGCAGCGGGTCTTCCGCCAATGATGGCGATGGTCCTGGACCAGTTCCCGGAATATGGCGGGCGCGGCTACAAGATTGCCCAGATCGCCGAGGAATTGCTTGCCTATGCCGGGATCGAGGTGATTTCGACGGAGGACTATTACAGTCAGCTCTCGGGACGATCGGATCTTTATATCTCTCGGTGGGAGCTACATCCAAACGAGGTGGCGAATTATATCTGGGCGAGGATGATTTCGCAGAGACTCGCGGGCCGAGAGGATTTGCAAAAGTTTTTAAATCGATGAACCGGAATGAGCGCGCTACATGAGTTTTCAGGAAAGGACTGCGCCGCCGTCGGAGAGCGGTAAAAAGGAAGGACGCATATCCGTGTGGCGATATAGCCCTTTGTTGATGTGCGCGTTTCTAACAACAGTGTTGGCGGTCCTCACTTTTGTTGGCGTGCCCTACCGCGCGGTTCTGGACCCCCATAGCATTGCGGCCGACTCGAAATTTGCCTATGCCATCGCATTGCGCGGTTCACCGTTTTTCGCGTTGAAAAGCGACGGGCTCGGCGCCGCCCAGCGCTCGACTTTGGATTTGTTCGAGGATGGCCGACTGATCGGCCCTCCGCACGCTCTTCATGACGTGATTCGGGAGCAGGGACGGGGAGCCTATTCTCATTGGGAACGGATGCTGCTGTTTTCGTCGAGCGATGGAAGCGATCCGCGCAACAATGGCAGACAATATGTCGTCGCGTCGCGCCAGAGACTCGGAAGCGCGACGCCCTTCCTGATCGTCTCAGCGCTCACGACGATCTTGTTTGCGCGGCTTTTCCCTGGCGCCTTTTTTTGGCGGCGTCGGGACCCCGGCTACCTGGAGCAATGGCGCCATCATGCGCCAGGAACGGCTGTCGTGCTCGCGTATCTGAGCGTTTTCATCGCCACTTGGCTATGTGTTTTTTTGTATTATGGAGAACGTCAAATAGCTCCAGTCGTTCCAGCCGCGGGCGGCAGATATGGCGTGATCGAGCGCAGCGCCTTTTACCGCTTGCACGCTAAACAGTTCGATCTTGTGTTCCTGGGCGACAGCCGGACTTATTGTGGCATCCACCCGGAGTTGATCGACCCCAAGCTCGGCACGCGATCGATCAATCTTGCTCAATTCGCCAACTGGCTGCCGACGCAATACGCCCTCGTGAAGGATCTTGTTTCGAGCATACCGCGCGGCACAACCGTTGTGTGGTCAATCGGCCACCAAAATCTCTACCCATCGACGGGCATTCAGCGCGTCTACCCTATCGACTGGCAAACCGCATTAAAATATGTGTTTTGGCGCGTTCCCTTACCAGGGCTTTTCGACAATGTCGCATATTTCAATCCATTGCTCAGGCTTTGGGCCGATCGGCCTGAAATTCGCCGAAATTGGTTCGACGCTCTTCATGCCGCAGCAGATCTCAAATCGCTGCAGCTGATCGGCGACGCCAAGGCGGCTGAGTTTGAAACGGCGGCCGTCGCCGACGGCCAATCATCGCCGGAAGCGGCGGCGGCGGCGATAACGCGGCAATACGCCGACGATCGCAATGTCCAGGAGACGTCCGTCATTCGCGACAATGGCAGGGTGAATTCAGTGGTCCTCTATTTGATGGGCGGAGGGTACTATCGAATAGAGCTGGCCCCCGACTATTTTCGTCAAAAACAGAGAGAAATGGCGCCGTCGCCAATCTCTGACGCGGATGCCGCTGTCACAAGCCTGCCAGAACCTGACCCTGGATTGTCACGACTGCTGGACGAGATCCTTCAGCTGTTCCGGCAAAACAATGTTGAGGTGATCGTCAATGAACTTGAGGAGGCTCCGTTTAGGTATCCGAACACAATTATTCGAGAGAAATGGCGTAAATTTATGCGTGATGTCGTTCAAAGAAAAGTAGAGGCCGCCGGATTTCGCTATATCACGACAAATTTGGACGAACTAAAAGACGATGATTATTTCGACTACAACCACATGAATAGCAAAGGAATCACAAAATACACGCTGATGCTTAGTCAGAGGCTTCGCCCGCTGCTTGGAAAATAAGAGATTAAGCGATGCTATTCAATACAGCAGAGTACTTTATTTTCTTTGTCATTGTCCTCACGGTCTCCTGGCTGGTGGCGGCCCACAGACAAGTGCGGCTGTGGTTTTTGCTTGCGGCAAGCTTATATTTTTATACCAGCAACAATCATTGGCAGGTGTTGCTGCTCCTTTTGACGACCACCATAGACTATTTGCTGTGCATCTGGCTTTCTCAGATTGAAGGCGGGGCGCTGCGAAAGGTGCTGCTCGCGGTCTCGGTTTGCTCCAATCTGGGTTTATTAGCCTATTTCAAATATTTTAATTTCTTCGGACAGAGCGTCGCATCGCTTTCTGGTTTGATCGGTCTGCGATTGGATTGGGTAGATCTGAACGTGGCGCTGCCGGTGGGTATCTCATTTTACACATTTGAGGCGTTAAGCTACACGATCGACGTCTATCGCGGCAAAATTCCCGCACAGCGGCAATGGAACCGTCTCGCATTCCTTGTGTCGTTCTTCCCCCACCTGATAGCTGGCCCGATCGTGCGTGCGGCGGATTTCTTTCCGCAGATGGACCGCAGACCCTGGCTGTCCAGACGTGAGTTCGAACTTGCGCTCTATCTCATTGTCGCTGGCCTGGTAAAAAAGATCGTGTTCGCCGACACGCTTTCTTACTATGCCGATGCGGCATTCGACGGAAATAGTAAAATCGGCGCGTATACCGCGTGGGTTGGGGTTTATGCGTTTGCATTCCAGATCTACTTCGATTTCAGTGGGTACACTGATATTGCGCTGGGCAGCGCCAAACTGCTCGGATTTCAGTTGCCGGAGAATTTCAACTATCCTTATGCCGCAAGCAGCATAACCGATTTCTGGCGCCGTTGGCACATCAGTCTTTCAACCTGGCTTCGCGATTATGTCTATATCTCATTGGGCGGCAACCGCATGCGGACGCAGTTGGGCGTTTACCGAAACCTCATGCTGACGATGTTGCTTGGCGGCGCTTGGCATGGGGCGGCGTTCCATTACATCATTTGGGGCGGTTTGCATGGTTCCCTGCTGTCGTTCGAGCGCGCCTTGACGGGAGGCATCCGCCTGAATTCCGATACCACCACTCAGGACGAGGATCCTCCGCAACATATGGGTATTCCAGTTAATCGTGTTTTTGTGGATCCCCTTTCGCGCCAATAGCGTCCATGCCGTAGACAATCTGCTAAGCAACATGTTTTCTGGCGGAACCGCGAGCGCTCTGACGTTCGGTCAGCTGATCATATTGGCGGGAATGGGCCTCGCCTGGATGTGGCAAGTGCTGGCGCAGGCGGTCCCTGTACGCGCATTGATACTGTCGTGGCCGCTGCCGCTAAAGGCGGTCGGCTATGCGGCTCTGGTGCTTTTGGTGGTGACCGTGAACAGCAATCAGGCGCAAACCTTCATTTATTTCCGCTTCTGATACCGACTCCAAATCCAGGGTTGGATTAGCTTAATCGGCTGTCTATGAAACCGGCAGGCCACGATTGCCGTGCGGCTCTCGACGGCGAACGCGAAGCCACGCGCCTTGAATTCGCCCGGAACGTCCTGCAAAGAAATCGTTCGAATCTAAACTTCCACTGCATATCATTGGCTGGGTCTTTTGACAGAGGCGTGCGCCGAAAGCGCGCGATTCCGTCGGCGGGTTTGGTCCACTTTGAGTGTTTGCACGATCGGATCCATGCGGATCCTAGCTGAGCTTCCGGTTCCGCCGAGGGACGAGCTAAAAGAATGGACGGTTCAATGGCCAAGATGAGACCAATCCACTGGACCCACGAACTCGTCGCAAATTTCTGGGACGGAATATCGGAAAGCAGATTGGATGAGCTTTCGTTCTCCGCGCTAAACGGAAAAGCGTGCATACAGGTCTTCCTGCCTTTCCTTGAGGCGACCAAATCCTATCTCGACTTTGGCGGGGGCGACGGTCATCTCGCGGAACTCTTGTGCTCCCGCGGATTCCGTGTCGCAACTTATGATCCCTCGGAAGGGCGCACCGATCGAGCGAAGAATTGGCTTTCGACATGCGGAGAGAATCATCTCGGATTCGTGGGGCCGAATACGCAGACGAAGTTCGACGGCATTTTCCTGGTCGAAGTCGCAGAGCATATATTGGACGAGGATATTGTTCCAACCTACGAACGCATTCGTTCGTTGCTCGCGCCCGGCGGTCTGTTGTTCCTCACCACACCCAATAAAGAGGATCTGGAGTTGGGCTCGGCCTATGAGCCCCAATCAGGTGCGTTCTTTCACCGCTGGCAGCATGTTAGATCGTTTGACCGAGAGAATTTAGCGGCGATGTTGAAGCGCTTCGATTTGCACGAAGTACTGATCCACGAAATCGATTTCAGGCAGGACGCCTTCGAGGCCATGAACGAAGCCGTAGCAAAGGCCGGTCTGAATAGCCCGTTCGAGAAGATGAGGCCGGTCATGATGGGCGCGCGATCAAATCTGGTTGGGATTTTCTGCACCGAGCCGGCAAAAGTCAATGTGAGCGAGGTTCCATACCACATATCGATAAGGACGCTGGCTGAGGTTCCGGCTGAAGGGCCGCAATCTTTCGTCGGCCGCATGGCGGCTTGGTGCCAGTCGCATTTTCAGCTTCTGCTGCGGCGGAAACGCCCGCTCGACGACGAAATACGCGATGGTAGAGCGAAAACCTCGAATTGATATTGAATGTGCTGCGCCGCAGGTTACGAAAAATGGGCGCGCGGTCTTCCCGTCCTGCGCGCGGCCTTGTCCTTCCAACGGTTCTTGAACGCCTTTGATTTACAGGCTCGCAGCGTTTAGCGATCCTTGATCGTTCAGTGAAAACTTTTGGGGATTAATGAACCGTTGAACCCCAACCGCTTCGTAGACCGCGCCGCGTCACGTCGTCGGTAAATCAGTCTCTACGAGAAGGTTTTGAGACCAGACCTTTGCCCTCGCCGCTTGATGTATTAATCTGTCGAACTGCACGACCAAAATGGCGACGGTCGGACGAAGAAGGAGATAAAGGATCGTATGTGTGGAATAATTGGTCTCTGGCAAAGAAAGAATATTCGGAGCCAGGAGGAACTGAAAGTCCTGGCCCAACAAATGACGGAGACCATTGTTCATCGTGGTCCGGATGGATCAGGCATCTGGTTGGACACAAAGGGCCGCTGCGCTTTTGGCCATAGGCGACTTAGCATCATCGACACATCAACCGCAGGCGCTCAGCCGTTTTGCTCGCGTGACCAGCGTTGGTGGGTGACATTCAACGGCGAAATTTACAATTTCAAGGACATCCGAGCCGAATTAGAACGGACCGGGCACATTTTCCGCTCGAAGAGCGACACGGAAGTTCTCGTCGAAGCTTTGGCTGAATGGGGAATATCCGCATTAGAAAAATTCGATGGGATGTTCGCGTTCGCCGCTTTTGATACGCATCGCGGCGAATTGCTTCTGGCGCGCGATCCGTTTGGCGAGAAGCCTCTTTATTATACCAATTTGGCAGACGGCACGTTTGCTTTTGCCTCCGAGCTCCGCGCGCTCGAGATATTGCCTGGTTTCGACAAAACGATCAGCGTCGACGCCATGGCGGAGTATTTAATGTTTCAATATGTCGGGGCGCCGCGCTCAATTTACGAACGTGTCGCCAAATTGCCGCCTGCTCATCTGATGCTGAAATCGGAGAGCGCCGCGGAAACGCATTGCTATTACAGGTTTGATCCTGGCAAGGATTCGTTCCAAGGCAGATCGACATCGGATCTCGCTGACGAACTCGAAACAATTTTGCTGCGCAGCATTGAGCGAAGACTTGTCGCAGACGTGCCGCTGGGCGCATTCCTGTCGGGCGGCGTCGATTCCTCCGTCGTTTGCGCGCTCGTGACGCAGAAGCTGCGCATCCCCTTAAACACTTATTCTATCGGCTTTCTCGATGCGCCCGAAAGCGAACATCATGTCGCGCGGCAGTTTGCGACGCATTTGGGCGCCATTCATCATGAAGAGATTGTCTCCCCCAGCGTCGATGGATTTCTCGACATGGCAGGCAAGGTTCTGGATGAGCCGAATGCGGACTCCTCCTGCCTGCCAACCTACCTCCTTTCCCGGTTTGCCCGTCAAGACGTCACTGTCGCTATTTCCGGGGACGGCGGCGATGAAATGTTCGGCGGCTACGGGCGCTACTCGCGAATGCTATTGGAGAGAGACCTTCACGAGGTCGGCGAACTCACGTTTTGGAGTCCTGGACGTTATTACGGCCCGAGCATTCTCATCGCCTCGGAAAGCGAGGTCAGATCTCTGTTGGGCGATCTACCGCCCCGATTTCGATCTCACCTAATGAGGTTGCGGCAGGAGCTGAATTCCGGCCGCGCACAGCTGCTCGGATCATTGCGCAAATCCGATGTGGAGAATTACCTGCCCGGAGCTGTATTGCCGAAGGTAGACCGCATGAGCATGCAGCATTCTCTGGAAGTGCGCACGCCATTCCTTAACGTCGAACTTGCGCGTTTCGCGGAGCGGCTCCCGGAGTTCTCTCTGCACCGGACGCAGCTTCACGAAGCGTCTTTTGCGGCAAGTCGCATGTCGTTACTTGCCTCAACATCTTGTCAACCTCCCAAAGCAGGGCTTTGGGCTGCCCATGGCGGATTGGACGCGCAACAGCCTCTTGCCGAAAGCGCGCGCGATGCTCGCAGGCGAGAGCGTGCTGCGCCAGGCCCTCGGCGCAAAGACGATCGATCTTCTCCTCGCGAAGCAGAGCGCCGCGAGCGGCTTCAACCCCTACCAAATGTGGTCTATCGTGGTTCTCGAGGCGTGGCTTCGCGAGCGCGATGCTGACGTCCCTGTTCTGTCGCAATCCATGTCGGCGGCGCGTTGTTCGCGGTCGGCTTCGAAAGATCGATCGGTGAACTGGGCCATCCCCGTCGCCGAAAAGACATGGATTGTGACGGCTGGAGACCCAGATCGGCAACCGGAAATTTCATTCGAAGGCATCGATCAGGGACTCTACATGAAGCTTTGTGAGCTTCAGGTCGTCCGCGAAAATCTGCCGGCGAATGCGAAGCCCGCCACGCTTTTGTTGAATGGAGGCCAGCCCGTAGCGCCGGGCGACCCCAAAATGTTTGCCGGCGCCTCCTTGATCTTTCTTGACAAGGATGCGGCCGTGCAAGTCGGGGCCCGCGAACTCCGCCGATTGCGCGCACTGCATGTTCGCCGAATTATATTGCCGCATCGATCGTCGGAATATGAATGCAAGGATATAGAGTTTCACTATTTTATAGATGCTCTGCGCAATCAACTCGATCGTGCGCGTTCGTGGATTTCCGGAGCGCGCGCGTCCGAGGACGGGCATCCGATTAAATCGGATGATTTTTTCACGGAATTCATGAAGAGCCTATCGAATATGTCGCGCGACGATCCCCTCGTTCCGGGCGATCGCGTCGTCGTAATGACGCACGCATTGCCGCCAGGCGGCGCCGAGCGGCAGTGGGTCTATCTGGCGAAAGCTCTACAGACGTTGGGATTTGAGGTGACCTTCGTCACCCTGGATCCGCTACAAGGAGAAAACGCGCATTACCTTCCGATTCTTCGTACGACCGGAATCGAATCGCTACAGGCTTGTGATCTACCCTATTTTGTGGAGGAGGCGCGATTTGCCGCGCAATTTCCAAATGGAGTCTCGGGGTTCTGTCAGCAACGGCTGCTGGCTCAGACCACCAATGCGCTCCGGCTCGTCTCACCGCGGGTGGTGTTCGCGCAGCTCGACACTGTCAATATTGTAGGCGCCATGGCCGGCCTGATTTGCGGCATAGACCGGGTCGTCGTTTCGTTTCGCAACTACAATCCAAGCAATTTCACTCACTTTAATCCGCCCTGGTTTCGTCCGGCCTATCGCGCGATCGCGTCATCGCCCAAGGTCGTTCTCACCGGGAATTTTGACGGGGCCAATGACGATTACGCAGACTGGATCGGGCTGCCGCGAAGCAGGATCCTGACGATACCGAATGCGCTCGACCGGGACATGTTCACGCCGGCCTCGTCGCAGGAAATCGAAAAGGTGCGGCGAGAACTCGATCTTCCGGAGGGCGCGCCGGTCATTCTTGGCGTTTTCCGATTCTCGGACGAGAAGGGTCCTTTCGATTTCGCAAAAGTCGCCTTGCGCCTTGCTGAAGAATGCAGTTCTCTCGAAATTATCGTCGCTGGCGTTGGGCCCCTTGAGGCGGATGTGCGCCAGTTGATCAGTCAATCGCCGTGTTCTGATCGGTTCCGCCTGCTTGGACGGCGAGAGGACGTCAACGCCCTCATGTCGATCTCAAGCCTACTCCTTCACACGGGGAAGAAAGAAGGCATGCCCAACGCCATTATGGAGGCGATGCTGAGCGGGCTTCCTGTTGTCGCGACCGACGCCGGCGCATCGCGGGATCTCGTTGTTGAAGGCGAAACAGGTTTCATCCGCAAGATAGGAGATCTGGAGGGACTTGCAGAGGCCTGTTCTCGTCTTCTCGCCGACCGGGATCTCGGCTTGCGGATGAAAAGCGCCATCGCGAAACGCATGCAGGATCAATTTTCGCCAGAAGAGATGGCCCGGAGATATCTCGAAGCGACCGGCATATATGAGATTGCGTCCGCGAAGATGTCGTCCTGACGAGCACACGCCGCGGCGTCGAGTCGCGCGATCTCCTCGACATCATTGCGCGGATCATCCGCGGCCGCCATGACGGCTAGCGTTGACTGCGAACGGACTTGGCGGACATCAGCATCTCCGAGCGGTGATCGGCGTCACCTGTTTTGCCTGTTTAATTTGCGCCAACCGGTCGGAGATCGGCGATCTGCCCGCATAGTCCCACCAGATATGTTCGAGCGCCGTGGTTTCAGCATGCAATGACCAGGGTTTATTTGATCCGGCATAGTGTATTATTCGTGGATCGTTTCTCCAAATCTTTCGAATAGCTGCATAATCTTTTGCAAATCCTCTAATTTTATCCATCCTGCTTCTACCATCCGGAAATGCCAAGTAACTGAACGCGTTGTATCGCGGATCCAGCCGCACGAAATGGCCGGCGACAACATGCGAAAGCGCGTCTTGATCAAGAAATGGCAGCCCGGGATTAGCCTGAAGATATTCGATCGTTCGCTCGTTGATATTCCGCCACTTACGTAAATCGATCAGCAAGACCCCGGCATTGAAATACGCGAGAGGGTCGGCTTTGCAAATCCCGAGGACTTGGCTGCGTATAATCGTTAAAGCTGTAGAGTTTCCCATTGTATTGCACCCGATAACCGATCCCAATGGGGACTTCCAAGCACCATTCCGTAGTCGGGCATCGCGGCCAAAGGACACTCATTCAGGTCAATATTATGAAGCAAAGCAAGATCGTCATTAACAACGGTATCCGCATCGAGGTACAGAACGCGCGCAGTGCGGTCGATCAAATCCGGTATCATGAATCGAAGGTATGTCCCGACCGAGATGTATTCTTTTCCTGGCCAACTTGAAAAAGGGCTATCAATATTATAGGTCGTCATTGCAAAAGAGCCTGACGCCTTAAAGTAATTATCGCATCTAAATGTTTTTGATGATGTAATGGCGTGAAAGTGTATTTTTGTCGTAAGTTTCTTGTTGTCGATGATGCTCTGGATCAACACGATGGCGGCATCTACGTTGCCATCATCGAAGCAAGTACAAACGTCGATAAAACCAGAACTCATCAGGCCCCCTAAGGTCCAACTTTTTTGCCGCCAGATCTTTTAAGTCCTTACCATGGCGGGCGCGCGATTGGAACGGCGTTGCTCTCGCGCCCCGCGCGTTGGTCAGGCGACGCCTGGGATTGCTAAGGCCGGGGGCGCCCCTTCCGTTTTTCCGTTGGCGCAATCGCGAGGCGGGGACGGCTCGAAGAACTGCGACAAGTCCTCAATCTGACTGAAACGGGACCCGGCGCCGGAACCTTTGGGCGCCGGTCGGCGGGCACAAAAGAGCAGATCGCTGTGCTGGCGAGGCGCGCGAGGGGCGCGACGGTCTTCGCGTTCAATCGAGCGCGGCTGAAGCGGCAGGTCATTGTTCTGATGCGCAGGGCTCGCGCCATCGCGGCGCCACGCGGCTGCAGCTGTCGATCCGCCTGGCCGTCACACCGCAGAAACTCACGCCGCAGCGCCGGCGAACGTGGTCTATCCTGCGCGGCGGATCGCGCCTCGCCGACGGGCGCACCTATGAATTCGTCTGCGCGCTGCGCGCCGTCACCTCCGTGGACGGCATGACGGCGGATTTTTATCCGTTCGACATGGGGTTTCCCGGCCGCGCGGCGACGCGCATCATCGATGAGGTGAAGGGCGTCAACCGCGTCGTCTATGACGTGACGAGCAAGCCGCCGGGGACCATCGAGTGGGAGTGATTTTACTCCGGACACCGTTCAGCTACGACATAATTTTAAACCACGTACGGACCGCAAGATTTAGTCGCTCCTGCTCCAACTCGTCTGTAGGGTTGCAGTGGGCAATAGGTCCTCGCAGCAAATTAAGTTGATTAGAAACGTTGCTTACCGCAGTTTTCGATTGAAAGATCGGATCAAATAGCTCCCAGTTGTCCGTAATCAGTTGCGATAGTTCTCCAAATGTCGTGTAGTCAATCAATCGCTCAGATCGGGCGGTTATGCCACTATCGATTTCCTTTTTTCTGCGTCCGGCAGCAGGTTCCCGAATTCTTTTTTCGTCAACGCGGGAGCTACTCCACCAATCCGCGCCTTCCGCCTCGACCATTATGTCAGCGACGAGTTTTCTTATCGAATTTTCGAGGCAATAAAAAATCTCGTAGAACTCCGACATTCTAGCAGCCTCACTGCGCAGGACCGCTTCAAACTGCTCGTATTCGGCTGCCTTTCTGCCTTTAGGTGTCGCAGCATCGTGCCCGAGATCAATTCCGAACTGACGTTCAATCCTCGACATGCTCGACGTGATTTGCAAACCGGACATTCCGAATGCTCGGATAAATCCGTCGGGTCGGCTAGCCATCTTCTTCTCTCAATAGGTGTTCCTTTAAGCTCTTAAAGATCGCGTGGAATACCTCTGGATCAGAAGTAGCGGGTAGGTTGAGGTTGATGGTGTAACCAAGGTTAAGACCAACCGTCCGAATCGGTGCGTTGCCAGCAGCTTTCGGAGCGTCAACCCGAGGCGTTTTTTCCACTCTACCGACAGCATGGTTCTCGTGATCGGACCCAGTATTGAAATCCGCAAACGCCTTAAGATGTTTTATCGAGCTTACCGTCAATTTAACCGCGTTGGAATCGTGGGCCTCTCAACCACTAATCCGAGTAGTTCAGAGTCATTTAGCTCGTGCATGAATTCGTTGCGCACATAAAGTGGCGCATAGGCTGTTCGTATCGCGGTTGCGATTGCACCCCCCGAGGAAGCCGGGTTACGAAACTTCCGGTAGATCTCGTTCGGAGACCCATCAGGGTTTGTGAGAGCGAGCTTCTTCAGAAATGAGGTCATCTGGTCTCCAGATCCGCCAGGGATTTTCAAAATTGTCTTTACAAAATCCTGACTTACTCGCTCTGGAACGGCGGCGCTTCTGATTCCACTAAGAGCCTTATCAATGTTTCCCGGAGATGTTACGTACGGAAGGGAAGCCATTATAGTCACCTCGTAATAAACTTAACCTTGCAAGGCTCTGTAAACCCCGGGATCGAAAAAGTTGCGCTAGGCGACGGGTGGTGACATCGGCGCATTAGATATCGCGACGCTGAGGCTAGGCCGTTTGACCTTCATAGACAAGTCCAACCAACCCCGTCATACCCGTCTCCTCTGTTTTCGGCGTGGCGGCGGATCCTGGGCCGCGCGGCGACGCGCATCATCGATGAGGTGAAGGGCGTCAACCGCGTCGTCTATGACGTGACGAGCAAGCCGCCGGGGACCATCGAGTGGGAGTAGGGGGCAATCTATGCCAGCAGCTGCGTCGGCGCACCGAGGAGCGGACCGGCTTCGGCCAGCCGCTGGTCGAGCGTGCACACCGTGGCGCCATGCTCTGACGCGGTCGCGAGGTGGAGCGCATCGCCGGCGCGGAGCGAAAGCGTATGGCGATCGGCGAACTTCGCTGCCGTTCGGAACTGCGCGCCCGTCACCGGCAGCACGGTGAAACTTTCGGCGACCAGCCTGTTGAACATGGCCAGCGCCGCCGCGCGCTGGCCCACGCTGATCTGACCGGTCCGCAGCTTGATCGCCATGGCCGAGGACATCTCGGTGATGGTCCAGTCGCTGATCAGAAGCTGCGCCGGATCCTGCTCCGCCAGCCAGGCTTGCACGCGCGGCGTCATCGCTTCGTTGGACAGCGCCGCGACGATCAGCGACGTGTCGAGATAGAGCATCAGTAACGATCGCCATCCCGCATCGACCGCACCAGATCGGCGGCGGTCTCGGTCTGCGGCGGCATGGTCGCCGTCAGGGATTGCAGCAGGGCGGCGTCGATCCGTTTGCGCGGCGGCGCCGCGGCGGTGAGCCGCGCGACCGGCTTGCCGCGCCGGGTGATGTCGATCGAATCGCCCAGCCTCGACCCGGTCGACGAGTTCGCTCAGATGCGCCTTGGCGTCCGCCAGATTGATTGCGCCCATGTCATGCTCCTGACCATATAGATAGTCATATAGCGCATCGGCCTTCAGAATTCCAGCGGGATGCTCAGTGAGGATCGCGAACCGGTTCAGATCGCGGCGACCCGGAGCGCCCGATTTGCGGTCTCGCGCGTTGAGGGCCGACAGGAGGCGACCATGGCGATAGCGCATAATCCGGATGAGGCGAGCCTCGCGCTTGACGCGCAAGAGCCGCGAACATTGGCCGAGCTTAACCGCTTGATCGCCGCCTCGCCGCCTTTCGTCGCGGGCGGAACGAAGGCGGTGCTTGGCGAAGGCCCGATTGGCGCTTCGATCGCATTGGTCGGCGAGCAGCCCGGCGATCAGGAGGATTTGCAGGGCCGGCCTTTCGTCGGACCTGCCGGGCAGATCCTCAATCGCGCCATGGCGGAGGCGGGGCTCGATCGAAGATCGGCCTATGTGACCGGAGCGGTCAAGCATTTCAAATTCGAGCAGCGCGGCAAGAAGCGCATCCACCAGAAGCCGACGGCCGGAGAGGTCAAGCGCTATCGCTGGTGGCTGACGCAGGAGCTTGAACTCGTGCATCCGAAGATCGTCGTCGCGCTTGGCGCAACCGCGGTCCTCGCGCTCGCCGGCAAGGCGCTGCCGATCCGCGCCTCGCGCGGTCCCGCGCGCTTCGGCGATCAGGCGGGTTACATCACCGTGCATCCGTCCTATTTGCTGCGGCTTCCGGACCAAGAGTTCGAGGCAGCGCGAATATGCGGCCTTCGTCGCGGATCTGAAGCGCGTCAAATCCATGGCTGATGCGGCGTGAGGATTTGAAGCGGCGGCGCCCGACGCGCCGCCGCCGATCCGGCTCAGCTGGCCTTGGAGAATTTCGCCGCCTCTTCCGAGCCTTTGGTGGCGTTGCCGGCGCTGTAGGAATGGGCGCCAGTGCCGGCGAGCTTGCCGCCGTCGACGATGAGATATTCGTCGCGGATCGGCCGGCCCTCGAAGTAGCATTCGAGAATCTCGCGCGTGCCCGCCGCATAGCGCGCCTGCGCCGACAGCGAGGTGCCCGAGATATGCGGCGTCATGCCGTGATGCGGCATGGTGCGCCAGGGGTGATCCTTGGGCGCCGGCTGCGGAAACCAGACGTCGCCGGCGTAGCCCGCGAGCTGCCCGCTTTCGAGCGCTCTGACGATCGCGTCGCGGTCGCAGAGTTTGCCGCGCGCGGTGTTGACGAGATAGGCGCCGCGCTTGAAGAGCTTCAGCGTTTCGTCGTTGATCATATGCTCCGTTTCGGGATGCAGCGGGCAGTTCAGCGTGACGACGTCGCAGGCCTTGTACAGCTCTTCGCGGGTGGGATGCCAGGTGAGGTCCAGCTCCTTCTCCACCGCCTCGGGCAGCCGGTGCCGGTCGTTATAGTGGAGATGCACGTCGAAGGGTTTCAGCCGCTTCAGCACGGCGAGGCCGATGCGGCCGGCCGCCACCGTGCCGACATGCATGCCCTCGACATCATAGGAGCGCTCGACGCAGTCGGCGATGTTCCAGCCGCCCTTCACCACCCATTGATAGGACGGGATGTAGTTGCGCACGAGGCCGAGGATCATCATCACCACATGTTCGGCGACGCTGATCGAGTTGCAGTAGGTGACTTCGGCGACGGTGATCTTGCGGTCGATCGCCGCCTGCAGATCGACGTGGTCGGAGCCGATGCCGGCGGTGAGGGCGAGCTTCAGCTTCGGCGCCTTGGCGATGCGCTCGGCGGTGAGATAGGCCGGCCAGAACGGCTGCGAGATGATGACCTCCGCGTCGGCGAGTTCGCGTTCGAGCACGGAATCCGGGACCGTCCTTGCTCGAGGTCACGACCAGCGTATGGCCCTGCGATTCGAGATATTTGCGCAGGCCCAGTTCGCCGGTGACGCTGCCGAGCAAGTCGCCCGGCTTGAAGTCGATCGCCTTCGGCGTCGGCAGGGTCTGGCCGCCGGGATAATGATCGATCTTCGGGAGGTCGTCCCGCGCATAGGACTTCGGATATCCGTCAACGGGATCGTCGTAGAGAACCAATACGACCTTTGCCATTGTTTTCTTCCCTTCAGCTGAAAGCAAAAGAGAAAACGTCGAACCGGCATGAGATTACAAGCGGAAGCAGTACGTATTAGAGCGAATGACTGAGTTAGTCTCGTCTAACGTGCAGCTATAGACGTTTCCTCATTCGAACGATCTGGGCATTTATTCTATCTATGCCCGCCTCGAATGGATTCAAGACTGAGCTGATGCTTGGCAAAAAGCCAATGAAAACATTGGAACGTCTGATAGGCCAGGTCTATCGGATCGGCTTCATAGCGGCGTTGAGTTCGGCGTCGATATCGATGCCCTTGAGCGCCGCGAGCAGGGCGCCCGCCATTGGCGAAGGCGGGTCGCGATCCGCAAGGACGAGGCCGATCGCCTGGGTGTGGATGGGATCGACGAGATCGAGGCGCGCGAGATCGGGCGCCGCGCCGAAGACATAGAAGAAATTATGCGGCACGATGCTCGCCCATTCGCCATGACGCAGATGCGAGCACACTCCAAGGAACGAATTGCTGACGACGGTGGGCTTCATCGTCACGCCGATCGAGGCGGCGAGCTTGTCCATGATGCGCCGGTTCTGCATGTCCCCGCCGAGCAGGCAGAGCCGCTCGGCGGCGGCCTCGGCCCAGGCGATCGCGCCCCGGTCGGCGAAGCGGTGGCGATGATTGACGACGAACACATAGCGCTCGCGATAGAGCGGCGTCAGGCGAACATTTTCGAGAGGCTCGTTGTCGAGATAGGTGACGCCGCCATCGATCTCGAACGCGTGGAGGGCGCGCTCGATCGCGCGCGACGTCAGCGATTGAATCTCGACGCTGGCCTTTGGATGCGCAGCCGAAAAGCGCGACGTCAGCAATGAGATCGCCGGCATCGCCGAAGGGATGACGCCGAGCCGCAGAACGCCCGTCAGCCCGCGCCGCAGGCCGTTCAGATCATCGCGCAGGCTGTTATAGTCCGCAAGGATCCGCCGGCTCCAGGCGAGCAGCTTTTCGCCCTCCGGGGTGAGGCCGACAAAGCGGTGGTCTCTCTCGACGAGCCGCACTTTGAGAACGTCCTCGAGGGTGCGGATGGCCGCCGAGAGCGTCGGTTGGGCGACGTGGCAAGCCTCCGCCGCCCGCGCGAAGTGACGCTCCCGGGCGAGCGTCACGAAATAGGAGAGATGGCGCACCAGCATGATCAGACGCCCGGGAAAAAGGAGTTTAAGCTATTCCCCTGAGAATATAGTTGCAAGCGGGCGCGATCCCCTTCCGGCGTCATCGCGCCGATCGGCCACGGCTATGCGAAGCGTTTCGGAGCGGCTAGAGCGGGATGAGAAAAAGTGTATGCACTTTTTCGCCCGCATCCCGCTCTAAATTATTGGAATCGATCCAGGCTCCACGCAATGACGGTTCATCTCATCAAGCTATGCGTCGGCGTCGGCGCGCTGTCCGAGCTTGCGGACTGGCAGGCGAAGCGCCTCGCGGCCCAGCGGCGCGACGGGCGCACGCCCGAACTCATCCATGTGACGCGTCAGACGCCGAAGCGGGCGGCCGAGGCGTTGAATGGCGGCTCGCTCTATTGGGTGGTCGGCGGCTGGATCGCCGCGCGCCAGCAACTGCTTGAGTTGCGGCCGATGGTCAAGGACGGCCAGCCGCATTGCGGCCTCGTGCTCGCCCCGGAGTTGATCGCCGTCGCGCCCCGTCCGCGCCGCCCATTCCAGGGCTGGCGATACTTCGACCCAAAAGATGCGCCGCCGGATCTCGCGACGTGGTCGGGAGGCGATGGAATGCCGGAAGAAATGCGACGCGAGTTATCGTCGTTGGGTCTGCTCTAGTCGCGGCGGGGCCGAGAGATCCGCGCGCGCAGGTCGAGCGCGTTTGGAAGCGCCGCCCCCGACGCCGTGTTGTCGAAAACGCACCATTTTTCCAAGGCCGGGCTGTTTGATAGCATCGCCGCGATTTTACCGAGATCTCGCTCCGAGTAAGGCGAATAGTACATACGCGGCGAACCGTGCAGACGAATGTAGATCAGGCCCTCAAAGCCCCCGGGGCGCGCGGCTTGCGGAACGGGTGCGGGATCAGCGGCGACGCGACTGATGCGATAGGCGCATAGCAACGCATCGGCCTCGGGATCGAACCAGCTCGGATGGCGAGGCTCGCAGGCCGCGGGGCCGGAATATCGATCGCGGAGGAGGGTGAAAAACGCTTCGGCCGTGGCGCAATCGAAGGGAAGGCTCGGCGGAAGCTGCATCAGAATTGGGCCGCGCTTGGCGCCGAGATAGTCTGTTTCGTTGAAGAATTTTGCAACGGCGGCGTTGCAACCGACCAGCCGCTTCACATGGGTAATTTCCTGCGGCGCTTTCACCGAAAAGCGGAAGTTCTCCGGAACCGATGCAGCCCAGCGGGCGAATGTCGAGGGTTTATGCGAACGGCGAAACGTCGAGTTGATTTCGACGCCATTGAAGACCTCGGCATATCGCTCAAGGCCCGACCCGTGCTCAGGAAATTTTTCCGAAAGGGTCCGCGGAATGCTCCATCCCGCCGTCGCAATTCTGATCACGCTGAACGCGCCGCCCGCGTCGCGGCCCGCTGACGGGCGCGCTGTCAGGGGACGCGTTTCACTTATTTTTATCCTGCACGAAACTTTCCGGCGTTCCATCTTCGGGATTGACGAAAATAATGTCCTTCGGATCGCGCCTTGGCGTATCGACCGAGAAGAACACGACGGGGCCTTCGAGGATCTCGGGCAAGGCGTGGACGACGCCGCGCTTGAAGAAGAGCAAATGGCCTGGCGCAAAACGTCCCGACTGCGCCGCGCTGCCCATCCAGAACGTCCCTTCGCCCGATAGCACATAGAGATATTCGTCGCAGGTCGCATGATAGTGCGGCGGCGTTCCGCGATAGACCCTGAAGACCCGCGCGCTGGCGGCCGGCTCATTGGTCAGGTAGGTGTCGAGCAGCAGCGTTTGCGCTGTCTGCGGAAAGGATTGCGCGATTTCGTTGAGGTCGAAACGCGCGGACTCGCGGCTTTCCGCTTGATCACCCATGGCTATGTGCTCCATCCGCTTCGCCAACTTGGCCGTTCAGGATCCGGCGCCGGCCTCAAGCCGGTCGAAGGCGCCGATAAAATCTGCCTTGCCGATTTCCAGTCCCTTGTGGCGGAGCAGATCATAGGCCGTCGTGACATGGAAATAGAAGTTCGGCAGGGCATAGACGGTGACATAGTCGCGTCCATCGAAGGTTATCGTCCTGTCGCGGAATTTCATTTCGACCTTGCGGTGCTCGGCGTCGTTCAGTCGGCTCGCCGACGCGCGGCGCAGCAAGTCCGCCGTTTTGGCGATCCGCGCATCAAGCTCAGCGAAACTCGTCTCCGTATCCGGAAAGCTGACGTTCCGACCGCGCCAAGACGCACGACGCACCCCTTTGCGGTGTCGCTCGCGCGCTGTATTTGGGCGGTCAGAGGGAGCATGTCGGGGGACCAACTCGCCTCGAGATAGACGT
>CAVWTQ010000006.1:0-441850 GCA_963757985.1 uncultured Alphaproteobacteria bacterium | reverse complement strand
CGCAGGAGATCGAGGTGAGCTTGAAGCTCACCGACGATCTCGGCAAGCCGGTCGCGGGCGAGGCGACGTTCTGGATGGTCGATCAGGCGGTGCTCTCGCTCGCCAAGGAGCGCCCGCTCGATCCCCTGCCGGCCTTCATTGTCGAGCGCCAGAGCAAGATGGCGGCGCGCGACACGCGCAACATGGCGTTCGGAATCATTCCGCTCGAAGAGGCGCCGGGCGGCGATACGGGCCTCGAAGAATGGGGCGCCGACAATAATGTCTCCGTGCGCAAGAATTTCACGCCGGTGCCGATCTATCTGCCGAAGGTCATCGTCGGGCCGGATGGCGTCGCCAAAATAAAAGTGAAGCTGCCGGATTCGCTGACCATCTTCAAACTGCGCGCGAAGGCGATCAGCGGGCCGGAGCGCTTCGGCTTCGCCACCGGCGAAATGCTGATCCGCCAGGATCTCGTCGCGCAACCGGCGCTGCCGCGCTTCGTGCGCAGCGGCGATTCCTTCGACGCGGAATTTTTAGGGCGCGTCGTCGAGGGGCCGTCGGGAACCGGCCGCGCGAGCCTCGCCGTCGAAGGGCTGGCGCTCGCGGGACCGGCGCAGCAAAGCTTTACGTGGGAGCAAAATCGTCCGGCGCGCATCGATTTTCCCGTCTCCGTCTCGAGCCCCGTAAGCCCCGACGCCAGCGTTAAGCTGCGCTTCACGCTGCAGCGGGATGCAGATAGCGCGCGCGACGCGGTCGAGATCGATCTGCCCGTGCTGCCGGATCGCCCGCGCGTGCATAAACACGACATCCTCGACATCGCGGCGGGCGCCAGCGCGAGCCTGCCGGCGATCGCCGCCAATCTTCGCGCCGGATCGCTGCGACGCGCTGTCACGGTCGCCGCGCGATCCCGCCGTGGTGCGGCTCGTCGCCGGGCTCAACTATCTCGTCGAATATCCCTATGGCTGCACCGAACAGCGCATTTCGCTGAGCTTCAGCGGCCCTTGCGCTGAAGCCGTTCCAGCCGTTGCTCGCGGCCTCCGATCTCGATGCGAAGATATCGAATGACGTTCATAATACGATCGTCGCCATCGGCCAGAGCATCGATCCCGACGGCCTCGTCGCCTTCTGGCCCCGCGCGCGCGGAAACGTCTCGCTGACCGCCTGGGCCTACGGCTTCCTCGTCGCCGCGCAGAAAGCCGGCGAACCTGTAGACAAAGCCTTGAGCGAGCGCCTTGCGTCCGTCTTGAAACTCTCGCTGCGCTCCGATTATTCGCGGCTCATCGCCGGCGAAGAGCTGCGCGAACGCGTCGAGGCCCTGACCGCGCTCGCGGCGGGCGGCCAGCTCGATGAAGGCTACGCCGCCGAACTCGCCCGCCGCGCGGATCAGATGCCGAATGCGTCGGTCGCGCAAATGACCTCGGTCGCCGCGCGCCTGCCGGGCGACGACAGGCGCATCGTCGACGCGCTGTTGCAGGACATGTGGAGCCGCGTCAAATTTCTCTCGCGCAATGGCAAGCAGGTCTATGCCGGGCAGGCGGCGGACGATGGCGACGCCGAGATCCTGCCGTCCGAGGCCAAAAGCCTCGCCGACATGACTGCAGGCCGCCGCGCTCGCCGCGCCTTCCGACCCCCGCGCGGGCGTCCTGCGCGATGGCTTGATCCGCCTCGGCGCGGGCGATGGCTGGGGCAGCACCAACGCCAATTCGGCCGCCGTGCGCGCGCTCGCCGCGGTCTGGAAGCGCCCCTCGGCGCAAACGCCCGTCACCGTGACGCAAGGCGCGGCGACGGATCGGCTGGTGCTGAGCGGCGACCAGCCTGTCGCCCGCGCGGGGTTGAGCGGCCCCGGCGCCGCGCGCATCGAAAATGGCGGCGTCTCGCCCATCGTCGCGCTGGCCGACGCCTCTTATCTGCCCGATGAGCCGGGCTATCTCGCCGAGGCGGCCTCCGAGGGCTTTGTCGTCACCCGCGCAACCTATCGCGTGCCGGAAGGCGGCGCCCCGCTCGAACGCATCGAGTCGGCGGACGATGGCGCGATCCATCTCAAAAGCGGCGACGTCGTCGAGGAGATCGTCGAAGTGGTCAATCCGCAAGATCGCGTGCATGTGGCGATTTCGCTGCCATTGGCGGCGGGGCTCGATCCGCTCAATCCCAGTCTTGCCAACGCGCCCCGCGCGGCCTCGCCCTCCTTCGCGCCGACGCTTGAGCCGACCTGGACGGCCTTCGACGACGATCGCGTCTTCTATGCCTATGATGCGCTGCCGAAGGGCAATTATCGCTTCGCCTTTCGCGCCAAGGCGCTGATCGCGGGCGCCTTCACGCAGCCGCCGGGCGAGGCTGAAACCATGTATCAGGCGGGAATTTATGGCGCCAGCGCCGGACGACGCATCATCATTGCGAAATAGCGCGCGGGTCGCGCGCGGCGCTCGCCGCTGTTGCGTTGATCGCGCTCGCCGCGTCCTTCGCGCATGACGTCGACGCGCGCGCGCATCTCGTCTCGCCGCCGCCGACGCCGATCCTTTACGACCGCCATGGCGCCTTCATCGCGCAGATCGGCAATGTCCGGGCGCGGGGACGACGGCGCTGAGCGCCGGCTCGACTATGGCTATTGGCCGATCGAGCATCCGCCGGAGCGCATCGCGCGCGCGACGCTGGCGCTCGAAGACCGGCGTTTCTGGTCGCATCCGGGCGTCGATCCGGTCGCGCTTCTTCGCGCCGCCTGGCGGCATGTCGACAAGGGCGAGCGCTCCGGCGCCTCGACCATCGCGATGCAGATTGCGCGCATGCAGGATCCAGCGCCCCGCACGCTTCTCGCCAAGGCGCGCGAGGCGGCGACCGCCCTTGCGCTGACCTGGCGCTACGGCCGCGCGGCGCTGCTTTCGCATTACCTGCGCATCGCGCCCTATGGCAATGGCAGCCATGGCGTCGCCCATGCGGCGCGCTTCTATTTCGACAAGCCGGCCGAAGATTTGAGCTGGGCCGAGATCGCGCTTCTCTCCGGCCTGCCGCAATCGCCGACGCGGCTCAATCCGCTGCGCCCGCAAGGGCTCTGGCGCGCAACGCGGCGCGGCGCGCATGCGCTCGACGAACTGGCGCGGCAGGGCGTGATCGACGGCGCCGAGCTGGCGCTCGCGCAACGGCAGCTAGCCGCGCTGATCCCGCAGCCGGCGCCGCGCCGCCCCGACGCGCTGCATGTCGTGCTGCGCTATGAAGATCTCCTCAAGGCGCAGCCGCTGGCCGCCGGCGCCGATCCGCGCCTCAAAGCGACCATCGATCTCGATATTCAGCGCGAGGTCACGACCCTTGCGCGGCGCTATCTGGCGATCTGGCGCGGGCAGGGCGCCGAGCAGGCCGCCGTGATGGTGGTCGAGCGCGGAACCGGCGCCGTCCTCGCCGATCTCGGCTCCAGCGATTACGCCGACAGCCATGCCGGCGCGCTCGACTTCACGCAAGTCCAGCGCTCGCCGGGCAGCACGCTGAAGCCCTTCATCTATGCGCTGGCGCTCGATCGCGGCGTCATCAAGCCGAGCGACATCCTCCCCGATCTGCCCGAAGGCGCATCGGGGGTCAGCAACGCCGACGGGCATTTTCTCGGGCCGATGCTGCCGCGTCAGGCGCTCGCCAATTCGCGCAATGTTCCGGCGATCAATCTGATCCGCAGCGTCGGGCTTGAGACGAGCTTCCGCTTTCTGCGCGGCCTTGGCCTGCATGATCTTGATGCGCCCGCCGACAGTTTTGGCGCCGCGATGGCGATCGGCGCGCTGCCGACGACGCTTGAGCGGCTCGCGCGCGCCTATGGCGCCCTCGCCGATGATGGCTGGCTCAATGATCTCGCGTGGTTTGAGGGCGCCGCCGCGCGCGCCGCCGCGCCGCGTGTTGTCGGCGGATTCGGCGCGGCTGGCGACGTCCTTCCTGTCGGACCCCAACGCGCGGCTGCCGAGCTTCCCGCGCTACGGCCCGCTCGAATATCCATTTCCCGTCGCCGTCAAGACAGGCACGTCGCAGGGCTATCGCGACGCCTTTACGCTGGCCTTTTCGCGCCGTTTTCTTGTCGGCGTCTGGATCGGGCGGGGCGACGCCGGCACGATGACGCGATTGAGCGGCGCGAGTTCGGCCGCGCGGCTCGCCCACGCCATCATGTTGCAGCTGCATAAGGCGCTGCCGGGCGATCTCGAAGATGCGAGCTTTCCGCCGCCGGAGGGGCGCGTTGCGGTCGAACTCTGCCGCTTTGGCGGCCGGCGCAGCAGCGGTGCGAGGAGGCTGCGGACAGACCCTCACCGAATGGCTGCGGCCGGACGAGATGCCGCCGGTCGAGGACATCGTGGCCACGCCCGACGGCGGCGCGGCGCTCAAAATTCCGGCGGCGTCCCGCGCGTGGGCGATCGAGGCCGGATTTCGCATCGCCGACGAAAGTCCCGTAGAGGGGAGCCCGGCGGACGCGCCCGTGCGGCTCGCCATCGCCTCGCCCGAGAACGACAGCCGGGTCTGGCGCAATCCCGATGCGCCGCCGGGCCTTGGGCGCATCGCGCTGAAGGCGCTCGTCGAGCCGCGCGCGGCGCAGGTCGTCTGGTATGTCGACGGCGCGCCTTTCGCGCTCGCCGATCCAGACAAGCCCCTGTTCTGGCCGCTGCAGAAGGGCGCGCATGAGTTCCAGCTGCGCCTGCCGCTGCGGCCCGGCGCCTCGAAGATCGTGCGCATCGTGGTGGAATAATGCGGCGCGGGACGCCCACTTTGAGGAAAGCGGCCGATGACTGCAGACCAAGCCTCTCGAACGCCGGGCAAGGGCGGGGAAAACGTTCTCGCCGCGATCGCGCTGCGATTCGCCGCCTGGTCGGAGCGCTGGTTTCCCGACGCCTTCGTGTTCGCGGCGATCGCCGTCGTCGTCGTCGCCCTCGCGGCGATGCTGAACGGCGCGTCCTTTCCGCAAGTCGCGCGCGCATTCGGCGACGGGTTCTGGAGCCTCATTCCCTTCACCCTGCAACAGGTCATGGTGGTGGTCAGCGGCTACATCATCGCGAGTTCCCCGCCGGCCGCGCGACTGATCGACTGGATCGCCGGCCGGCCGAAAGGCGCGCGCAGTGCGATCGCCTTCATCGCCATCGTGACGATGGCGCTCTCGCTCATCAACTGGGCTTTGAGCCTCGTCTTCGGCGGCCTCCTCGCGCGCGCCGTGGCGCGGCGAACCGACCTTGCGGTGGATTATCGCGCGGCCGGCGCCGCCGCCTATCTCGGCCTTGGCGCCACCTGGGCTCTTGGGCTTAAGCTCGTCCGCCGCGCAATTGCAGGCCAACGCTCGCCGCGATCCCGAAGCCGCTGCTTCAAATTACGGGCGTCATTCCATTCGCGCAGACGATTTTTCTCTGGCAATCGGGCGTGATGCTCGCCGTCCTGATGACCGTCTCGACGCTGATCGCCTATCTCTCCGCGCCGTCGGGAGCGCGGGCGGTGACGGCGGCGATGATGGGCGTCGACGTCGAAACGCAGGCTCGCGCCGCTGCCCGCCGCGCGAACGGCCCGGCGAATGGCTGGAATATAGTCCGTTCGCTGACGCTTCTCCTCGTCGCGCTCGGCGGCGGCTGGCTCGCGCAGGAATTCGCGAGCAAGGATCCGATCCTCGCGATCTCCAATCTCAACACCTACAATTTCCTGTTGCTGATGCTGGGCCTGCTGTTGCACTGGCGCCCGAAAAGCTTCCTCAACGCCGCGACGAAAGCGGTCCCGGCGACCGCCGGCATATTGATGCAGTTTCCGCTTTATGGCGGCGTCACCATGATCCTGACCGCCGCCGCCGGCGCGGGCGGCCATACGCTCGCCCTTCGGCTCGCGCAGTTTTTCGCCAGCATCAACACGCGGGAATCATTCCCCGTCGTGATGGGGCTTTATTCGGCGGCGCTCGGGTTCTTCATCCCGTCGGGCGGCGGCAAATGGGTGCTTGAGGCGCCCTATGTCATGCAGGCGGCGAACGAGCTCAAAGTTCATCTCGGCTGGGCCGTGCAGGTCTATAATTCCGCCGAGGCGCTGCCCAATCTCATCAACCCCTTCTTCATGCTGCCGCTGCTCGGCGTGCTGGGGATCAAGGCGCGCGACGTCGTCGGCTTCACGGCCCTGCAGCTCGTCTTTCATCTGCCGATCGTGCTTTTCCTGCTTTGGGCGCTCGGCGGCACGCTGACCTATGCGCCGCCGGTCATTCCCTGAGCGTTCCTTTGACCTTCGCGCCGCGTCCAGCGTTAGTGGGCGACGAAAGACATGCGCCGCGCGGCGAAGCTTTGGGAGATTCGCCTTGAGTTCTGCAGCCATTACGCGCCGCCGCCTCGCGCTCGGCGGGTTCTGCCTCTGCTGCCTGCCGGGAACGCTGCGGCGGGCGCTGGCGGCGCCGGGTCCCTTCGCCACCGACGAGGTCGCTGAGGGCGTCCACATCCGCCGCGGCGTCGATCAGGATGCGAGCGCGGCCAATGACGACGCGATCGCCAACATCGGCTTCATCATCGGCAGCAAAGGCGTCCTCGTCACCGACTCCGGCGGCAGCCTCGCCGATGGCGAAAACCTGCGCGCGACGATCCGCGCCAGAAGACCAGATCTGCCGATCAAATATGTGGTGATGAGCCACATCCATCCCGATCACATCTTCGGGGCGGGGGCCTTTCTCAAGGATAGCCCGGTCTTCGTCGGCCATTACCGTCTCGCCGAGGCGATGCGCGCGCGCGGCGAATATTACCAGAAGGTGCTCGCCGACATCATCGGCGCCGACCGCGCCGGGCCGATCGTGCAGCCGACGCTCGAGGTGAAGGACCCGACCGATCTCGATCTTGGCGACCGCATCGTCAGCGCCGCGGCGCATGGGCCGGCGCATACGACGTCGGACCTCACCCTGATCGACCGGAAAACCGGACTCCTGCTCACCGCCGATCTCGTCTTCGTCCAGCGCATGCCCTCGCTCGACGGCTCATTGCCGGGCTGGCTCAAGGAGCTTGCGGCCTTAAAGCAAATCCCCGCCGCTCGGGCGGTTCCCGGCCATGGCCCGGTCGCAATCGACTGGCCGGCGGGCGCGGCCGATATCGAACGCTACCTCACGACGCTGCAAAGCGACGTGAAGCCAGGCGATCGCCGCGCAATGTCGATATCGAGAAGGCCGAAAAAACGGCGGCGCAATCCGAGAGCGGCAAGTGGACGCTGTTCGACGATTACAACGGCCGCAACGCGATCGCCGCCTACAAGGAGCTTGAATGGCAATAGATCACGATGATTTTGGATTGAACCAATCCAAAATCATGAACGTGATCGATTCCAATAGTTAAGCGCGGGATGTGAGCGAAAAAGTGCTTACACTTTTTCTCATCCCGCTCTAGCGCGGGAGTCCCCGCGCCGCCACGGCGTCAGGCGCTGGCGGTGACCTTCAGCGTTTGCGCCGCGCCTGTCCTTCGCCGCGCCCTTGATCTCCGCGCAGAGCTGCGTCGGGATCTCGACTTCGACTTCGAGCGTCGAAATCACGTCGCCGGTCTCCATCCGCACCTTGATGGCGTCGCCCTCGACCGGGAAATGCTTGGCGATGACGGCGACGATCTCTTCGCGCAAAAGCGCGATGACGTTCGAGGCGCCGACCGCGCCGCGTTCATGCGCCAGCAGGAGCTTGAGGCGATCCTTGGCGATCGGGGCCGTCGCCGGCCGCCTGAAGAAACTGATCAAATTCATGCCGCTCTCCGTCCGAAAATCTTGCCGAAGAAACCTTTGCGGTCGTTCGGCATGATCATTTCTATCGTTTCGCCATTGAGCCGCCGCGCCGCGTCGAAATAGGCCCGCGCCGGCGCGCCCGGGTTCGCCGCAAGGGTCACCGGCGCGCCGAGATTGGAGGCCCGCAGAATCTCCTCGCTCTCCGGGACGATGCCGATCAGCGGAATCGACAGGATTTCAAGCACGTCCTCGACCTTCAGCATTTCGCCGCGTTCGGCGCGCGCGGCGTCGTAGCGGGTGAGCAGAAGATGCTTCTGGATTTGTTCGCCGCGCTCCGCCCGCTCGGTCTTCGCGTCGAGGAGGCCGATGATGCGGTCCGAATCGCGCACCGAGGAGACTTCCGGGTTGGTGACGACGATGGCGACGTCGGCGTGGCGCATCGCGAGAGTCGCGCCGCGTTCGATGCCGGCGGGGCTGTCGCAGATGATCCAGTCGAAACGCTCCTTGAGTTCGGCGATGACGCGGGCGACCCCTTCGTCGGTCAGCGCATCCTTGTCCCGCGTCTGCGAGGCCGGCAGCATGGATAGATTCGGGATGCGCTTGTCGCGGATCAGGGCCTGCGCCAGCTTGGCGTCGCCCTGCACGACATTGATGAGATCGTAGACGACGCGGCGCTCGGCGCCCATCACCAGATCGAGGTTGCGCAAGCCGACGTCGAAATCGACGAGCACGACATTCTTTCCGCCCTTGGCGAGAGCGACGCCTAATGCTGCCGTCGACGTCGTCTTGCCGACTCCGCCCTTGCCCGACGTGACGACCAATACCTTGGCCATGTGCGCGATCTCCTGTTCAATCCTGAGCGCTGATCATCAATGAATCGCCGTCGAGCCGGACCTGGACGGCGCGGCCGCGCAACTGCGCGTCCATGTCGTCCGCCGTCATGTAAAGCCCGTCGATGGCGAGCAGTTCGGCTTCGAGCTTGCGGCAGAAAATGCGCGCGCGCGCTTCGCTCGCGCCGGCGATCGCCCGGCCGCGCAGCGCGCCATAAACATGAATGGAGCCGCCCGCGACGATCTCGGCGCCCGATGCGACGGAGCCGACGACGATGACGTCGCCATCGAGGTGCTCGATATATTGGCCGGAGCGCAAGGGAGTCTCAAGGAGCAGCGCGCGGGCCGTCGCGGGCGCCGGGACGGTTTTGGCCTGCTCCTGCGCCGGACGCTCTTCAATCGCCTTGGCGAGGCTGTCGACGCTCGCCTTGGCGGTTTCGTTGACGTAGCGCCCGCCGCCGACGAAGGGCGGCGGCATGCCGAACTCGCGCCAGCCGGGATCCCCGCCCTCGATCCCCATGATCTGGATATTGCGCTCGAACAGGCTCTTCGTGAGTTCGACGACCTCGGATTTCTCGAGCTTCAAAACCGACAGATCGAGCACGATCGGGCGGCCGACGAAAAAGCCCGGCGAGCGTTCGAGCCAGGAGTTGAGTTCGGCGAGCCATTCCGGGAGAGGGGCCTGCGGCGCGAGCGCCATGGCGTGGAACGAGCGGCTGTGGAAGCGGATCGAGTGACGTGGGCGGGCTGCGGCGGTCACGAATTCCCCTCGAAATTTTGCTTTTATGATTTACGCAACGTATGGTTAACGAGCCGTTAAGCGGTCTCCCTTTATTTAGCGTCGCAGCGGCGCATTTCCGGGGGTATGCTCGGAAACGCACGCATCCGCGGAAATAACGCCGCGGCTGCGCGGTTAGAGCGGGATGAGGAAAAGTGGAAACCACTTTTCCGCTCGCATCCCGCTCTAAACTTTTGAAATCGATCACGTTCATGATTTTGGATTGATTCGATCCAAAATCATCGTGATCTAGGTTGATTTTCTCGAACTGGATGAATTGCAAAAGGCATGGCGATGAGCGCGTTCAAGACTGACAGTTTCGGCGATCGCATCCGCAACGCGGCGAGCGCGCGGAAGGCTGAACTGGAGAAATTCCGCACGAAGACCGAGGTCGATGAGAAGGTCCTCGCCGAACGCGAGGCGGCGCGCCGCGAGATCGTCGCCGCGCGGGAGGCGCGCGCACTGGAGCGCAAGGCCGCCGCGGATGAAAGGCAGGCGCGCGACGCCGTCGAGAAAGCCGAGCGCGACGCGGCCCTGAAGCTCGAACAGGCGGCGCGCGAGGTCGAAGCGGCGGCAGAGGCCGAACGGGCGGCGGCTGTCGAAGCCGAGCGCAAGCTCGCCCGCGACGCGCGCTATGCGGCGCGCAAGGCGCGGAAGTAACCGTCGCTCCGCCCGCGGCGGCGGAGTTTCGGGGGAGGGCGCGTTGAGCGACAGCATCGGCCCTCCGGCACGGCGTGCGGGCCAATATAAAATCGTCGCGGGCTCGCTTGGCGAGCGCCGCGATTTCAAGGTGACCATTGGCCTCCGCGAAGGCTGGGACGCCGAGGGCCGGGTTTACGACATCTCCGAAGCCACGCGGGTCGCGCACGCATGGATGCGTCGCCGCGTCGAGGCCGGCCGGCCCGCCCTCTCCGGCATGTTCACCCGCGGCGAGGTGGCCTACGCCTGGCCGCGCCCCGACGGCTCGGTCGGCTCCGACCGCGAGCCGGTGGCGATCTTTTCCGGCGAGGCGGTTCCCGCCTATCTTGGCCATCTCCCCGACGCCGACATCGAGGCGATGCTGAACGAGCTCGCCGCGGAGCTTGGCGCGGCGCTGGGTCAGGAGCGACTTTACGTGTCGTTCCATGGCCGCGCGTGGATCCTCGACGCCGGCGCGCCTGAGGCGTGATTCAATCTGATCGGAATGTACTTTAATCCTGCTCGTCGGTCGCAAGATCGAAGGCGCTGAAGCCTTCCGCGTTGGTCGGGCGCTGCAGCACCTGCGGATGGCGCAGCGTGCGGATCGTGTCGTTGCAGCCGGTCTTCCAGTGCTCGACCATGGTCTGGCGCGAAAATTCGTAATCCTTGCACGCGCCTTCATATTTATTGGCGCGATAGATCAGGTGGACGACGTTATAGACTTTTTCGTCCGCCTCGGATTCGAGCAGCTTCCATTCGGGATCGTTGCGGCGCTCTTCCGGCAGCTCCCGCAAAAGGTGATCGACCGCGCGCCGCAGCCGCTGCATCTTCTGGAACTCGTCGGTGCCGAGCCTCGTGCGGCTCGAATAGCGGATCTCTTTCGTGCGCAGATCGACCTCGCTGAGATCGCGCGGCAGTTCGCCGCGCGCGCTCCAGAGATCGACCTGGAAGGCGAGCGTGTCGGCGCGCGGGCGACTGTCCAGCACCCATTGCAGCGGCGTATTCGAGACGATTCCGCCGTCCCAGTAATATTCGCCCTCGATCTCGACGGGAGGAAAGCCCGGCGGCAGCGCGCCGCTGGCCATGATGTGCTCGGGCCGTATTTCATGCGTCGTCGTATCGAAATAGGCGAAATTGCCAGTGGCGACATTTGTTGCGCCGACGCTGAGCCGCATCGGCCCGTGGTTGATCCGGTCGAAATCGACGAGCCGTTCGAGCGTCGCCCGCAAGGGCTTCGTGTCGTAGTAGCTCAGGGCTCCCAGCGTTCCCGGCGCGTGCAGGAACGGCGGCAGGGCGCGCGGCTCGAAGAAGCTCGGGGCGCCGGCGAAAAGCACGCGCATCGCGCGGAACTGATTGATCACGCTGTGCAGGTAGTCGCCCTTGATCTCGATGCCGCGTGCGAAGGGGATGAGCGTGGCCGCCGTGATCTCCTCCCAGAACTCGCGCAGGCGCGCGACGCGCAGCTCCGGCGGATTGCCGGCGATGATGGCGGCGTTGAGGGAGCCGATCGAGATGCCAGCCACCCAGTCGGGGTGAATATTCGCCTCGAACAGCGCGTCATAGACGCCCGCCTGATAGGAGCCGAGCGCGCCGCCGCCCTGCAGGAGAAGGGCGATGCGCTCGAAATTCGGGCGCTCCCTGACGATGTGCGGATCAAGTCTCTGCGGCGTCTCGGAGGTCATGTCGGCTTTCTCGTGGGTCAGGTGTGGAGCGGCGTCGATTTCGCCGGCGCCGGGGCGAAGCGCCCGATCGGGGTCGCGCCAATCGCCTCGCGCCCTTGGGCGCAACGGAATTGGCGCAAGCGTGGCGATTCTATCACAGCTTTCTCGCTCAAGGTCATGTTAGTTGACGAGAAGGATCAAACGCTACGATCGGGCCCCTGTCCAGTGATTGAAACCGTTGGCGCGCCTGCCCGCCGTGACCCGAGGGATCGTGCAATGCCGCCGGGCCTGACCCTCGTCAGCAAGGATGCGCGACGCTGCGGGATGGCGGGCGGCGCGCTCGTCCGCGCGCTCGCAGTCATATTGGCGCCGGCGCTAGCGGGCTGCGCGGTCGGGCCGAATTTCACGCCGCCCGTCGCGCCCGTCGCTGAAAAATACCTCGAATCGCACAACCCCGCCGTGAGGACGGACCGGCAGGACTATCGCGACTGGTGGAAGGCGTTCCACGATCCCGTGCTCGATCGCCTGATTGAGACGGCCTACGACCAGAACCTCACCTTGCTCAGCGCCGGAACGCGGGTGCTGCAGGCGCGCGCCGAGCTCGGCGTCGCGGTCGGCGAGTTTTATCCGCAGCAGCAGGGGGGCTACGGCGCCACCACCTACAATCGCCCGAGTCATGCCGACGAGGCCGCCAATCCGCAGCTGAGTTTGAGCAATTTCTGGCAGTCTCAGCTCGGTCTCAAAGCGGCCTGGGAGCTCGATTTCTGGGGCAAGTTCCGGCGCGGCGTCGAATCGGCTGACGCCGCCTATCTAGCCTCGGTCGCCTGCTATGACGACGTTCTCGTCACCCTGCTCGGCGATGTCGCCAGCACCTATATCGGCATCCGCACGCTGGAGAAGCAGATCATCTACGCGCGGGACAATATCGTTCGTCAGAAACAGGCGCTGCAGATCGCGCGCGACCGCTTCTCCGGCGGCACGGCGACCAAGCTCGACGTCTATCAGGCCGAGAATGTGCTCGGGCAGACGCAGGCCTCGGTTCCCCAGCTGACCATCCAGCTCCAGCACGGCCTCAATGCGCTGCGCGTCCTCCTCGGCATGGCGCCTGAGCCGCTCGGCGCGCTCATGGGGCGCGAAACCGGCAAGATCCCCGCCGCGCCGCCGAAAATCTTCGTCGGCGTCCCCGCCGATCTTCTGCGCCGGCGCCCCGATGTGCGCGCCGCCGAACTCAAGGCCGCGACGCAAAGCGCCCAGATCGGCGTCGCCCTCTCCGAGCTTTACCCGGCGATCAGCCTCACGGGCCGGATCGGCGGCTCGGCGAGCACCATCAACGGCGCGCAACTGAGTTCTGTTTTTACGCCGGCCGGGCTCACTTACAGCTTCGGGCCGACGTTCCAGTGGAACCTCCTGAACTACGGCCAGATCACCAACAATGTGCGACTGCAGGACGCCACGCTGCAGCAATATCTCGTCGATTATCAGCAGACCGTCCTCAACGCCGAAAAGGACGTCGAGAATGGCATCGCGACCTATTTGCAGTCGCGCATCGCGGTCGAGGATCTGCGCCGCTCGGTCGCCGCCGCCAACGGCGCGCTCAACATCTCGCTCCTCGAATATCAGCAGGGCACGCGCGACTACACCTCGGTGCTGACCTCGGAGCAGAACCTGCTCACCGCCGAGAATGATCTCGCCATCGCGGAGGGCAATGTGCCGCTCGGCGTCACCCAGGTCTATGAGGCGCTCGGCGGCGGCTGGCAGATCCGCGAAGGCAATGATTTCGTGTGGCCGTCGACCAATGCGCAGATGCGCGCGCGCACCGATTGGGGAACCGTGCTGCCGCCCGCCGGCGCGCCGAAGCCGCCGCCGCCGGCGCTGGCCGCGCCGACCCCGGGCCTGCCGGGGCCGCGGGACGAGGGTCCGACTGTTCGCGCGCCGGAATTTTGAGGTTAGTTTCTGTCAAAGGTCGTTTCGCCATGAAGCCGAGATCGATAGGGACACAGAGCAGAGGCCAGCCGGCGAGCGCCGGTCCGCGCCCGGGCGCGAGGGCGTGGCTCGCCGCGCTCGTCGCGGCCTTCGCCTGTCTGGCGGCGGGGCCGGCGCTTGCGGCCCAGCCGCCGGAAATTCCCGTGGTGAAGCCGAAGGTCCAGTCGGTCACCGACTATGTCGAAGTCACGGGTACGGCGGCCTCGGCCAATGTCGTCAAGCTGATCGCCCGCGTCGAAGGCTATCTCGACCAGATCCATTTCAAGGACGGCGCGCTCGTCAAGAAGGGCGATCTTCTCTTCACCATCCAGCAGGCGCAATACAAGGCGCAGCTGCAGGAGGCGCAGGCGCAGCTTCTGGCGCAGGAGGCGGCGCTCGCCTACGCCAAGACCGAGGTCGGGCGCTATACGGCGCTGTTTCACAAGAATGCGGCGACGGCGACCGAAGTCGACAAATGGGTCTACCAGAAGGCGGCCGCCGAGGCCGGCATTCTCGGCGCGCAAGGGCAGATCGAGGTCGCCAAATTGAATCTCGAATATACCGAGGTGACGGCGCCCTTCGACGGCCTCATGGGCAAGCACCTCGTCGATCCCGGCAATGTCGTCGGCGGCGGCGGCCAGCAGACCGCGCTCGCCGAAATCAACCAGCTGGATCCCATCTATGTGACCGCGACCCTCAGCGAGCAGCAGGTCCTCTCGATCCGCGCCAATGTCAGCCAGCGCCGGTTCTCGCCCGAAGAGCTTCTCAAGATTCCGCTCGACGTCGGCCTCGAGGCCGGGAGCGGCTATCCCTATCACGGCTTCATCGAGTTCGTCGCGCCGCAGTTCGATCCAACGACCGGCACGCTGCAGGTGCGCGGCATCTTCAATAATCCCGACCGCAATCTTTTGCCCGGCCTCTTCGTGCGCATGCGCCTGCCGGCGGGACATTCGCAGCAGGGCGCGCTGCTGGTTCCCGCGCGCGCCATCGGCGAGGATCAGGGCGGCCTTTATCTCATGATCGTCAACAAGGACGATACCGTCGAACAGCGCTATATCAAGGCTGCGGAGCAGGTCGGCGACCTGCGCGTCATCAGCTCCGGCCTTTCGCCCGACGATCGCATCGTCGTCGGCGACCTTTGGCGGGTCTCGGCGGGAATGAAGGTCGTTCCCAAGCTGACCAGCATCGACGCGCAATAGCGAACGGGGCGGGGCCATGATATCGAAATTCTTCATCGAGCATCCGGTCCTCGCCAATGTGCTGGCCATCGTGATCGTGCTGATCGGCGCCGTCGCGGTCTATACGCTCCCCGTCTCCGAATATCCGAACGTCGTGCCGCCGACCGTGCAGGTGACGACGCGCTATCCGGGCGCGAGCCCGCAAACGGTGATCGACACCGTCGCCCTGCCGATCGAATTGCAGGTCAATGGCGTCGATCAGATGCTCTACATGCAGTCGACCAGCGCCGCCGACGGCACCTATACGCTGACGGTGACCTTCAATATCGGCACAGATCCCAACATCGATCAGGTGCTGGTGCAGAACCGCGTCAACAGCGCGCTGGCCTCGCTGCCGGAATCGGTGCAGGCGCAGGGCGTCACCATCCAGAAAAAGAACACCGCGATCCTGCAGATCGTGACGCTCGATTCGCCGGACGGGCAATATGACAGCCTGTTCATGAGCAATTACGCGACGATCAATCTCGTCAACGATCTCTCCCGCCTGCCGGGCGTCGGCAACGTCACCATCTTCGGCGCCAGCAGTTACGCCATGCGCATCTGGCTCGACCCCAACAAGCTCTATTCGCTGCGGGCTCGAGCCGAAGGATGTCATCAATGCGGTGCGCCAGCAGAGCCAGGAGGTAACGGCGGGCCAGGTCGGCATGCCGCCGGCGCCGAAGGACCAGGATTTCCAATATACGATCGACATCCAGTCGCGCATGAACGAGCCGGCGCAGTTCGCCGAGATCATCGTCAAGGACCAGACCGCGCAGGGCGGGCGCCTCGTCCGCGTCAAGGATGTCGGCCGCATCGAACTCGGCGCGCAGACCTATTCGCAGGATTTCAAGCTGAACGGGCGCCCGGCGCCGGCATCGCCATCTTCCAGACGCCGGAGGCCAATTCGCTGGCGGTCGCCAAGGAGGTCAAGGCGAAGATGAAGGAGCTTGGGCGCGCGCTTCCCGCAGGGGCTTCGCTACAGCATTCCGTTCGACACGACGATCTTCGTGCAGGACTCGATCTCCGAGGTCTACACGACGCTGTATCAGGCCGGCGTTCTGGTCCTGATCGTGATCCTCGTCTTCCTGCAGAATTTCCGCGCGACGCTGGTGCCGGCGACGACGGTTCCGGTCACCATCATCGGCGCCTTCGCCGGCATGGCGGCGCTCGGCTTCACCGTCAATCTCTCGACGCTCTTCGGCATCGTGCTGGCGATCGGCATCGTCGTCGACGACGCCATCGTCATCGTCGAGGGCGTGTCGAAATATATCGAGCAGGGCATGAACGGCCATGACGCCGCGATCAAGGCGATGGACGAATTGTTCGGCCCGGTCGTCGGCATCACCCTCGTCCTGATGAGCGTGTTCCTTCCGGCCGCCTTCATGCCGGGCCTCACCGGCAAGATGTTCGCGCAATTCGCGCTCGTCATCGCCGTCACGGCCTTGATCAGCGCCATCAATGCGGCGACCCTGAAGCCGACCCAATGCGCCCTGTGGCTGCGCGAATCCACGCCGCTCGACAAGCGCAATTTCTTCTATCGCGGCTTCAATTTCGTCTATCAGAAGATGGAGGACGGCTATGCGGCGCTGATCGGCCGCATGGTCCGCCACGCCGGCTTCATGGTCCTCATCGCCATCGCGCTGGCGGGGCTCGGCTTCTGGGGCATCGCCCGCCTGCCGACCGCCTTCATTCCCAACGACGATCAGGGCTATGCGATGATCGCCGTCGCGCTGCCGGACGGCGCCTCGCTGGAGCGCACCACTGCCGCGCTCGGGCAGGCGAATGACATCGCGCGGGCGACGCCCGGCGTCGAAAACGTCATCGCCATCTCCGGCCAGTCCGTCATCGACAACAACGCGACGCTCGCCAACGCCGGCGTCGAATATGTGATCTTCAAATCCTACGCCGACCGCGAGAAGGCGAAGGGCGAGGATCTGATCTCGATCCTCGAACACATCCAGGGCAAGCTCAACGGTCTGCCGGACGGACGCGGCATCGTACTGGTGCCGCCGCCCATTCAGGGCATCGGCCAGGCCGGCGGCTTCCAGATGGAGGTCGAAATGCTCGGCGGCAGCTTCAACTATACGAAGCTCGACGAGCTGACGCAGCAGATCGTCAAATCCGCCAACGCCGATCCGCACCTGCAGCGCGTGTTGACGACCTTCCATCCGAGCGCGCCGCATGTCGGCGTCACCGTCGATCGCGACCGCGCGGAGACGCTGAAAGTCTCCGTCGGCGACGTCTTCTCGACGCTCTCGGCCTATCTCGGCTCGACCTACATCAACCAGTTCAACAAATTCGGCCAATCGTTCCAGGTCTATGCGCAGGCGGACTCGCAATTCCGGCTGAAGCCGGAGGATATTCTCAATCTCTATGTGCGCAATTCGGACGAGCAGATGGTGCCGATCAGCTCGGTCGCCTATCTGAACCACGAGGTCGCGCCGCCGCTGATCACCCTCTACAATCTGTTTCCCGCCGCGACCGTCGTCGGCGCGCCGGCGAAGGGCTTCAGCTCCGGCCAGTCGCTCGCTGCGATGGAGAAGATCGCCAAGTCGACCTTGCCGAACGACGTCGCCACCGAATGGTCCGGCATGTCCTATCAGGAGAAGCTCGTCGGCAACCAGCTCGTCTATATCTTCGCCATCTCGATCCTGCTCGTCTATCTCGTTCTCGCCGGACAATATGAGAGCTGGATTCTGCCGCTCGCGGTGCTGTCCGCCGTGCCGCTCGCCTTGCTTGGGCCCGTCGTCGCACTGACCAGCCTTGGCGTCGCCAACAATCTCTACACGCAGATCGGCCTCATGCTGCTGATCGCGCTGTCGGCCAAGAACGGCATTCTGATCGTCGAGGTCGCGCGGGAGCAGCGCGTGAAAGACGGCAAGCCCATGCTCGAAGCCGCGGTCAATGCCGCGCGCCTCGAGATTCCGGCCGATCCTGATGACCTCCTTCGCCTTCATTCTCGGCGTGCTGCCGCTCGTCCTCGCCACCGGCGCCGGCGCGAATGCGCGCAAATCGCTGGGCATCAGCGTGTTCAGCGGCATGATCGCCTCGACCTGCCTCGCGGTTCTGTTCGTGCCGTCCTTCTTCACGCTGCTGCAAAAATTCGAGGAAGGCCGCAAGGCGCGCAAAGTGAAGGCGCCGCCGGTCGCGGCGACGCCAGTACATTAGATCGCGATGATTTTGGATCTAATCTCGCGGTCGCGTCTCGATCTTGGCGTCAACAGGCGCCGCGGTTAGAAATCCGTAACCGGATTGTCTCCTTGCGGCTGATCGTCGATGCATAGAATCGACGAGATCGTGTCGTTCTGCATGTTGAATTGCGGATCTTCGACGAATTTGTAGTAGCCCGGACCGACAATCGTGCTGGCCCCGGTGAAGCCGGCGTTCTCAAAGAACTGCCACGTGCCCGAGGTGATGACGACGGACGAAATTTTGTCGTTCCAGTCGTCGCCGACATAGGACCAGCCCCACCCCGGGGGAACATTGAAGCTCCAATAGTCCGTGTTGACGAAATTTGCGTCCTGATAGACGGTCATTCCTGGCAGAATATACATTATCTTCTCCTCTTTTTTGTAGAGCGCCTCAGCCCAGATAATGTTGCAGGCGGCGCGGTCCCGACTCTGTTGCATCGACATGTGCTGCGATTTGCGGCCGGCCCGAGGTGCGTGGCGCGCGCGCCGCCTGGGGGCCGGAAGCGAGGCCGCGCAATCTGGCCGGGCCAGCTTCCGCGGCTTGTGGTCTGCCGGCCGGCGCGCTCAAGCGCGGCGGCCCGAACTCGGTTGCGTTGGCGCCCCCGCCTGGGGCGGCGCGCGCGCCCGCCGCGGCGCGCGCCGCGACCGCCGCGCGCCCGCCGGAAGCAGGGCTGTGCAGCCTGGGCGGCCCGGATTCCACAGGATGCGGTCTGCCCGGAGGGGCGTAGAGGCGCGGCGGCCCGGACTCGGTTGCCTCGACATCCGCTCCGACACGCGGTCGCGTGGACCCCGCCTTGCTCGTCTTTGGGCCTTTTGCTCGCTCAGTCTCGCCGTGAGCCATACCCTTACTCCTCAATAAGCGCTAAACAGCGAAACCAAAGTAGAGATGTCGCCGGCGCGCGGTCCTTAAAAACCTCTTAACTTCGGATTAATATACTTTAAGCGTTATTGCTTATGGCCGCTGTGCGTGAAGGATTTGGCCCGCCGTTATTTGAGTTGGCTGCGACTTGTGCTTAAGCTTGGAGAAACCGCGAAACGCCACAAATTAGAGGCATAATGCGACTTGATTCGCAGGCCGCGCCGGCCCAAGGGGCGTTCGCAGGTGGACCATGGGATTTAAAGCCGTCATCGAGACCGCGCGTAGTTCCGACGCCGAGGCGATTTTCGGCCTGCTTCGGGACGCAGGCGAGGAAAAGCTTCTGCGTCGGCCCGAAGGCGACTACCGGCGCTCCATTGAGGCCGGACTTTTCTGCCTCGTCCGTAGCGAAGGCGCGCTCGTTGGAATCGCCGGCGCCTTTCCCTTGAGCGAGGGCGAGCCCGCCCTCGTCGAAATGGGGAGCTGTTATGTCGCGCCGCCCTTTCGCGGCTTCGGGCTGCAGAAGCTGCTGGTTCGCGCGCGCATCGCCGCGGTTGTCGCCGCGGTCGATCCCAACGCCCGCATCCTCACCGCCATCACGCCGCAAAATCTCGGCTCCCGCGCGTCGATCCTCAAGGCCGGCTTCGAACCCTTGGGCGAGCATGAGCGCCTGCTCATCGAGCTCTGCGCCTATTGCGTCGCGCGCCCCGGCGAAGCCTCCGACCGGCTCTGCTGCTGCGACTTTTTCCATATTCCGCGCAGCCGCCAGCGCAGCGAGATCGCCGCGCTTTTACGGCCGGGTCCGGTCTTGCTCGCGCGAGCGAACGGCGACCGTCTGTCGGTCACAATGGAGATCGACGCGCTGAAGCAGCCCCGCGCGGCGCTCGCCGCCTTCGTCCACGCGAGTGCGCAGCCCGCCGACGCCGGCGCCTAGAGCGGGATGAGAAAAAGTGTATGCACTTTTTCGCCCGCATCCGGCTCTAGTTTATTGGAATCGATCACGTTTATGATTTTGGATCAATTCGATCCAAAATCATCGTGATCTAGAGCGATTGGAGAGCGCCCGCCATGAGCGCCGCGGAAGTCAATTTCGATGGCCTTGTCGGACCGACCCATAATTTCGGCGGCCTCTCCGAAGGCAATCTCAAATCGATCGAAAACGCCGGCCGCGTCTCGAACCCCCGCGCCGCCGCCTTGCAGGGGCTCGCCAAGATGCGCCTCCTGATGGAGCTTGGCCTTCCGCAGGGCGTCCTGCCGCCGCATGAGCGCCCCCATATCGAAACGCTGCGGCGCTTCGGCTTTTCCGGCTCGGACGCCGAAGTGCTGGCGCGCGCCTTCAAGGCCGATCCGACGCTCGTCGTCAACGCCTCCTCCGCTTCGTCGATGTGGGCGGCGAACGCGGCCACCGTCTCGCCCGCCGCTGATGCGGCGGACAGGCGCCTGCACATCACGCCGGCCAATCTCTCGACCCTTTTCCACCGCTCGCTCGAACCGGAGTTTACGGCGCGCGCTCTGCGCGCGATCTTCGCTGACGAGGCGCGCTTTCGCGTGCACGATCCGCTGCCGCAAGGGGGCAAGGCGGGCGATGAGGGCGCGGCCAACCATATGCGGCTTTGCGCCTCGCATGGCGAGCCGGGAGTCGAGATCTTCGTTTACGGCCGCTCCGCTTTCGAGGACGCGCGGGCGCGCCGAATTCGAGCCGCGGCAATCGCTCGAGGCCTCGCAGGCGGTTGCGCGCGCGCACCAGCTCGATCCGGCGCGGACGCTGTTCCTGCGCCAGGCGCAAGACGCGATCGACGCGGGCGCCTTCCATAATGACGTCGTGGCGGTGGCGAACGGGCCGGTTCTGCTCGCCCATGAACGCGCCTTCGAGACGGGAGGCGGCGGCCTTCGACGCGATCCGCGCGGCCTGTCCCGCGGCAAGCCTCTTCATCGCGCGCGAGGCCGACGTGCCGCTGACCGAGGCGGTCGCCTGCTATCTCTTCAACAGCCAGCTGGTGACGCGGCCGGATGGCGGAATGGCTTTGATCCTGCCGGAGGATGTGAAATCCTCCCCAAAGGCGCTGGCGTTCGCGCAAAGTCTCGTTTCAGGCGATGGCCCGATCGACCAGCTCGCCTTCACGGATCTGCGCCAGAGCATGTGGAACGGCGGCGGCCCGGCGTGCCTGCGGCTACGCATCGTCATGAGCGGGGCGGAGCGCGCCGCGTTGCGCGGGCGCGTTCTCCTCAACGACGTAACGCTGCCGCGCGTCGAGGACTGGGTGCGCCGCCATTATCGCGACCGCCTGAGCGGCGCCGACCTCGGCGATCCGGCGCTTCTTGACGAAAGCCGCGCCGCGCTCGACGAACTGACCTCGCTGCTGGCGCTCGGCTCGATCTATGCGTTCCAGCAGGCCTGAAGAAGCGGTTACTTCCAGGGCGTCACTGGCGGCACGGTGACGCCGGCCGGGGCGGGGGCGTCGACGGTGCCGAAATCGGCCGGGCCGACGATTTCGAGATATTCCATGTCCGGCGAATAATCGAACAGGTAATGCACGATGCCCGGCCGCTGATGCACGCAGTCGCCGGCCTGGACGAAGGTTTCCTTGTCCTCGTACATGAAGCGCGCCCAGCCCTTGGTCATCAGCACGATCTGGAACTCGGCGATGTGCCGATGCCAGCCGGTGCCGTCCTGCGGCGGATTTTTGGCGCGAACGAGATGCGCGATGACCTTGCCGTTGGTCGCGTCGGCGACGCCAAGATCGCGGTACTCGAAGAAGCCGCGCAGGCCCGTGCCGTGGAAATGGGTGTCGCCTTCCTTGACGTGGGAGAAGCTGGTCTCCGCTTGCGTGGGTTCGGCCGTTTTGAGATCGACGACGCTCATGATTTCTTCTCCTAAACACAAAACGAAGCGAGCCCCCGGCGAGATTTCGTCCGCGTCCCGCCCCGGCGACAGCTTTTTCAGCCAGTCATGATGATTGGATTTTTTATGCGAAGCTGTCTTCGCGCCGCGCATTCAGCTTGATCCGAGTTTACATGCGGGAAATCGCAGATCAACTGATTTTGCCAAGTTTGAGGTTCCAGAAATCTATGCTCTGCTGCTCAAAAATTAGACTTTTGCGCCTAATATAGATGCGCCGCCACGAGTCTCTATGCGAAGACGCGAGCTTGCCGGATCATTTCTAGAATTCGACCTCAAGCTCCTCCATGTCGTCCGGCTCGGCTCTTCGCCGCCTCGATCCATTCCTGCAAGTCCGGCAACGCCATGATCGTCTGGCAGTAGGCGGCGCTCTTCGGGTCGATCTTCACATGATAGGTCAGAAAGCCGCGTCACCACCGGCGCGTACATGGCGTCGGCGAGCGAGCGCTCCGCCCCGAGCAGGAAGGGGCCGCCGTAAAGGCCAAGGTGCTCGCGCCAGATCTCGGTGATGCGGTCGATGTCGGCCTGCGCCCGCGCCCACACCTTGAAGTTCGGAAAATCGCCCTTGAGGTTCATCGGCAGCGCCGCGCGCATCGGCCCGAAGCCCGAATGCATTTCGCCGCTGATCGAACGGCAGCGCGTCCGGCGCTCCGCGATCAGTCGGCAGCAGCTTCGCCTCGGGCTTGATTTCATTCAGATATTCGCCGATGGCGAGGGTGTCCCAGATGCGCAGGCCCTGATGCGCCAGATTGGGGATGAGGAAGGACGAAGAGAGCAGCAAAAGCTCCGCCCGCATGGCCGGATCGTCGGGCGAGATGACCTTCTCGACGAAGGGGAGGCCCGAGAACCGCGTCATCAGCCAGCCGCGCAGCGACCACGAGGAATAGTTCTTGCTGCTGATGGTGAGAATGGCCTCGCTCAATGAACACCCCTTTTACCCTGCGCGTCGAACCGCTTGGAACTGCTTGCGAACGCACGCCAGTTTGCGTAATCCTTGACGTCCGGCGGAGCATAAGTTGTGCCGCTCATCCTCCGATTCTCTCCCTTCGACTTGACGATTTGTTCTCCAGATTGGATGCCGCTCGATGATGTATCAAGCCTATGGAGCCCAGGCTAGCGTCCTTAATTTGATCCGGCCCGTCGCGGCCGTGGCGGGATCGGCGCTGCGCACGCCCTGGCCCATGATCGGACAGTTTTTCAGCGTCCGCAAATTCGCCGGCGTTCTCGAGACCTTCGCCAGTCTCGCGATCACCCATTCGCGGCTTCCCTTCGGCATCACCGAGGTCGCAGGACGGCGATCGCATGGTCCCGGTGACGGAGGAGGTGGTCGACGCGACCCCCTTCGCGTCGCTGTTGCGCTTCCGGAAGGAGACCGACGCCGAGCAGCCGCGCGTGCTGATCGTCGCGCCGATGTCCGGCCATTTCGCGACTCTCCTCAAGGCGACGGTGAAGACCATGCTGTCGCATCATGACGTCTACATCACCGACTGGCGCAATATCCGCGACGTGCCGCTCGCCGAGGGCGAATTCGGCTTCGACGCCTATGTCGACCACGTCATTCGCTTTTTGCGCGCCATGGGGCCCGGCGCGCATGTCGTCGCGGTGTGCCAGCCCTGCGTCGCCGTGCTCGCCGCCGCCGCCATCATGGCCGAGGAGGGCGACGCCGCGCAGCCGCGCAGCATGACGCTGATGGCGGGTCCGATCGATACCCGCGTCAATCCGACCAAGGTCAACGACCTCGCCAAGATCGAAGCCGATCGAGTGGTTCGAAAAAAACCTGCATCGCCGAGGTTCCGGCATCCTACAAAGGCGCGCGGTCGCAAGGTCTATCCGGGCTTCATGCAGCTCGCCGCTTTCGTCAGCATGAATCCGGATCGCCACATGCAGTCCTTCAAGGACATGGCGCAGGCCCATGCCGACAATGACATGACCAAGTTTCACCAGATCAAGGCGTTCTACGACGAATATTTCGCGGTGATGGACCTGCCGGCCGAGTTCTACATGCCGACGGTCAAGGGCGTTTTTCAGGACCATCTCCTGCCGCTCGGCAAGCTCGAGGTGCATGGCCGGCCGGTCAAGCCGGCGGCGATCCGGCGCACCGCGCTGCTCACCGTCGAGGGCGAGCGCGACGACATCTGCGGCCTTGGCCAGACGCTCGCCGCGCAGGACCTCTGCACGGGCCTGCGCCAATACATGAAGCCGCATCACGTGCAGACCGGCGTCGGCCATTACGGCACCTTCAGCGGGCGCCGCTGGAACAACGAGATCTACCCCAAGCTGCGCGAAATCATCGAGATGACCAACTGAGGCGCTGATCCGGCGACGTCTCTCGAAGCGGCCTCAGAGCCGCGCCAACAACTCGGCCTTCTTGGCCGCGAACTCCTCTTCGCTGAGAATATCCTTCAGCGCGAAGCTCGGCCAGCCGTTCGATAGTCGCGAAAATGTCCGTCGCGCGTCTGCGCGCCGCTCGTCGCGCCTTGGGGTTGCCGCGGCGCGACGGGCGAGGGCGCTGGTTGCGCCGCGCGGGGCGCTTCGGGCGCGACGGCGACGACCACGGACGCGACGGGCGCCGCGGCTTCCGGCGCCGCGGCTGCCGGCTGCGCGTCGCCGTCCTCGGTCGAAACAAGCTTCAGATCGCCGAGGCGGACGAGGCCATACTGGCTGGTGAAGGTCAGCGACTGATCGCCGCCTTGCTGCTGCGAGACGCCGGAGATCTGGTGATCGCCGGAGTCATAGACGCTGATCCTGCCGCCCTGCTTGATCGCCAACCGGTTCAACGACGGAAAATAGGCATAGTGCATATCGTTTTGGCTGCCCGTCGAAGTCGGACTGCGAAGGCCCGCCGGCCACCAGTTGCGCGACGGCGCGCCAAACCCTTGCGCGAACAGGCTGACCGCGGCGCCGGAGATATTGTAGTTCTGCGCCTGCCAGGAACTTGCGGGCTCCGGGGCGCGCGCGAAAACCTCCTGGCCGCGCAACAGGTCGGCCAGCTCGCGGCAAAGCGCGTCCACCCGCGCCTTTAGCCCATTGTTGAACATGTCGCCGATCATGATCATGCCGCCCTGCGACCATTGTCCCATGCCGCCGAATTCGGGATGATTGAACTGCGCCTGCGTTCCATTGCCGGCGGCGAGCGCGCACAGCAAACCCGTCGCGGCGTCGGCGCTGAAGCCATGGCGCCGCGCGATATCCTCGACGATCCGTTGGCCCTCCGGCGTCAGCCCCTGCATTGCTGTCTCCGATCCTGGATGAACGCGAAATCGGCGGCCCGCGCAGGGCGGACCGCCGCAAGGATTATCGCCGGGGATTATCACATGGCCAAGTCGAAAGGCGAAACATGTGCCACGCGGGGAGCGTGGAGCCCGAAAACCGTCGCGGCCGTCAAGCCCCGGCTGTGACGATCAGCCTCGCGCTGAGTTCCGCCGTCAGCCGACGGCGGGCGATGCTTCGCCGTCGGCGGGCGCGATGACGCGGCGATAAAGATGCCATGTCGCATGCCCGAGGATCGGCGTCGCGATGGCGAGGCCGACGAACAGCGTCGCCATGCCGGCGGCCAGCGCGGCGGCGATGATCAGGGCCCACGCCGCCATCACGAGAGGATTCTTCAAGACGGCCTTGACCGAGGTCAGAATCGCGACCGCGGCGCCGACATCCTGGTCGAGCAGAAGCGGGAAGGAGATCGCGCCGATGCGAAGGCGATCACGGCGTAAACGAAGCCGATGCCGACGCCGAGGGCGAGCAGCCTGTGGCCCGCATGGGTGGCGAAGAGCTGATTGAGGAAATGGCTCCAGGACTGCGGCGCCATGACCCCGAACAGCGACTGATAGAGCGCCTGCGCGGTGGCCAGCCACAAGAGGAAAATCACCATCAGCGTAAAGCCGACGGCGAGGATCGAGGGCATCGCCGGCGAGCGCAAAACGCCGAAGGCGTAGCTCCAGGAATGCGGCAGGCCCTGTTCGCGCCGGCGGCTCACCTCATAGAGCCCGATCGCCGCGAACGGCCCGATCAGCGCATAGCCGGCGAGCAGGGGAAACAGCAGCGGGAGCAGCGTTCTGGCCGGACGACGTGGGGAACAGAAAAATCCCGATCACGAGATAGATGAGGGCGAGGAACAGAAGATGCGAAGGCATGGCGCGGAAATCGCGGAAACCTTCGACCAGAGCGTCCCTGAGGTCGGCGAAGCCGATCTTGCGGACGACGGGAAACTCCTGAATCTCGGAGCCGCTTGTGAGAACATGAAAACTGGCCATACGCGTTTCTCCCTGCGCCCCTTTACCTCAATCGGTTTGAGCATTCTTGTTCGAACTTGAAGCGTTCACGCGATGTTGAAGAATTCCGCCCGCCGGCGCTGGCGCGTCGGGCCTGCCGCCAACATAAAAGAAATGCCTTGGCTGGCGCTTTTGTTCCCGAAACCTTGTGGGACGACAGTAAAAAGGTTTTCGTCATGGCTAGATCTGAGCGATTACTTTCCGGCCCGGCGGGCTGCGTCCCGGAAAGACGTCCGCAACGCTTCGCCGATTGGAATTGACGCCCCCCGGCTTGTCGTTAATCTGACCGGGAGGCGCAGGCGTCGGGCGAAACGTCGTCCAACTGTCTCAAGAGCTCGTTACGGATTCCAATCATTGTTTCAGGCGCATTGAAGCGTCGCCGCGGTTCCGCCACGAACGGCGGATCGCGATGGAAAAGGGAGAAAACGCCATGTTTGACGCAAAGCAGCTTTTGGACCTGCTCGCCGGCAACAAGCTCGGACCCGGCGGCGACGCCGCGGCGGCCAGCGTCGACGACGCGATCGCGCGCGGCAAGGCGGCCGCGAGCGAGGCGGCGGCGACCGCGACGACGGCGACGAAGCAGGCCGCCGATCAGACCGCGTCCGCCCTCTCCGGCGTGCTCGGCCAGGCGCAGACCAAATTGCAGGGAACCGACGCCGCGGAATATATCGGCAAGGCCAAGGAGCTGGTCGAACAAAATCCGGTCGGCACGCTGGCGACGCTCGGCGGCCTCGCGGCGCTTCTGCTCGGCACGCCGGGCGGGCGCGCGACGACGGGCGGCCTCGTCAAGCTCGGCGGCCTCGCCGCGATCGGCGGCGTCGCCTACAAGGCGTTTCAGAATTACCAGGCGGGCAAGCCGCTGACGGCGGGCGTGCCCGGCCTCGAACAACTGACCGCCCCGCCGGCCGAAACCGCCTTCTCCGAGCAGGCCCATTCGCATGATACGACGCTGCTGCTCGTGCGGACGCTGGTCGCCACCGCCGCCGCGGACGGCAATGTGGACGCCGCCCAGCGCGCCCAGATCCTCGACGGCCTGAAGGCGGCCGGCCTCGAGGACGGCGCCGTGCAGTTTCTGCAAGGCGAGATCCAGCATCCCGCGACGGTTGACGATATCGTGAAAGCGGTCGGCGGCTCGAAAGAGCTGGGCCTGCAGGTCTATGCCGCGGCGCATCTCATCGCGCGCAGCCCGCAGGAGAAGGCCTTCCTGCAGACGCTGGCGCGCGGTCTCGCGCTCGATCCCGCGCTCGTCGCGCATATCGACGCGACAAGCGCCGCCATCGCCGCGCGCTGATAGGCTGGTTGGTCCGACGCTTGGATGTTCGGGAACGGTTGGCGCGGGCGCGACGTTCAACTTCGCTCACGCCACCGACGGCTGGGAAAACGGAGTTTTCAAATGGCCACCTCAATCAAGCCCACGCGGGCCGACGACGACACCACAAGGAAGGCGCTCGCAACGCCTTCAGATCTCGGCGCCAACGCCACGTCGGCGATCGCCGCGGAGCTCAATAAGCTCGCGGCGGACGCCTTTGCGCTCTATGTCAAAACCAAGAATTTTCATTGGCATATGAGCGGGCCGCATTTCCGCGACTATCATTTGCTGCTCGACGATCAGGCGACGCAGATTTTTGCGACGATCGATCCGCTCGCGGAGCGTTCGCGCAAGCTCGGCCAGCCGACGCTGCGCTCGATCGGCCATATCGGCAAGCTTTCGCGCATCGCCGACAATGATTCGGAATTTGTGTCTCCGGCTGAAATGCTTAGTGACTTAGTGCATGATAACAAGGAGTTCACGGTATTTCTTCGTAGAGCGCATGAAGTCGCCGACAAGCACAATGACGCGGCGACCACAAGCATTCTCGAGGTCTATATCGACGAATCCGAGCGCCGCACCTGGTTCCTGTTCGAAGCGAGCCGGGGCGCCGACCGCACCGGCCACTAGAGGGGGATGAGAAAAAGCATAAGCACTTTTTCGCCCGCATCCCGCTCTAAACTTTGGAATCGATCACGTTCACGGCTTTGGATCGATTCGATCCAAAGTCATCGTGATCCAGGCGCGGCGAACAGTCGATCAACGAGGCCGGCCTATCGCCGGCCTTTATTTTTGCCCGCGCGCCGGCGTTTCGCGTAAGGAATGCGAAACCAGCACGGAGGCGGCGTTCGCAAATGCGGATCGGGATCGATCTCGGCGGAACCAAAATCGAAGCCGCCGCGCTTGATGCGTCCGGCGCGATCCTTGTGCGCCATCGCGCGCCGACGCCGGCCGGCGACTATGCGGGAACGCTCGCGACGATCGCGGCGCTGGTCTCATTCGTCGAAGCGAAGACAGGCCGGCGCGGCAGAGTCGGCGTCGCGACGCCAGGCGCCCTCTCGTTGAAGACCGGCCTTATCAAGAACGCCAACAGCACGGTCCTCAACGGCAAGCCGCTCGACCGCGATCTTGCCGAACTGCTTGGCCGGCCGGTGCGGCTCGAAAACGACGCCAACTGCCTTGCTTTGTCGGAGGCTGCCGACGGCGCCGGCGCCGGCGCGCGGGTCGTGTTCGGCGTCATTCTGGGGACTGGCGTCGGCGGCGGCCTCGTCGTCGACGGCCGGCTGGTTTCGGGCCGCAACCGCATCGCCGGCGAATGGGGGCATAACTCCCTGCCGTGGCCGGATGGCGCCGAGCGGCCGGGCCCCGCCTGCTATTGCGGCAAGACCGGCTGCATCGAGACGTTCCTGTCCGGCGCGGCGCTCGCGCGCGATTATGTCGCGCGCACGGGCGCTACGCTCGCGGCGCACGCCATCGCCGCCGCGGCCCGCGCCGGCGACGCGCAAGCCGACCAGTGCCTCAACCTCTATCAGGATCGCCTCGCGCGCGGGCTCGCCTCGCTCATCAATGTGGTCGATCCCGATGTCATCGTGCTTGGCGGCGGGCTGTCCAACATCGCTTCGCTCTATGACGGACTGCCGGCGCTGATCGCGCGCTATGCGTTTTCGGACGGCGTCGAGACGCCTGTCGATTCGCGCCGCGCATGGCGATTCGAGCGGCGTCCGCGGCGCCGCCTGGCTGTGGCCTGCGGCCTGATGCGGCCGGGGGCGTTTCGTGTGAAACACCCCGCGCAAGGCGCCTCAACTGTTTCACGTGACGAGATCCCACAAGCCTCGGAGGCGAGGCCGTCCGATCCAGCCGGCTTGTTGCCGTCGCGCCACATGCGGCGGGTATTGCGCCGCGCGCTGTAAACAGGCCTTGCCTCGGCAATAGCAATCGATTTGAGTTTTACTTAATACCTGCGCGATTCAAACGAGATGGATTCGTCCACATGGCCGACCGATTGCGGACAAGCAGCCTATTGTCGGACGCCAGCCCAAGCCCGGGCCATCCTGCCAGCAGCCGCAGTTTTCTTCTTTCGACCAGCGCGCTCGCCGGCGGGGCATTGCGCGGTATCGTGTTGGCGACCGGCGTCGCCGCGGGCGCAGCGCTCGCGCCAACGCCCGCCGCGGCCGTGATCTGCGGACAGTCCGTCGACGGCACTCCGGCGCCTGCGGGCGGCGACGCGGGGGCTACCGACCACGGCAATGGAACGGCAACCGCCTGCGGCCAGAACGCCAGCGCGAACGGCGTCGCCGCCACCGCGACGGGCGCCCTTAGCTCGGCCAACGGCGGCGGCGCGACGGCGACCGGCGCTCTCGCCAACGCGACGGGCCAGGACGCAACCGCGACCGGGACGTCGAGCACCGCCAATGGAAACGAGGCGACCGCGACGGGCCTTTTCGCCACCGCAAATGGCGCGCTCGCCAGCGCCTTTGGCGCGCAGAGCAACGCCAATGGCGCCAACGCCACCGCGACGGGCGGCAACAGCCTCGCCAATGGCGCGAGCGCGACCGCGACGGGCAGCCTCGCCAACGCGACAGGCCTTGCCGCCACCGCGACGGGCAACCAAAGCGTCGCCAATGGCGATGTTGCGACCGCGACAGGGGTGCAAAGCTTTGCGAACGGCATCGCCGCCAGCGCCTACGGCAGTTCAGCCAATGCGACCGGGGGCACCGCCACCGCGCTCGGCAGCGCCGCGAAGGCCAATGGCGGCAACGCCACCGCGACAGGCGTCGCGAGCCTCGCCAATGGCGCGCAGGCGACGGCGACAGGCAGCAACGCCAACGCCACCGGCGCCCAGGCGACCGCGCTCGGCGTCAACACTGTCGCGAGCGGCGCGAACGCGACGGCGACGGGCGTCCTCGCGCAGGCCAATGGCGACAGCGCGACGGCGACAGGGGCGGGCGCCGCCGCCAATGGGGCGAGCGCCAGCGCCTATGGCGTCAACGCCAATGCGACCGGCGTCGAGGCGACGGCGTCGGGCGGATTCAGCACCGCGAATGGCGCCGCGGCGACCGCGACGGGCGCCAACGCCAACGCCAGCGGCCTCGCCGCCACGGCGACCGGCTCGAACCAGCATCGCCAATGGCGACAATGCGACCGCGACCGGCGCGGCGAGCAACGCGAGCGGCCACGCAGCGCCACCGCGACGGGCACCTTCGCGGCCGCCAACGGCGCGCAGGCGACGGCGACCGGCGCAAGCAGCGTCGCCAACGGCGCCGGCGCGAGCGCTTACGGCAATCTCGCCAACGCCAATGGCGGCGCGGCAACCGCAACAGGCCTCGAGAGCTCGGCCAACGGCGCCGAGGCCAGCGCCTATGGCGACGGCTCCAGCGCGACCGGCGCCAACGCCACCGCGACGGGGGCCGGGGCCTTGGCCAATGGCGCCAACGCCACGGCCACGGGCGTCAGCGCCGTCGCCAGCGGGGCCAACGCCACCGCGACCGGCGTCACCGCCACCGCCAATGGCACGAGCGCCAGCGCCTATGGCCAGAGCGCCAATGCGAGCGGCCTCGAAGCCACCGCGACGGGCGCATTCAGCAACGCCAATGGCACCGCCGCCACCGCCGCCGGCGCGGGCGGCGTCGCCAATGGCGCCAACGCCAGCGCCTTCGGCGGCTTCGCCAATGCGACCGGCACGCTGGCAACGGCGGTGGGCTCTCTCAGCGTCGCCAACGGATCTTCCGCGACGGCGACGGGCGCGGGCAGCGGGGCCAATGGCGCCAATGCGACGGCGACGGGCGCGGGCAGCCTCGCCAATGGCGCCAATGCGACGGCGACCGGCGTCACCGCCACCGCCAATGGCACGAGCGCCAGCGCCTTCGGTCAGAGCGCCAACGCGACGGGGCTCTCGGCCACGGCGACGGGCGCATTCAGCAACGCCAACGGCACGGCCGCCACCGCCGCGGGCGAGGGCAGCACTGCGAATGGCGGCAGCGCCAGCGCCTTTGGCGGGCTCGCCAATGCGACAGGCACGCTTGCGACGGCGGTGGGCGCTCTCAGCGTCGCCAATGGCGCCTCGGCGACGGCGACGGGCGCCGGCAGCGCCGCCAATGGCGCCAACGCCACCGCGACGGGCGCAGGCAGCATCGCCAACGGCGCGACCGCCACGGCCTACGGGCAAGGCGCCAACGCCGGCGCCGACAAGGCGACCGCGGTCGGGCAGGGCGCCGTCGCGAGCTTCGTCGGCGCCACCGCGATCGGCCAGGGCGCGGTCGCTTCGGCCGATCCGGCGACCGCCGTCGGCACGGGCGCGCAGGCGCTCTCCAACAACGCCTCGGCCTTCGGCGCGGGAGCGGTGGCGGGCGTCTCGCCCGGCGTCGGCGACAACGCCACGGCAATTGGCCAAGGGGCCGCCGCGACGGGCGCCAACTCGACCGCGCTGGGGCAAGGCGCCATCGCCGACCGGCGCCAATTCGACGGCGATCGGCTCGGGCGCCTCGACCGCCGGCTTCGCGGGCTCGACGGCGGTCGGCGCGGGGGCGGTCAGCACGGCGGCCAATCAGGTGACGCTCGGCTCGTCGGCGACGACGCTCGTCGCGCCCGGCGTCACATCGGCGGCGAGCCTCGCCGCGCAAACCGGGACGACCAAATTCTTCACCACCGACGCGACCGGCCATGTCGCCTCTTCGATCTATGGCCCGCAGGACATCGCGACGCTCTATGGCATGAGCGCCAATGTAACAGGCCTTCAGCAGAACGTGTCGGGCTTGCAGCAAAGCGTCGCGGGGCTGCAGCAGAGCGTCGGCGCGCTGCAGCAGTCGATCCAGCGCAGCTATGAGGGCACCGCGATCGCGATCGCGCTCGCCGGGTCCGCGCTGCCGTCCGACAAGCAATTCGCCGTCTCCGGCAATTGGGGCACGTTCCGCGGCCAGAACGCCTTCAGCGGATCGGCGCAGTTGCGCGTCAATGAATATCTGGTGCTAAATGCCGGCCTCGGCGCGGGCTTGCGCGAGGGCGGCGTCGGCGGACGCGCGGGCGTGACGGTGGCTTGGTGAGAACTGCGCATGGCGAGAATCGTGACGGCGGCATGGTGAGAATGAAGCCCGGCGCCACGGGTTTTCGCGCTCGCGGTTCTGCTGGCGGCGGCCATGGCTCCCGCCGTCGCGCTCGGGCAGCAGCCGGGAAAACCCGCGCAGATCGACCGCAATGGCGTGCTGATCCTGGTGCGCTCGACGCTGATCGCGCTGGATCAGGCCAACAAGACCGGCAATTACACCGTGCTGCGCGATCTCGGCGCGCCCGGCTTCCAGACCAACACCGCGGCGCGGCTCGGCGACATCTTCGCCGGCCTTCGCCGCGACAATCTCGATCTTTCCGGCGTCGCCGCGCTCGATCCGCAATTGACGCTGCTGCCGGAGATCGGCGCCGACGGCATGATGCGCATGACGGGCTTCTTTCCCTCCGCGCCGGCGCAGATCAATTTCGATCTTCTCTATGCGCCGGTGAACGGACAATGGCGCCTTTACGGCGTGTCGGTCGGGCTCGGTCAGACCGCGCCCGCCGCGCCGCCGCCCCCGCCCGCCGCCGCGCCGCCGCCAAAGCCCGCGCCCGCGCCGGCGAAACCCGCGCAAAAGCCGCCCGAAAAGAAATAATTCGCCTGCTCCGCAGGCCCCGCGCGAACGAAGAGCCATGCTGCCAGACGCCGCCCTGAAGTCGATGAAGGTGATGTTCGCGACGCCCTGCTATATTTCGGCGGTCAGCATGAACTATGTCACCAGCATCTTCGAATTGACGCTGCATAGCGCAAAGTTTGGCCTCGAATGCATCCTGCACATGCATTCCGAGAGCCTGATCACGCGCGGGCGCAACAAGATGGCGCTGAAGTTTCTCTCGGACGAGACGCTGACGCATCTGTTCTGGATCGACAGCGACATCGCCTTCACGCCGCAGTCCGTCTGCCGCCTGCTGCTGGCCGACCGCGACGTCGCCGCCGGCGTCTATCCGATGAAAACCTTCAACTGGCCCACTGAGGGCCTGCCGGCGGGGACGACGCGCCAGCAGTTCGAAGACCGCTACACGGAATATCCGTTCAATCCGATCGGCCATGGGGCGGAGCGCGTCAGCGCCTATGCCGACGCCGACGGCTTCGTCGAGGTGGCCGAGGCGCCGACCGGTTTCATGTGCATCAAGCGCCACGTCTTCACGCAGATGATGGCGCGCTATCCCGAACTGAATTACACGCCCGACGGGCCGCCGAACCATCCGCAGGCGCATTTGCACTGGCGCTTCTTCGACTGCATGGTCGATCCGGATTCCGGCCGCTACCTGTCGGAGGATTACGCCTTCTGCCGCCGCTGGCGCGACATGGGCGGGAAGGTCTGGGTCGACCTGCAATGCCGCCTGATGCACCTCGGCCAGCATAATTTTCGCGGCGACCTCGCCGAAAGCATGAAAATGCAGGGCCGCTGGTAGGGCTCGATCTGCGTCGCTTCGGCGCAGGCGCGCGGGATCCGCGCGGGATCAATGCGCCCGCGGCGATCACGGTTAAGTCACGTCCGGCGCCTCTTGCGCGAGGTTGCGTTTAGGGCGTTAACCTGTCGCCAGGCGATTTCCCGAAAAGGTGCGCACGTGCCGACCGAACCAGTTGAAACGCCGGATCCGCCCGGCGTCGCGAAGCAGGACGAGCTCGGCGGCGCGTCCCTCGAGGCGCGCTCGACGGCTCTCGTGCCGATGCCCGAGAGGCTCCCGGCGTTGCCGGAGCAGCCTGCGCCGCCGCGTCGCAAGCGGCGCTGGCGGACGCTGCTCGCCTTGGCGCTGGTCCTCGGCGGCGCCGGCGCCGGCGGGTTTTACTGGTGGCGTCAGCATCAGGCGCTGCTTCCCGCGGGCATCGCGTCGGGCAACGGCCGCATCGAGGCGCAGGAAATCGACATCGACACCAAGTTCGCGGGCCGCGTGGCGGAACTGCTGGTCGATGAGGGCGACCTCGTCAGCGCGGGGCAGGTCGTCGCGCGCATGGATACGAGGGACCTCGAGGCGACGCTGAGGAAGACCGAAGCGCAGGTGCAGCAGGCGCAGCGCAGCCTCGAGGAGGCGAACGCCAATGTCGTGCAGCAGCAGACGCAGGTGACGCTGGCGAAGCAGGAGATCGACCGCACCAGCCTCGCTCGTCGCGCGCGGCTACGCCACGAACGAACTGCTGGATCAGCGCCGGCAGTCCCTGAACGGTGCGCTGGCCCTTCTCAACGCCGCCAACGCACGCGTCGGCGAGGCCGAGCGCGCGCTCGACGCGGCGACCCACGACGTCGAGCTTTACAAGGTCAATATCGCCGACAACACGCTGGTCTCGCCGACCCTCGGCCGCATTCAATACCGCATCGCCAATGTCGGCGAAGTGCTGCCGGTCGGCGGCAAGGTGTTCACCCTTCTCGACATCTCGGACGTCTATATGGACGTCTATTTGCCAACCGCTCAGGCCGGCCGCGCCCGGGTCGGGTCGGAGGCGCGAATCATACTCGACGCTTGGCCGAAATTCATCGTCCCGGCGCATGTCTCCTTCGTCGCCACGCAGGCGCAATTCACGCCGAAGGCGGTGGAGACCGAGGACGAGCGCGACAAGCTGATGTTCCGCGTCAAGGTGCGCGTCGATCCCGAGCTGTTGCTGGCGCATGCCGCCGAAGTCCGGACAGGATTGCCCGGCAGGGCTTATGTGCGCATCGATCCGAAGGTCGCATGGCCCGCCGCGCTGCAGTCTACGCCCTCCAAATGAGCCGCGCCGCGCGAAGCCTTCGGCGCGCTTCGCGGGGTTTCGCTGCGCTACGGGTCGACGATCGCCCTGAATGACGTGACGATCGCCTTTCCGGCCGGCTGCATGGTCGGGCTGATCGGCCCGGACGGGGTCGGAAAGTCGTCGCTTCTGAGCCTCATCGCCGGCGCCCGCCGCATCCAGGACGGCGACATTCATGTGCTCGGCGGCGACATCGGCGACGCGCGCCATCGCGCGGCGATCTGCCCGCGCATCGCCTATATGCCGCAGGGGCTCGGAAAGAACCTCTATCCCGACCTCAGCGTCCGCGAGAACATCGAATTTTTCGGCCGGCTTTTCGGTCAGGATCGCGGCGAACGAGACCGCCGCATCGCGACGCTCCTCAAAGCCACGGGCCTCGATCCCTTTCCCGACCGGCCCGCGAGCAAATTGTCCGGCGGCATGCGCCAGAAGCTCGGGCTTTGTTGCGCGCTGATCCATGATCCCGACCTTCTGATCCTCGACGAGCCGACGACGGGCGTCGATCCGCTGTCGCGGCGCCAGTTCTGGAGCCTGATTTCGAGCATGCGCGCCGAGCGTCAGGGCATGAGCGTCATCGTCGCAACCGCCTACATGGAGGAAGCCGAACAATTCGACTGGCTGGTGGCGATGGACGCGGGCCGAGTGCTCGCCACGGGATCGCCGGCCGCCATCAAGGAGAAGACCGGATCCGCCACGCTCGAAGAAAGCTTCATCGCGCTGCTGCCGCAGGAGCGCCGCCGCGGCCACAAGGCGTTCTCGATCCCGCCGCGCGCGCGGGGCGACGGCGAGCCCGTGATCGTCGCGAGCGGCCTGACGCGCCGCTTCGGCGCCTTCACCGCCGTCGACAACGTCAATTTCTCGATCGAGCGCGGCGAGATCTTCGGCTTTCTCGGGTCGAACGGTTGCGGCAAGACGACCACGATGAAAATGCTGACGGGGCTGCTGCCCGCGAGCGCCGGGCAGGTGCTGTTGTTCGGCAAGCCGATCGACGCCTCGGACATGCGCGCAAGGTTTCGCGTCGGCTATATGTCGCAATCCTTTTCGCTCTACACCGAGCTGACGGTTCGCCAGAACCTCGACCTCCACGCCCGCCTGTTCCATCTCGGCAAGGACGCGGAGGCCCGCATCGGCGCCCTCGTCGCGCGTTTCGGGCTTGGCTCTTATCTCGATCAGCGCGCCGCCGATCTTCCGCTTGGCATCCGCCAGCGCCTGTCGCTCGCGGTGGCCGTCGTGCACCGGCCCGAGATCCTGATCCTCGACGAGCCGACGTCCGGCGTCGATCCGCTCGCCCGCGACCAGTTCTGGGAGCTGCTCGCCGACCTCTCGCGTGGCGACGGCATGACCGTTTTCATCTCCACGCATTTCATGAACGAGGCCGCCCGCTGCGACCGCATCGCGTTGATGGATGCGGGGCGCGTTCTTGCAATGGGGACGCCGGCGGAGCTGGTGAAGGCGCGCCGATGCGCCAATCTCGAGGATGCCTTCATCGACTATCTCGAAGAGGCGAACCGCGCGCGGGAGCCCGAGCCGGCCTCGCAGTCGGCGGCCTCCGTCCCGGCGATCGCGACGGCGCCCGTGGGGTTCGCGCGCCAGCCGCGGAGCGCCTGGTTCAGTCCGCGCCGGATGTTCGCCTACACGATTCGCGAAGGACTTGAACTGTTGCGCGATCCGATCCGCCTCGGTTTTGCGCTGTTCGGGACCGCTTTTCTGATGGTGGTCTTCGGCGCGGGGATTTCCACGGATGTCAATAATTTGACTTTCGCCGTTCTCGACCGCGACAACTCGCACGAAAGCCGGGCTTACCTCGAAGAACTGCGCGGTTCGAGCTACTTCATCGAGAAGGCGCCGATTGTCGATCAGGCCGATCTTGAGAGGCGCCTCCAATCCGGCGACATCAAAGCGGGCGTCGAGATCCCGCCGGACTTCGGCCGCAACATCAAAAAGAACGTGCCGACGGAGGTCGGCGCATGGGTCGATGGCGCGATGCCGTTCCGGGCCGAGACGATACGCGGATATCTCCAGGCCGCCCACGCGCAGTTTCTTTCGGATTTCGCCGTGCGCAACGGCCAGGCCGCGGCCGATACGCCCGATGAAGTGCGCGAGGCTCTGCGCAATAAAGATGTCGCCATGCTCAACATTCCGAATGTGAACCCCGCAGTGCAGGCGAGGATCGAAACGCGATTTCTCTACAACCAGGATTTCGAGAGCATCTACGCCCAGGTGCCGGGCACCATCGCTCTCCTGCTCGTCATGATCCCGGCCATTCTGATGGCGCTCGCCATCGTGCGCGAGAAGGAGCTCGGCTCGATCACCAATCTTTACGTCACGCCGGTGACCCGCATCGAATTCCTGCTTGGCAAGCAGCTGCCCTATATCGCGATCGGGATGGTCAATTTTGGCATCTTGTGCCTGATCGGCGTCTTCGCGTTCGGCGTTCCTCTGAAGGGAAGCTTTCCGGTGCTCTTCATCGGCGCGCTGCTCTATGTCGCGGCGACGACCGGCATCGGGATGCTGATATCGACGTTCTGCCGCACGCAGATCGCGGCTTTGTTCGGAACCGCGATCCTCACGATTCTGCCGGCCACGACCTTTTCCGGAATGCTGACCCCCGTCTCGTCTCTCACGGGGCTGCCCGCCCTTATGGGAATTGGCTTCCCGATGACTTATTTTTTGAAGATCAGCGTCGGCGTCTTCACCAAGGGCCTTGGTTTTGGAGATCTCTCCACAACTCTGCTCCAGGTGGCCGTTTTCATCCCCATTCTGACCGCGCTCAGCCTCATGTTCCTGCGCAAGCAGGAAGCCTAGCGAGGGCGCCTTGCCATGAACAGCCTCAGCAATATTTTCTGGCTCGGAACGAAAGAGCTTCGGAGCTTTTTTCGGGACTTCGTGCTTCTTGGCCTCGTGATCTACACGTTCTCGTTCGCTGTCTATGTGCAGGGACACAGCAATGCCCAGGAGCTGCACAATGCATCCGTTGGCGTGGTGGACGAAGACAATTCCGCATTGTCGCGTCGAATGATCGCCGCCTTTCTGCCTCCTTATTTCAAGCGGCCGGTCGCGATCGCCGCGGGCGATGTCGACCATCTGATGAACACGGCGGCCTATACGTTCGTCATCGTGATCCCGCCGAATTTCGAAAAGGACGTCCTCGCCGGGCGCAGCCCGGCGGTCCAGGTCAACGTGGACGCCACCGCGATGGTGACGGCGGGGCTCGGCTACGGCTACATCCAGCAGATCCTCACGACCGAGATCGACAATTTCGTGTCCCGCAACGAAGGCGCATTCCAGTCCCGTTCGCAAAATATTTCAAAGTCGCCGATCACGCTCGCCGTGCGCGTGGCCTTCAATCCGAATGTCACGACCGCATGGTTCACAAGCGTCATGGGCATCGTCAACAATGTGACGATGCTTGCGATCATTCTGGCCGGCGCCGCCATTATCCGCGAGCGCGAGCACGGCACGATGGATCATCTGCTCGTCATGCCTGTCACGCCGTTCGAAATCGCCATATCCAAGATCTGGGCGAATGGCCTTGTGATCGCCGTTGCAGTGTTCCTTTCGCTCGAAATCGTCGTGCGACTTTCTCTCAAGATCCCCATCGTCGGTTCGGTGCCCTTATTCGTCGGCGGCGCCGCGATATATCTGTTCTTTGCAACAGCGGTGGGCATATTTCTGGCGACGATCGCACGGTCGATGCCGCAGCTTGGCCTCCTCTACATTCTCGTCGCGATGCCGATGAATATCTTGTCAGGCAGCAACACGCCGCTCGAATCAATGCCGCCGATCTTGAGCTCGATCATGATGTTTTCGCCGTCGACCCATTTCGTGCTCTTCGCGCAGTCCATCCTCTTTCGCGGCGCGGGCTTGGCGGTGGTGTGGCCGCAATTTCTCTTTGTCGCGCTCGTCGGCGGATTCTTCCTGTTTCTCGCGCTAATCCGCTTTCGCTCGGTTGCGACGCAGAGCGGCTGAAACGTTTTGTTCCGCGCCTGGAGCTTGAGTTCGATCAAGGCGCGCTTCGGTCGGATCGCCGATGATTGTCCGGTCGGCGCCAAGAAAGCGGCTCCAACTTTTGTTTTGTCGCATTTTCTTCACACGATCCGGGTTCTGCTTCACTTCGGAAATGCCCTGAAGGGACGGCGATGCACGCTCCTGTCCACCTGCCCAAATCGGTGGGATCGCATCGCCTTCCCGCTGATATTCGCCGTGCTGGCGCTGCTTGCCGTCGGAGCGAAGGGCGCGTGTGGAGCCGCAACTTAACCGAAGGCCGCCGCAATCGGCCCAAGTCAGAGGCGCCATGAATAAGTCTTTCCTCCCGACCTTTGGACGCCATTTATCGGTGAAAGACGCCGACGTTCGTCTGGCGGGCGAGATTCTCCAGTTGAGCCGCGCCAATGAGCAGGCCGTCTGGTCGATGCTCCGCACATCGCCGGACGGGTTGGAGGCCACTGAAGCGACAGCGAGACTGGCGTCGGGCGGTCCCAATCTGATCGCGAAGGAAGGGCGCCCCAGCATGGTCGGGGAGTTATGGGGGCGCGCCAGAAACCCCCTGAACGCGCTGTTGCTTTCGCTTGCGGCGGTTTCTTATTTTCTGGGCGACTTCCGCGCCGCGATCGTCATCCTCATCATGGTCGTCCTCGCGATCACAACGGCGTTCATCCAAGAGCATCGCTCGAACGACGCCGCCGCCAAACTGCGCGCCATGGTGAAAACGACGGCAAGCGTCAAACGGCGCAGCGCCGCTATCGCCGCAACGGAGGACCAATCCGAGGGTTTCGCCGAGATCGCGATCGATCAGCTCGTTCCGGGCGATATCGTGCGGCTCTCGGCCGGCGATATGATCCCGGCGGACATGAGGCTCATCAGCGCCACGGACCTCTTCGTCAACCAGGCGGCGCTGACCGGCGAGGCGATGCCGTCGGAAAAGTCGGCGCTCCCGGCCGATGGCGAGATCGCCGATCCTTTCGGGCTGCCGAACCTTTGCTTCATGGGCGCCAGCGTGGTCAGCGGATTTGGCGTCGGCGTGATCGCTCACACCGGCGCGAAAACCTATTTCGGCCAACTCGCCGATCAGATCGCCGGACAGCGCGAGCTGACCAGCTTCGACAAGGGGATCAATCGTTTCACCTGGCTGATGATCCGCTTCATCATGGTGATGGTTCCCGCCGTTTTCCTGATCAACGGCTTCACCAAGGGGGATTGGCTCGAGGCGCTTTTATTCGCGGTCGCCGTCGCGGTCGGTTTGACGCCGGAAATGCTGCCGATGATCGTCACCGTCAATCTCGCCAAGGGCGCGATGGCGATGTCGAAAAAGCGGGTGATCGTCAAGCGCCTTCACGCCATTCAGAATTTTGGCGCGATGGATGTCTTGTGCACCGACAAGACGGGCACGCTGACGCAAGATCGCATCATTCTCAAACGGCACCTCGACATTCGCGGCAATGAATGCGAACGCGTGCTGGAATTCGCCTATCTGAACAGCCATTACCAGTCCGGCCTGAAGAATCTGCTCGATGTCGCGGTGCTGCAACATGCCGAATTGGGCGAGAACCTTCACCTGCAGCACCAATACCAAAAAACCGATGAAATTCCTTTCGACTTCGTGCGCCGGCGTCTTTCGGTCATCCTGACGCGGGAGGACGGCAGTCATGTCCTCATCTGCAAAGGCGCGGTCGAGGAGATTTTCGCCGTCTGCAAGCATTATGAAGTGGGCGAGGAGCGCGGCGTTCTGGACGCCAGCCACTTCGCGCAGGCGCAAGCGGAGACGAAGGAGCTGAACGAGGACGGATTCCGCGTCGTCGCGGTCGCCTACAAGGAAATGCCTGACCTTTCCCAAGGCTTCTCTGTCGCCGACGAGAGCGATCTAACGTTGCTCGGCTACATCGCCTTCCTTGACCCGCCGAAAGAAAGCGCCGGTCCCGCGATCGCCGCGCTCAATAAATCGGGCGTCGCGGTCAAGATCATTACCGGCGACAATGAAATCATCACCCGCAAGATCTGCCGCGAGGTCGGGCTCGAGGTCGACCGCATCGTTCTTGGCCCCGAAATGGAAAAGATGAGCGACGCCGAATTGACCGAACTTGCGCCATCGGTTGTGGTCTTCGCCAAGGTTTCGCCGGCGCAGAAGGCCCGCGTCATCGGCGCGCTTCACGCCGGGGGCCATGTCGTCGGCTTCCTCGGCGACGGCATCAATGACAGCCCCGCTCTGAAAGCCGCCGACGTCGGCGTATCGGTCGACACCGCGGTCGACATCGCCAAGGAATCAGCCGACATCATCCTGCTCGAAAAGAGCCTTATGGTGCTGCAGGAGGGCGTGATCGAAGGGCGCAAGGTCTTCGGCAATATTACGAAATACATCAAAATGGGAGCCAGCTCGAACTTCGGCAATATGTTCAGCGTGCTTGGCGCCAGCATCTTTTTGCCCTTTCTGCCGATGCTGCCAATTCAGGTGCTGACCAACAATCTTCTCTATGATTTTTCTCAAACGGCGATCCCGACAGACAATGTGGACGCCGATTATCTCGCCATTCCGCGCAAATGGGACATCGGCAATATCTTCAAGTTCATGATCTTCATCGGGCCGATCAGCTCGATCTTCGATTACGCGACATTCTTCACAATGCTTTATGTCTTCAACGCCTGGAACGATCCCTCACTGTTCCAGACCGGATGGTTCGTTGAATCGCTGCTGACGCAGACGCTCATCATCCATATCATTCGGACAGCAAAAATTCCTTTTCTGCAAAGCCGCGCCAGCACGCCGCTGATGATTACGTCACTGCTTATTTGCATGGTCGGCATCGCCCTGCCCAATATCCCATGGGTGCGGCAGGCGTTGCATTTCAGCCAATTGCCGCAGCTTTATTGGGCCTTCATCGGAGGATTCCTGCTGTCCTATGCAATCCTGACGCATATCGTCAAAAGCTGGTTTGTCCGGCGCTGGGGCATGTAGCAGCGCTCCCGCCGCGTTCATATCGGACGAAGCCAAACAGACAAAAGAGGGCCGCAAATGAAGACGCAGATATTGGCCGCGATTGGCGAGAGCGAATTGCAGCCGGCGGCGCGCCTCAACGCGGCGCTCGCGGCCAATGACCGGTTGAAATACGCCTTCTCGCTGCTCCAGATGGCCCTGACCCACGCCGAGCATCCCGAGCAGACGGCGCCCACGCATGAAGCGCGAGCGCATCGCCTGCGGCGTCGATGATCAGGGTCTCGACGGCGCCGCGGCGGGCGCGCGCATGGTCGGCAAAGCCTGCAGCGTGCCGGGCGCGGCGCGGATCCTCCAGCGCATCGCAGACGACATGCGCGTGATGGCCGCGCCGGCGCTCGCGGGCAAGCCGGACGAATTCGCGGCGCGCCTCGATAGGCTGCTCGCGGCGCTGCCGAAGGCGGAGAACGATTCGCTCGATCCCGCCGCCGTCTCGGCCATGATGCAGGCGGGGCAGGGCGGCGCGGATAGCCTGCATCGTCTCGTGATGGATCTGCACAAGCGGCTGAACGCAATGCAGGCGGCTCTGGCCGAGGAGACGCTGGACGGCGCCGCCGCCTACAACCTCGCCGATGCCGACCGCCCGCTGGTGCTGGCCTTCATGGCCGGCGTCAATCGCACCGCGAAGCTGAAATTCAACCATCCGGGCCTTGCCGCGACTGCGACCCGCGCGGGCGGGCGGCTGGTGATCCAGAACGATATCGGCACCACCGACGCGCATGTGATCGTCATCCATGTGGAGGGCCTCGCCGTCAGCGTCGCCTACACGGATGTGCACGCGGAGCGGCTCGCCTTCTTCCAGGATATGCTGAAATCGCAAAAGGTCGTTTGGGAGAAGGATCGCACGGACGTCCTCGGCGCCGGAACGGCGTTCTATCTGGCGACCGGGCGCGTCGAGGCGGCGGACGAGCAGGCCTGCCGCGATTATCTGACGTTTCTCGGCTCGCGCCTCGTGTTCCTGATCGACTGGAACCGCGCCCGCAAGCAATTGCGCGGGTTTTTGCGCGGCGCCGATCGCCTCGTCCTGTTGCGCTGGGCGGCGGACGCGGAGATCGGACATCGCGGCTTTCTGGAGCTCGGCGGCGCGCGGCTGGTCAATCAGGCGATCGAGGCGGTCGCGGGATCGGCGATGCATTTCGGCGACCGGCTGTGCGACGTGCTCGGCGATGCGCCGACGCTCGATTTCCTGCGCTTCGTCTTCAGGACCGCGACGGAAGGGCTATTATCCGGCCAGTCCGGCGCGCTCATCCACGACCGCGTCAAGGTGACGCTGGCCGCGCATTTCAGCAATGAGGAGCGCCAGCTTTTGCGCATCGGCGCCGATCATGCCGGAATCATCTTCGAACTCGCGAGCCTCGCGCGCGACGCGCTGCAGGCGGATCGGGACGGCGCGGGCAAGCGCGCCCGGCGCGCGCGCGGCTTCGAGCACGATGCGGACGCACTGGTCGTCGCCGCGCGCGAGGCCGTGGCGCGCCGCCCGGATTATGCGGTGTTCCTGCGGCTGTTGCAGACGGCGGACGATGCGGCGGACGAACTGGAGGACGCGGTGTCCCTCATCGGTCTCGACGCGCTTCAGGGCGAGCCGCTGGAGGCGTTGCAGATCCTCGCCGATCTTTTGGTCGAGGCCGCGCAGGAATGGATCAAGGCGCTTGGCCACGCGAGCCAGATCGGCCGCGCGGCGGGCGACGCCGAGACGGAGGATTTCCTCACCGCGATCGATCGCATCGGCGCCCTTGAGCATCAAGCCGACGATGCGCAGCGCGCGCTGACGGCGAGCACGGTCCAGCACGCGCGGGACTTCCGCCAGCTGCATCTTTTTTCCGCCATCGGCGACCGGCTCGAAGAGGCGGCTGACGCGCTGAAGCACGCAAGCCTCATCCTGCATGAACATGTGCTCGGGGACGTGATCTATGGTTGATCTCTATCCGATTCTGCCGGAGGCGCCGCTTGCGAAGGGCGGCGCGGAGGAGGTGGGCGCCAAGGCCTGGAACCTGATGCGCCTCGCGCAGGCGGGCCTCCCCGTGCCGCCCGCTTTCGTGTTGCCCACAAGCTGGCGCCTCCGCCAGGGACCCGCCCGCGAGGCTGCGCTGAGGCAGGCGCTGACTGACGGAATTGCCCGGCTCGAAATCGCGACCGGCCTGAAATTCGGCGCGGCGCGCCGGCCGTTGCTCGTCTCCGTCCGCTCAGGCGCCGCGACGTCCATGCCGGGCATGATGGAGACGGTTCTCGACGTCGGCCTCAACGCGGAGACTGTCGAGGCGCTGATTCGCCTCACCGGCAATCCGCGCCTCGCCTGGGACAGCTATCGCCGTCTGGTGCAGGGTTATGCCGAGGTCGTGGCGGAGCTGCCGACGGCGCCCTTCGATGCGCTGGTCGCGGCGGCGCTGGAGCAAGGCGAGGCTTCGAGCGAGCGGGAGCTCGATCATCGCAGCCTCCGCGCGCTGACGCTGGCGATGCTGGATTGCTTCCGCGCGCTGACGGGAAGCGATTTTCCGGCCGATCCGCGCGAACAGCTCGTCCGTGCGGCGACAGCGGTGTTCCGCTCCTGGGATGCGCCGAAGGCGGTAAGCTACCGCCGGTTGAACGGCATCGGCGAGGAGGGCGGCACGGCGGTGACGGTGCAGAGCATGGTCTTCGGCAATGCGGGCGGCGCATCGGGCTCTGGCGTCGGCTTCACCCGCAACCCGGCGACCGGCGCGCCGGAGTTCTATTACGACTTTCAGTTCGACGGCCAGGGCGAGGATGTCGTCGCGGGACGCCAGCGGTTGGGCGACCGCGACAGGCTCCGCGCGGCGCTGCCCGCCGTCTTCGCGCGGCTGACCGCGATGTGCCGCGAGCTCGAAGCGCTGTTTCGCGACGCGCAGGACTTCGAGTTCACCATTCAATCCGGGACGCTGTTCCTGTTGCAGACCCGGCGGGCGAAGCGCACCGACTGGGCGGCGCTGACGATCGCCGCGGACATGGTCGCCGAAGGGCTGCTGACGCCCGCCGAGGCGCTCGAAAGGCTCCGCGGCATCGACCTTGAGGCCGTGGTCCGCACCAGCCTCGAAGAGCCGCTGCCGCCGCCGCTGGCGACGGCGCTGGCGGCGGGCGTCGGCGTCGCGGTCGGCGCCATCGCGCTCGACTCCGATGCGGTGAAGCGCCTTGCGGCCACGGGGGCGCCGGCGATCCTCGTGCGGCGCGACACGGCGACGACGGATATCGAGGGCATGGCGCTGGCGGTCGGCATCCTCACCGCCTCGGGCGGGCGCACGTCCCACGCGGCGGTGGTGGCGCGCCAGCTCGGCAAGGTGTGCCTCGTCGCCTGCCCGGGGCTTGAGATCGATCTTGAAAAGCGCCAGTGCCGGATCGGCGCGACGCTGTTCGACGAGGGCGATTTTGTGTCCCTCGACGGCAACGCCGGAGCCGTCTACCCCGGGCGTCTCGTCCCGCTGACCGAGCGGCCGGAACGCGCGCTCAACGCCATCGCCGAATGGCGGCGCGGCGCGGCGCAAGACAGCGCGGCCGCGGCGCCATTGAGCCAGATCATCGCTTGACCGCCCCGCCAACGGTAAGAGGATATGATGGATAAATGGGAACCCGCCGTCGTCGATGAGCGCCAAGCGTTAGCTGCGACCGATGCGCCGCCTCCGGTCGAAATCACGAGCGCGGAGCGCGTTCAAAAGGCGCTCCCGGCGGAGGGCGCGCCGCCCTCCAGCGCTGAAGATCTGGCGCGCTTCGTCGACCGCTCGTTCAACGCTGATCTTGCGCGCTTCACGGCGGGCCTGTCGCCGGCGGCTCTTTTTGGCGCCTACGCCAGCTGGGCGCTGCATCTCGCCCTCTCGCCCGGCCACCGGCTCCTTCTCGTCGAAAAGGCGCTGCGCAAGGTCGCGCGCTTTTCCGCTTACGCCGCCCAGTGCGCCGTCGACGGGCGTACGCCCGATTGCATCGAGCCCTTACCGCAGGACAAGCGCTTTTCGAACGAGGCCTGGCGGCGCCAGCCCTATAGGCTGATGAGCCAGGCCTTTCTGTTGCAGCAGCAATGGTGGCACAACGCCGCGACAGGCATCAGCGGGGTGTCGAAGCCGCATGAGAAGAATCGTCGATTTCGCCACCCGGCAGCTTTTGGATATGGCGGCGCCGTCCAATTTTCTCTTGACCAATCCCGAAGTTCTCGACCGGACCCTCGCGCGCGGCGGCGCCAATCTCCTCGACGGCTGGCAGAATTTTCTCGAGGATTTCGAGCGCGCCATGCGCGGCGGCAAACCCGCGGGAGCCGAGGCCTTCGAGGTCGGCCGCAATGTCGCGGCGACGCCGGGCAAGGTCATCTATCGCAACGCCCTGATCGAACTCATTCAATATGAGCCGACGACGGCGACGGTCCGGCCCGAGCCGATCCTCATCGTGCCCGCCTGGATCATGAAATATTATATCCTTGACCTTTCGCCGGAAAACTCGCTCGTCCGCTACCTCACCCAGCAGGGCTACACCGTTTTCATCATATCGTGGAAAAATCCCGGCCCCGGCGACCGCGACCTTTCGCTTGAGGATTATCGCAAGCTCGGCGTCGAAGCGGCGCTCAAGGCCGTCAACGCCGTCGCGCCGGAGCGGCAGGTTCACGCGGTCGGCTATTGCCTCGGCGGCACGCTGCTATCGATCGCCGCCGCCGCCATGGCGCATGAGGGCGACGAGCGCATCAGGTCGATCACGCTCCTCGCCGCCCAGGTCGATTTCACCGAGGCGGGCGAACTCAGCCTCTTCGTCAACGAAAGTCAGCTCGATTTTCTTGATGACGTCATGTGGCGGCAGGGCTTCCTCGACGCCGGGCAGATGGCCGGCGCGTTCGAGCTGCTGCGCTCCAACGATCTCGTCTGGTCCCGCGTGATCCATGACTATCTGATGGGCGAGCGCCAGCCGATGAACGACCTCATGGCCTGGAACGCCGACGCCACGCGCATGCCCTACCGCATGCATTCCGAATATCTGCGCAAGCTCTTCCTCGACAATGATCTCGCCGAGGGGCGCTATCGCTGCGATGGCCGGCCGGTCGCGCTGTCCGACGTTCGCACGCCGATCTTCGCCGTGGGCGCGGACCGCGATCACGTCGCGCCGTGGCGCTCGGTCTACAAGCTCAATCTTCTCACCGATGACGGCGTGACCTTTCTGCTCGCCTCGGGCGGCCATAACGCCGGCATCGTCTCCGAGCCGGGCCATAAGGGGCGCAGCTATCAGGTCGGGACGAAGAGCCGCGACGACCGCTACGTCGATCCCGACGCCTGGCTCGCCGCGACGCCGCATCGCGAGGGGTCCTGGTGGCCGGAATGGGTGCGCTGGCTCGACGCCCGCTCGGGCGCGCCGGGCGCGCCGCCTCGCATGGGGGCGCCCGAGGCGGGCTATCCCCCGCTCGCCGACGCGCCGGGCGGCTATGTTCGCATGCCGTGAAACGGCGCTCTGCGTCCTCAGGAAATTGTATTTTCTGCTATGGTGGAGCCAGACGGAATCGAACCGACGACCTCTTCAATGCCATTGAAGCGCTCTCCCAACTGAGCTATGGCCCCATTCCATGTCGCATTCTCATGCAGATGGTCCCGCATCGTCCGTTTGGGCCGGACGCCGGGCGCGGCGTTGATCCGCGCCGCCGCCTTAACGAGCCGGCGGGGGAGGGCCGGTGTATAGCCGCATCCCCCCGGCCGCACAAGCGAAACATCAACGCTCCTCGTCGTCCTCCGGCTCGCCGTCGATGAGATCGACGACATCGTCGCCGTCCTCCTCCTCTTCCTCGAGGAAGGTATCGTCGGCGACTTCGATTTCGACGTCATCGTCGACGACGACCGCGATCTTGTCGGCGTCGGCGTCGGCGTCCTCAAGCGTCACGAGTTCGGCGCCCGACGATCGGGTCCGGCTCGTCGTCCTCGGCCGCCGCCGCCCTCTGCGCCGCGCGCGACAGCGGGGTCGCCTTGAAAAACCGTGCCGCATTTCGGGCATGTGATCGGATTTTTGTTGAGATCGAAAAATCTTGCGCCGCAATTCTGACACTGATGCTTATTGCCGAGTTCTGGTTTTGCCACGGACCTACCTCTTGAAGGGACGGCGGCCGCTGGGCTGCTGGCCGCCATCGCAACTTTTGGTCCGGTTAGTGATGGAAAGGGCGCCTGTCAAATGGAAGTTGAGCTTGAGGCTCGCCTTTGGTGACAAAGCGGCGGGTGGCATGCTACCAGCGCCGCAACGAATGAGCGCAAAGGCGCTTTTGCGGCCCCTTTGACGATCCAGCATGCGAGGTTTTGATGACGGCGTCAGCGGCGCGCCTCACGGCGGGGACGAGCGGCCCCTTGCGCGGCCGCGTCAAGCCGCCGGGCGATAAATCGATTTCGCACCGGGCGCTGATTCTCGGCCTGCTCAGCGTCGGCGAAACCGCGATCGAGGGCCTGCTCGAAGGCGACGACGTGCTGAACACGGCGGCGGCCTGCCGCGCGCTCGGCGCCGGCGTCGCGCGGACCGGGGCCGGTCGCTGGCGCGTCCAGGGCTGCGGCGTCGGATCGCTGCTTGCGCCGCGCGAGACCCTCGATTTCGGCAATTCCGGCACCGGCATGCGCCTGATGATGGGCGTCGTCGGCGGCCACGCCATCGCGGCGCGCTTCGACGGCGACGCCTCGCTGCGCCGCCGGCCGATGCGGCGCATCCTCGATCCGCTCGTCGCTGATGGGCGCGCGAGGTGCTGGCCGAGGCCGAAGGCGGGCGCTGCCCGATCCTGCTCAAAGGCTCGGCCGAGCCGGTCCCGATCGAATATCGCACGCCCGGTCGCCTCGGCGCAGATCAAATCGGCGGTGCTGCTCGCCGGGCTGAACTCGCCCGGCCGGACCGTGGTGATCGAGCCGGAGGCGAGCCGGGACCATACCGAGAAGATGCTCAGCTTTTTCGGCGCCTCGATCGAGGTCGAGGCGTTCGGGGCGAGCGGCCGCAAGATCACGCTCCAGGGCAGGCCGGAATTGCGGCCGGCGCCCGTCGCCGTCCCGGGCGATCCCTCCTCGGCGGCGTTCATCCTCGTCGCGGCGACGATCGTGCCGGGATCCGACGTCATCGTCGAATCGATGATGATGAACCCCTTGCGCACAGGTCTTCTCGCCACCCTGCTTGAAATGGGCGCGGATATCGAGATTATCGATCGCCGCGCGGAAGGCGGCGAGGATGTCGCTGATCTGCGCGTCCGGGCCGCCGCGCTGAAGGGCGTCGACGTGCCAGCCGAGCGCGCGCCGAGCATGATTGACGAATATCCGATCCTCGCCGTCGCAGCCGCCTTCGCGTCGGGGCCAACGCGGATGCGCGGGCTCAGCGAATTGCGCGTCAAGGAATCCGACCGGCTCGAAGCGGTCGCCGCGGGCCTGCGCGCCGCCGGTCTCGACCCGCAGATCGTCGGCGACGATCTTATCGTCGAGGGACGGGGCGGCGACGTCGCAGGCGGCGGCCTCGTCGCCACGCATCTCGACCATCGCATCGCCATGAGCTTTCTTTGCCTTGGCCTCGCCGCGCGCAAGCCCGTCGCGATCGACGACGCCGGCATGATCGCGACCAGTTTTCCGGCCTTCAGGGCCGATATGGAGCGCCTCGGAGCGCATTTTTCATGATCATCGCGATCGACGGTCCCGCCGCCTCCGGCAAGGGCACTCTGGCGCGACGGCTCGCCGCGCATCTTGGCCTGCCGCATCTCGATACGGGTCTGCTCTACCGGGCGACCGCGCGGGCTCTTATCGACCACGGCCAGGATCTGTCCGACCGGACCGCCGCGATCAGCGCCGCGCGCAGCCTCGCCCTGACCGATTTCGACGAGGCGCTGCTGCGCGGGCGCGAGATGGCCGAGGCGGCCTCCGTGGTCGCGGCCATCGCGGAGGTTCGCGCCGCCCTGATCGACATGCAGCGCAGTTTCGCCAGCCGCCCCGGCGGCGCGGTGCTCGATGGCCGCGACATCGGCACCGTCATCTGCCCCGAAGCAGCCTGCAAGATCTTCGTCACCGCGAGCGACGACGCGCGGGCGACGAGGCGGGCGCTGGAGTTGCGCGCGCGCGGGGAGAAAGTGGATTACGGCGTCGTGCTGGAGGAGATCCGCAAACGCGACCGGCGCGACAGCAACCGCGCCGCGGCGCCTTTGAAGCCCGCGGCGGACGCCGTCGTCCTCGATACGACGAAGCTCGACGTCGATGCGGCGTTCAAGGCCGCGCTCGCCATCGTCGAGGCGGCGTTGGCGCGGGCGCGGACGCGGGCCGCCGTCTGAGCGGGTTCCTCCGGCGTCCTCTCAAAATTGCCGGTTTCTCGGTTCAGCATCCCTGACATGTGAAAAGGGCGCCTGTTTCGGCGGCGCTCGAAAATGTTCGAGGCCGCGACGATTTGAAGTTCAAGTCGGTCACGTCCTTCATCTGTTTTGTTTTAGTGCATGATCTTATTGACCTTTCTTGATCATGCCGGCGGGAAGATATTTGCGGTGCGCAAGCAGTCGTTATCGCCATGGAGTTGACGCCGGACCTTCGCCGTCGGGAGCAGGGCGCGCCCGCGGACCTTCGCGCCGCCGAATGGGCGGCTTGGGATGCGCCCGGCTCGAACCGGAAACGGTTGCGCGCCGCCGTTGAGCGCCCGGAATGGCCTGGCGAGACCGTGGGGGCGTCGGAGGACGGCTGCGCCACTGTCGCCGGCGCCGCGCCGAGCCTCTTTGCGGAGCAACGCGAGCGCCTGGCTGAGCCCTATGCCAAGGACGCCAGCCTGGAGCGGAATCTCCTCTGGTTGCTGGCCGCGTCGCTGGCGGCGCATCTGTGCCTCCTTGTGGCCCCGCGTTTTTGAGCCCGCCGCGCCCGGACGCTGAACGCTCCACCGAGACGCCGGTCGAGGTCGTCGTCGAGCAGCCGCCGGCGGCGCGCGAGCCGGACAAACAGAAGCCGCCGGAAGCCAAGCCTCAGCAAGGCAATCCCCCCGCGCAAAAGGTTGCCGAGCAAAAGGTCGCCGAACCCAAGGCCGCCGAGCAGAAGGACGCGGCGCAAAAGGCGGCCGAGCAGAAGGCGGCGGAACAGAAGGCAGCTGAGCAAAAGGCCGAGGAACAGAAGGCGGCGGAGCAGAAAGCCGCCGAGCAGAAGGACGCCGAGCAGAAAGCCGCCGCTCAAAAGGCTGCCGCGCAGAAGGCGGAGGAACAGAAGGTCGCCGAGGAGAAGGCTGCGCAGCAAAAGGCCGAGGAGGAGAAGGCCGCGGCGCAAAAGGCTGCGGAGGAGAAGGCTGCGGAGCAGAAAGCCTCAGCGCAAAAGGCTGCCGAGGAAAAGGCCGCGGAGCGGAAGGCCGTCACGCAAAAAGCCGCTGAACGGAAGCCGCCGCCCGCTGCGTCTGCGACCTCAAAGGCGGCGGCCCGCGCCGCAGCGGCAAAGCCGGCCGTTCCACCGCATGGGGCCGCTCAGGGCGGCAAACTCGCCAACAATCTCGCCGGAGGTTTCGACTCGCGGTCCGGGCCGGAGGGCGGATTGCAGCTACCCTTTGATAACGGGCCTGAAATTTTCCGGGCCGTCGCCGTGCCGCTGCCGACCGAGGGCGGCGACGAGCCGATGAGCTACAAGATGATCGTGTTCGGACTCCTGGAGCGCGCGAAGCAATATCCAGAGTCCGCACGCGAACGCGGCGCGCACGGCAACGCCGTCGTGTCCTTCACGATCGACGAGACGGGCGCCCTCACCAATGTGTCGCTGGTGCGCTCCAGCGGCGACACCGATCTCGACGTCGAGAGCCTGGCGCTCGTCGCAAGGGCCGCGCCGTTCCCGAAACCGCCGCCGGACGCGCAGCGCGCTTTCGCGGCCGAAATCACCTTCGGGCTCGAAGAAGCGGAATGACGTTGGCGTCGCCGCCGCCTGTTCCCGTTCGCGCTCAGCGCCGATCTCGTGCGCTTCGTTGAAAATGTTGTCTTCGCTGTCTTCACGAACTTGAACTTCACGCATGATCGACGCGCCTCAGGCAGCGCCAATGGTGAAATGCGCCGCGCGATCGTCGTGTTGACGGGCGCGCCCAACGCCGAGCCGCACCGAGCAAGAACGGTCCGTAAGCAATCGTTGATTGACGATCGCGGCCTCTAGCGCCTCAGTCGCGCCGCCGCTTTAGCCTTATGTTTCATGGCTACGAATATAAATAAGTAATATATCACAATTATAGATGCTCTTCAGGCGCGCTATAACTCAATTCAAAGCCAAAATATTGATTAATATACGTCAGATGCCGGGATACGTTGTTTAACACTACGTACTAATACTAATATTAAATCTATCCACATTGAAAGCGATGCGCGCCAGCGATCGCTGTTATGAAAAGATCATACACATGGTTGACATATGTCAAATATCATCAGAAAGCTTATGACATTTGACTATTATCATTTCGTAGCAAGCCTCAGCGTGAAACTCTTGGCGACATTTCAAATTCGATAGGAGGAATTTATGCCTCGCAGAACCATTAGCTTATCCGGACATCGGCCTCTGATCGGCGGCGCCGGTCTCCTGCTCCCGACGGCGCTGTTCTGCCTCATGGGAGCGAACGCCGCCTTCGCCACGGCGGCGATCATCAATTTCCCCTATTCGGCCAGCCCAAACGACGTCATCTCGCTTGAGGGATCGGGCTTCGGGTCGAAGCCAACCGTCTACATCCAGGCGGGCGCTTCGGCCGCGGTCCAGGTCGCGCCGCTGAAGGCGCAGGACAATATCGTCGTCGTCCAGATTCCTGCGTCATGGGCGACCGGCCTCTATACGATCTGGATCTCCGACAATGTTTCGTCGACCAGCAACAAGATCGCCATCAACGCGCCGCAGGTCGCCAATTTCCAGTTCGCCGACATCTATCCCGGCCAGACCCCGCAGATTTTCGGCCGCAATGTGTGCATGAAGGGACAGACCGCCGCCGTCACCCTCGTCGACACGCAGACCAACGCCCAGCTCCCGGCGTCCTTGCTCGGCGCCTGCGGCCCGACCATCTCCGTCGCATACCACGTTCCCGCAGGCATCATCCCCGGCCACACGTATCAGGCCATCGTGTCGAATGGATACGCCAGCTCCGTCACGCAAAATACGGCGCTCGCGCACGCCGCCGGAACCGATCATTTCAGGATCGGGCAGGCCTGGGCCATGGACTACGTCACCGCAAACGGCCCCGGCTACAAGCCCGGCGCGGCGGGCTCGGTCGAACACGACCATCATGTCTTCGACGTCACGGCCGATCCGGAGCTGACCCTGCACGCCAAGGGCAACGGCGTCGCCAATGACGCGCCGGCGATCCAGGCCGCCCTCGACAAGGCGGGGGCGAACGGCGGCGGCGTCGTCTATCTTCCCGCCGGAACCTATAATCTCGCAACCACCGGCATCAATATCCGGCCCGGCGTCGTCCTCCAGGGCCACAGCGCGAGCGACGCCAAAATCATCTTCGGACCGACGACGCAGCAGCCATCCTCGTTCGCCATGACGGGCATCACCATTCCCGACAATGCGGCATTGACGGGAATAGCCGACCTGTCGATCCAGAACGTCGATGCGCTCAGCCAGTTCGTCAACAATATGAGCACGCGGGGCGGCTCCCTCAGCAAATTCTTCATTCAGCGCGTCAACTGGAATCTTGGCACGGGGCGCTCGCTCTATCTAAGCGGCGACCGCATCGCCGTTGAGAATTCGACGATCACGCAAGCCAACAACAATCAGGGGATTCAGCCCGACGGCAGCGGCTCGGTCGGTCCGATCTACTGGGTGCCGGTGAGCAACCTCGTCTTCACCAACAACATTATCTCCTGGTGGACCGGCGAAAATCTGTTCAACCAGGTCGATCGCGCGTTTATCGACAGCAATCATTTCACGCGAAACGCCGATACGATCGTCGCCGCTCCGGCGCAGACGTCGCAGCCCTTTATCGCCAAGGCCATCACCGTCGGCCAAAAGATTCAGCGGACGCAGGGGCGGCCGCTGACGATCAATATCGGCAGGAACATCAATGTAACGCACAATATCTTCGATGTCGCGAACGGCCCGCTCTATTACAACTGGAACGACGGAGAGACCATCCTGAATGAAGCGGTCGGCTATGACGATATGGGCGTGCTGGCGAGCGCCAATGCGTCAAGCGCGACGGCGCAGCCCAAAAGCGCCGGAAGCTGGAACTATTTCTCCAATTCGATGATCATCATCGTCAGCGGCAAGGGCGCCGGGCAATGGCGGCATATCACCCAGAACAGCAACAACACCTTCACGGTGGATCAGCCCTGGCTTGTCATTCCTTCGGCGGGAGATCATTTCGTGATCTCCGTTCCGTCGTTCGAAAATGCGCTCATCGACAGCAATACGATGACCGGCAATCCGATCGGGATCGGCTTGTACAAGGGCGCCTTCCTCAACACCCGGATCTCATTCAATACGCTGACCGACAATGGCGGGATTTATCTCCAGCCGTTCGACGCCAGCGGCAGCTTCAGCGTCTCCCGGAATATTGAAATAGACAGCAACACGATCACGAACACCCAGGGCTTCACCCCCGCCTACATCGATCTGTCGCTGGCCATGGTGCAGCATAATGAGTTCTGGGGCTACAACATGCTCGGCGTGGAGGTTCGCTGGAATACGATCACAGGGCATCCCGGCACCTATCCCTGGCCATGGCAGGAGGGATTCCAGAATTATGTCGTCTACCAGAACAGCGCGCCTTATGTCGAGCAGGGGGCGTCGGCCCTGGTCGGAAACATATTCCAGAACAACACCTGCAAAAATTGCACGCCTGACGAATTCCTGCTGACCACAGGCGCCCTCGATACGGTCATCTGGCACACCAACACATCGGACTCGCCGGGCGTCTCGTCGATTCTCCTGAAAGACTATAATTTCGCCGGCACCACAACGGTGAAATCGGTCGGGACCCTCATAGGCCCCTGATTGAAAGTCCGCCGCCCCGGGTCCTTTAAAGGGCCCGGCGCAGCGATGGGCGAGCCCGGCTCGAGGGGCAGATTCCGTCGAGCCGACTCGTCCGTTCGGGGCCGCAGCGCGCGCGGCCATCAAATGTAAACAAACCGGAGATCGCCGCGCCCGTTTGGACGAAACGCGGGCGCTTGCAGCGATTGGGCGCCCAAGCCGGATCAATTTTCCGTCAGTGCGCAATACGCCGTAGCGCGAATTCAAGCCGGCGTTCTTGACAGACGGCGTTCAATCTCGATCATCGGATTATTGGGCGCGCCATGGACGCCGCGCGTCGCGCGATGGGCCGCGCCTGACCGCGCTTCGGCTTCTCGTCCGAACTCGACATCAATGAAGGAATGCGATCTAGGTCGCGTTTCCGCGGCGAGAACCAGTTCATTATGTGCAAAGCAGCTTCCATCACGATCGCCGTCCTGTTGGGACTCCTCGGCGGGTTGCCCGTGACTGACTGGCCGGCGCGCGCCGACAATGTCACTTCGCCGCCGGCGACCGCCGCATCGTCGCAAACATTCGCTCCAGTCGATCTCCGGGGGTACGGCGCCGTCTCAGGCTCCTTTCGGCTGGAGACTGCTGGTTCGGTCCTGGAAATTACCTGTGAGGATGAGAGCAAGGCGAAGCTTCTCCAGGCGAAATATCTCTCTGACCTCGCCGAGTTGCCGGGCGTGAATATAGAGGCGGGGCGCAATCCGACTGTATATGCGGTGGACGCGCAGGGGTCCGTCGCCGCCTTTCGCGCCGCCAACAAAGTGACCATTCTGGCGGCGGCCGGCGATGAGGAATTGAAGGCGCTCATTCAGCAGGTCAAGCCCGCTGGCGGCGCGAGCGCCGAGGTCGAGGCGCCGATGTATCTCGATCGTTGGGATAAATTTGGTTTCCGCCATTATTATCGGGTCTGGACGCCCCCGGCCGGGATGACCGGCGCCGCCTATGATTTCACCGCGGACTTCGACTATGCGAAACAAGAGGATCGCGCCGGCATCCTGCTTGGCATCGCTCTTCTGGCCACGGACAGCGCGGAGGGCATGCTGAACTACGGATGGGGCTCGTACGCGGTCGAGGAAGCCAAGAAGCGCGAGTTGCCGGTCGACGTCCATCTCTTGGGCAACGCGGGCTCCGAACCGACCTGGTTGCTCAACCGCTATCGTGAGCAGACCCAGATGAAGATGCCCGGCTTCACCGGCAATGCCCATGACTTGATGAGCCCGTCTCTTGGTGGCCAGGGCGTGCTGTCGTGGAGTTCGACGACCGGCGAAGACGCCATGCTCGGCGTGCTGCAGCAATCCGTCCGCCGCTTCGCCAATGACGACAACGTCGTTTCATTTCTGGAGCCGCACGGCGAGTTGCGGCATGGCGCCCAGGATATTCTCCTGGAATACGGCCCGGTGGCGGATGCGGGATACCGCCGGTACCTGCAGGGGAAGTATGGCGCGCCGGGGGCGGTGGCCGCGCGTTGGGGGGTCGATCTGAAGACATGGGACGATGTGCATGTCCCGGAACTCGCCTCGTTCGCCGGCTGGGGGCCGGAGGCGCTCGACGTGGGCGGAACATGGCGCGTGGGTTATGAGACCTTGCTCGAACCCGCAAAGCCTCCCTACTTCTACGATTTCGAGAGCAACGCCGAAATCGCAGCCGGCGCCCGAGGACTGGTTTCAGGCGGATTTCGACGACTCCGGTTGGCCCGAGGTCCCCGGCGCCGGCAACGACCAGCAACTGTTTCTGGAAAAGCGCCCCGCCGTGTTCCGGCGCAGCTTCGACGCGCCGGCCAAGTGGCGGCAATCGAATCGCCGCGTCTGGCTCTATGAGTGGGACATGAATGAAGCGAACAGACAGGATGTTCGCGTCGTTCTGAACGGCAAGGAAGTCGGCCGCAGCCAAACGGTGGCCGTTGTGCCTCACTGGAGCGCGATCGAGGTCACCGACGCCTTGCGCGAGGGCAAGAACGTGTTGGCGATCCGGGTCCCGCAGGGCTACATCGCCTACAAGACTTACCTGTCGCCGGTCGAGCCAAGGCAATATCCTGGCCTCGGCGAGGGCCTCAACGCGCAGTGGGTCGATTTCGTCGACTTCACGCAATGGTCCCGCATCGGCGCCGTGCGGCGCGGAATGGAAATGATCCGGCAGGCCGCGCCCAACCAGGGCATCACGCTGATGTCTCCCGATACCTATGCCGATGGCGTCAAGTCGCTGGCGGAGGTCTACGGCGGCGAGTTCCACAATACCGGCTACATGGCGTCATTTTACGCCGATGTTCTACCGTCGCTGATGCGCGGCGCCGACCTGCCCTTTTCCCTGGAGCCGGGCGGACCGGCCAAAAACCTGGCGGAATTCAAGCGCTTTTTTGGGCTTTGGCAGACGGAAGGCGTGCAGTCAGTCGATTACTTCATTCATATCGGCGACATCCTGTGGAACCCCGAAATCAAGGCGTACTACGAAGCCCGTCGCAAACAATTCACGCTGATGGGCCAGAGTCATTTCCCGAAAGCGAAACTCGCCTTTTTATCGTCTGATCGCGTCGCGCAACTGACCGGCTATCCCTGGGGGCTTGCGCCCAACACAAGCCTCGGCGGCGGTTATTGGTCCTGGAACCCGACTTCGTTCCTGCTCCATCAGTACCCCTATGACGGCCTCTCGCAGAGCTCCTTCGCCAGCGGCGACGCCGACGCCTACAACGTCATCATCGATTGCAATACGTCCATCATGGATGAATCGATGGTGAGCGACATCGAGAAGTGGGTGCGCAACGGGGGCGCCTTCATCACTCTGGCGCAGACGGGACGCAGCACGCCGGAAAAACCGGACTCGTGGCCGATCTCGCGGCTGACCGGCTACAAAGTCGAAAAGATCGACCAGCTCAAGCCCGATGGCGCCGTGGATGAAACCGGCGTCCTGCAGTCGGCGCCGGGCGACGTCATCTTCAACGGCGTCCTGGACGGGGTGAGGGCCAACGGCCTGCACTTGCGAAGGGTCGCCGCCGACGGTCAAGATCTGTTGTTGTGGAAAGACGGATCCGTCGCGGCGGGGGTGCGGCCTTTGGGCAAAGGCGTCATCGTCGAACTGGGGGCGAAGTTCGCCGGCGCGAAGGCTTCCGATCGCATCGAGCCGGGCGACGCCGACAAGCCCGATAATCTACACATGCGCCAGATGCTCACCGCGCTATTGCAGTGGCTGAAGGTGGAGCCGGAGGCGGGACGGTTGAACCCGCGCAACGACTTTGTGACGTTAAGGCACGCGGTGTCCAACAACGGCCTTTACGACGTGTGGACGCTTTGGAACCAGTCGCCGGCCGCGGCGCAGACGGTTTCCGTCGACATCGACAATGGTCAAAAGCCTCCATTCTTCATTGATATCGCCGACGGAAAGGAAGTCCCGCTCGCGGGCGCGGGTCTTGATACCATCACGCTGGAGCCGATGGATACGCGGGTTTTTCTGACGCCGCGCCGGCGGATCGGCGAAGCGTCGGCGGCGTGGTTCGATTTGCAGCGTAAATGGTGGCGCGGCGCCGCGAGACCCTCGGCAACGCCCCTGCCGAAACCCGACCACCGCTTCTCGGACGACTTGACCGAGGGTTGGAAATTTCAAACCCTCGACGATGCGGCCGCCCTAGATCCGTTGCTCGCGAGCGATGTTGACGACAGCAGCTGGGCCTCCCGCTCGCTGGGTGTCTGGGATGTCAAGGATGCGGGAGGCAAGCGGCGCGCCGTCTTTCGCAAGACCTTCACCGTGCCAGCGAACTGGACCAAGGGTCTCGTTTCCCTGTGGATGACGAGCTGGGATCCCGGCGCATCCAAGAACTCCTTCGTGGAAAGGGGGGCGGTCTGGCTGGACGGTCAGAAGGTCAAGCCGCTCAATTCCGATTCGTATATCGCCATCGACCTGCCGGCGCTGAAGGCGGGCAGCTCGCACACGCTTGCCGTCGAAACGGAAAGCGGGGGCGTGCTGGCGGGGTTTCGTGGTGAGTGCTGGCTTTCCTTCGAGCCGGCCGCCGTCGATAAAATCGATCTGCGGGGCGAGTGGGCCACCTCGGCCGACGGGCTGACTTACGGGTCGCCCGCCACGCTTCCCGGGAGCTTCAACACGCAGTTCCTCAAGCGCAGCTTTTCCGTCGACGCCAAATATCAGGGGAAGAACGCCGTCTTGACGGTGGATGGCGTCCCCGCGCTGGTCAGCGTCCTCATCAACGGCAGACTGGTGCGGCGCCATAGTCACATGATAGGCGCCCGATGGAGTCTCAATCTGACGCCCTTCGTGCGCTTCGGCGCCGACAACGAAATCCAGTTGATCCGGTGGGATAAATCGGGTCCCGGTTTCGTGAGGGAGGCCTTCATGGGCTTTTTTGATCCGAAAGCCTATCCGTAAACTGTCGCAACAAGCTCTTGTCCACCCGCGCGCTCAAGGGCGGCTGGCGTCTCAGCGAGACGTCGTTCGCCTCGCTGCTGCTCGGTCGCCGCTCGTCGACCGAGCTTCTACGAGAACCGGCGTTTCGCCTGAGTTTTTGAGCTTTGTGGTCGGAGTGAGAGGATTCGAACCTCCGACCCCCTGCTCCCGAAGCAGGTGCGCTACCAGGCTGCGCTACACTCCGACAAGGCGGCGCGAGAGCCGGCCGCTTCTGGTGACAGCCTTATAACGAGCCGTCCTGCTGCGGGCAAGGGGCGGCGGCGACGCTTAATTCCGCCGTCCCCTGATCGCCGGCGTCAGGGCAAGGACAGCGCGACGAAGCGCATCTCGCCCTGCGCGTTGGCGACCAGCAGAAGAGCCGATTTCTTGCCGTCTTTTTTCAGCGCGTCGATCTTGCCGGCGACGTCGGCCGGCTCTTTGACCGGCTCCTGATTGATCTCCATGATGATTTCGCCGGGCAGGATGTGTTTTTCCGCAGCGCCGGAATCGGGATCGACATTGGTCACGACGACGCCGGAGGCGACGCCCGGCTTGATCGCATATTTTTGCCGCGCGCCGTCGTCGAGGCTGGAGAACGCCATCCCCAGCGCCTTGACGACCGCGCCCGTGGCCGGCGGCTTTTCGCGCGTCGTCGGCCTTCGCCGTCTGCTCGGCCTTCTGTTTCTCGTTATCCTCAAGGCGTCCGAGCTTGATCGTCTTGGTGATCTGCTTGCCTTGCCGCAACAGCACGACCTCGACATCCTTGCCGACCGGGGCGGAGGCGACGATCTTGGGCAGATCGTGCGATTCCTTGATCTCGACGCCGTCGAATTTCAAGATGACGTCGCCGGCCTGCAGTCCGCCCGCCTTGGCCGGTCCGTTGTCGTCGGTGCCGGCGACGAGGGCGCCCCGCACAGAGCCGAGATTGAGCGATTCGGCGATCGTGTCGTCGACGTTCTGAATGCGCACGCCAAGCCAGCCGCGCCGCGTTTCGCCGAATTTCTGCAGCTGCTCGATGACCGGCTCGACCGTCGCCGACGGCGTCGAGAAGCCGATGCCGATCGAGCCGCCGGAGGGCGAGAGGATCGCGGTATTGATGCCGATGACCTCGCCGTCCATGTTGAACAGAGGTCCGCCGGAATTGCCTTTGTTGATCGCCGCGTCGGTCTGGAAATAATTGTCGTAGGGGCCGGAATCGATATTGCGGTTGCGCGCCGAGATGATCCCGGCCGTGACGGTGCCGCCGAGGCCGAACGGATTGCCGACCGCGACGACCCAGTCGCCGACGCGCATCTTCTCGCTGTCGCCGAACTTCGCGGCTTTCAGCGGCTTGTCCGGCTTGACGCGCAGCACCGCGACGTCGACTTTCGAATCCTTGCCGATCACCTCGGCTTTCAGCTTCTGGCCATTGGTGAAGATGACCGTCACATCATTGGCGTCGGCGATGACGTGATTGTTGGTGATGATGATGCCCGACGGATCGATGACGAAGCCGGAGCCGAGCGAGTTTGACCTGCGCTCGTGCGGCGGCTGCGGGCTCTCCTGATCGGCTCCGCCCTTGCCCTGCTGGCGGCGGCGGAAAAACTCCTCGAAGAGATCGTCGAACGGCGTGCCGGGCTCCAGCTGCGGCGCAGTCGCCGGCGTGCTTCTCGTCCATCGTCTGCGTCGCCGAAATATTGACCACCGTATCGCTGATCTGGGCGGCGAGATCGGCGAGCGAATCCGGCCCCTTCGCGAACGCCGCGGGGGCGCCCAGCAGCGGCCGCGAAGGCGCCGCCCGCGCCAAGGACGAGCGCGCCGGCGAGCGCCACGAGAGGCCCCATGGCGCATGGTCTTGAACAAACCCATAAAAGCACTCTCCTCCAATTGCTCGGGCGCAGCCGCGAGCGCATTGTCCGGTTTCAGGAAGATTGCGCGAACCAGTAACCGCCTCGCCGCAAACTGCGCAAGCTCTGCCGGCCGCGCGGAACTTTCTTCGCGACTCTTGGGAGAGATTTTAGCCCGCCGGACTTTTCATTTGACGCAATGGAGCGGAAACGGCGTCCGAAATCCAGCAAAACTTCGTGATCGCGCGGATTCGCGACGCGCACGGCGGCCAGGAGTCGCCTTCCTCAGGTTTTCGCAGCGCCCCATCGCCGCCCGGAAGGGGTGTCGCTCAAGCCACGGCGCGCACCGCCGCGGCCGGCAGCCCTGTCTGCTTGTCGATCGACTGAACCAGCCGGGCATGGTCGCGATCCGTCAACGTGGCGTAGCTCATCGCAAAAGACGCCAGAGCCTCGTCGAGGACCTCGCATTTTCCGATGTAGCCGGCGATGAGCGCGGGGTCGCCCGTGCGGGCGTGCGCCCGCGCCAGCGTGCGGCCGCAGAGATTGGCGTAGGCGTCGAGCGCGCGGCCCTCGATGACTTCGCCGATTGAGCCGAGCCTGCGGTTCTTCAGCTGGCGGACATAGAACTGCCGCTGGGACGCCTTGTCTTCGGTCCAGCCGAGAAAAAGATCGCTCGCGGCCTGTAGCGCGCGCTGGCCCTCGACGACGCGCAGGCCGCCCTGCGCCGCAAGATCGGCCGGCGGCCGCGACGATCTTTTCGAGCACCGAATGGAGCGCCTGCTTGACCTGCAGAAACAGAGGCTCCTGATCGGCGGTCATGAAAAGGCCGATGGCGCAGAATGTGCCGACGCTGCCGACGCCGACGACTTTCATCGCGATGTCGGCGAGATCATAGCGTGCGACGAGTGCGCGGCGATCCGGCAGAAGCGTCTGCTGATATTCCGCGAATACCGAATGAGCGTGGACCTTTTGATCATGCGTCTCATCGGTATTGAAATGATAGATCAGCGGCGGGTGATCTTCGATCCGCGCGACGCCGTCTTTCGTGGTGGCGAGGTGCGGGAAATTGTCGTCCGCGGCCAGATCCTTCTTCGATTTGATCAGGATCGACAAAAGATCGTCGCGCAGCTTCGCGTCGTCGATCAGCCTGACTTCGCGCTCGATGTCCATCCGGGCGTACCAGACTTCGAGTGGGGTCTCTTCGGCGAGTTCGCGAACGAATTCGCGATAGGCCCTGGCCACGCTGCGCGCCAGCGTCTTGGCCCTTTTGTCCGACACGCCGGCGTCGCGCGCGGCGACGGCGACGCTGGCGACGAGCCGCTTCAAATCCACGGTGAAGTCGACGCCGGGCAAAGTCTCGTCGAAATCATTGATGTCGAACAGCATCCGTCCTTCGGGCGTGTTGAAGGCGCCGAAATTCATCAAATGGCAATCGCCGCAGGCTTGCACGGGAATGCCGAGCTTCGGCAGCTCCGCGAGATCATGCGCCATCACCGCGGCGGCGCCGCGCAGGAACGTAAAGGCGGATTGCGCCATGCGCTGGTAGCGGATCGGCAGCAGGTTCGGCAGCCGCTGCGGATCGGATTCGGCGAGGATCGCAACGGGATCGCGTTCGGAGCCGGGGGGGCAATCCGCATGGCTCTCGCGCGAGACTTGATCGCGCAGCGCTTTGCCGGCGCTGTAGCGCTCGGCCCGCGGCGCGGAAATTCCAGGCTTGCCATTTGGTTGCGCGTGCGACATGGGACATCCGATCTTGAGCGATAATGACGTGTCATCAAACCGTCATACGTAGTCCGATTTGGGTCGGGCATAAAGCGGAGCAGTAACAGATTTCGCAGGACCGGATCGGTCGGCCGCGCGGCTTTTCGGCCAGCTCTATTGCGTCGCGCCGGCGGCGGGCGGCGATGGGCTCGCCGCTACAGCCGGCGCTTCGCCTTTGGCCGAGCCGAAGAAACGGAAGAAATCCGATTTTGGGCTGACCACCATGCGGGTGTCGCCAGATTTGAATCCCGCCTCATAGGCCTGCATCGAGCGATAGAAGGCGAAGAAGTCGGAGTCCTTGCCGTAGGCTTCGGCGAAGATGCGGTTGCGCTCCGCATCGCCCGCGCCGCGCGTTTGATCGGCCTGACGCTGCGCGTCGCCGAGCAGAACGACGACATCGCGGTCGGCCTCGGCCCTTGTGGTTTGCGCGGTTTCCGAGCCCTTGGCGCGATGTTCGGCCGCCTCGCGCGCACGCTCGCTCTGCATCCGGCTGAACACTTTCTCGGAGATCTGCGGCGGCAGGTCGGCGTGGCGGATTCGCACGTCGACGGCGTCGATGCCGAGGCGGCTGCCTTCCTCGTTCACCTGGTCGCGGATCTTGACCATGAGGTCGGCGCGATTGTCGCGGACGATCTGGGTCTGGGTCGCATCGCCGAGCACGCGGCGCACGGCGGAGTTCAAGATGAAGCCGAGCTGGCTGTTCGCCCGTTCGGGCGAGCCGACCGTCTGATAGAATTTGAGCGGATCGACGATCTTGTAGCGCAGGAAGGAATCGACATCGAGCCGGCTGCTGTCGGCTCCGAGCACTTCCTGTTTCGGCGCCTCGACGACAAGGATGCGATTGTCGAGATAGACGACCTCCTCGACGAAGGGGATCTTGAAGTGAAGTCCGGGCTTTGTGATCAATCCCCGGCCCGGCACCGGCTCGCCGAAGCGAAGCACAAGCGCCTGTTGGGTCTGCTGAACCGTGAACACCGCGCCTGTCGCGACGATCAGGAGCGCGATGGCGCCGACGAACAGGGCGACGACGGACCCGGCCCTCATTTTTGCGATCCGTCTGCGGGCTTTTCCTGCAACGCGCCGAGCGGCAGATAGGGCACGACGCCCTGGCCCTGCGCGTTCTGATCGACGATCACCTTGTTCGCGCCGCCATACACGCGCTCCATCGTTTCGAGATACATGCGCTCGCGCGTCACTTCCGGCGCCTTTTTGTATTCGTCGTAGATCTTGTTGAATCGGGCGGCCTGACCCGTCGCCTCGGCGACCGTCTGAAGCCGATAGCCCTCGGCCGCCTGAATGATCGCGGCGGCCTTGCCGCGCGCTTCCGGCACCACGCGGTTGGCGTAGGCCTCGGCCTCGTTGCGCAAACGGTCCTGATCCTGTTGCGCCGCGATCACGTCCTTGAAGGAGGCTATGACCTGCTCCGGCGGGTCAACGGATTGCAATTGGACCTGCAACACCAGAATGCCGGCCTTGTAGCTGTTCAGCACCTTTTGCATGAGCTCCTGCACGTCGGCCTCGATCTTTGGGCGATCGACGTTCAGAATTTGCAGGATCTTGCCGCGGCCGATGACTTCGCGCATCGCGCTTTCCGCCACCGCCTTCACGGTCTCGCGCTGATTGGAGATGTTGAAGGCGTAATCCTCCGGATGCACCGGATCGATCTGCCAGATGACGACGAACTTCACGTCGGCGATGTTTTCGTCGCCGGTCAGCATCAGGCTCTCTTCCGGCAAGTCGATCGACATCTGTCCGCTCGGCGCGCGCAAATCGGTGCGCGTCGCGAAGCCGATATTGATGACGTTGCGATCGGTGACGGCAAGCTTCTCCACTTCGCCGATCGGGGCGGGCAGGTTGTAGTTGAGGCCAGGCCCGGTCTTGCCGGTGTAGCGGCCGAAGATTTTGTTCAAGCCGACTTCATTTGGGCCGACGGCGTAAAATCCGGAAAGGAGCCAGAAGGCGATCCCGACGAGCGCCAGGGCGAGAATTCCGCGCCCGCTCCCAAGTCCGCCGCCGCCTGGAATCCATTTCTGGATTCCAGCCTGCCAGCGCCGCAGAAGCTCTTCGAGATCCGGCTGCGGCGAACTTGGCTTTTGCCCCCAGGGGCCGCCCCCGGTGGGCTTCCAGGAGCCGCCGCTTCCGCCTTCATTGATCCACGGCATGAAACCTCGATCTGAAAATAGGATGACCTGCTCCGGCGCACTTATAGGAGAACGCCCGCGAGAGCACAAATGGGCGCCGCGCGGGCTCGCCGCAATGTTCAAAGCCCGAGACGCCGCTGTCGAGGGGCCAAATCGCGACTTACTGGCAAAACTTCGATTTGCCGTCGGAGCCCCGGCTTTCGAGATCGACGTGCCAGTGGCTGCTGTGAAAGGCGTCGGCGCCGGGGCCAAGCGCCGTGTGGAAATAGCCGCAGGCGGCGGCGCGGGCGGCGTGGTCGAACGCCCGCTCGGCGTCGTCGGCCATGGCGCCGACCTGATAGACGCGGCCGCCGGCGAAGGCAATGCTGGCGATGTCGATCGCGAGGCCCTTGGCGTGCTCGCTCAGTTTGCCGCCAGCAAGGTGGTCGCGCATTCGACAGTCGAACCCGGGACCCGTGCGGATCGCGGCGATCGAGGCGTCGAAGGAGCCTTTGGCGAGCGGCGCCAGAGCTTCCGCGACGAAACTTGCGAAGGTCGTCGCAGTGACGCAGTCGACCGTCGGGCGGTCCGGCAAGTCGATGCGTTGGCCGCCCGGCGAGGCCAGCGACTCGACGGTGACCGGCTGCGCGACGACGCAGCGCGGATCGGCCGGCGGCTCCATCTTCGCCGGCTTGAAAACCACGCCTTTGGCGAGGAGCGATGCGGGGCAGTCTGTCGTCGGCGCGCCGGTCGCTTCAGGCGCGTGCGGCGAAGCGCTGATCTCGGCGGGGGAGGCGGGGGGCGAAGGCCTTCGCGGCGGCAGAGGCGTTTCCGCGTCCTTGCGAATCTCCGGCGCAGCCGCGAGAGCGGCTTTTGCAGGCAATTCCCCAGAGGCGACGAGCGCGAGCGCGAGAAGCAAACGTCGCGTCTTCGCGCACGTGCAAATGGCGCGAAGGGCGCGTTGAGCGGGTTCGATTTCGAGCGGGATAGCGTTTCGGATGGCGTTTCTCCTCGGCGGACTTCAATGCCGCCAAGGCGAAATGGTTCGCTTTGGATCTGACGGACTTCGTTACGGCGCGGATTTGAGGCGGCGAAACGCGACGAAAGTAAAGGCCGCTTCATCCGCCGGGACAGGCTGCGGCCGCGTCCGCGCCGTTTCGATCCATTGCGCCGCGTCGATCGGCGGGAAATGCGCGTCGCCCGGCGGCGACAGATCGACCAGCGTCAGATACATGCGATCGACGCGAGCGAGCAGCGCGGCGTAAAGATCGCCGCCGCCCGCCAGAATGATTTCGTCCGCGCCCATCGCCCGCGCCCGCGCCTGCGCCAGCGCCAGTGCGGCGTCGAGATCATGAGCGACGTGAACGCCGGCTGGACTGCGCCGCAAAGCCGCGTTCGCGCGTCACGACGATCGTTTCGCGTCCGGGCAGGGCGCGGCCGATCGACTGGAACGTCTTGCGGCCCATCAGCAAGGGCTTGCCAAGCGTCAGCGCGCGGAACCGCTTGAGATCGCTCGGCAGGCGCCAGGGCAGGCGATCGTCGGCCCCGATGACGCCGTTTCGGCCGATCGCCGCGACGATGGCGAGCGGCGCGTTCATGCCGGCGGCGGCGCGGTGTCGGCGAGTCTGCGCAGCGCCTCATCCTCGACGCGGCAAATTCGCCATTGATCCATCAGCCGCGCGCCGAGCCCCTTGTAAAAACGGATGGAGGGTTCGTTCCAGTCGAGCACCGACCATTCGAACCGGCCGAGATTCTCCTCGACGCAGCGGCGCGCGACGCGCTTCAACAGCGCCTTGCCGAAACCCTGTCCGCGGAAGGCGGGGCGCACGTAAAGATCCTCGAGCCAGATGCCGCAGCGGCCGCGAAAGCTCGAAAATGTGTAGAACCACAAGGCGAAGCCGACCGCTTCGCGCCCGTTCTCGGCGATATCGCAAAAGGCGCGCGGCGCGGCGCCAAACAGCGCGGCGGCGATGTCCTCCCGCGTCGCAAGGAGTTCGTGGGAGAGATTCTCGTAGGCCGCCAATTCGGCGACGAAAGCGAAGATAAGCGCCGCGTCGGCCGGACTCTGCTGCGCGAATGTGCGGGGGCTTACGAATCGTATCCATGGTTTCACGCGCTCCGTCTCGGCCGTACGCCGAGGAAAATCGAAAGGCCGGCGGCGACGATGAGGCCCGCGCCGATGATCGTGCGCAAGCTCGGAACCTCCGCGAAAATCACAACGGCCGGACAGAAGCGCCCAAAGCAGCGCCGTATAGCCGAAAGGCGCGATGATATTTGCGGGCGCCGCCGCGAAAGCGCGGATCATGCAAAAATGGCTGGCGACGCCGAGGGCGCCGAGAAGAAACATCAGCGCCAGATCGGCGGGCCTTGGCGCGACGCCGACGAAAGGAAGGAGCGCGGCGCAGAAAATGGCGCCCGCGAGGGGCGAGTAAAACAGCGTGGTCAGGGCGGGGTCGCTGGTGTGCAGCTTGCGGGTCGCGATCTGATAGAGCGCATTGCAAAGCGCGGCGAGGAGCGGCCACGCCATCAGCGGCGAAAAATCGATGCCGCCTTGTCCGACGATGACCCAGACGCCGGCGAGGCCGGCGAAAACGCTGAGCCATCCGCGCAGGCCAACTTTCTCGCGAAGGAGCCAGACCGAAAGAGCGGTGACGAGCACGGGCGCGACCCAGGCGACGGCGGAGAAATCGAGAAAAGGCATGACGTTCAGCGCCAGTAAGCCGAACAGCGTCGTCCCGAGAAGCAGGCTCGACCGAAGCATCTGCAAGACCGGCCGGCGCGTGCGCATGAGAAGCGGCTCCCGCCAGCCGAGGAACGCGCCGACCAGAACCAGATGAACGAAGAAGCGTGCGAAGGCGATTTCCGCGGGCGGACAGGATGCGAGCAAAATCCGCGCGGTCGAATCCTGGCAGACGAACAGCAGGGTCGCGACGAGCATCCAGAGGATGCCCGCCCTGGTCGAGGCTTGTCCGGCCGGAAAATAAAGAGCGCCAGGCGCTTTGCGTTCGGCCGACTCCGAGCGGGTCATGGCGCCTTGCTCAAACTGATGCGAGGCGCTCCCTATAGCCCAGGCGATCGCAAAGGCCCAGCCAATACGAGCTGCGCCAGCCTGTCCGGTCGCTGCGGGCGGCGGCGCTCGTATTGACGGCGGTTGTATTGACGGCTGACCGTCGCTATGCATCTAGCGCTGCGAACTGCGAATTCGCGTGTCTCCCGCCTCATTGCGGGTGCGCCTTGACCCTTGTAAATCCTTGCACATCGGGAGTCGGCGGTTGGCGGCGTTCGAGGCATATGATTCGATGCGAGCGGCGCCGACGTTGTTTCACCCAAAATATCTGATTCTCCTCGCCGGCCTCATTCTATGGATCGCGTTCCGCATCGCCTTTCCGAATGTGCTGATCGGACCGGACGTCTATCATTTCAAGGATCCCGGCTGCAATCTCGCGCTGGGCCACGGATTTACCAGCGCGTCTTATGTCGGAACCGACAGTTTTGATCGGAAGCTGTGGCTGAGTCAGGGGCCGATTTTCCCCTTGGTCTTTGGCGGATTTGCAAGCATATTTGGCTGCAGCGTCGATTCAAACAATATGTTTGATTTGGCGATCTCCGCTATGCTTTGCGCAGAAGTTTTGACCCTGCTGCCGCGAAGCATCGATATCCGGCTCCAGATCGCCTTCGCGGTCGCATTGGCCCTCGTTTTGCCGACCGGCGGCTACGAATGGCCGGGGGATCGGCCCGACCATTTTGCGCTCGTGTTTTTGCTGGCGATGCCGATCATTTGCAATTGGCGGGGAATCACGCCGGCGTCGTCTCTCTTTCTGTTTCTCATCGCCGGGCTGACGTTTCTGATTTCACCCTATTATGGCTTGGTTGGCGGCGCGCTTGCCGTGACGCTCGTCTATCACGGCTCAAAATTGCCCGTCGCCCAACTGGCTGCGCTGGTCGCAAAGGGCGTCGCGGTCGCGGCGGCGCCGCTATTGGCGACGATCGCGATCTACGCCTTGATCGATCCGACCAGCATTGCGCGCTTTACGCATCATACCGAGATCATCTTTAACGATGTCGGTTTCATGGACAAACTCAAACACGCTCTCTTCTCCGCCGGGTATGTTCTCCATTTTGTGGGGGGTCAGGTGGCTTCTCGCCGTTGCCTTCATCATATTCGTTCTGGCGTCCGTCGAGCCGCGGAAGGATTGGCTGCGACAGGCCTCGGCGCCTCTCGCGCTGGGCTTGCTTCTGCTCGCTACGCCATTGATTTTTCCGAGACAGGGCAATTATTTCATAGCCATTGCGTTCGTCGCCGTGACCATGTCATTTTGGTTTTTATCGATCGGCGGGGTTCAGCCGCGCCGGCGCACCGCCGTCTTCATTTCAGGCGCTCTGATTTTGTTTGCGCCGCTCGCTCCCGCGTCGTTTTTTGTGCTGCTGCGGCTTATCGAGACCCGTTCGTCCTATTTCGAGGAGCGCGCCCAAATTAGCGCGAACGCCGCGGCGCTAAGGGCCGCCGCCGGCGACAGGGCGGTGCTTGTTCCGGCGAGCCATTATTTTCTCTTCAAGGAGCGCTTCGACAATATCTTCAATCCTGAATATCTTTTTCCGGGTTACGATCCCTCCGATATCGGAGCGAGCGTCGCGTGCCGGGCGGCGGCTTATGGCGGCGATCCTTTTCCGCCCGCGTTGGACGTGCGGCCGTCGTCGTCGATCATCGCGGCGCCCGGCTCGCCTCCTTTGAGGCTGCAACTGTTCGGACGTCAGATTGCGCGGAAATATTGGGACTGGGGCTGCGACCTGATTCGTTATTGACGCGCGGTGGCCGCGCGATCCGCACGAGTCACACCGCGACCGGCGCTTTGATCGCCGGATGCGGGTCGTAATTTTCGAGCGCGATGTCCTCGAAGCGGAAATCGAAGATCGATTTCACCGTCTCGTTGAGCTTGAGCCGCGGCAGCGGGCGCGGCTCGCGGGCAAGCTGCAGGCGCGCCTGCTCCAGATGGTTGCGGTAAAGATGCGCGTCGCCGAATGTATGGACGAAATCGCCGGGGGCGAGGCCGCAGACCTGCGCCGTCATCTCGGTCAGAAGCGCATAGCTTGCGATATTGAACGGCGCGCCGAGAAAAACGTCGCCGGAGCGCTGATAGAGCTGGAGATCGAGGCGGCGCACGCCGTCCGCGTCGTCGCGGACGTTGAACTGGAACAGGCAATGGCAGGGCGCCAGCGCCATGTCCGGAATGTCGGCCGGATTCCAGGCTGACACGATGAGACGGCGCGAGAATGGATTGCGCTTGATTTCATCGATGACGTTGGAAATCTGGTCGATGGTCCGCCCGTCCGGCGCCGCCCAGGAACGCCACTGCCGGCCATAGACCGGCCCGAGATCGCCGTTTTCGTCGGCCCATTCGTCCCAAATGCCGACGCCGTTGCTGCTTCAGATAGGCGATATTGGTGTCGCCGCGCAAAAACCACAGCAATTCGTGCACGATCGATTTCCAGTGCAGCTTCTTCGTCGTGACCATCGGAAATCCTGCGCTGAGGTCAAAGCGCATCTGATGGCCGAAGATCGAAAGCGTGCCGGTGCCGGTGCGATCGTCTTTCGGCGCGCCTTCGCTGAGGATTTTGTCGAGCAGGTCGAGATAGGCGCGCATCTGTAAATCCTCGACACATGTGGCGCTCGACGCCGCCGCGCGGCGGCGATTTATGCTGCGCCGCAGCATAAGGGTTGCCGCAGAGGAAAATCGGCGTCGGGGCCGGCGTGGTCAAGTCGTTGACGGCAAGCCGCCTGGGGATAAGCCGCGCGCCGAAGGGTTTGCGATAACGGAAAATTGCGCGCAGCGCGGCGAATCGCATGGCCTTTGTAAAATCCGACTTTCGCGCCTATATTGATTTTGCCGCGCTCTTGCGGCTATGGCGATAAACGGCGTCGAAATAAGCTCTTCGGACCCGGGGGCGGTACCCGGCGCCTCCACCAAAATCCGTCTGCCGGAACGAATTTCAGCAGGCGGATTTTGGCGGGGGCGAAATAGGTTCGACGGGGAGTGTAAAGGATAGTCTTTCGCTCGGCATTGTACCGCCGTTATCGGGCTAACCTTATAGTTGCGAATGACAACTATGCTCCGGTGGCCGTTGCTGCGTAATGCGGCAATAGTACCGAAATCAAAGCCCTTGGGGGTAGCACTCTAAGGCGGGGTTCGGAGGCACCTGGCAACAGAAGCCTCCACTTTCATTTCGTCTGCTCAATTCCCTTTTGCCGCTTTGCCAATCGTCCGGTTTTTGTTTAACTCAATCGGCAAGCTTTTGCGCGTCGCGCTCGATTTGTCGTCCCGAGGTCTTCATGGCTGTGGATCTGATGCGCTATGACATTCTCGTCCAGGACGCCCTGCGCGGCGTCGTCCGCAAGGTGCTGGGCGACATGGCGCGCGACGGCCTCGTCGGCGAACATCATTTTTACATTACGTTTCGCACCCACGCGCGCGGCGTCCGGCTGTCGTCGCGCATGCGCGAGCTCTATCCGGACGAAATGACGATCATCCTGCAGCATCAGTTCTGGGATTTGAGCGTCAGCGATCATGCGTTCGAGGTCGGGCTGTCGTTCAAGAACGTGCCGGAGATGCTGCTCATTCCCTTCGACGCCATCACCCGTTTCTCCGATCCCGCCGCCGGCTTCGACCTTGAATTCAAGCTCGACGTCGAAACGAGCGGAGGCCAGCGCCAATGACGCCGGTTCGCCGAGCGGTGGCGACGGCGCCGTCGGCGCGGCTCGCCGCGGTCGATACGTGAAGCCGCAAAGATGCGGAGGCGGCGCGAGACGCCAGCGCCGCCGGCGACAGTGCAACGGACAAGATCGTCTCCATCGACGCTTTTCGCAAGAAAACGCTGATGGGCGAGATCGTCAATCTGCGCCGCGCGCGCAAGCAAAAAGCGCGCGCCGGATCTGACGCGGAAGCCGCTGCGAACCGGGCGAAATTCGGCGCCAGCCGCGCCGGGCGCGAGGCGGCGATCAGGCTGCGCGAACTGGAGGCGACGCGTCTTGATGGTCATCGGCGCGCGGATGCCGGCGCCGCCAGATGACGACGCAGGGTGACGGGAGCCCGCCGCGCCGCGGGAGCGATCGTCAAGCACTCGCTCGCCATCGCCGGACATCGCACCAGCATCTCCCTGGAGCGCGCCTTCTGGGACCGCCTGAACGCGCTGGCCGCGGCGCGCGGCGTGTCGCTCGCGGCCTTGGTCGCGGAGATCGACGCTGGCACGCGGCGGCGGCCAATCTATCCTCTGCGATCCGCGTTTTCGTCCTCCAGTCCGCGCTGGCGCAGGATTTCGCAGAGCGCTAGCCGGCGCGGCCGCGCAACGGACGCGCGTCAATCGGCAGGAGTTCGGCGTCTTCTGCGGCGGCGGCCTCGGCTTCGGCCTTGAGCCGCTCCGCTTCGCGGCGCCGCTCCGACAACAGGCGCTGATAGAAGAACGCCCGCTCATGAATGTCGAATTCATAGGATTCGATGCGCGCGCTTTCCCGCACGATGGCGCGGGCGGCGAGCGCGTTGGCGAGCGGCGCGGCGTCGATCTGAAGCGCAGGGCTGGAAAGTGGTCCCTCAAATAGCAGCGCGATCTGCGGCGCCGGCCCGCTGAAATCCTTCGGCGCCGGGTTAAGAGCGAGGCTCAGACGCTGAGCGAAGATCGCCCGGCGAAGATCGAATGACGCGGAGAGTCGCGGCGCTCAGGCTTCTCCGGCGCCGTAGCTGGCGACAGATGCAGCACGCCCGCGGCGACGGCGATATCGAATGCGCCGCTTTTGATCTTGAGATCGGCGCGCTTGAGTTCGCTCGCCAGGGCCGCGGCGACATCGTCGGCGCCGAGCTTGTGGCCGTCCTGATCGAACGCCGCGAAGACCCGCGCAACCGCCGCCGGATCGGCGCGCGGAATCGTCAGATCGGAAATGAGCGCGCGGCCCGAACCGGCGAGGCTGGCGACGACCGCGTCCGCGCTTTTGCCCGTGCCTGCGAGGTCGAGGGCGCCGCTCATCCGGCCGCGCAGCGGCGGGACCGTCGAGCGCCATGTCGGCGAAATCGAGATGGCCCTCGATCGAAACGTCGCCCGCGACGGCGCAGCTTGATTTCGCCGGCGAGCCTGCCGCCGCCGACATCGCAGCTTATGATCCTGCAGATCCATGAGCCCGGGTGCAGTCAAGAGGGTGGCGCGTGCGTCTTTTGCGGCAGCGCCGCGCGGAAATATCGGCGAGGCGAGCGCCATATCCTTGACGGTCAGGGCGATGCTCGCGTTCGGGAGGTCGAAGGCGGCCGGCGCGAAGGCGAGGCTCGACCAGAGCGAACCGGCTTTGGCCGGCTCTGGCGCGCCGAGCACGAGCCCAAACAGCGCCAGCGCGGGCATTTCATCGACGGCGATCGATCCGGTCAGCCGGCCTGGCGCCTGCCTCCCGAAATCGAGGGCGCCGGTGAGGGATATCCCCGCGACGTCGGCCTTGAGATTGGTCAGGCCAAATTCGGTTTTGGTCCAGGCGAGTTCGCCGGCGGCCGCTGATCGGCACTCTGGCGGCGAAATCGGGAAAGGCGAGTCCCATTGTGCGCAGCATGGGCGCAGCATCGGGGCTTGCAAAGCGAAAGGCGCCTTTCGCCGCGGGCTGCGTCAAATCGGTCACGACCTCGCCCTGAAACGTCAGGCTGGCCGGACCGAGGGCCGCCTTGATCGCCGTCTGCGCCGCGCCGCCGAGCGGCCCATGCGCTTTGATCTCGATCTTGCGCCGCTCCGGCGCCGCGCCCGGCGTCGGCCGCGAGCCCGAGCAGGCGCAGCAGCGGCAGGCTGTCTTTCGCTTGCGCGAGCGCCGAAATCGTGACTGCCCCGGTCTGCTTGGCATCCTCTTTGACCGCCGCTTCGATGCTGGTCGCGCCGATGGTTCCCCGCGCGGCGAGCGCCGTGATGGCGAAGGCGGAGTCCTTTTCCGCCGCGTCTGCGCTGAGGCTGAGATCGATCGGCGTCAGCAAGCCGGCGCGCGTGCGCAAGAGTTCCGCCGCCGGTCCCGGCGCGAGGGTGGCGAGCAGCGCGGCGAGCCCGCTGGCGCGGGGGCCGACAACTTTCGCGTCGATATGGGCGCTTTTGCTGCGAAAGAAGGCCGCTCGCGGTGATGACGGCGCCGTCCTGGCCCTCGAAGGTCAATTCATTGAGCTCGATTTTTTCGCCCGTCTTGACGAGATCGACATTGAGGTCGCCGATCGGGGCGGGCTGTCCACCGTCGCTTTGCCCCAGCGTCAGCGCGCCCGCCTCGAGCCGCAATGATCCATCGCTGGCGCCAAAAATCCGGCTGACGAAGCCGTGCGGATCGAAACCGGAGGTCTCGCCAAGGTCGAGTGCGGGCGTCGCCAGATCGGCGTCGAGGCGCGCAGGCGCTGATCCCGACGCCAGCCGATAGTCGAGCGTTCCGGTGACATGCGCGCCGTCGATCTCGGCGACGAGATCGCGAAGCTTGATCGCCGTCGGGGACAGGTTCGTTCGCGCCGAGAGATCGACGGCGCGGATCGGAATGGCCTGCGGCGCCCATTGCGGCGCGAGAGGCGCGAGCCAGTCCTTGAGCCAGCGCGCGTCCTCGGCGCTCGCCTGAACCTCGCCCTCGAAGCCGGGCTCGGGCCCCATCGCGCCATTGGCCGTCGAGAAAAAGGCGCGATCTTCCGGGTCCGCGCGCCTCGAAGCGCAGCCACGCCGAAGGCTCCGCGTCGGCCATCTGTTTCGCCGCATTTTCTGGATTTGCGCCGGCATTCGCGGCGCTCGCCGCGACGAAAGCCGCTCGCCGCTGGCCGAACACGAGATCCGTCGAAACATCGGTGAATGTCGCGCCGCCAAAGGTCAGTGTTTTGGCGCCATAGGTCAGGGTCAAGGGCAGCGGCGGAAACGCTGGCGGGAGCATCAGCGCGAGGCCCGCGGCCGCATCAGGATCGGCGGCCCGCCACGCGTCGAGATCGATTGCGTCGGAGGCGAGCGTCGCGCTGGCTTTGGGCGCGGCCGAAAAATCAAGCTCCGCTTCGCCTTTTGCGACTCAGCTCATGGGCCTCTTCGCCGATGCGCAGCTCGATCTGATCGAGCGCGGCGCTTTGCGCATCGAGCGTCAGCTGGCCGGAAGCGCGCCATGAGCGGTTCGGCGGCGCTTTCGAATTTCGCGGCGCCGGCGAAGCGCTGTGCGCCCGGCTGCAGACGTGAGCCGTCCGTCGAGATCAACGCCAGGATGCGAGCCGCGGGCCTCAGTGACGAGCTTGAGGTTAAGCTCGCCCTTCTCCATCGGCCCCGTCGCGAAGTGGAACGGCGTGCGCGCATCCGCCTTCGCCCAGCGCGCCTCTCCCCTTGAAAGGCCCGAACAGCGACTCCGCCTCAGCCTTCGAAGTCGATCCCCTCAAGATCGAGACGGCGATTGTTCCTCGCGTCGATGACGCTGAGAACGCCGTTTGCAACGGCGATTCTTTCGAAGCGGAAGCGATCCGCGACGCCCGGCCTCGGGCAGCGCCAGCGGCAGCGCGCCGTCGGGCCAAGGTCAAGCGCGAGGCGCGGCGCTTCAAGCCTCGCCTCGACGAAATCGACCTCGCCGCGCAGCAGCGCCGCGGGCGCAAGCTCGAGGCGCAGTTTTTTGGCGGAGAGGGCGAAGGGCGTGGTCTTGTCGCCGATCTCGATGTCGTCGACGACGAAATAGGGGCTCGGCAGCAATTTGAGGTCGATGGCCCCGCGAATTTTCGCCTGCGCGCCAAGCGTCTCGGTGAGGCGCGCTTCGATCCAGCCGCGCTCGGCGCTCCAGTCGACGAGATAGGGGCCGACCAGGGCGGCGGTCAGGACGACGATCAGGGCGATGGCGAGAATGGTCAGACTGTCGCGCAATTTCGTCTATCTGTGCTGTGGCCGATCGCGAACTTATAGTTCATTTTGGTCCCCAGCGCCGACTCCGGGTTGCGCCGAGCCGCGGCTTGGACTTGGCTTTGGCCCTTCGCGGCGCGGAAAAATTGTCTGGCGTCGCACCGGGATACCTCGATCCGCGTCTAAAAGCACACAATGGAATGGGCATTCGCCTCCTGCCGAGGTTCGACAGAACGGCGCCGAGGCCCCACATTGAAGCCAGGGCGCGGGCCAATGCTGGAGAGCCCGCCGAATGGGCGCATAATGGTCGCCGCGCGTGATTCGGCGGATGTCCCGCTAGGCCGCAACAGGAGCCGCATCGATTTGACCGATCCTTTCTCGCTCGCTGGCCTTGAAGCCCCGGCGCCGCAGCCGGGCGGCATCGCCGCGCGGGCGCGGGCGGCCGCTGGCGGGCGGCGCTATCTCGAGGGGCTCAACGCCGAGCAGCGCGCGGCGGTCGAGGCGCTCGACGGTCCGGTGCTCGTGCTGGCGGGGGCGGGCACGGGCAAGACGCGGGTTCTGACGACGCGCATCGCCCATATCATCGCCGAGGGGCGGGCGCGCCCTTCTGAAATTCTCGCCGTGACCTTCACCAACAAGGCCGCGCGGGAGATGAAGGACCGCGTCGCCATGCTGGCCGGCCCGGTCGCCGAAGGCATGCCCTGGCTTGGCACCTTTCACGCGATTTCGACCAAGATCCTGCGCCGCCACGCCGAGCTGGTCGGCCTCAAATCGAGCTTCACCATTCTCGATACGGACGATCAGATCCGCCTTATGAAGCAGGTGCTTCAGGCCGAGAATGTCGATGACAAGCGCTGGCCGGCGCGCGCGCTCGCCTTCCAGATCGACGCCTGGAAAAATCGCGGCCTCGATCCCAAGCATGTCCCGCCGGGCGAGGCGGCGGCCTTCGCCAATGGCAAGGGCGCGGCGCTCTATGCGCTCTATCAGGAGCGGCTGAAAATCCTCAACGCCGCCGATTTCGGCGACCTCCTGCTCGAATGTCTGCGTCTGCTGCGCGAAAACCCCGAAGTCCTGAAGCAGTATCAGGACCGTTTCAAATATATGCTGGTCGACGAGTATCAGGACACCAATGCGATCCAGTATCTGTGGCTGCGGCTGCTCGCGCAGGGGCGCCAGAACGTCTGCTGCGTCGGCGACGACGACCAGTCGATCTATGGCTGGCGCGGCGCCGAGGTCGACAACATCCTGCGCTTCGAGAAGGATTTTCCGGGCGCGAAGGTGATCCGCCTCGAGCGCAATTATCGCTCGACCGGCCATATTCTCGCCGTCGCCGCGGGCCTCATCGCGCATAATGAAGGGCGCCTCGGCAAGACCCTCTTCACCGACGACGAAGCGGGCCAGAAGCCGACCGTCACGGGCGTCTGGGATAGCGAGGAGGAGGCGCGCAGCGTCGGCGAGGAGATCGAGCAGCTCGTCGCGCGGCGGCCACTCCTATGATGACTTCGCGATCCTTGTCCGCGCCTCGTTCCAGATGCGCGAATTCGAGGAGCGCTTCATCACCCTTGGCCTGCCTTACCGCGTCATCGGCGGCCCGCGCTTTTATGAGCGCGCCGAAATCCGCGACGCGCTCGCATATCTGCGCTGCGTCGCCCAGCCCGCCGACGATCTCGCTTTCGAGCGCATCTTCAACACGCCGCGGCGCGGCCTTGGCGAGGCCACCATGCAGCTGCTGCACGACCATTCGCGGCGCCAGCGCATTCCGTTGATGCAGGCGGCGCAATTCATGGTCGAGACGGATGAATTGAAGCCGAAGCAGCGGCAGGTGTTGCGCGATCTTCTGAGTGATTTCAACCGCTGGGCCGGCGCTCATCGATCAAAAGCCGCAGGGCGAACTGACCGAGATGATTTTGGAGGAATCCGGCTACACCGACATGTGGCGCAAGGACCGCACGGCGGAGGCGGCGGGGCGGCTCGAAAATCTGAAAGAGCTCGTCCGCGCCATGGAGGAGTTTCCCGACCTTGGCGCGTTTCTTGAGCATATTTCGCTGGTGATGGAGGCGGAGGCGAAGGACGCTGGCCCGCGCGTGTCGATCATGACGCTGCATGGGGCGAAGGGCCTCGAATTCGAGACGGTTTTTCTGCCCGGCTGGGAGGAGGGGCTGTTTCCGCATCAGCGCTCGCTCGATGAATTGGGGCGCGCCGGGCTTGAGGAAGAGCGCCGCCTCGCCTATGTCGGCGTTACGCGCGCGCGCCGCCGCGCGAAAATCTATTTCGCCACCAACCGGCGCATTCACGGGCTGTGGCAGACGACGATCCCCTCGCGCTTTCTCGACGAATTGCCGGCCGATCATGTCGAGGTCGTCGAGGCGGCGACGGGCGCGGCCTATGGCGGCTATGCGCAATCGCGCTTCGCCAATATGGACAGCTTCGGCTCGTCCTATTCGACGCCGGGCTGGCGGCGCGCGCAGCAGCGGAGCGAGGAGACGCGGGGCGGCGGCGAAGTCGAGCGGCTTCGCAGGCGGCGCGGCGCGGCGCGGGCCGCTGCAGATCGAGGGCGAACTCGTCGCGCAGTCCAGCGCCGAGTCGGGATTTGCGAAAGGCGCGCGGGTGTTTCATCAAAAATTCGGCTATGGCGCGGTGGCGGCGGTGGACGGCAACAAGCTGACGGTCGATTTCGACAAGGCCGGCCGCAAGATGGTGCTGGAGAGCTTTGTGCAGGCGGGGTAGGGGACTTGCTTCGAGCCTGCGCGCGGGCTGTTAAAATGGCTGACGTGCGGTGCGAGACGATCGCATTAGAGGCCGCGCAAGCCCGCGGCAAGCATTGGCGATTAGAGTTCCCGAACAGTTCAGGGAACATCCCGATGCACGTATCCCACAGGCCTTTTCTACCTGTCTGGACGCCGCAGGCGCCAGCCGCGAAGGCGGCGCGCGACTCCGCCGAATTCGTTGAAATCGCGCACATCGCCGAGGATCTTGGCGAAGGCGGAAAGCGGGGGCGTTTTACGCGCCCGCGACAGGGGCGGGTCCGCCAACCCCGGAACGAAGGCGCGGCCTTCGGACTCCAGCGCGAAGGATTCATTCGACATCGCAAAGTGGTCGCCGGCGGCGATCGCAGCTTCGATCTTACGACGATCGGCGCGGCGAACAATGACCCAAACGCCGCTTCGCCCGAGGACGCCAAGCGCCCACAAAAACCCGATTCTCCAGAAGACGAACTTTCGCTTGCTAATCTGCTCGCCCGGATCGTCTCTGCCGACTGACGCCTTTCCAAGCCAGTCAGAAGCGCCGCAACCGATGACGATCAACCCGCCTCAGTCTTCCGCGACGCCGGGATATGCCCCGTCCGGTGGCCTTACGATCCGGCGGCGGGCCGGACATGACGGAGGCGCGCTGCTCGAATTGTTCAACGAAGAGCGATTTCAGCAATTCGGCACCGCCATGGAGCCGCTTCGCCTCGGTGGAGGATTTGCAGGTCTGGCTCGATAGCCTTGGCGAGGCGAAATTCGAGATCGTCGGCGATGTCGATGGCAGGGCCGTGGGATATGGCCGGCTGCAGTTGTTCAGCGACCGTCAAAGCCACTCGGGCTGGATCTTTCTCGGCGTTTGCGAGGCGTTCCAGCGTCGCGGGATTGGCTCGGCGCTGTTGCAGTGTCTTCTCGCGACAGCCGATATTCTGGCCGGACTGCAACGGATTCAACTGACGGTCTTCAGCGACAATGACGTCGCGATCCAACTTTATCGCCGGTTCGGATTCGAAGTGGAGGGACGACACCGGCGATTCCTGCGTCGCGGCGCGGGGTTCGTCGACGCCTTCACCATGGCGAGAATATGTGAGGACGCCGCCGCCGCGGCCTCGAACGAGGAGGTCTTACGGCGCGTTCAAGAGCTGCTTAAGTTCTGATCGGCGATGGCGTGAGCCGCCGCTCCGCCAGCGATTTATTTCGTCGGCGCAAGGATCCCATAGGGCGAGCCGCGCGGGCGCATCGCCGCGAGGTCGGCCCGGTGCGCGAAGACGACCGCGACGCCCGCCTCGCAGGTCGCCTGGAACGAGGCCGCCATGGATCCGTCCTGATGGGCGAAGCGGCGCACGCAGGCGTCGCGCGCGGCGTGATAGGATTTCGAGGCCGCGGGTTCGAGCGTCGCCAAAAAGACCTTCTCGCATTGCTGGATGACGATATCGGCGAGCGCGACGTCGCCGCCCGCATTGGTGCGGCAGACGTTCATCACTTCATAGGCCTGCGCGCAGCTCGGCGCCGCTGCGACCGCCGCCGCGACGTCCGCCTGATTGAGGCTCTCGACCGGGCATTTCGTCAGCCTGTCGGCGAGCGCCGCGCTTGAAATAAGGAATGACAATGCAAGAAAAACAATTCGCGCGCATACGCCATCATCAGCGACGCCGCCGCCCCGGACGGTTCTGCGCGAAATCCGATGCGAGCGCCTCGATCATGGGATCGACGCCTCCAGAACAACGAGCTTCGCGCTATATCACCTTGCCCGGATTGAGAATGCCCTTCGGATCGAGCGTGCGCTTCAGGGCGCGCATCAGATCGATCGCGACCGGATCCTTGACCTGCGCCCAGAAGATCGCGCTTCAGCTGGCCGATGCCATGTTCGGCCGAGATCGAGCCGCCATAGCGCGCGACGACGCCATGCACAAGAAAATTGATCTCAGCCCAGCGCGCCAGAAAAGCGTCCCTGTCGGAGCCGACCGGCTGCGACACATTGTAGTGAATGTTGCCGTCGCCAAGATGTCCGAACGGGACCGGCCGGGCGCCCGGCGCGGCTGTCGCGACGATGCGCCCGACGTCTTCGAGGAAGGCCGGAATATCGGCGATCGCGACGCTGACGTCATGCTTGATCGAGCCGCCCTCGAAACGCTGCGCCTCCGACAATTCATCGCGCAGGCGCCAGAAATCGCGGCGCTGGCGCTCGGACGCCGCCACCGCCGCGTCCTCCACCAGCCCGCGCTCAGCCGCCTCCGCCAGTAGTCCCAGCATGCGGCCCGCGAGATCGTCCGCCTCCTGCGAGCCCAGCTCCAGCAGCGCGTACCATTGATGCCGGCCGGCGAGCGGATCGCGCGCGCCTTGCGCGTGGGCCAGCACGAAGTCCAGCCCAAGGCGCGGGATCAGCTCGAAGGCCGTGATCTCGCCGCCGGCTGCGTCCTGCGCGAGAGCGAGCAGGCCCACGGCGTCCTTCGGCGACGCGAGGCCGATGAAAGCGGTCTCCACCGCGCGGAGCTTTGGATAAAGCTTCAGCACCGCCGCTGTGATGATGCCGAGCGTTCCCTCCGAACCGATGAAAAGAGCTTTGAGATCATAGCCGGTATTGTCTTTCTTCAGCTTGGAGAGACCGGCGTAAATCCGCCCGTCCGCGAGCACGGCCTCGATCCCGAGCACGAGATCGCGCGCGCAGCCGTAAGCGATGACGCCGGTGCCGCCCGCGTTGGTGGCGAGATTGCCGCCGATGGTGCAGGAGCCTTCGGAGGCGAGCGAGAGGGGAAACAGGCGGCCGGCGCGGTCCGCCTCGGCCTGGGCGTTGGCGAGGATCATGCCGGCCTCGACCGTCATCGTGTTGGAGGCGAGGTCGATTTCGCGCAACGCCCGCATCCGCTGCAGCGAAAGCACGATCGCCTTGCCGCCGCTTCCGGGGATCTGGCCGCCGACGAGGCCGGTATTGCCGCCTTGCGGCACGATCGGCGTTCCCGTCTCGCTGCAAAGCCTGACGATGGCGGCGACTTCCGCCGTCGCGCCGGGGCGAACGATGCAGAGTGCGCTGCCCTTGAAAAGATCGCGCGGCTCGCTGAGATAGGCGGCCATGTCGGCGGGCAGCGTCAGCACATGCGCCGGGCCCACGATCGCCTCGAACGCGGCGATGAGGCCTCGCCCTTCCGCCGTTCGCACGTTCGAGTTTGCCAACTTCGTTCCTTTCAAGGGCGAACCTGACGCTTTGCGCGTTCAAAAGCTTGATTTTCTTCAGGGCTTCAAGCTACAGATGCGGCCTGCGTAGGAGTGTAGCTCAATTTGGTTAGAGCACCGGTCTCCAAAACCGGGGGTTGGGGGTTCGAGTCCCTCCTCTCCTGCCAATGGCGCAGCGAGGCGTCAAAGCCTCTCCCCGATCCGCTTGCCCGCCTATGAGCAGATCACCTTGCCGCATTTGCGGACATTGAGGATCTTGGCCTGAAGATCGGCGTAGCCGACGGCGCCGACGACGACTTCATCGCCGATCACATAGCTGGGCGTTCCCGTGATCGCGAGGTTTTTCGCAAGTTCGGTCGATTGATCGACGGCGGCCTTGACCGTCGGCTGCTCGGAATCCTTGGTCAGTTTGTCGACATCGGCGCCGAAATCCCTGGCGGCGGCGATCGCCTCGACCTTGCCGACCGGACCGTGCGAGCCGAGAAGCTTCTGGTGGAACTCCCAGAATTTCTCGCCCTTGAACTGATTGGTCGCGGCGTTGGCTATTTTGGCTGCGTCCACCGAGCCTGGCGCCAGAATCGGAAGGTCGCGCAAGACCACCCGGAGGTCGGGATTGTCCTTCATCAGACGCGCGAGATCGCTGAGCGCGCGTTTGCAATAGCCGCAATTGTAATCGAAGAACTCGACGAGCGTGATCGCGCCGTTCGGATTGCCGATGACGGCCTGATTGGAGACGTCGAACAGGGGACTCGCCGGATCGGCGATGATCTGCTGGCGCGCAGCCGTCTCGGCCTGTTTCTCGCGCTCCTCAAGCGCCGCCGCGGTGTCGCGCAGAATTTCCGGATTTTTGAGGAGATAGGATTTGAGGATGGATTCGATCTCGGCCTTCTGAGCCGCCGAGAACTCGTCCGCGCGCGCCGGCGCGACGGCGAGAAGGGCGAACGCGCGCCAGCGCCAGACCGGCGCGGCGCGCGAAAAGCGCAAGGTTTCGCTTCAACATTGATCCGAACTCCTCGAAAGTCTCTTTCGATCCCCGCGCCATTGAAAACGCAAGTGAAACCAAGGCGCTAGAGCGTTTTCCGGTCATCTTTGAACGGAAAACGCTCTAGCTACTGTTTTATAGCCTTTTCCTCACGCAAGCCGGGTCCGCTTCGCGCGAAAGGCGCTATCTGCCGAGGCTGGCTTTCGCGCGCTGCCACCAGCCCGAACGTTTCGGCCGCGACGGATCTTGATGTTGCGGCGGCGATTCGCTTTCCGGCAGCGGACCGTCCCGGGCCGGCTCCAGATTGCGAACCGGCTCCGCGGTTTCGATCGGCGAGGCCCGGCGTTGTTCCTGTGAGGCGTCGCCATCCGGCGTGCGTTCGAACAATGGCGCGCCTGCGCTTTCGGCGGCGTCCTGGCCCTCTGGCGGCGAGGCTTCCGCCTCGAGCGCCGTCGCCTCGGCGCCGGAAGCAATGGCGCGGCGCGGCGCGCGGGCGCGCGGCGCCCGACGGCTGCGGCGCGGCGCGGCGACGGCTTCGCCATCCGCATCGGTCGCCTCGCCGCCTGCGCCAGTCTCCAGGGCGAGTTCGGGGGCCTGTTCGCCGGACTCGCGCGCATTTCTGGCGCAATTTCTGATGCTGTCTGCGCCTCGCGCGCCTTGGCGCCTCGGCGCGGACGCCGGCGTTCGCCGGATTTGGCTGGCGCCGCCTCCGCCTCGGCGGCGGGGGGCGAATCCTCGGCCGAAGCCTGCTCCGCCTCGATGGACTCGCCGACGGCGTGCTCTTCGATATCGGCGACATCGGCGCTGAATGCGACATCTGCGTCGAACGGCGCTTCAGCCGACGGCTGGTGGGTTGCGAGGACCGGCTGCAACTGGCCGATCCGCGCCATCACCTCCAGAGCGTCGTCGGGCGGCTGCGGCGCATTCGCCGCGATCCCCGAACCTTCGCGATCGCCGCCGCGGCCGCGCCTGCGCCGCCGCCGGCGCCTGCGTCGGCTATCGGCTTCGCTCTCGCTTTCGCCCTCGCGCCTTTCGCCGCCTTCATCCTGGATATCCTCGTCCCGACCAGCCTCAAGCGGGATCGGCGCGCTCGCTGTCCTGAATGTCTCCTGATTCGCGGGCGGCGTTCGTCAATGAATTCATCCGCCGCGAGGCGCGCCGGCTCGCTTGGCGCGAGGGCCAGCGGTTCATGACCGCCCGAGGCCGGTTCGCCCCGCTCCAGCGCATGATAGACGTTGCCGATCAGGCTGTCGTCGGCGGCGATCGTGACGGCGACGCCAAAACGCCGTTCGAGGTCGCGCAGATGCGCCCGCTTTTCATTCAGGATGTAGAGCGCGACAGGCGTTCTCGTCCTGATGACGAGATCGTGGCTCGCGCTCTTGATCAGCGCGTCTTCGGCGACGCGCAGCACATGCAGCGCGATGGAGGCGGTGGAGCGCAGCATCCCGGAGCCCGAGCAATGCGGGCAGATCTCGGTCGAGCCTTCAAGAACGCCGGTGCGAATGCGCTGCCGCGACATCTCCATCAGGCCGAAATGCGAAATCCGCCCGACCTGAATGCGCGCCCTGTCGTTTTTCAGCGCGTCTTTCAGCCGCCGCTCCACCGCGCGATTGTTGCGGCCTTCCTCCATGTCGATGAAATCGATGACGATCAGCCCGGCGAGATCGCGCAGGCGCAATTGCCGCGTGATTTCGTCGGCGGCTTCGAGATTGGTCCGGAGCGCCGTGTCCTCGATATTGTGCTCGCGCGTCGAGCGGCCCGAGTTGACGTCGATCGCGACGAGCGCCTCGGTCTGGTTGATGACGATATAGCCGCCCGATTTGAGCGTGACCTGATTGACGAACATCGCGTCGAGCTGCGCTTCGACGCCGGATTTCGCGAAAATCGGCTGCGGGTCGCGATAGGCCTGAACGCTGCGCACATGGCTCGGCATCAGCAGGCGCATGAAATCGCGCGCTTCGCGGAAGCCCTTGTTCGCCCGCGACCACGATATCGTCGATGTCCTTGTTGTAGAGATCGCGAATGGCGCGCTTGATCAGCGAGCCTTCTTCGTAGACTAGCGTCGGCGCGGTCGATTGCAGCGTCGTCTCGCGCACGGTCTCCCACATGCGCAGCAGATATTCGAAGTCGCGCTTGACCTCCGGCTTGGTGCGGCTCGCGCCCGCCGTGCGCAGGATGACGCCCATGCCCTCGGGAACCTCGAGCTCCTGGGCGATCGATTTCAGCCGCTGCCGGTCGGTCGAATCCGTGATCTTGCGGGAGATGCCGCCGCCGCGCGCGGTGTTTGGCATCAGCACGGAATAGCGGCCGGCGAGCGACAGATAGGTGGTCAGCGCCGCGCCCTTGTTGCCGCGCTCTTCCTTGACGACTTGCACCAGGAGAACCTGGCGGCGCTTGATGACTTCCTGAATCTTGTACTGCTTGCGATAGCGTTGCGGGCGCGCCGGAATGTCCTCCATCGCATCGCCGCCGAGCTGTTCGACATGCTCGTCCTCGTCCTCGCCATCCTCGTCGGCGGGGCGGCGGTCGGACGAGCGCGCTTCGGCGTCGTCTGCGGCGCTGCCCGCGGAATGCTGCGCCGAGCCGGCCTCGCCGCGTTCGCCGCTCTCCGGCTCGTCCGGAGCGAAGGCGTGCGCCTCGCCGCCAGCTTCGCCTTCGACTGCGCCGCGGTCAAAACCAGCCTCATCGGAGGCGGCGCCTTCGCGCCGAGATTCAGCCTCGCCAGAAAATGCGTCGTCGCCGAACGCGCCGACTTCGCAGCCGGCGGCGAAGGCGGCGCCTTCCGCCGGAGTTTCGTCGGCTCCGTGGGGGCTTTCCGCCACGCCGCCCGTTTCATGCTCGGCAGGCGCAAAAGTCTCCGCAGGCTCGGAGCGCTCTTCGAACGCTTGTGCGAACTCACGTGCGACTTCGGGCTCATGCGCGCCTTCAAGGTCATGCGCGCCTTCAAGATCTTGTGCGCCTTCAAGGTCTTGTGCGCCTTCAAGGTCTTGGCGTAAGATCGTCGCTTTCAAAGTCTTGCGCGCCTTCAAGGTCTCGCGGGCCGCTTTCGGATTCCGACACAGTCTCTCCGCCGGCGCTTCTCTTTTCGGCGCGACGCCCATCCCTGTCGCCCGCGGCGGAAGCGGCGGCTGCGCCTTTGCCCGGCCTCGTCGTCATCCTCGTCGCGCTGAGCCCGCGCCTCTTCCTCGATCAGCGCCTGCCGGTCGACGACGGGGATCTGGTAATAATCCGGATGAATTTCGGAAAACGCCAGAAAGCCGTGGCGATTGCCGCCATAATCGACGAAGGCGGCTTGCAGCGACGGTTCGACCCGCGTGACTTTGGCGAGGTAGATGTTGCCGCGCAGCTGTTTCTTGCTGGCGGCTTCGAAATCAAATTCCTCGACGCGATTGCCGCGGAGGACCACCACCCGGGTTTCTTCCGGGTGGGACGCATCGATAAGCATTTTGTTGGCCATGATAGACTCGTTCGGGCGTAACGCGCGCGGGGCCGCTGTCGCCGGTCGAAGTCTCCACGAGAGACTGCGGGACGGGAGGCAGCCGACACGATGGCGCGTCAGGCATTGGATGGAGGGGATAGGGTGAAGCTGAAGGCGGCGGGTCAAGGCCCGCTACGAAAGGAGAGCTGCGAAGGCTTGATCCGACAGCCGCGGCATCCGCTCAAGCGGTCGCGGCGCCGACGCCCGTATCCCGGGGGCGTGAAGCTTATTCCCGGGAAACATCTTGTTCCGGCGATATTGACAACGCCGGCGCGACTACGAATTCGAACGCCCGAGTCGCGCAATACGGCAATTTGACTGACGGTCTCTGATCGACGCGTCGCGGCGAAATTCATAGTCCTCGTTACCTGTGCGAAACGGCTTGCTTGAAAAACCGTCCGAAAACATTTTCCCTGCTGGTTGGGCGGCGGCGCAGTCCAGCCAATTCTTGCGTCACCGCATCTTTTGCAAGTCGAAGATGCCGACGGCGACGCTGGCGAAATCCAAACCGGCGATTGTGGCGGCGCCCGTTCATAAAACGCCGAGGCGTTATGGAGCGCCGGAACCACGATCCCCTAAAGACTGCAGGCGATCCACAAACTCTCAGGACCTGCGAATCTCCGAACCAGGGAGAGAATACGCTTTCATATCGGGTTCATTGGAGGTTTGGCAAGTTTTTAGTCGCCTGTGACTGAGCTGCAATAGCGCGGCGAAGGCGTTGGGAGGATGATTATAGGGTGTTAACCTCATTCGTCCTATGACACTGGACGGCCGTCCAATTGGCCGCCCGAGCGCCGGCGGACAGGTTGGACGCTCGATCGTCGCGGGAGCCTTTGCGGGGGCCGCGAACGGCGTAGGGGATCCGATGGCTTTGAAAATCGCAGCCAAGATCGCAACTCTTGCGCTAGCTGCGGCGCTCGCGCCCTTCGCGGGTCTGCGAGCCGAGGAGGCCGCGCCGCCGCCGGTTGTCCCCGCCGCGGATTCGCGCCCAGCCGAACCGGTCGCCGCCGCCTCGGCCAACCTCGAGGACCGCGGCGATAGTGCAAAGCTCACGTTTGAACTGTCGGCCCCGGTCGACGTCGCCGCCTTCGTCCTCGCCGATCCGGATCGCGTCATCGTCGACGCGCCGCAAGTCGAGTTCCTGATCGACCCGGAGATCGGCAAGGCTCCTGCGCCGCTCCGCCATCCCGGGCGCGCCGACGCGGCGGCGGCGAAATCGCTGATCGCCGCGAAGGGCCTCGTCGGATCGTTCCGCTTCGGCCAGCTCGAAAAGGGTCGCTCGCGCATCGTCGTCGACCTCGCGGAGCCGGCCCGCATCGTCCGGGCGACCTGCGAGCCGGGCGCCGGCGCGGGCAGGGCCCGCCTCGTCATCGAGCTCGCGAAGACGGACCGCGCGCATTTCGCGGCGGCCGCGCAAAACGCCCGCGCCGCCCTGGCGCAGCCGCGCCAGACGCGAATCGCGAATGAAATTCAGGCCGCCGGCGGCAAGCCGATCGTCATGATCGATCCGGGCCATGGCGGGATCGATCGCGGCGCGACGGTCAATGGACTGATCGAAAAGGATCTTGTGCTCGATTTCGCCAAGGCTCTGGCGGCGAGGCTCGACGCCGACGGGCGCTTCCAGCCGGTCCTGACCCGGGACGACGACAGCTTCATCCCCCTCGGCGAGCGCGTCCAGATGGCGCGCGATCAGAAGGTCGCGCTTTTTGTCTCGATTCATGCGGATACGCTGGCCGAGGCGGCGGACGTGTCTGGCGCGACCGTCTACACCGTTTCCGATCGCGCTTCCGACGCCGAGGCCGCGCGCGTCGCCGAAAAAGAGAATCAGGCTGATTCCGCGGCGGGCCTAGACCGCGCCGAGGACGCCTCCGAAGTGTCCGACATCCTGTTCGATCTGACGCGGCGGGAGACGCGGGCCTATAGCCACGTCTTCGCCCACACCTTGGTGAATTATTGGAAAGTGGCCGGCAGGCTGAATAAAAATCCGCAGCGTTCGGCCGGTTTCCGGGTGCTGAAGGCGCCCGACGTCCCTTCCGTGCTGCTGGAGCTTGGCTATTTGTCGAACGAGAAGGATGATCTCGCCCTGACGTCGCCGGTCTGGCGCGAAAAGGCGGTGAGCCGCATGACCGATGCGATCGCGGCCTTTTTCGCCGAGCGCGGCGACGCCGCAAATCTGGCGGTCAAGGATCAGGCGCCGGCCGCGGCCGCGGCCTCGCCGGATGCGGGGGCGGCGCCCCGGCGGGCGGCGATCGGTCAACCGGACGAAGCGTCCTGCAGGAGAATTCGCAAGCAAATCAGCAAGCCGCGCCGGCCGCCGTCGCCGGCCCTTCGCAATGAGCGCCAAAAACCTTTTCAAGCGGCCGACCACGTGCGCGACCGCACAATGCGCAAGACAAAATGCAAGGAGAGATTGTCTGGTTCTAGGTTGAGTCGGTGGGCGCCGGCGGCGGCGGTGGCCGACAAGAAAAGGTCGCGCGCAACAAGACAAGCTGGGGCTTCAGAGGCGCGTGCGAATTCGGTCCGGGCGCTATTGGTTGACAAACTAATAACACAAAAGCGCCGCAGGGATGGGCGATCACGCTGTGCCCAGCGGCGAATGCGCGCCATATAGGAACTGGGCGGCTTCAGGGACGCCGTCGTTCGTTTGTTTTTCAACGCGTGATAGAGCGAGAACGTCCGCGGCGTTCCGGCGATCGCGCGCAAAATTGATGAAAAGGCCTGTCCGCATGCGGCTTATCGCCCGTCTCCTCGGTTTTATTTTCACGACCGCCGCGATCTTTTTGTCGTCGCGGCTTGCGCTGTGGGACTGGTCGTCTGGAATTTCGAAAAAGATCTTCCCGATTATACGCAGCTTCAAAATTACGAACCGAAGGTCATGACGCGGGTCCACGCCGGCGACGGCTCGCTGCTCGCCGAATACGCGCGGGAGCGGCGCCTTTATTTGCCGAGCGCAGCCATTCCGCCGCTGGTGAAGAACGCGTTCATTTCAGCCGAAGACAAGAATTTCTACCATCACGCCGGCGTCGATCCGGAGGGCATTCTGCGCGCGACCTTTGTGCTCGTGCAGGGCGACAAGCATGTCCAGGGCGCCTCGACGATCACGCAGCAGGTCGCGAAGAACTTTCTCCTGACCAACGAACGCTCGTTCGAACGCAAGATCAAAGAGGCGCTGCTCGCCTTTCGCATCGAGGGCGCCTATTCGAAGGACAAGATCCTCGAGCTTTACCTGAACGAGATCTATCTTGGCCTCGGCAATTACGGCGTCGCCGCCGCCGCCCTCAATTATTTCGACAAATCGGTCAATGAACTGACCGTCGCGCAGGCCGCCTATCTCGCCGCCCTGCCGAAGGCGCCGAACAATTATCATCCGTTCCTGAAGCGCGAACGGGCGATCGAGCGGCGCAACTGGGTGATCGATCGCATGGTCGAAAACGGCTATGTCTCGCGCGTCGACGGCGAGAAGGCGAAGCAAGAGCCGCTTGGCGTCAATCCGCGCGTGCTCTCGCCGAACGCGTTGCAGGCCGGCTTTTTCGCCGAGGAGGTGCGCCGCGAGCTGAACGACCGCTACGGCGAAAAGAAGCTCTATGAGGGCGGTCTTTCGGTTCGCACGACGCTCGATCCGAAGATGCAGCTGATGGCGCGGCGCGCCCTCGTCGACGGACTCGTGCGTTACGATGAAGAGCATGGGTTCCGCGGACCGATGCGCCATATCGACATCAGCCAGGACTGGGGCGTTCCGCTCGCCGACATCCCGACTCTGGGCGATATCGGATCGTGGCGGCTTGCGGTGGTTATCGACACGAGCGACGCCACCGCCCGCATCGGCTTGCAGCCGGGGCGCGAGAAGTCCGGCGAGATCGTGCGCGAGCGCGAAACGGGCACGCTCACCAATGTCGGCATGCACTGGACCCGCGGCGGCGGCGCACGATCTTCGCTCACGCCGGGCGACGTGATCTATGTCGATGCGATCGATGGCAAGCCCGGCGAATTTCGCCTGCGCCAGATCCCCGAGGTCAGCGGCGCGATCATCGCGATGGATCCCTATACGGGCCGCGTCTTCGCCATGGTCGGCGGATTTTCCTTCGATCAGTCCGAGTTCAATCGCGCGACGCAGGCGCTGCGCCAGCCTGGCTCCTCGTTCAAGCCGTTCGTCTATGCGACCGCGCTCGACAATGGCTATACGCCGTCGTCGATCGTCCTCGACGCGCCGATCGAAATCGACCAGGGGCCGGGCCTCGGCGTCTGGCGTCCGGAGAATTTCGAAGGCAAGTCGAGCGGCCCGCATACGCTGCGCTATGGCGTCGAACATTCGATCAACCAGATGACCGTGCGCCTCGCCCGCGACGTCGGCATGCCGCTGATCGCGGAATACGCGAAGCGCTTCGGCATCTATGACGATCTGCCGCCCTATCTGTCGATGTCGCTCGGCTCCGGCGAGACCACCCTGTTGCGCATGACCACCGCCTATTCGATGCTGGCCAATGGCGGCAAGCGGATCAAGGCGACCCTCATCGACCGCATCCAGGATCGCTGGGGCCATACGCTCTACCGCCACGACGAGCGCGTCTGCGAGGGCTGCGACGCGGCGAAATGGGACAACCAGCCGGAGCCGCGCCTCATCGACAAGCGCGAGCAGGTGCTGGACCCGCTCACCGCCTATCAGATCACCTCCATTATGGAAGGCGTGATCCAGCGTGGGACCGGGCAGGCGATCAAGGAGGTCGGCAAACATCTCGCCGGCAAGACCGGCACGACCAATGACGCGAAGGACCTCTGGTTCGTCGGCTATTCCCCCGATCTCACCGTCGGCGTCTTCATGGGCTACGACCAGCCGCGCTCATTGGGCGATTCCGCGCAGGCCGCCCATTACACCGCGCCGATCTTCCGCGATTTCATGAAGATGGCGCTGAAGGACAAGCCCGACGTGCCGTTCCGCGTCCCGCCGGGCATCAAGCTGATCTCGGTCGACGTCAAGAGCGGCATGCGCTCCAGCGGCGCCGGCTCGATCCTCGAAGCGTTCAAGCCCGGCACGGCGCCGCCCGACTCCTATGCCGCGAGCGATTCCTCGCCGCGCGCGCAGGCGGTCAATCCGGACGCGGACCGCGTGGTGGGGACGGGGACGGGCGGGCTGTATTAGGCGCGCTGACGCCTAAGCCCCGATCAACTGGACGTTCTCGGCACGCGCGGCGGTAACGAGCGCATTGCCAAGCGTGCCTCGCCATTTACATCGCCGACCCTCAACCCTATGTTCGCGCCAGCCCGCGACGCCCCGTCGCCTCATCCCGAAAGCTAAAAAATAGATGCGCGCCGAAGCCGAAGCGTTGGTTCAAGCCATCAAGCAGTCCATGGGATTGCTGAGGAGGCATCTTTGACGTCGAGACCGCAGATCGCCGGCTCAAGGAGCTGAACGCCAAGGTCGAAGATCCAAATCTCTGGAACGACGCCGAAGCCGCGCAGAAAATCATGCGCGAGCGCACCGAACTCGAAGACCGGCTCGGCTCCATCGCGCGCTTCGAGAGCGAACTCGACGACGCCGCGACCCTCGTCGAACTCGCCGAGGCGGAAGAAGACGCCGCCACCGAGAAAGAGGCGATCGATCAGCTGAAGGGCCTCAAGATCGAGGCCGAGCGGCGCCAGATCGAAGCGCTGCTGTCCGGCGAGGTCGACGGCAACGACACCTATATCGAGGTTCATTCCGGCGCCGGCGGCACCGAGAGCTGCGACTGGGCGCGCATGCTGTTTCGCATGTATGCGCGCTGGGCCGAGCGCCATAAATTCAAGGTCGAGATCATCGAGGAGACGGCCGGCGACGAAGCGGGCCTCAAATCGGGCGTGCTGCTCGTCAAGGGCCATAACGCGCATGGCTGGGCCAAGACCGAATCCGGCGTGCACCGGCTGGTGCGCATCTCGCCGTTCGATTCCAACGCGCGCCGTCACACCAGCTTCGCCTCGGTCTGGGTCTATCCGGTGATCGACGACAAGATCGACATCGACGTCAAGGAAAGCGATTGCCGCATCGACACCTATCGCTCCTCCGGCGCCGGCGGCCAGCACATCAACACCACCGATTCTGCGGTGCGCATCACGCATATTCCGTCAGGCATCGTCGTCGCCTGCCAGGGCGAGCGCTCGCAGCACAAGAACAAGGCGACCGCCTGGAACATGCTGCGCGCGCGGCTCTATGAGCAGGAAATCGAGCGCCGCGAGGCCGCCGCCAGCGCCACCGAGGCCTCGAAGACCGAGATCGGCTGGGGGCATCAGATCCGCTCCTATGTGCTGCAGCCCTACCAGCTCGTGAAGGATCTTCGCACCGGCGCGACCTCTGGAACGCCGGACGATGTGCTCGACGGCGACCTCGACGGCTTCATGGAGGCGGCGCTGGCGCAGAAAGTGTCGGGCCTCGTTGCGCCGGTGGTGGAGGATGTGGATTAAATTGCAACTCTTGCGATTCGTCGATTGAGGCCGTCAGAATGACCCCCGCCAGAGAACGCATCTTCAATGTGCCGGCCGTGGTCCTCGGCCTCGTCGCCGTACTCGTCCTCATTCAGGCGCTGCTGGGCGCGGTCTCGCCTCTGACGCAATTGAAAATTCTTGCGCATTTCGCTTTTGTGCCGGGGCGCTTCACCTTCGCTTTCAACCCTGGCCTCGTCAACGCCGCTTTCGACGCCACTGCGAGCTCCAGCGAAACCGACGCGCAATTGGCGACGTTCTTTCTCGGCGATGGACGCCCTCTCTGGTGGACGCCGCTGACCTACGCCTTCCTGCATGGCGGCTGGGCCCATGTCGGCATGAACAGCCTGTGGCTTGTCGCCTTTGGCTCGGCGGTCGCGCGGCGCTTCGGGACAACGCGTTTTCTGATCTTTTGCGCCGTCTGCGCCGTGGCGGGGGCCTTTACGCACTATCTCACCCATATCGCGGATTTGCAGCCGGTCGTCGGCGCGTCCGCCGTGGTCTCCGGGACCATGGCGGCCGTGGTGCGTTTCGCGTTCCAGCCGGGAGCGCCGCTCGGCGCGGCGCTCGGTTTCCCGGATCGCCGCGCGGATCATGTCTATCGGCTGCCGGCGCTGCCGCTGCGGGAAGTCGCTTCGAACCGCAACGCCCTGACGTTTCTTGGCCTCTGGTTCGCCGCCAATTTCCTGTTCGGCGTCTTTCCGGCGACGATCGGCATGGCCGATGCGACCATCGCCTGGGAGGCTCATATCGGCGGCTTTCTGGTTGGCTTTCTCGGCTTCCAATGGTTCGATCCGCCGCCGCCCCCAGGCGCTCTCGAAAAGCCGCCTGGCGCCGGTCCGGCCTAGCCCATGTTCGCGCTCAACGAGGCAGGCGGTTCGCTCGAGGGCGTCGCGCATATTATCCAGGTGGCGCTGACGCCCGTTTTTCTGCTTTCTGGCCTCGCCGGCCTGCTCAGCGTGTTTTCGACGCGCCTCGGCCGCGTCGCCGACAAGGTCGATACATTGTCAGAGGCCATCGAAGCGGCGGAGGACGACGCCGCCGAGCAGCTTCGCGAGCAGTTCGATTACCTGCGCAAAAGATCGGTGGCGCTCGATATCGCCGTCGTGCTCGGCGCGCTTGGCGGCGGCGCCACATGTGCGGCGGTCCTCGCCCTTTTCATCGGCTTCCTGTTCGAGACCACGATTGCCCGGGTCTTGTTCATTCTGTTCGGCCTCGCGGTTCTGTTCACGCTCGGTGCGCTGGTTGCGTTCGTCATTGAAATGCTGATGGCCGGCAAGGGCCTTCGCGCCAAGGCGAAGCGCTCCGGCGAAGTCCTCTCGTCGGGTGAAGCCAGGCGGCGGAATATCAACCGCTGGCTCTGACCGGGCTAGCCGAGCAGGCGCGCGTGGGGGCGCGCTCATCCCTATGACTGCGACCGGGACCGTTCAATCGGCCTGTTGGACATGCGCGGGTTTCGGATTAATGAAGACCAAATCGCCTTGACGCCAAGACTACTGAGCGAGGCCTTGGCGATTGACTTCGAGGCAGAATGTAAAGGAAGGAAATAGCGCGCGGTTACCTATCGTTGGGAAGACCATGCGACAGCCAAATCCATAAAACATGCGAATAGGGGGATACGATGCATCAACATCAGATATTCAACGATTCGTTTAAATCCTCGTGGAAAGAGTTTGACGACCTGTTCAGACGGAAGCTGCTCGAAAGTTTCAGGCAGTTGGGCTCCATACACAGACTTGCCTGCGGCCATGAGGAAGCCAACACCGAATTTGGCCGGCGATTTTACGAATCCCTTGAGCAGGCGATCTCCGAATCGCAGCTCATTCGCAAGCTGAAAAGCGCTCTGATCATCGATTTGCCGACCAATTTCGACGAGCTGAACGAGGTATTCAAATTACATACCTTGTATCCGCTCCACGCGTTCTATCTTCTGATCCTCTATGTTCACGAGCATCCGCTTCGCGCCTTCTTTTCGGGGCGCGACAAACCGCTTCCGCTCAACACGATAACGCTTCAGTTTCATCAGGCTTTGAGCGATCCGCTTCCGACCGGCGTCGATTACGAACTCGAATTTGTCTCACAGGACCGCTGGCTAAGGCTCGCCGGCGATTATGGAGCCGTGGCGGACCTGCAATCGGGTGGAGGTGGCGGACGCCCGCAGCATTACTGGACCGATCTCCGCTGGGTCTGGCATTTCGATTGGTCGGAGCCGGTCAATGCGCTGTGACAGGTCCAGGTCGGCTTAGCCGAGCAGGCGCCGCGCGCGCGGTTTGGCGCTTTTGCGGAACGCGGCGACGATCTCGATGTGCGGCGAATGGCGAAACTGGTCGAACGGCAGGACGCGTTCGAGCGCATAGCCGCCGGCGCAGAGGATCGCAGCGTCCCGCGCAAATGTCTGCGCATTGCAAGAGACCGCGACGACCAAGGGAATGCCGGATTTGGCGATAGCCCGCGCCTGAAGCTCGGCGCCCGCGCGGGGGGGATCGAAGACGAGGCCGTCGAAACGCGCCAGCTCCGCTGCGCTGAGAGGGCGGCGGAAGAGATCACGGGTCTCGATGCCGACAGGCCGCAGCCCCGCGCCGCCCGCGGCCCTGGCGAGCGCCGCAAGCGCCGCCGCGTCGGAATCGACGGCGTGCACCGAAGCGAATTCCGCCAGGCGCAAAGAAAACGTGCCGACCCCCGCGAAAAGATCGGCGATGCGGCTCGCGCCCTGGAGCCTTGATGAGACCTCCGCTGCGAGCGCCGCCTCGCCGGCGACGGTCGCCTGCAGGAAGGCCCCGGGCGGAATGGCCACCATCGCCTTGCCCATGGCGACGAGAGGCGGCCGTTGCAGCGCGACGACCGCGCCGTGATTGGTGAGGCGCGCGAGATCATGGCGCAGGGCGAAGCGCACGAGGCGCTGCTTTTCGTCGTCGTTCAACGCGCCGTGGCCTTTGAGGTCGACATCCAGGCCTGAATCCGTCGCCGTCACCAGAATGTCGAGCGGCTTGCCGGAGGCGGCGAGAGTTTTCGCCAGCGCGCGGGCGACCGCGGGCGCCTCGCGCAGAGCCGGCGCCAGCACAGGACATTCGTCGATCTCGACGATTGCGTGGGAGCGCGCCTCCATGAAGCCGCAGACGGCCCCGCCGGCGCCATCCGTTCGCGCATGAAACGTCGCGCGCCGGCGGCCCTCCCCATGGGCGTCGACCAGCTCTTCGACGCTGGCCGGAAGACCCGCCAGTCGCAGGGCCTCCGTCAACAGGTCCTTCTTCCATTGCGCGTAAGGCGCAAACGCCAGCGTTTGCACCGCGCAGCCGCCGCAGCGTGCAAAATAGCGACAAAACGGCTGGATGCGGTCGGGGCTCGGCGTCCGGACCTCGACGAGTTTTCCGCGCGCGCCATCGACTTCCGCGAGGATGGCCTCGCCGGGCAGGGCATAAGGGACGAACACAGCGCCGTCGGGGCCGATCGCGACGCCCTCGCCCCGGGCGCCGAGCCTTTCGATCTGAAGCCGCGCGTTGAGATGGATCATTTCCGGCTGGCGCCGATGAGAAATTCGCGGTTGCCGTCGCCGCCTTCGATCGGCGAGGGGATCAGGCCATCGATCCGCCAGCCTAGCGAATGGATCAAGGTCTCGATCCGCCTGCAGACTTCGTCGTGCACGAGAGGGTTCTTGACGATGCCCTTGACGACATGGCCCGGTCCCGCCTCGAATTGCGGCTTGATCAGCGCGATGAGCTTGGCGTCCGGCGCGGCCAGTGGGAGCACGGCCGGCAGGACGAGGATAAGTGAAATGAAGCTCACGTCGCATGTGACGAGCTGCGGCGGCTGCGGCAGATCGCCCGGCTCGAGACCGCGCGCGTCGGTCGCCTCGCGGGACGTGACGCGCGGATCGCCGGCGACGTCAGGATGCAATTGCCCGCGTCCGACGTCGACGGCGACGACCGCCGCGGCGCCGCGGGCAAGGAGAACATGGGCGAAGCCGCCGGTCGAGGCGCCGATATCGAGACAGACAAGCCCCGCCGGATCGAAGCCGAAAGCGTCGAGCGCCGCGGCGAGCTTGACGCCGCCGCGCGACACCCAGGGGTAGGGCGGCGCGGCTTCGATGCTGGCGCCGGCGTCGATCAGTTCGGACGCCTTGCGCACGAGCCTGCCGTCGGCGCGGACGCCGCCCGCCGCGATCGCCTCCTGCGCCTTGGCGCGGCTTTCGAACAGTTTTCGTTCGACGAGGGCGACGTCGGCGCGCTGGCGGGCCATTCAGATCGGCTCATATGTGACCGGGACTGCTCTCAACTCACGCAGTCCCGCTTGCACGCGCGCCTAGGCGATCCGGCTTTTCAGCGCGTCGCTCTCGCGGCCGAGCGTCGAAAGCACCTTGGCGACCACCGCCTTGGCGTCGAGGCCCGCCTGCGCATAGAGCGCTTCCGGCTTGTCGTGATCGAGAAAGACATCGGGCAGCACCATCGAGCGGAATTTGAGCCCGCCCGCGCCGTCGAGCGCGCCTTCCTCGAGAAGCTTCTGCGCCACGAAGGAGCCGAAGCCGCCGACCGAGCCTTCCTCGATGGTGATCAGCACTTCATGATTGGCGGCGAGGCGCATCAGGAGATCGACGTCGAGCGGCTTGGCGAAGCGCGCGTCTGCGACCGTCGTCGAGACTCCGTAGCCGGCGAGGTCTTCCGCCGCCTTCAGGACTTCGGCGAGGCGGGCGCCAAACGAGAGAATGGCGACCTTGGACCCTTCGCGCAGGATGCGGCCGCGGCCGATCTCCAGCGGCTTCCCTTCGAGCGGCATCTCGACGCCGATTCCTTCGCCGCGCGGATAGCGCAGCGGCGATCGGACCCGCGTCATAGGCCGCGGCGGTAGCGACCATATGCACGAGTTCGGCTTCGTCCGCCGCCGCCATCACCACCATGTTCGGCAGGATGCCGAGGAAGCAGACGTCGAACGATCCGGCGTGAGTCGCCCCATCGGCGCCGACGAGGCCGGCCCGGTCGATGGCGAAGCGCACGGGGAGATTCTGGATCGCGACGTCATGCACGACCTGATCGTAACCGCGCTGAAGGAAGGTCGAATAGAGGGCGCAGAACGGCTTGAAGCCTTCGGTGGCGAGGCCGGCGGCGAAGGTCACCGCATGCTGTTCGGCGATGCCGACATCGAAGGTGCGCTCCGGGAACGACTTCTGGAAGATATCGAGCCCCGTGCCGCTCGGCATGGCGGCGGTGATCGCGAGATCTTGTCGTCCTTCTGCGCCTCCTTGACCAGCGCTTCCGCGAACACCGTCGTATAGACCGGCGCGTTGGGCTTCGGCTTCACCTGCTTGCCGGTGACGACGTCGAACATATTGACGGCGTGATATTTATCCTTGGTCGCTTCGGCCGGCGCGTAGCCCTTGCCCTTCTGCGTCACGACATGGACGAGAATTGGTCCCGTCTCCTTGAAATCGCGGACGTTCTTGAGGACAGGCAGCATCTGGTCGAGATTGTGTCCGTCGATGGGGCCGACATAATAGATGCCAAGCTCCTCGAACAGCGTTCCGCCCGCCCAGAAATTGCGCGCGAACTCCTCCGTTTTGCGCGCCCTGTCGTAGACGAAGCGCGGCAGCAGGCGACCAAGCTGCTTCGCCACCTCGCGCACGGAGCGATAGGCGCCGCCGGACACGAGACGCGCGAGATAAGACGAAAGCGCGCCCGCCGGGGGAGCAATCGACATCTCGTTGTCGTTCAAGATGATGATGAGGCGCGAATGCATCGCGCCGGCGTTGTTCATCGCCTCATAGGCCATGCCGGCCGACATGGCGCCGTCGCCGATCACCGCGACGACATTGCCCTGTTTGCCGGACAGCGTATTGGCGACGGCCATGCCGAGGCCGGCCGAGATCGACGTCGAGGAATGCGCGGCGCCGAACGGATCATATTCGCTTTCCGAGCGTTTGGTGAAGCCGGACAGGCCGCCGCCGCGGCGCAGCGTCCGGATGCGGTCGCGCCGGCCGGTGAGGATCTTGTGCGGATAGGCCTGATGGCCGACGTCCCAGATGATCCGGTCGCTCGGCGTATCGAAGACATAATGCAGCGCCACGGTCAGTTCGACGACGCCGAGGCCCGCGCCAAGATGTCCGCCCGTCACCGAAACGGCGCTGATCGTCTCGGAACGCAGTTCGCTCGCCACCTGCGCGAGGTCGGACTCAGGCAACCGCCGCAAATCCGCGGGCGACAGGATCGTGTCGAGCAGGGGGGTCGTCGAATAAGTCGTCACGAACGCCTCATGTTCTTCACGCGCAGTCTCGATGCATCCGAACCGCGCCGCCCGGCAAACGAGAAGCCGGGGCACGCAGCCTTAAAGAAAATGCGAAATCCATACAAGAGCCGCCGCCGACCGTCGATCTCGGCCATTTTGATCTTGCCAACCCCTTCAAAAGAGGAATAACCAACTACTTTTGGCGCCGCAATGAAAACGGCGGTGCGCCGGGCATTTCGTCAATGGCCGCGACCTTCGGGTCACAGGTTGTCCCGGTCGGCGCGCGCCGGGCGAGGCGCGCGCCGTTGCGTTCCGTTTTGATCTATCCTGATCATTATCCCGATCGTAACGTCATCCGCTTCGCAACACGCCCCGGCGTCGGTCTGGCCGGTTTGGGACATTCGGCGGCCCTCGGAGCGCTTCCCGCCAGACGTCGCCTGCGACCATGGCGAGGCGTTCGCAGAGGATCAGCCAAGAGGACCGGGCAAAGGACCAAAATGGTCAAATGGGTCTATACGTTCGGCGCAGGCGAGGCCGAGGGATCGAGCGACATGCGCGATCTTCTGGGCGGCAAAGGCGCGGGCCTTGCGGAAATGGCCAATCTTGGTCTCCCGGTTCCGCCCGGCTTCACGATCACGACCGAGGTCTGCGCCTATTTTTACGAGAACGAGAGGCGGTTTCCGCCCCAGCTCGCCGCCGACGTCGAAACCGCGCTCAGCTCATATCGGAAGGCTGACCGGCAAAGCCTTCGGCGACGAATGAGGCTCCGCTTCTGCTGTCGGTGCGATCGGGCGCGCGGGCGTCGATGCCCGGCATGATGGACACGGTGCTGAACCTTGGCCTCAACGATGTCACCGTCAAGGCGCTGGCGCGAAATGCGGGCGATGAGCGCTTCGCCTATGATTCCTATCGCCGCTTCATCCAGATGTACTCCAGCGTCGTGCTTGGCATCGGCCATCACCATTTTGAAGACGCGGTCGAGTATCACAAGGAAGCGCGCGGCGTCTCGCTCGATACGGAACTCGGCGCCGAAGATTGGGAAAAGCTGATCGTCGCCTTCAAGGCGAAGGTCGCTCGAGGCCAGCGGCAAGCCATTTCCGCAAGCGCCGCAGGAGCAATTATGGGGCGCCATCGCCGCCGTTTTCGGCTCATGGCTGACGCCGCGCGCGATCACCTACCGGCGCATCCACGGCATTCCGGCGAACTGGGGCACGGCCGTCACTGTGCAGGCCATGGTGTTCGGCAACATGGGCCCGACGTCGGCGACCGGGGTCGCCTTCACCCGCAATCCATCGACGGGGGCGAAGGAGCTTTATGGCGAATTCCTCCTCAACGCGCAGGGCGAGGACGTCGTCGCCGGCATTCGGACGCCGAATGCGATTACCGAGGCGAGCCGTCGCGCCGCGGGCTCCGACCAGCCTTCGTTGGAGACCGCGCTGCCGGCCGTCTTCGCCGAATTCGTGCGCACGACGGAGCTGCTCGAACGCCACTACCGCGACATGCAGGACGTGGAGTTCACCGTCGAAAACGGCAAGCTATGGATGTTGCAGACCCGCACCGGCAAACGCACCAGCGTCGCGGCGCTGCGCGTCGCGGTCGACATGACGCATGAGGGCCTGATCGCCCGCGACGAGGCGATCGCGCGGATCGATCCCGCCTCGCTCGACCAGCTGCTGCATCCGGCGATCGATCCCGCCGCGACGCGCAAGATCATCGCGACCGGCCTGCCGGCGTCGCCTGGCGCGGCGAGCGGCGAGATCGCCTTCACGGCGGACGAAGCCGAGCAGATGAAGAACATGGGCCGCAAGGTCATCCTCGTGCGCGTCGAGACGAGCCCGGACGACATCCACGGCATGCATGCGGCGGAAGGCGTGCTGACGACGCGCGGCGGCATGACGTCGCATGCGGCAGTCGTCGCGCGCGGCATGGGCAAGCCCTGCGTCACCGGCGCCGCCGCGATCCGCGTCGATTACGCCAGCGCGACGATGTCGGCCGCCGGCGTCACCTTCAAGCGCGGCGACATGCTGACCCTCGACGGCGGCACCGGGGAGGTGATTCAAGGCGCGATCGAGATGAGCCAGCCCGAACTTTCGGGCGAATTCGCCATATTGATGAAATGGGCCGACGAGGTGCGGCGCATGCAGGTGCGCGCCAACGCGGAGACGCCGCCGGATGCGCGCGCGGCGCGGAAATTCGGCGCGGAGGGCATCGGCCTTTGCCGCACCGAGCATATGTTCTTCGAGAGCGATCGGCTGACCGCCGTGCGCCAGATGATCCTTGCCGACGATCTCGCCGGCCGTCGCGCCGCGCTCGCAAAGCTGCTGCCGATGCAGCGCGGCGATTTTATCGAGCTGTTCGAGATCATGGCCGGGCTGCCGGTGACGATCCGCCTGCTCGATCCGCCGTTGCATGAATTTCTGCCGCAAACCGCGGCGGAGATCGACGAGGTCGCCGAGGCCCTCGGCGTGCCGGCCGAGAAAATTCGCAGCCGGCTCGGCGATCTGCGCGAAGTCAATCCGATGCTGGGTTTTCGCGGCTCGCGGCTGGCTATCGCCTTTCCGGAAATCGCCGAGATGCAGGCGCGCGCGATTTTCGAGGCCGCCGTCGAGGTCAAGCGGCGGACGGGCGAATTGGTGCGGCCGGAGATCATGACGCCGCTGATCATCGCCAAGCCTGAATTCGACCTGATCAAGGCGAAAGTCGATGAGACCGCGCGCGCCGTCGCGGAGGAGACCGGGCAAGCCGTTCCCTATACGGTCGGGACGATGGTCGAGACGCCCCGCGCGAGCCTGCGCGCCGGCGAGATCGCCGAAAGCGCCGCGTTTCTTTCGTTTGGCACCAATGACCTGACGCAGACCGTGCATGGCGCTGTCGCGCGACGACGCCAGCTCGTTTCTTGGCCGCTACGTCGCTTTGGGGATTCTGCCCGCCGATCCCTTCGTCACGATCGATCAGGACGGCGTCGGCGAACTCGTCGCGATTGGCGTCGAACGCAGCCGCGCCGCGCGGCCCGGCATCAAGCTCGGGATTTGCGGCGAACATGGCGGCGATCCGGCCACCATCGCATTTTGCGAAAAACTCGGCCTCGACTATGTCTCCTGCTCGCCGTTCCGCGTGCCGATCGCGCGGCTCGCCGCGGCGCAGGCGACGCTCCGGCGAAAAGCCTCGAACACCGATTGATCGCGCTTTCGATCGCCAAGGCCCCGCGGCGACGCGCGAGTCGGATTCGCCGCGATCGGGCTCAGCCGACCGACGACAAAGGCTCCGCGGCGCTCTTTGCGGGCGGCAGAGCCAATAGATCGCGCGATCAATGCGCGATCCTGAAGCAGCGCCATGCGCTCTTTTGGCTTGAGCCAGGCGAGCGCCTCCTCGATCGTCTCGGCTTCATTCAGCTTGGCTTCGGCGAGCGCCCATTCGGCCGTCATTTCGCCGGTTCTGCGGCGATCGCCATCCGGCAGCCAGGCGACATGAAGCGCCGCCAGTTTGCGATCCGTCGTAAAGGGCCGCGAGCCCCTCCGCTTCCTGCGCGGCTTCGCTGTCGAACCCCTCCGCAAGTTCGTTGGCCCGCGCGACGAGCGGCGGCCTCGTTTGCTCCTCTGGCGTGACGAGGAGTCCCGCGCGCCGGAAGGCGAGGCCGACGTTCAAAAGCCCGGTCGACCAGGACAGGAAGATCGCCAGCACGAGACCGAGAATCGTCGGCGACATCCAGGCGACGAGGGAGGGGGAGATGAGGAGACCGGCGATCAGGGTGATGACGCCCATCGCGACATGGGAGCGGTGGCGCCTGACGATCGCCTTGAAGGGAATGGATCCGTCGTCGCGGCGCTGCGGATCCCAGCCGGTGTCGAAGCCGAAGACGAAATGCATGACGTGCCCCGCCTGGATCAGCATCATGCTCGGCGCCAGCAGCGCCGACATGATGACCTCGAACAGGCTCGATAGCGTAAGCCTGATCGCGCCGCCGCCGCCGCGCCGCGTGCGGCCCTGACAGAGGGCGAGAAGCAGTCCGAACGCCTTGGGCAGAAGCAAGATCGTCATGGTCAAGGCGAAAAGGCTCAGTGATCGCGCCGCATCAAACCGCGGCCAGGCCGGAAACAGGGTGAATTCGCTGGTGAAATATTCCGGCCGTATGTAACTCGCCTGAAGGACGAGCATGATGCCGACGAAGAGCTGCAGCATCCAGAGTGGCGATGAGACATAAGCCATGATGCCGGTGATGAAATGCTGACGCGAAATGAGGCGCAGCCCTTTCGCGGGCAGGACCCGCAGATGCTGCAAATTGCCCTGGCACCAACGGCGATCGCGCGCGGAAAGATCGATGAGGGAGGGCGGACTCTCCTCGAAACTGCCGCCGAGCGTCGGCAGCATATAGACTGCGTAGCCGGCGCGCAGCATCAGGGCCGCCTCGACGAAATCATGGCTGAGAATATGGCCGCCGAAGGGAGGGCGTCCGCGCAACGGCGGCAAGCCGCAATGCGCGGCGAACGCCTCGACGCGGATGATCGCGTTGTGGCCCCAGTAATTGCCTTCGCGCCCTGACCAGAGCGATACCCCGGCGGCTATGACGGGGCCATAAATTCGCGCCGCGAACTGCTGCACCCGCGCAAAAAGCGTGTTGCGATTGATGATCAGCGGAAGCGACTGAATGATGCCGGCGTCGGGGTCGTTCTCCATCGCCGCGGCGAGGCTGACGATCGCCGCGCCCGTCATCAGGCTGTCGGCGTCGAGCACGACCATATGCGCGAAGCGCCCGCCCCAGCGGGTCACGAAATCCTGAATGTTGCCCGACTTGCGGTTGGTGTTTTTGCTGCGGTGCCGGTAATAAATCCTGGCCTCGGTCCCGAGCCTTCGCCGCATGGAGAGGAAAGCCTGCTCCTCGGCGATGAAGACGTCGGGATCGGTGGTGTCCGACAGGAAGAACCACTCGAAAGAGCCGCCAAGTCCAGAGGCCTCGACGTCTTCGAACATCGCCTGCAAGGCGCCGAAGGTCCGCGCCGGAGACTCATTGTAGATTGGCATCACGATCGCGGTGCGCTCGCGCAGCGCGGCGGGGACCGCCGGCGCCCTTGGGGCGAAAAACAAAAGCCAGAAAAGCCCGGCGATGGCGTTGGTGAAGGCGAGCGCGATCCAGGAGAAATTGGCGATGAACAGAATGAGCAGCGCCCATTCGAGCAGCGTCACCCCGCCGACGGCGACGACCCGGTACATCTCGTTTGCGCCGTAGGCCGTCAGCGCAAGACCGCCGCCGAAAACGAACAGCCGCGCGAACAGCGCACCAAGCCGGGGATGGCGCAGGGCGTCCTTGCGTCGGCCGCGGGGATCGAACCTCGACAGGCTTTGCGCCGGCATCGCGAGCGGCGCTTCAGGCGGCGTGCAGGCAAAAGGCGCGCCGACGTCCGCGGCGTCGGGCGCGCGCAAATGCCGAACCACCGGCTCCGGTTTCCTCACGGCGTCCATCTATAAATCCACGTTTCGCTGACCGGCTTTCCCTGCGCCTCGATGACGAGGCGAAGCTCGGAAAAGTTTTCTCCGCCCGGATCGATCTCGAACAATACCCTGTAGGTCGCCTGGTCCGCCGAGAGGAACGTTCGAACGAACACGATGGATCCCGGCGAAGCGCTCAAGTTCGGCTTTAATTCGTCGGCTTTAGCCTGGCTGAAAATCTCGCCCGCAAATTCGACGAGAAAGCGGCGGTGCTTCGCGCTCCAGCCTCGTCCGGAGCGCGACAAAACGACCGTTGCAAAGGGCGGGTGCGCCGGCGGCAGTTTGCACCAGAACTGCCGGTAGGCGAAGGAGATTTCGGCGCCGGCGCTCAGCGGTTGCTTCGGCCGCCAATAGGCGACGATATTGTCGTTTACGTCGGATTCAGTCGGGATTTCAACAAGCTGCACGCCGCCGAAAGACCAGTCGCCGATCGGCTCGATCCATAAGGATGGGCGGTTTTCCCAATGTTGATCGTCATCTTGATAATCATCGAAATTGCGGTCGCGCTCCAGGAAGCCGAAGCCGCGGGGGTTTTCGTCGATGAAGGTCGATGTCTGCAGCGTGGTCGGGTTCGAGACCGGCCGCCAGAGCCATTCGCCTTTGCCGGTGAGCATCTGCAGCCCGTCGATTTCGCTGACGTTCGGACGGAGATCGTCGATCCTGGTCCTGTCGATCGCGCCTGACAGATGCGTCGCGCTCATCGCGGCGATGCCGTAATTATCGAGCGTCGCCCGTGCGAACAGCGTGCACTCCGTATCGATGAGCGTCGCCTCTCCCGGGCGCAGGGTGAAGCGATAGGCGCCGGTTACGCTCTCCGAATCGATGATGGCGTAAATGACCAGCGTGTCGGCGGCGAGAGTCGGGCGCTCGATCCAGACGCTTCGAATCGCGGGAAATTCCTCGCCGCGCGGATCGGCCGTCCTGATCGCGAGCGCCCGCGCCATCGCGCCGGGCTCCTGGCCTTGTCCCACGGCGCGAAAAAAACTCGCGCCCTGAAACGCCGCCAGTTCGAAGAAGCCGCCTTGTTCGACGGGCGCGAGGACGCGAAAGCCGGAAAAGCCGATATCGCCGAGGCTCGCCGGCCGCGCGAGCTTGCCGAAATCGAAGAGGGCGGCGTCATAGACAAGGCGCCGCGCCTCGCCGTCGGCGACGAGATTGATTTGCATCGGCGTCGAGAAGATAAAGCCGCGATGCAGGGGTTCGAGCGCGAATCCGATATTGTCGTTCGCCCAGAGGGCGGCTCCCGGGCGCAGGTGGATGGCGACGTATTGATCGTAGGTGAGGTTCTTGAACGCTTCGGGGAGATCGGCGGGCAGCGCCTTATAGGGTTGCTTGGCGAGACCTCTCGCCATATCGGTCACCATCGCCGGATCGAAAGCAGCCGGGGGTCCGAGGGGAAAGCTCGTCGGCGCCGGGGCGCCTCCATCGGCGCGCGCGTCGACGCCCACCGCTCCCGCCAAGGCGCCGAACGCAAGCTTCAAAACCTCCCGGCGTTGGACCATGAACCTGTCTGTCCGGCGCTTGGCGCGCCGTCGATTGAAGGAAAGGAGAATGCAACCTTATAGCGCATAATGGGGCGCCGATAAGATGATCCGCATGCTTTTGACTGGGTTTTTTGTGCGACGCACCCTAATAGTCAAGTCGCAATTGATGCTTCGGATCAGCCGGCGCCAGCGATTGAGGTCAATGCGGAGAGATTTGCTTCATGCCCGTTGTTTCGTCTGAACCGACCCCTCCGGCGCCTTCCTTTGCAGGCCGGAGCTGCCTCGCCATCGTGCTCGCCGCCGGCGAGGGCACGCGCATGCGGTCGGCAAAACCCAAGCCGCTGCACAAAATCGCCGGTCTCTCCATGCTCGGCCATGTGCTGTCCGCCCTCCTCAAGGCAGGCGCCGACCGGATCGTCGCGGTCGTCGGACCGGATCACGACAGCCTCGGCGATGAGGCGAAGAAGATTGCGCCCGGGATCGACGCCGCGATCCAGACCGAGCGGCGCGGGACGGCCCATGCCGTGCTGGCCGCGCGCGAGGCGATCGCCGCGGGCTATGACGACATTCTGATCGCCTTCGCCGATACGCCGCTCTTGCGGCGCGAGACGTTCGTTCGCATCCGCAAGGCGCTGGCCGATGGCGAAAGCGCCATCGTCGTCGTGGGATTTGAGGCGAAGGATCCGACGGGCTATGGCCGGCTGATCCTGAAGGACGGCGCCCTGGAGGCGATCCGGGAGCATCGCGACGCCAGCGAGGACGAGCGCAAGCTGACGATTTGCAACGCCGGCGTCATCGGGATCGCCGGGCGTCATGCGCTCGATCTCCTCGACGCCGTCGGCTGCGACAACAGCAAGCGCGAATATTATCTGACCGACATCGTCGGCCTTGCCCGGGCGAAGAAATTGACGGCGCGCGCCTTGACGGTTTCCGAGGAGGAAGTCCTTGGCGTCAACGACCGCGTGCAGCTCGCCGCCGCCGAAGCGCTGTTTCAGACGCGGCTGCGCGAGGAGGCGATGCGCGCAGGCGCGACCTTCATCGATCCGTCGAGCGTCACTTTGGCCTTCGACACCGTGCTCGCCGAGGATGTCACCATTGAGCCCAATGTCGTCTTCGGTCCGGGCGTCACGGTCGGCAGAGGCAGCCTGATCCGCTCGTTCTCGCATATCGAGGGCGCGCGCATCGGCGAGAACGCCTCGGTCGGCCCCTTCGCGCGGCTAAGGCCGGGCGCAACCTTGATGCAGGACGTTCACATCGGCAATTTCGTCGAGGTCAAGGCCTCGACCGTCGGCGATGGCGCGAAGATCAACCATCTGAGCTATATCGGCAACGCCAGCATCGGCGCGAAAACCAACGTCGGCGCGGGAACGATCACCTGCAATTACAACGGCTTCGGCAAATTTAAGACCGAGATCGGCGCGGGCGTCTTCATCGGTTCGCACACCTCGCTCGTGGCGCCCGTCACGATCGGCGACGGCGCTTATATCGGCACAGGGTCGGTCATCACGCGGGACGTCGCGCCCGATTCGCTCGCGCTGGCGCGCCAGCATCAGATCGAGAAGCCCGGCTGGGCCACCGGCTTTCGGGACAAGAACAAGAAATAGGGGCGTGAAAGCCCTCGAAATCAGCTAAGCCGAGCGCCGGCGCGCTGGCGCAGTCGGTTTGGCGAGAGAGATCTGTCAGGAGAGATCATGTGCGGCATCGTCGGCATTCTGGGGCAGGGTCCCGTCGCGGGCCTTCTTCTCGACGCGCTGAAGCGGCTCGAATATCGCGGCTATGATTCCGCCGGAATCGCGACCCTCGATGGCGGCCGTTTGGCGCGCAGGCGGGCCAGCGGCAAGCTTAAGAACCTGGAGCAACTCCTCGCCGAGGAGCCGCTGGGCGGGTCGATCGGCATCGGCCACACCCGTTGGGCGACGCACGGCAAGCCGACCGAAAACAACGCCCATCCGCACGCCAGCGCGAAGCTCGCCGTCGTCCATAACGGCATCATCGAGAATTTCCGTCAGCTGCGCGACGAATTGCGCGCCAAGGGCCATGAATTCGCGTCCGACACCGATTCCGAGGTCATCGCCCATCTCGTGACGCAAAGCCTCGACGAGGGACTTGCGCCAGTCGATGCGGTCGCCGCCAGCCTGCCGCGCCTCAAAGGGGCTTTCGCCTTCGCCATGATCTTCGAGGGCGAGCCGGATCTGCTGATCGGGGCGAGCCAGGGCGCGCCGCTCGCAGTCGGCTTTGGCGAAGGCGATCGCTCCGGCGAAATGTTCCTTGGCTCCGACGCGCTGGCGCTCGCGCCCTTCACCGACGCCATCGCCTATCTCGAGGATGGCGATTTCGTGGCCCTGACGCGCGGATCGGCGACGTTTCGCGATGCGGCGGGCCTTTCCGTCGAGCGGCGCCGGATCAGGACCAACGCCTCCGCTTTCCTGATCGACAAGGGCAATCACCGCCATTTCATGGCGAAGGAGATCCATGAGCAGCCGGAGGTCGTCGGACGCACGCTCGCGCATTATCTCGACATGTCGGCCGGGCGCGTCGCGCTTCCGTTCGAGCTGCCGGTCGATGCGGGAAGGCTCGCGCGCCTCACCATCTGCGGCTGCGGCACCGCCTATTTCGCCGGGCTCATGGCCAAATACTGGTTCGAGCGGTTCGCCGCCCTGCCGGTCGATGTCGAGATCGCCTCGGAGTTTCGCTATCGCGATCCGCCGCTCGACGCGGGCGGACTGACGATCGTCGTGTCGCAATCGGGCGAGACGGCCGACACGCTCGCGGCTTTGCGTTGCGCCAGAGAGAAAGGACAAAAGGTCCTTTCGATCGTCAATGTCGCAAGCTCGACCATGGCGCGCGAGAGCGATTGCGTCGCCCCGACGCTCGCCGGTCCCGAGATCGGCGTCGCCTCGACGAAAGCCTTTACCTGCCAGCTTGCCGTATTAGCGGCGCTGGCGCTCGCCGTCGGGCGCGCGCGCGGCGTTCTCGATGATAAAACCGAGGCGCGGCTCGTCGCCGAGCTCATCCTCGTTCCAGGGCTGATGGCGCAGGCGCTGAAATGCGAAAGCGCAGTCGAGCAGCTCGCACGCGAGTTCGCCAAGGTGCGCGATGTGCTCTACCTCGGCCGCGGCACGTCCTATCCGCTCGCGCTCGAAGGCGCGCTGAAACTCAAGGAAATCTCCTATATCCACGCCGAAGGCTATGCGGCGGGCGAACTCAAGCATGGGCCGATCGCGCTGATCGACGGCGACATGCCCGTCATCGTCCTCGCGCCGAGAGACGCGGTGATCGAAAAGACCATCTCAAATATGCAGGAAGTCGCGGCGCGCGGCGGGAGGCTGATCCTGATCGGCGACGAATCTCTCGCGCATGACTTCGCGTCGGAGGCCGAGGCCGCGATCGTGATGCCGAAGGTCGCGCCGGATTTCGCGGCGCTCATCTATGCCTTGCCAATCCAGCTTATCGCCTATCATACGGCGGTGGTGATGGGGAAGGACGCCGACCAGCCGCGCAATCTGGCGAAGAGCGTGACGGTGGAGTAGTTCAAAACAATTTGAACGCCCGCTCCAGCCGGTCGAGAAAGGCCTCGCCCTTCGTCGGCGTGAAATGATCCATGTCGTGCAGGGTCAGCATGCGGAATCTCGCCTTTGGGCTGATCCATGGCTTGACGCCGCGCGCGATCAGGCGGCGGACGGGATCGCCCATGTAAATGCGGGCGATCCACCAGGGCGCGCCGGTTGAGGTGACGACCCAAAGCGCGCCTATGCCGCTGAGCAGCGGCGTCAATCCGCCGCCCGGCCGATGCTCGAAGGCGACGCTGGGCGCCAACACGCGGTCGAGGAATCCTTTCAGAATCGCCGGCGGCCCGAACCACCATTGCGGAAAGACAAAGACGAGTTTTTCGGCCGCGCGCAGCCGCGCCGCGTAATCGGCGAGCGCGCTTAAATCATGCGGCGGCTCGAAATAGGCCCGGCGCTCGGCCGCGCTGAGGCGCGGATCGAAATCATCGGCGTAAAGATCGATCAGATCGACCTCAAGGCCGCGCCGCTCCAGCGTCGCCTTCACGCGTGCGGCGGCGGCGTGGGTGAAGCTCTCCGCCAGCGGATGGGCGACGACGATCAGCGTCCGCATGGCCAGAAACGCTTTCCTCATCCTGAAGAGCCGCGAAGCAACCTCTCGAAGGATTGATCCAGAAGGCGCGTAAGCGCCCTCCTGGTTCGAGGCGATCGCTGCGCGCTCCGGGGAGAGCGCGACTTTCCGAACGCGCCGCCGCGTTCACCTTACCCGTCGGCACGACCGCGCGCTACGGCCGTTGGCAGCTTAAGCGTTTGCGCCTTTGCGTTTTCGCCGCCAGCGTCCTAAACCTCATCTTCCGTTCGCCACTCAAGATAGATCGTCTAACCTATGCGCCTGTCCCGTTATTTCTTGCCGATCCTGCGCGAAACGCCAAAGGAAGCCGAAATCCTCTCGCACCGCCTGATGCTGCGCGCCGGCATGATCCGGCAGGAGGCGGCCGGCATCTATAGCTGGCTGCCGCTCGGCCTGCGCGTGCTGCAGAAAGTCAGTCAGATCGTGCGCGAGGAAATGGACCGCGCCGGCGCCATCGAGCTTTTGATGCCGACGCTGCAATTGGCCGACCTCTGGCGCGAAACGGGCCGATATGAGGCTTATGGCCCCGAAATGTTGCGCATCAAGGACCGGCACGAGCGCGAACTGCTCTACGGGCCGACCAATGAGGACATGATTACGGCGATCTTTCGCGCCTATATCCGCTCCTATCGCGAATTGCCCAAAATTCTCTATCACATCCAATGGAAGTTTCGCGATGAGCAAAGGCCGCGCTTTGGCGTCATGCGCGGGCGGGAGTTCCTGATGAAGGACGCCTATTCCTTCGACGTCGACGAGGCCGCGGCGCGGCTCAGCTACAATCGCATGTTTGCGTCCTACCTGCGCATTTTCGCGCGCATGGGGCTGCGCGTCGTGCCAATGCGCGCGGAGACGGGACCGATCGGCGGCGACCAGAGCCATGAATTCATCATTCTCGCCGAGACCGGCGAATCGGCGGTCTTCTGCGACGCCGGGGTGCTCGACTTGCCCATTCCGGATGAAAACATCGATTATGACGGCGATCTCGCGCCCATCGTGAAGCAATGGACGAGCCTTTACGCCGCAACCGAAGACGTCCATGACGAGGCGCGTTTCGCGCGCGAGACGCCGGAAGACAGGCGCATCCATACGCGCGGCATCGAGGTCGGCCAGGTGTTCTTCTTCGGCGACAAATATTCAAAGCCGATGAATGCGATGGTCACAGGCTCAGACGGAGTCGAACGGCCGTTTCAGGGCGGCTCCTACGGCGTCGGCGTCTCGCGGCTGGTCGGCGCGCTGATCGAGGCCAATCACGATGAGGCGGGCATTATCTGGCCCGAAGCGGTCGCGCCGTTCAAGATCGGCCTCGCCAATCTCAAGGTCGGCGACGCGGCGACCGACGCCGCCTGCGAAACAATATACAAAGCGCTCGAAAAGGCGGGGGTCGATGTGCTTTATGATGATACGGATGAGCGGCCGGGAGCGAAATTCGCCAAGCTCGATCTGATCGGCCTGCCATATCAGGTCATCGTCGGCCCCAAAGGGCTGGCGGGGGGCACCGTCGAAGTGAAGGTGCGCGGGACCGGCGCGCGCGAGCAGCTGAGCGTCGACGAGGCGCTGAAACGCCTGACGGCCGCATGACGCAAAATCCAGCCAACTCGCAAACCTCGTCACGCGGCGCGCGGCCTTTCGCGGCGTTCGAATGGATGATCGCGCTGCGCTATCTGCGCGCGCGCCGCTCGACGGGGTTCGTCTCGGTCATCGCCGGTTTTTCCTTCCTCGGGATTGTGCTCGGCGTCGCGACCCTGATCGTCGTCATGGCCGTGATGAACGGCTTTCACAAGGATTTGCTCGCCAAGATCGTCGGCGTCAATGGCCACATTTTCCTGCAGGCGGTGGAGACGCCGCTGACCGATTACGACGACGTCACGCGCGAAGTCTCGGGCGTCCCCGGCGTTGCTCTCGCCATTCCGATGATCGAAGGACCCGCCGCGGTCTCGACGACCAGCATGGCCTTCGCGCTCGTGCGCGGAGTCCGCGAGGCCGATATCAAGCGGCTGCCTGGCATCGCGGGGAATGTGCGGCAGGGTACGCTGGATGGTTTCGATAAGGCCGGCGGCGTCGCGATCGGCCAAAGAATCGCCGAGAATCTGGGCCTGCGTCTCGGCGACAAGATCAAGGTTCTCATCGCCAACGGCCCACAGACCCCCTTCGGCGTCGCGCCGCGCAGCAAGGTCTATCCGGTCACGGCGATTTTCCAGATGGGCATGGCCGAATTCGACAATCTCTTCGTCTATATGCCTTTGCCGGAGGCGCAGGGCTTCTTCAGCAAGGACAATGAGGCGAGCGTCATCGAAGTCTTCCTCGACCGGCCCGAGAACCTCGATTCGGTGCGCAGCGCCATCGATTCGGCGGTGACGCGGCCGATGATCATGACCGACTGGCGCGAACGCAACAGAACGGTCTTCGACGCGCTGAACGTCGAGCGCAACGTCATGTTCATCATCCTGACCTTGATCGTTCTCGTCGCCGCGCTGAACATCATCTCGGGCCTCATCATGCTGGTCAAGGACAAGAGCCACGACATCGCCGTGCTGCGCACGATGGGCGCAACACGGGGCGGCGTCATGCGCATCTTCCTCATCACGGGCGCCTCGATTGGCGTCGTCGGGACGTTCGCCGGCTTAATTCTCGGCCTCCTGTTGGCCAGCAATGTCGAGGGCATTCGCCAGTTTCTGAAATGGCTCCTTAACGCCAATCTGTTTCCGGCCGAGATCTACTTCCTGTCGCAAGTGCCGTCCTCGGTCGATCCGATCGACGTGCTGCTGGTCGTCGCCATGACGCTGACGCTCTCGGTCCTCGCAACGATCTATCCCTCCTGGCGCGCCGCGAAGCTCGATCCGGTCGAAGCGCTGCGTTACGAATAGCCATGACAACGCCGCCGGCGCTTTATCTCGAGAAGGTCGAACGCCGCTACGAACAGGCGGGCGCGCCGCTGGACATTCTGCGCGGCGCCGACTTTGGCCTCTGGGCCGGCCAGTCCGCGGCGCTGATCGCGCCCTCCGGCGCGGGGAAGTCGACGCTGCTCCATATCGCCGGGTTGCTCGAGCGACCGGACGGCGGCGAGGTCTATGTCGCCGGCGTGCCGACCGTCGGCATGGCGGACGAGGCGCGCACAGCGTTGCGGCGCGGCGAGATCGGATTCGTCTATCAGTTTCATCATCTGCTGCCCGAATTCACGGCGCTCGAAAACGTCATGCTGCCGCAGATGATCGCCGGTCATTCGCGCAAAGAATCGCGGGAGCGGGCGGCCCAGCTCCTCGATTATCTCGGGCTTGCCGCGCGGGCGCAGCATCGGCCCGCCGAGCTCTCCGGCGGCGAGCAGCAGCGCGTCGCCATCGCGCGGGCGGTGGCGAATGGCCCCGGGCTTTTGCTGGCGGACGAACCGACGGGGAATCTCGATCCCAAGACCGCCAATCACGTCTTTGAGGCGCTCGACGCCATCGTGCGGGCGACGGGGCTCGCCACCCTGATCGCGACGCATAACATGGAGCTCGCGGGCCGCATGGACCGCCGCGTCACCTTGCGCGACGGGCTGTTGGTTGAGCTGCAGTAAGATGTGCGCCGTGACACATCGTCATTAGTCACGACTATCTAATTGCTGTCTATAAGATGTATATCAGTCGAAGTTCGACTAAGCATAAAAATAGTATAAATCGATGAAAATCGATTACTGTTTCCAAATACGCTTGTGCAACGATGGATGATAGATCGTACAGTCCAATGTACGATAGCCAGCACTTGGGCCGATGCGCCAATGAAACATGTTTATCCAGTGCCTGACAGCGGCATCGATCCGCTTGCGCCGACCATTTTTCATGAGAGTTGGTGGCTCGATATTGCGACAGGCGGCCGCTACGACCGCGTCGAGGTTGTCAGCAATGGCAAGTGCGTCGGCTGGTTGCCGTATTTTATGCAGAACAGGTTCGGGTTCAAGTTCAGCATCCCGCCTCGAATGACGCATGTCCTGGGGCCGGCCATCGATGCTGGCGCGGGTGACGCGGATGCGCGCGCCCATCGTCGCGCCTGCGTTACGCGCGAACTCATCGCCAAACTTCCGCCGGCCGCCATCTACCATTACAAATGTCAGCGCGAGGTCACTGACGTCACCGCTTTCCAGCAGGAAAATTTCGCCACTTCGGTCCAATTCACGCACGAGCTTTTTCCGCAGTCGGCAGACGTGCTTTGGGCCAAGATGCGCAAAAAAAAGCGTAGCCAAATTCGAAGGGCGCAGGAGGTCGTCAAGGTTTCCACGATAGACGATCCGGAGCTTTTCTGGCGCTTTTACGAGAGCAACGTCGAACAGCGCGGCCTGCGCAATTACTATATCAAAGCCGACGTTCTCCGCTGCATCGAGCACTCCTTTGCCCGGGGGTGCGGACGCATCTACGCAGCGAAGAGCAACGACGGCTCTCTTGTCGCGGCGATCTGGTGCATCTGGGATCACAGCTCCTGCTATTACTTCATGAGTTCGCGCCTGGCGACCGCCCATGATGGCGCCGTCAGCCTTCTGCTCTGGCAAGCGATCCAGGACGCTGCGCAACTGGGCCTGATTTTCGACTTCGACGGCGTAAGCAACAATGAAAGCGTTGCGTTTTTCGGCGGATTTGCCGGCCGTTTGACGCCGCGATTCAAAGCGACGCGCACCTCGGCGGCGGGGCGCCTCGTCTGGGAGTTCAAGGAATTGCGCCGCCCCAATCGTTTCCTGTGCTGAGGCGGGACGCTCGTCTCAAAGTCGCGAAATGGGGCCAAAAATCGCTTCAAACGCCCGCTCCAGCGCGGCGTCGACCTCGCTCATCGAGGCGCGAACGCCAAGATCGTCGAGGCTCGTCACGCCGTAATGCGCCGTCCTGATTCCGCAGGGCGCGATGCCCGAAAAATGCGTGAGGTCCGGCGCGACATTCAGCGAAAAGCCGTGGAAGGAAACCCAGCGGCGAACGCGGATGCCGATCGCGGCGATCTTGTCCTCCGCAGTCTCGCCGCCGATCCCGTGCGGCTTGTCCGGCCGCGCAACCCAGACCCCAACCCGGTCCTCGCGCCGACCGCTCGCGATTCTGAAAGCCTCGAGGCTGGCGATGATCCAGCCCTCCAGCGCCGCGACGAAGGCGCGAACGTCGGGCCGCCGGCGCCTCAGGTCGAGCATGACATAGACGACCCGCTGCCCTGGCCCGTGATAGGTGTATTGGCCGCCACGGCCCGTCCTGTGGACGGGAAACCGCGCCTCAACGAGATCGGCGTCCTTCGCCGAGCTTCCGGCCGTATAAATAGGCGGATGCTGCAGCAGCCAGACCTGCTCGGGCGCGGCGCCGTCGGCGATCGCTCCGGCCCTCTCATCCATGAAGGCGAGCGCGTCCGCGTAAGGCGTCAGCCCCTGAGACACGCGCCATTCGACGGGGGATTCGTCGGCCCGCGTCCAGAGGGCCGACTCTAAAGCGTCGCGGGAGACCATGATTCGCGAGCCTCGCTCCGCGCTGTTTTTGCCGCGGCGCGATCCGGCGCGCCGACTTTTTCATAGCTAAATGCTCCGATCCCATCGCGAAAGTCCACTTTTGCGACGGGCGCCGCCCGATCATAAGGCCGGTCGCGGCCTTGCCACGGGGGCGCGCATTTGTTAGACGACGCGCCTGCCTGCGGAGCGCTCTGCTCCAGTGACGGGCGAAGCGGCCATGGCGGAACTGGTAGACGCGCTAGCTTGAGGTGCTAGTCCTGAAAGGGGTGGAGGTTCGAGTCCTCTTGGCCGCACCAACTTATCGCGTTCGCGCGACCAACGGCGCCCATGGGCGTCGTTTTTTTACGGCTTCGCGCCGCTGCCAGGGTCGCCTTCTGGAGGGGCGGGCGCAGGGGTCTGGCCGCTTTTTTGTCCGGCCTCGCGCGCGAATATCTGCGCGATGATCTTTTCCGTTTCCGAGGTCCAGCCGGCCGGCGCAGGGCGCAGCGGCGGCGGATCGTCGCCCGGCTCGATATGCACGATGTGAAAGCCGCGCTGTTTCAATTCGCGCAGCAAATCGGGCAGCATGGCGGCGGTCTGCGCCTTGCTGTCATGCAGGAGGAGAATGCCGCCCTTGGTCTCTTCGAGCCGCGAGAGAACGAGGGCGAGTTCTCGCTTCGGCGCCAAGGGCAGCCAGTCGGACGCCCAGAGATCGGCGCCGAAGATCGCGATGTTGCGCGACGACAGCCAGGCATCGAGCGCCGGCGTGTCCGCGAAACCCGGAAATCTGAAAAAGCGAATGCGCGGCTCCGATCCGGCGGCGCCGTAGGCCGCCCGATCGTCGGCTGCGAAGCCCTTGTCGATATCTTCCTTCGCCGCAGCTTCGCTGAGACGGCGCATGGTCGCCACCGGATGCGAAAATGTGTGGTGGGCGACGGTGTGGCCCTCCGCGACTTCCCGCCTCACCACCTCGGGCAGAGCCTGCGCGTTGCGGCCGATGAGAAAAAACGTCGCTTTGACGCATTCGGCGGCGAGCGCGTCGAGCACCTTCGTCGTCGGCCCGCTCGGTCCGTCGTCGAAGGTGAGGACGACTTCGTGATCGTCAAGCGCGAGGGTCCGCGGATAGGTCTTGAGGCCGACCGAAAAGCCGCCACGCGTGTCGAGCTTCAGGGTGCGGCTGACGCCAAGGGCGTCCGGCGGGCAGGGCGCCGCCGCCGCGCTGGAAAGACCCGCGGCGACAGCGAGCAGGGCCGCGGCGGCTCTGAGAACCGTCAGGTTCATCATTCGCGCCTCATCTTCGATCAGTCCGAGGCCGGCAAGCCTCGGCGCCCTGAAGCCGCGCGCTATTGCGGGTTCTCCAGACTGAGCGTCTCGGAGGTCTCGTCATAGGCGAAAACCTCGCCATAGCGGCCCCAGGTGATGACGCTTTTTAAGGTCCGCTCGGCGTATTCTTCGGACATATGGTCTTCGAGCTCCTCAAGGAACCGCGTCGCGCGGGCGGTATGGCTCGGGCGCTCTTCGAGCACGGCCTTGATGCGCGCGGCGAGCGGCAGATAGGCGAGCAGATGATCGCCGAACAGTTTTTTGCGCGCGTCGGTTTCGAGATCGGCGAAACGCGCGCCGGCCGGGGTCAGCTTGATGTCGCCTTCCTCAAGCTCCGCGAAGCGCAGCAACTGCAGCGTTTCGGCGACTGGGAACAGTTCGTCGATCTCCATTTGCAGGCTGTCGGCGAGCGCCGGCAAATCGGCCCGACCATGATAAGGGTCGGCGGCGACTTCCTCGATCATGCCGGCGAGCGTATTGGTCGAGACCTGCGGCAGCGCCATCGCAGTGCCAAGGCCGGGGAAAGCCCCCTCCCGGCCGGGCGCGGCGGGCTCCGGCCGTTTGGTCATCAGTGCGTAGATCTTGTCGACCAGCTGGCGGAACTCGGGATCCAGCCGATTGCGCGGATGCTGCATGCTCACGGTGATTTCGGCTGCGATGCGGCCGGGATTCGACGAGAGGACGATGATGCGATCGGACATCAACACCGCCTCCTCGATGTTGTGGGTCACCATCAAAATCGACTTGATCGGCATGCGCCCCTCGACCCAGAGGTCGAGAAGATCGGTGCGCAGGGTCTCGGCGGTCAGAACGTCGAGCGCCGAAAAGGGCTCGTCCATCAGGAGGATGTTGGGATGCACGACGAGAGCGCGGGCGAAACCGACGCGCTGGCGCATGCCGCCGGACAGCTCCTTCGGAAAGGCCGACTCGAAACCGTCGAGCCCGATGAGGTCGATCGCCTTCAGGGCGCGGACGCGAGCTTCCTCCCTCGGCACTTTGCGGGCGCGCAGGCCAAGCTCGACATTGGCTTGCACCGAGAGCCAGGGAAACAGCGCGAAACTCTGGAACACCATCGCGACGCCGTCGACTGGGCCTTCGACCGGCGCGCCGAGATAGCTGACGTCGCCCGAGGCCGGCCGCACAAGGCCGGAGACGATGCGAAGCAACGACGACTTGCCGCAACCGGAGCGCCCGAGGAGCGCGACGATCTCGTCTTCTTTCAAGGAAATGGAGACGTTGTCGAGAACCGTCGGCCCCTGTTCGCCCGATCCCGTCTGATAATGCTGGCTGACGTTCTTGACCTCGAGCAAGGGTTGCCGGGTTTCAAGAGAACTTCTCGCTTTTACGTCAAGCATGGGGCGCCCTTACTCCAAGTGAAGACGGCGTTCCGCGAGGCCAAACAGCGGCCGCCAGAAAAGCCGGTTGAACAAAATGACGAAAATCGACATCACGGCGACGCCGAGCACGATTTTCGGAAAGTCGCCTGCCTCGGTCGCCTCGGCAATATATGCGCCGATCCCATGCGCCGCGACCGTTTTGTCGCCCCATTTGGCGTATTCGGCGACGATGGCGGCGTTCCACGATCCGCCGGACGCCGTTAGGGCGCCGGTGACGTAGAACGGGAAAATCGCCGGGATGATGACGCTTTTTCCACCAGTCCCAGCCGCGAATTCGGAAACCTGCGACAGCTTCCTTAAGATCGTTGGGAAAGGCAGAGGCGCCGGCGATAACATTGAACAGAATGTACCATTGCGTGCCGAAGACGATCAGCGGGCTCAGCCAGATGTCGGGATTGAGCGAAAACCGCAAAATAAGGACGACGGCGATCGGAAAGATGACGTTGGCGGGAAAGGCCGCGAGAAACTGCGCCAGCGGCTGGACCTTTTCGGCAATCCGCGGCCTAAGGCCAATCCAGACGCCGATCGGCACCCAGACGATGGTCGCGAGGGCCATCAGAATGATGACGCGGAGGAGAGTGAAAATCGTGTATTCGACGCTGATCCAGACATCGCTCCAGTTCAGCTCCGTACGAACGTAATCGACGATCAGCCGGCCCGACCAGAGAATTGCAGCCGCGATCGCAAGCAGCCACAGAATGTCGATCACGCGACTGAGGAGCGGATTTGACGTCACCGGGCGTGGCGCCAGCCGCGGCAATTGGAGACGGAGCAGAGCGATGCTCTGGAACAGCTGCGCCGGCGGCTGCGTCACGGCGCGGAGCCATCGCGTCCGGGCGAACAGCTGCGCGACCCAGGAGCGCGGCTCGACTTGACCAGCCGACAGTTCGACGCGAAAGCGCGATCCGAACGCGACGAGCGGGCGGAACAGCAGCTGGTCATAAAGAAGGATGACGATGGCCATGGCGACGATCGCGGCGAAAACGGCGTCGATCCGTTTTCGGTCGATGGCGAGCGCGAGGTATGAGCCAATGCCCGGCAGCTTGATTGTCGTGTCGCCGACCGAAATCGCCTCCGAGGCGACGACGAAGAACCAGCCGCCCGACATCGACATCATCATGTTCCAGATGAGGCCCGGCATGGCGAAGGGGGCCTCCAATTGCCAGAAGCGCTGCCACCCCGAGAGCTGGAATCCTTCCGTCACTTCGTTCAGATCGCGCGGCACGCTGCGCAGCGACGCATAGAAAGAGAACGCCATATTCCAGGCTTGCGAAGTGAAGATGGCGAAGATCGCCGCGAATTCCGCGCCCAAAATCGATCCGGGAAACAGGCCGAGGAAAAAGGTGACCGTAAACGAGAGGAAGCCGAGGATCGGCACCGACTGCAGAACATCGAGCAGCGGAATCAAAATCATCTCGGCGCGCCTGCTTTTGGCGGCCAGCGTCGCATAGGTGAAGGTGAAGACGAGCGAGGCCGCCATCGCCGCGAACATGCGCAAGGTCGTGCGCATCGCGTAATAGGGCAGCAACGAATAGTCGAGTGAATTGACCGTCGATGCCGGCGCCGCGATCGGCAAGGTGAGTCCGGTCGAAAGATGCGCGACCGCGACGAAGGTGGCTAAGATCACCGCCAGGGCGAGGAGATCATATTGATTTGGCAGAGCCTTGCGGCCAAGCGACGTGAAGGCGACAAATCGGGAGAGCATAAAGGGGCTTTCGCGGTCGAGGTGGGGGCGGAGGTGGTGGAGTTGGACAGAGGTAACGATTTGCCTTCGATGGTCGGAATGCGCAACACCCCTTTTCCGGGTTTAGCCGGGACCGTCGCACAACCGCCATTTCTGGCCGAAACAGCTGAACCCGCGAACGAGGTCAAGCGGATTACAACGCTGACTATGTCTCATTTGTATGTAAGTTCAAAGAACGCGAAGAGATTCTCCGGATGCCGACCGACAAGCAGGCGCGTGCGTCCGGAATTTCCTCTGAGCTTAAGCTTAAGCTTTTCGCATCGCCAAAGATAAGCTTCTCGCATCGTCAAAGAAAGGACGCGGTCGATTGGAATGCTCCCATTAACCAGAATCGGCTGCGACCCATGCCGATGCTTCCCATCGGTGAAAGTCGATAAGGATTCCGCTCCTCCGGCGCAAGGGCGCAAAAAGGATTTCTCCGGCGCCGTTTTTTCGACTTGTTAACGCGTCTTTACTAGGGTGGCGACAGCTCTCTTGAATTGGACTTCTGGCACAGGCGTTATGCGGCAGCTTTTGATCTCTCTTTTTGCGCTTGCGCTCACGCTTTGCGTCGCTGGCTGCGCCGGCGGCGGGCTCAGCGAAGATCCGTTTCCGGGTCCGGCGGATTATGAAGTGCACGGCATCGATGTGTCGAAATATCAGGGCGACATCGACTGGGACAGCGTGCGGGCCTCGGGCGTGCAGTTCGCATGGATCAAGGCGACCGAAGGCGGCGATCGCGTCGACGACAAATTCGCCCAGAACTGGGCCTCGGCGAAGGCGGCCGGCATTCCGCGCGGCGCCTATCATTTCGCCTATTGGTGCCGCCCGGCGGAAGAACAGGCGGCGTGGTTCACCCGCAATGTTCCGAACGATCCGGATGCGCTGCCGCCGGTCCTCGACGTCGAATGGAACGGGCAGTCGAAGACCTGCCCGAAAAAGCTGCCGCGCGACGAGGCCATCGCCGCGATGAAGATCATCTTGGCGGCGATGGAGCAAGCCTACGGCAAGCGGCCGGTCATCTATACCTCGATCGATTTCCACCGCGACGTGATGCAGGGCGAATTCAACGACTATCCGATCTGGGTCCGGAGCGTGAAATGCAACCCGGCGCTGAAATACGGCGACCGCAAGTGGCGCTTCTGGCAGCATACGGCGGAGGGCCGCGTCGCCGGCATCAAGGGCAATGTCGATCGCAACGCCTTCAATGGCTCGGCCAAGGACTGGCAGGTCTGGCTGGCCGGCGTGAAGGTGGCGAGCAGCACATAGCGCCTTTTCGATCGAGGCTGACGCCTCGCTTCTCTCTGCTGCATTGACACCCCTTCGGTACTTTTCGGCCCACGCGGCCTGCAAAAAGAAAGGCCGCCCTTTCGGACGGCCCTTCCATTGTCGGACCGCGGTCCGTGATGCCCGGTCGGATCGCCTCAGGAGGCGAGAACCTCGAAAGCTCCCATCCAGGTCAGGGTCCGCAGCATGAGACAATGAGACACTGGATCACCTCCTTTCGGTACGTTGAAGACATAAAATCCATAACCTGCGGCGGTCGATTCGCCAACGCCGATTTTATCCGACCAGGGATCCCTCGCGCGCTGCGTTGTCGCATCCGCGGAGGAATGGCGTCGGTTTCGCCCTTTGACATTCTATTGGCGCTGTTCGCGCGCGAAAATCTTTGAGGCGATTGCGCGAGCGATCGGAATCGCCGAAGTCGCCGCAGGGGAGGGCGCATTGCAGACATGCAGCGTTCGCGCGGTCTCGGCGAAGACGAAATCATGGGCGAAGCCGCCGTCGCGCAGCACGGCCTGCGCCCTTATGCCGGCGACAGCCGGCTCGAGATCGCAGAGCTTCGAGGCTCGGGCAATATTTGCGGCATTCTTCGAGGTAAGCCCGCTTCCAGAGCGAATTTCTGAGTTCGCGTCAGGCCGGACCGTAGATGCGGACCGATCGCGCGCCAAAATCCGGGAAATCCGGCGAATGACGCGACGTCCCGCGCGTCAAAGGAGAATTTCTCATATTTTTCGCGCGCCAGTCCCAGCACTGCGTTCGGGCCGACGATGACGCCGCCGTCCATCGTCCGCGTCAGATGGACCCCGAGGAACGGCAGGGCTGGGTCAGGGATCGGATAGATGAGCGCGCTGATCAATCCGGACCGCGATGGGGCGAGCGCGTAATATTCGCCCCGGAACGGGACGATTCGATGCGAGACCGGCACGCCCGCCATTTGCGCCAGACGGTCGGACTGCAGGCCGCCGCAGACGATCAGCGCGCGCGCCCGATAGGTTTGCGACGGCGTCGAGACGCAGACGGCGGCGGCCTCCTCCCTGATCGCGACGACTTCGGCGGAAAGCGCGAGATCGCCGCCGGCGGCGCGGAAATCGTCCGCAAGGGCCGCGCTGACGCGCTTGTAATCGACGATCGCCGTCGAGGGGACGAAAAGCGCCGCGAGACCGGCGATATTGGGTTCGCGGCGCGTCAGTTCGCGCGCGTCGATGCGCTCGACCTCGATGTCATTTTCGCGGGATCGTTCATAGAGCGCGTCCATCCGGACGAGCTCCGCCTCGCTGGTCGCGACGAGCAGCTTGCCGCAGGCCTCGAACGGAATGCCGTGTTCGGCGCAGAAGGCCTTGGTTGCGGAAGCGCCCTCGCGGCAAAGGCTCGCCTTGAAGCTTCCCGGCGCATAGTAAATGCCGGAATGAATGACCCCGCTGTTGTGTCCGGTCTGGTGCCGCGCGATGGCGGCTTCCTTTTCGAGCAGGAACATGGAGGCGCCCGGCCGCGCCCTGGCGACCTCTCGCGCGGCGGCGAGACCGACGATGCCGCCGCCGATGACGCCATAATCATGGATCATTTGCGTAATTCGGGTGCGAACGCATTGCCGAAGCGCCGGTCCGCGTTTGTGCCGCCCTCCAGCTTATAGTGATACGCTTGCGGAAATGAAACTGCACCATTATGTTGCGGCCTAGCTCTGGGTGTCAAGACCGCAACGCGGGTGGGATTACTATTGCCCAGGTCGACGCGCCAAATCAAAAAAAGCTTCGTAGAAATTTATCCGATAAGAATGCCGATCGTCGAGCGAGGTTTCATGTTCACGCGCTATCGAATATACGTGGCTATTGTTCTAGCTCCATTACTATTATTTGCCGGAAGCGAGATTGTCTTACGGATTGCAGGTTTTGGTTCTTTTCCGATTTATGATGTCGACAAGGACTTGAAATATATTCCGTCAGCCAATCAGTCCGGCGCTTTTTTGGATCGGCATCGGTGGGATTTCAACGACAGGCATATGGGCAACGCGATCGACTGGAGCCCCGGCAGGCATCCTGACGTCTTGCTGATCGGCAACAGCATCGTGATGGGCGGCCTACCCTTTGATCGGGATCAAAAACTTGGCGCTTTGTTGCAGCAGGCCCTGCATGGATCTTATGCGGTCTGGTCCGTCGCCGCGCCGGGGTGGACGAATGTTAACGAGATGACCTACCTCGATAAAAACGTCGACGTCCTGACAGGCAGCGATGTCGTCGTTTTCGAATATATGGAAGGCGGCCTTTCCGGCGCCAACCCATGGGCGGGGGACATCCTTTGGCCGAGGCGAAAGCCGCTTTCCATCACCGTCTATACGCTTCAAAAATATGTAATTCCCCGTCTCACCGGCGTGGCTCCGGTCGATGATATGGGCGCCTTGCCTCCCAACGGCCCTCCCGACCCAGCCCAGCTTGACCGGTTCAAACGATTGGTCGCAGACGCGGCCAAGACAAGCGGGTTCTGATTTTCCTTTATCCGACCGAGCAAAATCTGACCGACAAGGCGCATTGGGGCGAGGTCACCGCGCCGATCGTCGCCATCTGCGAATCGCTGTCGGTGACTTGCGTCGATATCGCGAAACAGGAAAACTGGAGGGCCGATTTGTATAAGGGCGGGATCCACGTCGGCGTTGAAGGCGCGAAGGTCCTCGCCGATATCCTGGCGGAAAATATTCTCAAGTTGGTTACGAATAAAAGCATGTAGGCGTTGGCAAAAATGGAAGGACAGGATTTAAGCTTCGCAACTTAACCCTTGCCGCGATCCGATATTTGCTGATAGCCGTTCGGAATTATTAGAGCACATAGAAGGTCGCTGCGATTTTTCCAAGTCAAGGTCAAGGGCGGTGTGTCTATTTTCGATTCGGGCCGCGGTGTCTTAATCCTTGAGTTCAGTGATATATTCGGGCTCAAGTTTTCCTCTCAGGATCATCGCCCATCCGATCATATTGCCGGCAAATCGCCTTCGTCCGTCCGAATGGGTGCAACGAATGATATTTTTCAAGGTTCTCTTGATCGAGCCGGCCAGGATGCGCTTAAGCTTTACGCCACGTCCTTTTGACCAGATGTAAATCGGATTTACGACCTCTGAATAGCCCCGTCTGCGGCTTCCCATGCGCCCGCTGGTCGTTTCCATATGAACCATGAGGCAGCGATTGTTCAGCACCAGCTTGCCGTACTGTGCGCATTCCATTGAGAAATCAAAATCTTCCTGGTAGCCATATAGCGGAAGACGCTCGTCAAATCGGACCCTGCCCAATAGACTGCCTCGGCACGACATCCTGGATCCCAAACCGGTCCGCGCTGGCTCGACCGATGCCGTATCAACCATATGCAAGTTGGAGCGAATCAGCGCTTTAGCATGTTCCAACGTTAGCGTGCCGGGCGGCGCCCCCAGCCCCAAATTGGTTCCATTCGCCAGGGCGACTTGGGAGTCTTCCTCATATAGCTCCAGCATATTCTGGACGTAGCGTTCCTCGACTTCCACATCATCATCGAAGAAGAAGACGACCGGAGGCGCGTTTTCAATGGCATCAAGCGCCGCGTTTCGTTGCGCGCACGAACCCTTGTGTCCAAAAACTCCCTTCACGTTCTTCAAGGCAAGCGTTTTGGGCAAAACGTGACTTTCGTTTGGAACGCTTATCAGGATTTTGCAAGGCGTGGTCTGCCGCACGAGGCCCAAAATCATCTCATGCAATATCTCAGGGCGATTGATCGAGCAGACGATCGCCACTGCATTCGGTTGGATCGATGAAGCAGAAGTTGCATCTTTACTCATTAATCATCATCCAATTTGCTAGTAATATACTCAGTTAGCAATAGATGCTTGCCAATATGAAGGCGGCACGGTGTATGTTTTATATTACAATGCGCCGACAGAATCAGCAAGAAGGAAATCCGGGCCGGATGCGGGGAAGTCGTTTCTTACTAGCAGGCCGTTGAAAAAGGCGCTGGCCAAGGGAATCGCGGTGTGATTCAGTTTTGCTGCGCGGCGGCGGAGATTGAATTATGCGGGGCGGGGATGAGCGATCTGGATCGCTGTTCAGCTATGTCGATCTCGAGGCGCGAGTGGGCGGAATCATCCGCTTCGCTTGATCCGGGCGATTGTAAACGAGGCTTTGTCGGTGTTGGCGGGCGAGTTTTCTGCGCTGTATTCGCCGATTGGCCGCCCGTCGATCCCGCCTGAGAAGCTGTTGCGGGCGATGCTGCTGCAAGCATTTTATTCGATCCGCTCGGAACGCCAGTCGTCGAGTGGAAGAATGCGACCATTCCGGCTTATCAGCGGCGCACCAAACAGGCTGATGCGCTGATCGCGGAAACAGCGGCCATGTTGTTTTGGGCTTTGATGGCTTCCGGTCAGATCACGATGCGCAAGGTCGACGGCTGGCGAAGCCTCACCGAAAAGCCATCCAATCAGGCAATTGACCTCGCCGCATGACCGGATAACCTCATCTTGCTGGAGACGCGCCAAAATCAATTCCAACACAAATTGCGCCGCCACCTGAGCACATGAACAATCCCGCTGATGACCCGGCGGTCGTCAACGCGCGGCTTGCCCCGCGTGTCCGTCGGCAAAAGCGGCTGAAGCCGCGCAAACTGTATCGTTCGATAAGCCAAAAATAGTCGCAAATCATGAGCCGTCCCCCTCGGGAACGGTGAATCACAAATTCGTCCCGCCTGGGAATCCTTCTATGGTCTGGCTTCAGCGAATTTAGAGCGGGATGCGGGCGGAAATCCCGCTTTAGCTGGTTGCGTCTTCAGCGCCATTGGCGGTCCCGAATCCGAAGATCAGAAGACCTGGCGCCTCGCATCTTCTAAGGATTCGGCCGGCGCCGCGATCGCGTCCGCCCGGACGGCGTTGCGAAAAAATATCCAGTGCAAGGCGAACAAGGCCACAAACAGAACAGGAGCCCCTCTCGTGATCCCGTTCATATAACCATCGGATGTCTTTCGATCAATCCAGGCTTGAATTTCGGTAAAAATGAAAATGCTTGTGGGAAGAGGCAGCCGAAATGACGCGATCTTGCTAAACACCCAGAGAAACGGAAAAACGAACAGGAAGGGGTAGACGATGGCGCCGATCCAGCCCCAGCTTGTATAGCCCTCCATTGGCAAACCAAAATTGATGAAGGGTTCATTTCCTTCCGCCACAAGGCCCGTCTCCCAGCCAAGCCAGTCTCCGAGGCTCTCCGGTCTCTTGATGAACCCCAGAAATCCTGGCGCGACGCCATCGATGCTTTGCCAAATGGTCTTCATGCCGAGAGGGACCAGCCCTTTATTTTGATTATAGATGGAATCGAAAAGTGCGACAAAGGACAGGCGGTTTTGGACATTCGAGCGGTCGCCGTAATAGTCGTATTCGCCAGCTTCCGCACTAATGGATTTCGCATTCGTCACGGTCTTGAGATAGGCGAGAAACTGAGGATCCGTCGCGGCTTTGACAGCCGTATCGCGCGTATATTCGATGAATTGCAGGGCCGGCAGCTGCCTTTGGCTTCTGACGTACAGGATCACGGGCGAAACAAAATTCAAGAAGAATGCGATGAAAACCAGGCCGGCAATGACATATTGCAGCTTGATCGCCCTGTAGATAAACCCAACGAGAAGAAGGCCGATGAGGCAGGAAAGAAAAGCTCCTCGCGCGTTGAGCGCGGACGCGGCGAGGAAAGCAACAACGAGCATGAAAGCGAGAAATGAAGAAAAGAGGTTGCGACCACCGGACACTTCCAGGTTCCTCGACGCTTCCGCAATGATGGCGAGGATCACAAACGCTGTCAGTGTCGACGCGATGACCGTCAGCCCCCCCGCGCCGGTGTGGCTGCCGTCGTCGCTCCCTTTGCTTCCGACAAAAATAAGCGCTGCGAGGCCAAGGCAAAAACTGATGACGGCGAGGCGTCGCAAATTGCCTGCGTCGATCGGGAATGAAACGATTGCAGACGCCGCGATCAAGATGGCGCACGAGCATGAAGACCGCAGTGTAGACGCTCATCAGGACGACCATCCACGCAGTAGGACGCGAGTGGGTCGAAAAGATTGGTTTGCAGCGGCTGGAGGTCGAGAAGTCTTGATAATGAGGGCGATGCCGACATAGCGAAGGCCGACCAGCATCGCGCATAAGGAATAGAGATCGCGACCGTTGAAATGAAAAGGAAGGAAAGTGATCAGAATGGCCGCCATGCTCAGAAGCATGACGAGCGGGTCGCACCCAAGAAACAGCTGAACGATCGCGAATACGCTCGTCACGGCGAACGGAATGACAATTGGAATGCGGGTTTCCCGGAGGTCGAGCGATCCGATTATGCTTGCCAACTTAGAGCCCTTTATTTGGGTGCCGATGCCTGATTTGACGCTGACAGGCGTCCAGCGCCCGATGCGGCGCCACGGCCGCCTGCGGCCCTGTTTTTCCAAGCCAGCTTTTTACGGCCAGCCTTTTAGGGCAAGAGCGTCGGGCGGGGGGACGCGCCTACGCCAGCAACGACGCCTTATCACGGATTCCACTCGCTGTCTTTAATCCATCTATATCCATCTACGTCCATCTGTTGTTTCGAGCAGAAAGAGGCTACAAGCCCGGTTGGTGAAAGACGAGACACCAAATCAAATAAAATCTCGTCCCGACCAAGACGACGTTCCTCAAAGATCAGAGCGCACTTGCATGGGCTCGCGCAAACTATCGCTCACTTGATCGTTCGAAACGGGGGCCGAGTCGGCAAGAGATTTCGCGCAAAACTTTAATTTTCCGCATCGCAGGCTGACTGGCGCGAGCTGGACATGCGGTCTCGAGCCTCCAGGACGGTGATTGCGACGGTTCGAACTTCGCGAGACGGTGCAGGGTCTTTGCAGAACTCTTTGCAAAGAGCTTACAGAATTCTTGCAGGATATATTCTTCAATTCATTCCAATTCGAGCGTAGTCTATGAAATATACATACTAATATAGTCGCGAACAGGTAGCTATAGCGCCAAAATATGTACAAATATGATTTACGTTATGATATACGCCTACGATGCTGCCGTCGCGTAGAACCTATACGGAAAGTTAGCGTCTCGTGCGTTCGCGTGCGGGCTACAACACTGTCGTGTGCGGCCTGATATCTGGCATTGCTTCACATCTGGCATTGCTTCACAAGGAGAGGTCGTATACAACATCCCTTGAAGCGATCGCCTTAGGGCAGTCCGCTCGCAGCCTCCGCCCCAGTTGCAGCCTCGGCCCCGTCCACTTTAACCGCAAGCGGACCTGAATATTAATGATCATATTGCATGTGATAGCGACCGTAAATCCGGAATACGGCGGCCCGATCGAGGGTATTTTCACATCAGCGCCCGTATTGCGGGAGGAGGGATGCGATCGCGAGATCCTGTCGCTCGATATTCCGACCGATCCGTGGGTGAAGTCATGCCCGATCCCGGTCTATCCGATGGGCAACGCGGATCCGAGGTATATCGCCTGGCGTCAAAGAATTCCCTGGATGCGCTACGGCTATAGCCCGACTTTCGCGCCATGGCTCCGGCAGAACGCCAAGCGCTATGACGCGGTCATCATCAATGGACTGTGGAACTTTACATCCTATGCGGCGTGGCGCGCCCTCGCGGGCTCGGATACGCGCTATTTCGTCTATACGCATGGCATGCTGGATCCCTATTTCAACAAGGCCTTTCCGATCAAGGCGGCCGCCAAGCAGCTGCTGTGGTGGTGCAGCGAGGGACGCCTCGTCAATAACGCCACGGGCGTGATGTTCGTCTCGGAGGAGGAGCGCCAGTTGGCGCGCAAGTCGTTCTGGCCGTTCAAGGCGAGGGAGCGGGTCGTTCCCTACGGCATCGTCGATGTGGCCGGCGATCCAGAGGCCCAGACCAAAGCGTTTCGTGCCGCCTTTCCGGCGATCGCCAACCGCAGATACCTTCTGTTCTTGAGCCGGATCCATCCCAAAAAGGGATGCGATTTGCTGGTCGAGGCTTTCGCCGCGATCGCCGCGAAGAACCCGGACCTCGATCTCGTCATGGCCGGTCCCGATTCCGTCGGTTGGGCCGCAAAGCTGCAGTCGGCCGCCGCCGACCGCGGCGTCGCCGACCGGATCCATTGGCCGGGAATGCTGAAGGGCGATCTGAAATGGGGCGCCTTCCGCGCCGCGGACGCGTTCGTGCTGCCGTCGCATCAGGAAAATTTCGGCATTGTCGTCGCCGAAGCGCTTGCTTGCGGCAAGCCCGTGCTGACGACGGACAAGGTCGCCACATGGCGCGAGGTGGAAGCCTATAACGCCGGATTCGTCGATACCGACGATCTCGCCGGCGTAACGCGCTTGCTCGATCGCTTTATCGAACTGGAGCCGCGCGAACGGAGCGAGATGAGCGCCCGCGCCCGCGATGCTTACGTCGAGCGGTTCGATATCGGAACCATGGCCCCGCAGTTGATCGAAATTCTGCGATCGAGGTAGGCCGTGATGAAAATTCTCGACTCGCAAGACATGCGCACCCTCGAGGGCGGCCCGACCTATTCCCTGGCCAACCGATTGTTTCGGGCCTCCTGGAGCGTCACCTGGCTGCTGCTGGCCGCCTGGACGCCGCCGATGTTGCACCGCTGGAGGATCGCGCTTCTTCGCCTCTATGGCGCGAGAATCGCGGACACCGCGGCCGTCTATGGCAGCGCGCGGATCTGGTACCCGCCTCACCTGCAGGTCGGGCGATTTGCGCGGGTTTCGCCGAACGTCACCGTTTATAACGTCGCAAAAATCACGCTGCAGGATTACGCCATCGTTTCGCAAGGCGCGAATTTATGCACGGCGAGTCACGACATTGAGGATATCCATTTTCAGACGATGGCGCGTCCGATCATGATCGGACGGCGCGCCTGGGTGGCCGCCGACGCTTTTGTCGGTCCGGGCGTCACGGTCGGGGAGGGCGCTGTGCTCGGGGCGCGCGGCTGCGCATTCCGCGATCTGGACCCCTGGACGGTTTATGCCGGCAATCCGGCCCACGCTCTGAAAAAGCGGCGCGTCCGTTTCCCTGACGACGCGCCGCCGCGGCGAATGACGGCGAGGTCTCGCGCCGCATTCGCCATTGAACCGACCCGTTGACTTGCCCGCTCACTTGCCCATTGACTTGTCATGCAGCTTTGTCCGACTTTTAGAGGTCGTTTCGCGACCCGATAAAGGGGAAGCCGCGCATGAGAACCGTCGCCTGTCCGGGTCTCTATCGAAATGTATCCGCGTTGGGGTTTGGCTGCGCGTCGCTCGGATCGCGCCTCTCGGAGACGCAGTCGCGCCGGCTCCTTGATTACGCCTTCGATCGCGGCGTCATCTGGTACGACGTCGCGCCGCCTGACGGCGATGGCGCGGCGGAGACGATCCTTGGGCGGTTTCTGGCGGGGCGTCGCGACCAGGTCGTTGTTTGTACAAAGGTCGGCATCGGCCGCCCGGCGCTGTCGCCGATGATGCAGCTTGTCGGCTCGATCAAGCGCAGCGCTCTTAGCGCTTTCCCCGAATTATCGACATTTCTGCTCGGCAAGATGAATTTGGCGCGGGAAAAGGAGCCTTTGCGTGCGGAGCTGATCGAACCGTCCGTCGTCGACAGCCTGCGGCGGTTGCAGACCGATTACGTCGACGTCCTCGCGCTGCACGATCCGAGCCCCGAGGACTGCGCCAATCCGGCGCTGCTCGCCGCGCTCCGGCGCATGGTCGAGAAGGGCTACGTTCGGCGCCTCGCGATCGAAGGCGACCCGGAAGCGATCGAGGCGGCGAGCCCTCATGGCCAATTTGCGATGGTCCAGTTTCGCCACAATCCCTTCCACCGGACGGTCGAGCGCATCCGCGCGGCGAGGCTCGGCGACGCTGCAGCCTTCTTCATCCTGCGCAACGCGCTTGGCGGCGCTTATGAGCGTCTGTCGCATCTCCTCGTCGGCGATGGCGGCCGCCTCGCCTCGCTTGCGTCCCAGCTCGCTTATGGGCCCCCGTTCATGGCGAGCGAAATCCTGCTCGACTACGCCTTCGGCAATAACCCGTCCGGCGTCGTCGTCGTCTCCATGTCCCAGCCCCCGCATGTCGATCTGAATTGCGCCAGAGCCTCGCGGGCGCCGCGGACGGACGTGGTCGAGTTCGTCAACAAAACCGTCCTCGCCGCGCCCGCCGCCAAATTTCCGCGTCTCGTCTGAGCGGATCCCGCGCGCTTAGCCGAGCTGCGAAACCGTGCCATCGGCGAGATTGTAATAGGCTGCGATCACCTTGATCTTTGTCTGTTCGATCAGATCCGCGATCAGCGGCGAAGCCGTCCGCAGCAAGTCCGCCTGAATTTGGGCATTCGCTTTGATCGTCGCTTCGAGATCGGGGCCCGCGCGCTCCACCGCGGGGCGGATCGGGGCGTAAAGGGCGCTGATCTGACCCGGCGCGGGCTTGCCCTGGATCGTCGCCTTCACCGCGCCGCAGCCGGAATGGCCGAGCACAACGATCGCCTTGGTCCCGAGGGCGCCGGCGCCATATTCGAGGCTCGCGATTATCTCGGGCGTACAAATATTGCCGGCGACCCGCGCGACGAAGATATGGCCGATGCTTTGGTCGAACAGCATTTCGACCGGCACGCGCGAATCGGCGCAGGACAGGACCGCCGCAAATGGCTCCTGCTTGGCGACGGTATTATCTTTCAGAATGTGAAGATCATCGTTAAAGGCCGTCAATTCCTCCGCGACGAAGCGAGCGTTGCCGTCAAACAACTGTTTCAGCGCCTCGTCGGGTTCAAGCGTCGACTGCGCCGCCGCGGGCCGTCCGGACAGCAGGTTCAGTCCGCTCCCCGCGAGCGCCAGCGCGGCGATCGAACCCGACAGGAATTTGCGGCGAGGCGCGAAGGGCGCGCAATTCGCGCATCCGCATGTTGATTTCGGCGCACTGGGCGGAACTTGGCTGATCGTCATAGGCGCACATCCATGGAAGTCGAAACGAAGTTGCTGAAGACGCATCACGATAGAGATGAATTATGACAATTCGCGCCGCCGAGTCTCGCGTTACGCCGAATATTGAAAGGCAAAGGTGAAGCAGCGATTTTGCTGGTTGGCAAGTGCAAGCTCGGACCATAAGTGATTGATCGGAAAAGCCTCCGGATTTCAGTGCTCCGGCGGGAGCTTGCTCTCGGGCGCGGGATGGAAAATGATGCAATCCTTGCGCGCGATCAAGGCCGAGGAGAGCGCCCGCTGAAAGAAACGACCATGACTTCCGTGTTCGACACATATGCGAGGCGCGCCGTCCCGCGCTACACCAGTTATCCGACCGCGCCCCACTTCGCGGCGGACTTTCCCAAATCGACCTACCGCGACTGGCTCGCCGGGCTCGATCCGGCCGAGCCCATCTCCCTCTATCTGCATGTGCCGTTCTGCCAGCAGCAATGCTGGTACTGCGGCTGCAATATGAAGCTCACGGCGCGTTATGCGCCGGTCGCCGCCTACGTTGAGGATTTGATCGCCGAAATCGATCTCCTCGCCGCCGCATTGCCGGCGCGCATGCCGGTGGCGCATCTTCATTTCGGCGGCGGCACGCCGACGGCGATCGACCCCTCGGATCTCGACCGCCATCATGGCGCGTCTCCGCGAGCGCTTTCGCCTGACGTCCGATGCAGAACTCGCGATCGAGGCGATCCGCGCACGCTCTCTGACGCGATGATCGGCGAGATCGGCGCGCTCGGCTTCAACCGCGCAAGCTTCGGCGTGCAGGAGTTTGACCCGAAGGTGCAGACGGCCATCAACCGGATCCAGCCGCCGGAGATGGTCGAGCGCGCCACGAAGGGCCTGCGCGCCGCCGGCGTCGCGCGCATCAACTTCGACCTGATCTATGGACTGCCGCATCAGACCGAGACGGCGCTTCGCCGGACGGTCGAGCAGTGCATCGCGATGCAGCCTGACCGCATCGCGCTGTTTGGTTACGCGCATGTCCCGTGGACCGCGAAGAACCAGCGGATGATCCCGGACCAAGCCTTACCCCAGAGCGCGGCGCGGGCCGCGCAGGCCGAGGCGGCGGCGCAGGCGCTCGTTGCGGGCGGCTATGTGCGCATCGGCATCGATCATTTCGCGCGGCCCGGCGATACGCTCGCAATCGCCTCCACGAGCGGCAGGCTCCGGCGCAATTTCCAGGGCTATACGAGCGATCCGGCGCGCACGCTCATCGGGATCGGCGCCACCTCGATCGGCCGCACGCCCAAAGGCTATGTGCAAAACATTTCTGAAACGGGGGCGTGGGCGCGGGCCGTAGCGGACGGGCGGCTGCCGGTCGCGCGCGGCCACAAGCTGAGCGCCGAGGATTCGCTGCGCGCGCATGTGATCGAGCGGATCATGTGCGACGCCGCGGTCGACCTGGCGGAAGCCGGCCGCGCCTTCGGCTTCGCCGAGGATTGGTGGGGCGCCGAAGAAGCGACGCTCGCCGAACTGCAACGCGAGGGGCTCCTCACGCGGACGAAGGATGGACTGGCGTTGAGGCCGGAGGCGAAGCATCTGACGCGGATCGTCGCTTCGGTCTTCGATAAATATCTCGCCGCCGCCGCAGTCCGTCACTCGATTGCGGTGTGAACTGCGCGCGGTACATTTGGGGAATAAACAAGCCGGAGCGATTAATCGGCCGGGCCGCAACGTCATCGCTGAAAAGTGCTCGGCCGGACTGCCAGCGACCAATGCCGAAAGCGCCGTCCCAAGGTTTCCTTTAACTCGGGATAGCTGATCAGACTTCCGCGCTGGTCATTGCTTTTGATGGTGGGCGCACACAGGCTCGAACTGTGGACCCGCTGATTAAGAGTCAGCTGCTCTACCAACTGAGCTATGCGCCCATCAAAAGCAATTCGCTTTCAGGTCGCCGGCAGGCGGCCGAAAGGAAGCGTCCGTGTAACAAACAGGGGCGCTCCTGTCCAGCCGTCCGCAAGAGTTCCCGCGGGAAAATGCATCCCCGCGCGACGCCCCCTCAGCCAGCCAGCACATTCTGCTGCGGCTTGCCGCGCTTCACCATCATCAGCTTGTTCAGCGATGCGATATAAGCCCGCGCCGAGGCGACCAGCGTGTCCGGATCGGCGCCCTTGGCCGTCACCGTCTTGCCGTCCTCGGCGAGCCGCACCGAGACTTCGGCCTGCGCGTCGGTGCCTTTTGTGACCGCGTGAACCTGATAGAGTTCGAGCACGGCGTTGTGCGGCACCAAGGCGAGGATCGCGTTGAAGATCGCATCGACCGGGCCGTTTCCGGTCGCCTGATGGGTCACGTGAACGCCGTCGATGTCGAGCGTCAACGCCGCCGATTGCGGCCCCCTGGTGCCGGCGAAGACGGTGAGGTCGACGAGCTTGATGCGTTCATGCGCATGGACGATCTCATCGTCGACGAGGGCGATCAGATCCTCGTCGTAGACGATCTTCTTGCGGTCGGCGAGGTCCTTGAAGCGGACGAACGCGTCGTGCAGGGCGTTCTCGCCCAGCTCATAGCCAAGCTCGCGCAGCTTGTCCTTGAAGGCGTGGCGTCCCGAATGCTTGCCCATCACCAGCGAGGTCTTGCTGACGCCGACGCTCGCGGGCGTCATGATCTCATAGGTCTGCGCATTTTTGAGCATGCCGTCCTGATGGATGCCGCTCTCATGCGCGAAGGCGTTGCGGCCGACGATCGCCTTGTTGTACTGCACCGGCGACGAACTCACCGCCGAGACGAGTTTTGAGGCGCGGGTCAGCAACGTCGAAGTCGATGGCGCTGTGGTAGGGCATCGCGTCGCCGCGCACCCGCATCGCCATGACGACCTCTTCCAGCGCGGCGTTGCCGGCGCGCTCGCCAAGCCCGTTGATCGTGCATTCGATCTGCCGCGCGCCGCCGGCGACGCCCGCCAGCGAATTGGCGACGGCGAGGCCAAGATCGTCGTGGCAATGCACCGAGAACACCGCCTTGTCGGCGTCGGGCACGCGCTCGCGCACGGTCGCGGAACATGCGCCTCATATTCGGCCGGCAGCGCATAGCCGACCGTGTCGGGCAGGTTGATCGTCGTCGCGCCCGGCCTTGATCGCCGCCTCGACGCAGCGGCAGAGATAGTCGATCGGCGTCCGGGTCGCGTCCATCGCCGACCATTCGACGTCGTCGACGAGGTTGCGCGCCTGAGCGACCGTGCGCGCGATGATTGTCGAGAACTTCGTCGCTCGGATTTGTTCATCTGATGCTGGAGATGGATCGGCGAGGTCGAGACGAAGGTGTGGATGCGGGGCCGGCGCGCCTTGCGCACCGCTTCGGCGCAGCGCGCGATGTCGGCCTCGATCGCGCGGGCGAGGCCGGCGATGACGGCGTTCTGGGTGCGCGCCGCGATGGCCGAGACCGCCTCGAAGTCGCCCTCCGAGGCGATCGGGAAACCGGCCTCGATGATGTCGACGCCCATGGCGTCGAGCATCTCGGCGACCTGCAGCTTGTCTTCAAGATACATGGTCGCGCCGGGCGATTGTTCGCCGTCGCGGAGCGTCGTGTCGAAAATGACGACGGATTCGGAATTTTTGCGCGCCTGATCGGCGTGCGGAACGGCATTGGATTGGGTCATGGCTTTATCCGGCAAGGGTGATCTTCGATGCGGCGCGATCCCCTGAGCGCCCAGGCATCGCCCGGCCGGCCCTCAGGGGCGGATAAGCAGAAGCATCCCGGCGGGAAGCCTAACCGTCGCGCACAAAGCTCCGCCGCGTGCCGGGATCAACCCTGCGCGGAACGTCTGCGGACTGGCGAAGCGAAGTTTCACTCAAGCAACTCAATGACTTGAACACGACCTGCGGAAAATAGGGGAGCCGAGCCGGAAAGACAAGGAAATTCCGCTCAGGCCCTGCCGGGCCGGCGCGCCAGGCTGCTCGTCGGTCCGCAGCGCTTGCCGACCGAGCGCGCCTTCAGTAGAGCATTGCTCCCGTTCGAGGCGCCGCCCCGGCCGCGCCGGGAAGCAAGACAATGCGCATAGGCGCCGAAGAAAGCACGACCAGCAACGCTAGGAAGTTGCGCCTCGTAACGCTCGTGTTCAACTTGTTGTGCCGGCGGCAGGATACGGAGCTAGCAGCATACCAATTAGGAGGGCGAGCGATACATAAAGGCCCAGAATGCTTACCGAGGAAGCAGCGTTCAAAAGGGCGCCGCTATGAAACGCCTTGGATACAGGATCGAGCAATCGGCTGAGGTACCAATAATATATTACACAATAACAGAGTATAAATTTGGTAGCCGCCTCCGCAGCGCGACGATAGCCTTCAGCCGGGGCATGCGCTCTCCACAAAACGTAGCACGCGGGATACACAAGAACGACGCAGTCATATGCCCGATGAACACAGCATATCAATGCCAACAGTGAGAGCATCGCTAGAACCATTGGGTCATCTTTGGAAGACGCGCGAAGTCTCGCGAGTGTCGCAATGCCAAGCAGAGCAAGGTCAATCGCTATGACAGCACCATGATCGATGAAGCCAACCTGTTTCGCAATAGAAAACAGGTCTGTAGCGCCGGCCCATACGCCGCCTTCGCCCGCCACGAGTACGGGTTCCCAGAGAAGACGCAATGGGTTCTGATGAGTCCATATCCCAAGCAATATAATAAGTACAATTTGGATTGACAGCGCCAGAGCGATAACTGGCAATCCTTTTTTCTTGAGAAAAAATATTGTGAGAGGAAACGTCAGGGAATATTTAAGCCAGGATATCGCCAGTAAGACTCCACTAAGCTTGGTGTGTTTGAGCTGCAGTGAGTAAACGGACGCAGCAAAGAATGCAAGCGAGAACACGTCTTGTTGGCCAAGCGCAAGCGAGTTGCGAAACGGTGTCCCGGAAATAAAAAATGCGAAGAGAAAAATTGCCCAGAGCATTCCTCGTTTGAAATACACACCATTGACCGCAAATATTAACACTGCGGATAAAACGATGTTAAGGACGCACCACACCAATTTCGCTATCGGCCACGGGAGCACGGCTATCGGCCACAAGAAAATAAGCCCGACAGCAGGGTAGTTCGGCACTTGATTCATGAATAACTGATTTTGAAGAGAGTGCCCGTCGGTAAAAGCTAAGTAGGCCATATATGGATCATGGCCAAATAACAGCTGTCTGCTTGGCTGCCATTGGAAATCGTTGCCTGCGATATTTCCGATCAATGCATTTTGAACACCCTGAACAAGCGATATCGCTGCATAAGAAATTAGTATTACATTGAATAGTAACGTTGTACGCTTCATTTTCGATATGCGAACGACGCTGGAGGAGCAGAATTCCTTGAGGTTAGAGAAAACACGCAGGTACAATTCCGCAGTGCCGGACGCTTTTTCTTCGGACAGTGGAGTGACATTCTCCTGCATCCTGATCCTCCTGCGATACAAACAAATTCAGCTGTCAAAAACTACAAGAGTGCATCGTCTGGAGTCAGACCCATTATTGCATCCGGACGACGAACAAGTCGGTCTGGCGGCGGCGCGTATTCATATTGTAACGCCGACACCATGGCGTATAGCCAAGCACAAGTCGAATCGGAACCGGCACCGGGATAGGGCCACAATCGGACACAGAAACGTTCAGACGCGGTCCATTTTCCTGAGTTGGCCGGCTGTCGAGACGGGCGACTCGGTGGAGTTCTGATCGCGGCCGGACGCGGAAACCGATGTTGCGCGGCCCTCCGACAACAGCGCACGGCAAACCAGGATTACTGCCGGATAAGCGAGGATCATCGCGTGGCGGGTGTAGCCGAAGCCTGCGACGTAGGGCGCCGCATAGGCCGCGACAAACAGCAGGAAACCGATCGCAGGAACGCGGCCTATGCTCCTGTTCGTCGCCGCCGCGAAAATGCTGATCCCTATGGCGCTCCACAGCAAGAGCCTGAACAGGATCATGTTTACGAAGATGATCATCTCGAGAATATGGCCATACGCCGTTCCTCCATAGTGATTTAGCGAGAAAAGCATGACATTGGCTTTTCTCGCCATGCCCTGCAAAGTCGCGTTTGCATTCTCCAACGCGAAAGCGAGCCCCGCCTTCATGTGAAAGTCGTTGAAACTCCACTCGTCTTTGAAGAATTGTCCCTTGTTCAGCTCCGAATCAAATCGGTCGATGGTGGCGCCGGCGGGCGGCGGATACCGATCGAGAAAGTCGGCGTTGTTGCCTTTATGAAAATTAATTCCATCGAGGCTGGTTCCCAAACTGTAACGGCCGCTCGCATCATGCTGAAACAGCGCCCACGAGACAGGCGCAAGAGCGAACAGCGCGACGAGCAAGCTTCTGATGCGCCAGTTGGGGGCCTTGACGAGGAATCCGGCGAGAAGGACTAACGCCGCCGGCAGCATCGAGCTCTTCGTCAGGTAAATCGCGGCCAGGGTGAGAGCGGCTAAAACGTTCAGCGCCAGAATGGAGGACGACCACGGGAAAAACAGCAGGGCGACGCCAAGCGCGACGAGCCCGAACAAATAGCATTCTTCAGGCGCCAGACTGAAGAAATCATTGGAATAGAGCGGCATCAGCACGGGCGCGAGAAGCAACGCCGTGCATGCGATCAGATAGGTTCGGCTTTGCCCCGGTTGACGCAGAACGATGGCCATCGCCGCCCATAGGGGGATCAGCGAGAGAAGACGCCTTGAAGATCGAAACCGGTTCTAAGTGGTCTCCAAAGAGTTTCACCGCCGCGGCGAAGATCAGCGTGGCCGCCGGCATGCGGGCGCTCTGGAAACAAATCGGATTGCCCTCCGTCCCCATGGCCTCTGAACAGGCCTGAAATCCATGGCCGGCAAGGAAGCTCTTGGGCGGTGGGGCCGATCAGATATGGAAGGTCGAACACTGACCCTCCCTCGGCCCCCGGCTTGAATATAAGGGAGAAGCCGCCCACGATGATCGAGCATAGAACAAGCGCCGCGAGGCAAACGTCGCCAAATCTTCTATTTTCGACAATCGCAGAATTCGCGTTCATTGAACGGCCTCGATTGGATAGCGACGGAACAAGTTGGCCGGCGGCGGCGCGCAGGCCGAGTGCCGGCGCGCAATTCATCTCGCTACGCCGACATCATGCCGTACAGCCAAGCACAAGTCGATCTGAACATCAAACAGGGAGGGGAGGGGAGCCGCGCAGAACCTCGCGCGCCCGCTCCGCATCGGCCTTGATCTGCGCCTTCAGGGCGTCGAGAGACGGAAATTTCGCCTCGGCCCTGATCCAGCCAATGAAGAACGTCTCGATCGTCCGCCCGTATAGATCGCCGGCGAAATCGAACACATGCACTTCCAGCAGCGGCGGTCCGTTGTCGATCGTCGGCCGGCGACCGAAACTGGCGACGCCGTCGTGGAGGCGATCGCCGATCTCGACGCGCACCGCGTATATGCCGTGACGCAGGCGGCAGCTTGGATCGGGCGACATATTCAGGGTGGGAAAGCCCAATGTGCGTCCGAGTTTCTGGCCGTGCAGAACCTCGCCCAGGATGGAGAAGGGATGCCCGAGCAGCCGCGCGGCGCGCTCGACGTCGCCAGCCTCGAGCGCCGCCCGCGTCGCCGTCGAGGACGCGGCCTCCCGCGCATCGCCGCACTCGGCGGCGACGCACTCGACCAACTCGACAGCGAAGCCATGCCGTTCGCCGGATTGCTTGAGAAAGGCCGGCGTCCCCGTGCGCCCCGCGCCGAAATGGAAATCATAACCGGCGACGACGGCGCTGACGCCGAGCCGGCGCAGCAAAATCTCGCAGACGAACGCCTCGGCGGTGAGGCCCGCCAGCGCAGCGTCGAAGGTGATCACGATCATTCCGTCGAGACCGAGGCGCGCCAGGGATTTTGCTTTTGTCCGCATCGGCGCGAGCCGGAAGATCGTGTTCGCGCCGCGAAAGAAATCGGCCGGGTGGGGCTCGAACGTCAGCACCGCGCAGGGGCGCCCGAGCTTCGCCGCCAGCGCCTCCGCCCGACGGATCACGGCGACATGGCCGCGATGGAGGCCATCGAAATTGCCAATCGCGATGACCGCGCCTTCAAGCCCGGCGGGCGGCGCGGCGGGATCCACGGCGAGAACGAAATCTTTGGCGGTCGGAGAATCGGCCAATGGAATCAGACTAACCTTAAGCGCCAAGCGACACGGCCCGGCATGCGCTATTTTTCCGACCCGACGCGTTCCGAAAGCGGCGGCCCGTTCGCGCCGCCGCCGCGAAGAGCCGCGAACCTGACGCGCGCGCTTTCGCCCGTCAAGCTTTCGCGTCCCTCATTTTGTCTACCAGACAAGCTCGGCGATGGCAGCCGTGGGCGTGACGCCGGCCGCTTCGACGAATTGACGCAGCGCGGCGGCGTCGAGGCCCGCGCCGGAGCCGCCTTGATTCGATTCGCTTCCGTGCAATTCGTCGCGATGAATTCCGGACGTTACGAACAGGCTGTCGAAGCCCTGCGCCGCCGCGCCGCTGATATCCGTGCGCATGGCGTCGCCGATGGCGAGAACGCGGGCGCGGTCGGCGACGGCCCCCCGCGCGGCGGCGGCGCGGCCGAGCGCACGGTCGTAGATGGGCGGATAGGGTTTGCCGGCCTGTATGACGTTGCCGCCGAGGCGTTGATAGCGCTCGGCGATCGCCCCCGCGCAATAGGACAAAACGCCGTCGACCTCGACGACGAGATCCGGATTGGCGCAAATGAAGTCGAGGCCCCGCGCATGAATGCGTTTTAGCCTCGCATCGTAGTCTTCCGGCGTTTCGCGCCAGAAATCGATGAAGCCGGTGCAAAGCACAAAGTCGGCGCGCTCGATTGCGACTTGGCGCGGCGCCGCGCCCAAAACAGCCGCGACCTCGTCGAAAAGGCCCGTCTCCGCCGCCGCGCCGATGTGGAACAGGCTCTGTCCGGCGCGCTCGATCAAGAGCGATACGGTGACGTCGCCTGAAGAGACGATCGCGTCATAGGCCGCGCGCGGCGCGCCAAAGCTGTCGAGCTGCGCCTGAACGATACGGCTTGGCGCCGGCGAATTGGTGATGAGCGCGACCGCGCCGCCCTTGGCGCGAAAGCGCGCAAGCGCGTCGAGGGCCGGAGCGAATGCGGCGGCGCCATTGTGAACGACGCCCCAGACGTCGCACAGGATCACGTCGTAGCGCCCGGCGAGTTCGGCGAGGCCTGCGATCAATCGAGGCAAGAGGGAGCCGTCCTTGCTGTCGTTGCTGGAGCCGTCCCGCGGCGCGGCCTTCCTGCTGGACCGATATCGCGCCTCGTCGCGAACAGGATCCCCGTCGCAACGCCTGTTCCGGCTAGGCTGGCGCGGCCGAGCTGTCAAGTTTTGCAGGGTTGGCTCAAGAGGAGTTGCGCCAGCGCGAGCGCGACCAAGCGGAAACTTCATCTGAACTGTGGCCTGATATCCGATCATATGCTTTAGTAAGCACAGGTCGCTCGTGTACTTTAGGTGGCGCCTTGCGTCAGTTGCGTAAAATCACCGCGCATTCAAGCGCGCGTCGATCGCCGATCTTGTGAGCGCGGGCCTGCGCGCGGCTCGCGCCTTTGCCGTCTGGCTCTTGCTGATCGTCGCGGCGCGCAATGCAGACGCGGGCGCCTGGCTGATGCCGCCAGGGGAGGGGCAGATCATCGCTGGAACCGCGTTTTCCGGATCGAGCCGCGCTTTCGACGCCCATGGCAATCTGATCCCGGTCCCGTCCTATGACAAGTTCGAGCTCGGAGCTTATATCGAATATGGGCTGACCGATTGGCTGACGCTGGTCGCGGCGCCCGCCTATGACGTCATTCGCCAGCCGACGCCCGCGCCGTCCTATACGGGACCAGGCGAGAGCGGGATCGGCGGAAGGTTCAAACTTTATCAGTCGGACGCATTCGTCGCCTCACTGCAGACCACGCTGTTGACGCCGGGGGCCTCTTTCAACGGCGCCGAGCCGCACCGGGCGGGCGCGATCGATCTGCGCGCCATGGCGGGAGCAAGTTTCGCGATCGGCGCTTGGCCGGCCTTCGCCGACGCCGCGGCCGGCTACCGCTTTTACGCGCAGGCGCAGCCCGGCGAATGGAAGCTTGATCTGACTCTTGGGGTGCGGCCTTCGCCACAGCTTCTCGTCTTGTTGCAGAGCTTCGGCTCGATGCAGACGACCAACAGCGCCGATTTTCCAAGATCGTCCTGGGAGAAGCTGCAAGGGAGCTTCGTCTATGATCTTAACTCGGCCTGGTCGGCGCAGCTCGGCGCTTTCCTGACCGTCGCCGGGGTCAATGCGGGCCGCGAGCTTGGTCCCTTGGCGGCGCTCTGGTATCGCTTTTAGCCTTTATCCGCTTCGGCCCCCAAGCGGGTTCAGTCCGGGACGCGCGAATTGGTCAATAGAGACATGTCGGCCGATTTTGCGGCGGGACATTCGCGAGCCCCCGAAGGCGCTCGCGACCACATCGGGTTCTTGAGACGAGTTTTGAAATGACTGCGCCTTGCTTCGGGATTTTGCTCGCCGGCGGCCGCGCATCGCGGATGGGCGGCGGCGACAAGGGGCTGCGCCGCATCGGCGGCGCGACCATTCTCGCGCGGGTCATTGCGACCATGGCCCACCAGTGCGCGGGGTTGGTGCTGAACGCCAACGGCGATCCGGCGCGTTTTGCTGCGTACGGGCTTCCGGTCATCGCTGACAGTCTGGCAGGGTTCCAGGGGCCGCTCGCCGGAGTTCTCGCCGGCCTCGACTGGGTTGCCGCCAATCGCCCGGATCTCGCGTTCGCGGTCAGCGCGCCGACCGACACGCCCTTCCTGCCGTCCGATCTCGTGGCGCGCCTTCAGGCGTGCCCGCTTCGAAAAGGGCGCCGACATCGCCTGCGCCCGCTCAGCGAGCGGCGCGCATCCGGTCATCGCGCTCTGGCCGGTGGCGATCCGGGGCGCGCTGCGCCATGCGCTTGTTGACGAAGACCTGCGCAAGGTTGGTCTTTTCACCCAGCGTTACCGCCTCGCCTATGCGGACTGGGCGGCGGCGCCGGTCGATCCGTTCTTCAACGCGAATGAGCCGGCGGATCTCGCCATAGCGGAGGCCATCGCTGAACGAGAAAAATATTCTTCTCCCGATAAATAAAATAGAATATGTAAGCCTTTCCGCGGCGGGGGCGTTATATTATCGTCACAGCATTGCCGAGGGCGCAAAAGACGGGAACAGGATCAGCCATGACGACAACGCTGAACAAAGTTGAAAACGTGAGCATCGACGAATTGAAGCGCGGTCTGGCCGATGGGTCGGTCCTCCTTGTCGACGTGCGCGAACCAAATGAATTCGTCGCCGGCCATATTCCCGGTTCGATTCTGAACCCCTTGCAAAGTTTTGACGCATCGAAATTGCCGAAAGAAGCCGGCAAGCGAATCGTGTTCTCATGTCGGTCCGGCAAGCGTTCGCTGACCGCGCTCGACCTCGCCCATCTCGCCGGCCGCAAGGATATCAACGCGCATTATCCGGGCGGCTTTCAGGAATGGGCGCAGAGGGGCGAAAAGGTCGAGATTTAGGGAAACGCCCGATTCTGCAAGATCAGAAAACCTCTCCAGGCCTTTGTTCTGGCCCGTTTTTCTTCCACGACCCTGACCGGCGGCATCCGCGTCTCTTGAAGCGCTCAAGCTTTGCCGGGCGCTTCGTTCTCACGCTTCGTCGGCAGACTGCGCGGAAGGCGTCCCGAGCAAATCCTCCAGAAAGCGCATCGCCTCGCGATAGACGCCGGGCGACTGGCTTTCACGCGGACCCGCGATATTCAGCGTTTGCGGCGCGATCCGCCCGATCCATTTCCGCGCCGTCCGCAGGGCGTCGGTCGCCCTGAGATCGATGACGAGATGCGGCTTCCCGAGGGCGACGGCGCAGGCGAGGGTGAACGCCGAGCCTTCGGAGCGGCCGATATCCGAGGCGACCACAATCAGCGTCGCATCGCTGTCCCGCACATTCCAGCGCGTACGCTGATCTACGTCGTCACTCGGGGTTTCCTTGAGCTGCGGATATTTTCGGCGAACGCCGGGCGGGTTCGGATAATCCTCGGCGAAGCCGCCGCGCGGACACCAACCGCCGGTCATGAGACCACGGCCGGCGGCGAAATCCAGCGCCGCGCGATCGACGCCGCTCTGGCCGCCCGAGATAATTAGCGTCGGCTCTCTAGCCATGATCCCTTCGCGCTCCCGGCCTGAAGCCACCCCCGCGCTTTCGATGCCTCGATCGGTGCGGCGCCGATGCAGCCTGTTCCAATGAAGTGGATACCGCTTTATATCAAGACTTGCAGAGCACCGCGCTCAATAATATCGAGCAATGATTTTTTAACAGGCGTCAGCCGCAAATGCGCTGATCGGTAAATTCGAACAACAAGGTGCGACGATTTGGCGCCACAATCCTGATAAGGACGAACTATCGCCGTTTGACCATCTCCTTCTGGTCACAATCGAACTATATCCGCCCCGTATCGATAACGGATAAGGTGGATGCATTGAAAGCGATAAGTGTAACGGTTGTAGCAGTCTCATGTATTTTTCAGGTGTCGATCTGTTCTGCAAAAACAAACGATGAGTATTTCGTAAAGGCCTCATATTACGCCTCCGGCACGCTAACGGCCTCGGGAGAGCGCTTCGATAAGGATGGCTTTACTGCCGCAAGCCGAACTCTGCCATTCGGCGCACGGCTTCGCGTGACCAACCCTGCCACAGGGCGGACCGTGGTCGTGCGCATTAACGACCGGGGCCCCTTTGTGCGCGGTCGCGGTCTTGATCTGGCGAAGGGAGCGGCGGACGCTCTCGGCATGACGGCGTCGGGCACGGCGACCCTGAAGATCGCCCGCCTCTGACCCCGCGCTTTGGCCGCCGCGCTCTAATTGCAGCGCGGAGCCTTGCCGCGACGCCCGGCGCTTGCTAGATAGGGCCCTCAAACCTGCTCCTTTCCGCCGTCCCTGCGCCGGCCCGCTTGTTCAAGCGCGGTTCCATCGCACAGCCGATGGACGCCGGCGGCGAGGAGCGCCACACAACTCGAACCACCGGCGCTGCCCGAATGCGGGCATCCAGGAGAACACATGGCATCTACCTCCACCTACGCGCCGTCGCGCGAGGATTTTGCGGCGCTTCTCGACGAGAGCTATGGCCAGAACGAGGCTTTTGAAGGCTCCGTCATCAAGGGCACCGTGGTCGCGATCGAAAAAGACGTCGCCGTCATCGATCTCGGCCTCAAGACCGAGGGCCGCGTCGCCCTCAAGGAATTTCAGGGACCCGGCCGCGAAGGCGCCCCGAAGGTCGGCGACGAGGTCGAGGTCTACCTCGAGCGCATCGAAAACGCGCTCGGCGAAGCCGTCATCTCGCGCGACAAGGCGCGCCGCGAAGAGAGCTGGGTCAAGCTCGAAAAGGCCTTCGAAAAGCAGGAGAAGGTCGAAGGCGTCATCTTCAACCAGGTCAAGGGCGGCTTTACGGTCGACCTCGACGGCGCCGTCGCCTTCCTGCCGCGCAGCCAGGTGGACATCCGTCCGATCCGCGACGTGACGCCGCTGATGCAGGTGCCGCAGCCGTTCCAGATTCTCAAGATGGATCGCCGCCGCGGCAATATCGTCGTCTCGCGCCGCACCGTGCTCGAAGAATCCCGCGCCGAGCAGCGCCATGAGATCGTCGCCAACCTCGAAGAGGGTCAGGTGATCGAGGGCATGGTGAAGAACATCACCGATTACGGCGCCTTCGTCGATCTCGGCGGCATCGACGGCCTGCTGCATGTCACCGACATCGCCTGGCGTCGCGTCAACCATCCGACCGAGGTCCTGACAATCGGGCAGACGGTTCGCGTCAAGATCATCAAGATCAATCACGAGACCCACCGCATTTCGCTCGGCATGAAGCAGCTGCTTGAGGATCCGTGGCAGGGCATCGAGGCGAAATATCCGGTCGATGCGCGCTTCCAGGGCCGCGTCACCAACATCACGGATTACGGCGCCTTCGTCGAACTCGAGCCCGGCATCGAGGGCCTGATCCACGTCTCGGAAATGTCCTGGACCAAGAAGAACGTGCATCCCGGCAAGATCGTCGCGACGAGCCAGGAAGTCGACGTTCAGGTGCTCGAAGTCGATCCGATCAAGCGCCGCATTTCGCTCGGCCTCAAGCAGACGCTCGCCAACCCCTGGGAGTCCTTCGCCGAGAAATTCCCGGTCGGCTCCGAAGTCGAGGGCGAGGTCAAGAACAAGACCGAATTCGGCCTCTTCATCGGCCTCGACGGCGATGTCGACGGCATGGTCCATCTCTCGGATCTCGACTGGAAGAAGCCCGGCGAGCAGGCGATCGAGGACTACAAGAAGGGCGATATCGTCAAAGCCAAGGTGCTTGACGTCGATATCGAGAAAGAGCGCATCTCGCTCGGCGTGAAGCAGCTCGCCTCCGATCCGTTCGCCGCCAAGCCGACCGAGGCCGGCGCCGGCAAGACGAGCGAGGAGGCCGGCGGCGCAGGCGATCTCAAGAAGGGATCGGTCGTCACCTGCGAGGTCGTCGAGGTCAAGGAAGGCGGTCTCGACGTCAAAATCGTCGGCACCGATTTCACCGCCTTCATCAAGCGCAATGAACTTGCGAGAGATCGCGCCGATCAACGGCCCGAGCGCTTCGCGGTCGGCGAGAAGGTCGACGCCCGCATCACCGTGTTCGATCGCCGCGCCCGCAAGGTGTCGGTTTCGATCAAGGCGCTCGAGGTCGCCGAGGAGAAGGAGGCCATCGCGCAATATGGCTCCGCCGATTCCGGCGCTTCGCTCGGCGACATTCTCGGCGCGGCGCTGAAAGCGCGCGACGATACGCCGAAGAAAAAGGCCGCGGCCGAAGAAGAATAGCCGCCGGCGCACCCGGCCGGTTCGCGCTTCAAGCCCGTGCGAAAATTTCGCGCGGGCTTTTTTGTCTCCAGCCACGATTTGTCTCCCGCGAAGAAAACCGATGTCCGCCGCTGATCTTGGTCCCCTCACAGGAATTGGCGTCGACTTCGGCACCACGAACAGCGTCGTCGCGCTGGCCTTCGCGGGCGGCCATGTCGAGAGCCTGCATTGGCCATCGGTCTTAGATCACGATGATGTTGGATCGAATCGATCCAAAATCATGAACGTGATCGATTCAAGAGTTCAGAGCGGGATGCGGGCGGAAAAGTGGTTTCCACTTTTCCTCATCCCGCGCCAGGCGCGACGGACACGTTTCGCACGGCGCTGATGTTCTGGCGCGAGGGGCGCAAAATTGCCCATGCCGCCGGACCCGCCGCCATCGCCCGCGCCATCGCGCAGGAGGGCGAGCAGCGCTTCATCCAGTCAATCAAGAGCCATCTTGCGAGCCGTCTCTTCGCCGAGACGCGGCTCTATGGCGAGCGCTTCACCATCGAGCGACTCATCGCGATGTTTCTGTCCGCCCTCTTCGACAACGAGCGTCTGCGCGCTCTGGCGCGGCCAGCGGTGATGATGGCGGGGCGGCCGGTGGTGTTCGCGGGCGATAAGCCGGACGACGCGCTGGCCGTCTCCCGCTTGCAGGCGGCCTATGATCTCGCCGGGCTGAAAGGCGTCGAACTCGCGTTCGAGCCGCTTGGCGCCGCCTATTGGTATGCCCGAAAGCTGGATCGCGAGGAGACGGTTCTCGTCGCGGATTTCGGCGGCGGCACCAGCGATTTTTCCGTGCTTCGCTTTACGCGCATGGAGGGGGCGCTGATGGCGCGCCCGCTCGCTCATAGCGGCGTCGGCGTCGCGGGCGACGCCTTCGACTATCGGATCATCGATCATGTCGTCGCGCCGAAACTCGGCAAGGGAAGCTTCTACCGTTCGTTCGAAAAGCGGCTGCCGATCCCGGCCTATTACCATGCCGCTTTCGCGCAATGGCATCAATTGTCCTGGCTGAAGACGCCGCAGACCCTTGGCGAGTTGCGCAAGCTGATCCTCAGCGCCGAGGAGCCGGCGATGCTTGCGGATCTCATGGCCATCATCGAGCATGATCTCGGCTTCGAGCTTTACCGCGCCGTCGGCGATCTCAAGGCGAAGCTCTCCGCGCATGAGGAGGCGCGCTTCGCGTTTTGCCGCGAGGGGATCGAGATCGAGGCTCTGGTCACGCGGAAAAATTTCGAGATGTGGATCGCCGATGACCTCGCACGGATCAGCGCGGCAATGGATGCGAGCATCGCGCAAGCAGCGCTCAAGGCCTCCGCCATAGACGCCGTGTTCCTGACCGGAGGCACATCCTTCGTGCCGGCCGTGCGCGCGCTGTTTACGCAGCGTTTCGGCGCGGCGAAAGTGCATATTGGCGATGCGTTTCAATCGGTCGCCTCAGGCCTCGCGCTGATCGCGGCGGATCGCGCGGGGCGTTGAGGGCTTTCAATTCTCGGCGCCAGCGCCAGCCGCAGGCGCGACGGCCGCGAAGACGCGATTCACAAGCCCGTCATGATGGAATCTCCGGCGAGGAGGCCGGCGGGGAAGCGGGATAGGGGAGCGAGCGCATCGATGCGGCGTTGGCGATCAGCGCCGATTTTTCCTGAAGTTCGTTGCACTGATCGTTGATCGCGCGGCGCGCTTCGTCGATGGCGAGGCGCAGCGCCGAGAGGCCTGCCTCGTCGAAATCATGATCGCGCGCGAACCGCAGACCGTTGGTCGAGAGCTCCTCGATCTGCCGGTCGAGTTCGGCGAGTCGCGGCAGCGACATCGTTTTGTGCGCGGCCTGCTTCAGATCGATCAGCCGATCGATCAGCTCCAGCGCGGCCTTGCGCGCCCGCGCCCGCGTGAGGCCGAGCATCGCCGCCGCGCCCGACCCGATGCCGCTGAGGACCATGGCGCCGATGTAGATCCAGTCGCCATAGATATCCATGAAGCTTTTTTCATTATCGCTGAAATAGGCTGCGGCGCCGGGATGGACGGTCGTCAGCGAGCCCTTGTCGCCGTCCGGCTTTTCGATCGCGGCCGCGATCGGCGTATCCGCCTCAAGGAGGCGGCGCATGTCGAACAGGCGCTTCGTCACATCGCCGGCGGTGGATTCGGACATGCTCTGGCGCGCCTCGAGGCGGGTGGCGACGCCGAGCGTTGCGAAATCGTCGTCGGGCAGCGGCGGGGCGCCGGGAATGAAGCCATTCGGCAGATCGACCTTCTGGTAAGCTTCGCCGCGCTCCGCCATGCCGTCGGCGGCGTCGATGGGAATAAGGACCGGATCGCGCCTTCCCGGCGTCAGCCCGGCGATGGCGCTTTCGACCGTCCCGCCATGCAGGGGACCGACGGTGAAAAGAGCGTCGATCCGTTTATCCGCTGCGGCGTGCGGCAGTTCGTCGGCTGACAGCATGACATGCTGAACCCCCGTCGCGGGGACCTTGTATTCGGTCAGAACGGCGTCGAGAAGCGCGGCGTTGACGGCGGCGGCCGGAAAAATCCCGATTCGTTTGCCGCTCGAGTTCGGCCGGCTTTGTGACGCCCGAGCCATGCGGCGCCGCGAGCAGCGCGACGTCATTGTGCAGGATCGCCAGCATCAAGCCGTCGGCGGGAACGGCGCCGTCGCTGCGCACGACGGCGAGATCGGCGTCGCCGTTTTGCAGCGCCTTGGCGGCCTCGGCCGGACCGGCAACGATTTGAACGGAAATCCGCAGCGCCGCGTGATTATCGTCGAGTCGCTTGGCGAAGGCGGCCATCAGCTGAGCGTCCGCGCCGTCCGCCGGCCCGACCGCGACCTTGAGCATGTGCGGCGCCTCGGCGAAGCGAAGCAGCAGGATGACGACCGCGACCAACGCAAGCGCGGCCGCAAGCGCCGGAAAGATCGAGGCGTAGATCACGTGCGAGAAGGCCATCGAACGACGCAGCAACATGATTCTCTCCGGCGATCCGCGAACCGAAATGGCGGATCATCGAATAATTGGCGCAAAATGCGCCGGAGGCAACGCGCGGCGAGCGCGCGAGGGGTCGAAAGGCGGCGCGAGGCCCGTTTCGGAGCGTCAGCGCAATAATCCTGTTTGCAAAAGCGGGGGATCTACGCCATCTTTTTATCACGTCGGGCCATCCGGCCGGCGTTTTTATGAGGATCGCACCCTGATACCCACGATCTCTGGCGGAACGGCGCCTCAGCCGATTCATCAACGTCCCGGTCATTCTGGATCGCAGCCCGGGACTCTCGTGCGGACCATCTTGACGGCTCTCGATGACCTAAAAGCCGAGGACGTCGTCTCCATCGACCTGCACGGCAAAACCACCCTCGCAGACGTCATGATTATCGCCACCGGCCGCTCCAACGTTCACGTTGGAGCGCTGGCCGAGCGCGTCATCAAGGCGTTCAAGGACGGCGACGCGGCGCCCCGCGCCGAAGGATTGCAGGCCGGCGACTGGGTCCTGATCGATGGCGGCGACGTCATCGTCCACATCTTCAGGCCCGAAGTGCGCCAGTTCTACAACCTTGAAAAGATGTGGGGCGTCGGGCGTCCGGGCGAACTGCGCGCCGTCTGACGGCGCGAAACGGTGCGGCTGATTCTGCTTTGCGTCGGCCGCTCGAAGGCCGGCGCAGAGAGAGATCTCTCGCTTCGATACATCGAGCGCGCGAACGCCATGGGCCGCGCCGTCGGCTTCGCCGGCGTCGAATTGCGCGAGCTGGACGAGAGCCGTGCGCGCAGGCCCGAGGATCGCAAATCCGATGAGGCGAAGGCTATTCTGGCCGCGCTGGCGCCCGGCGCCGAACTCGTCGCGTTCGACGAAGGCGGAAAGCTTCTCGGAAGCCGTGATTTTTCCATCCATCTTGGCAAGCGGCGCGATGCGGGGACGCCGGCCATCGCGCTTGCGATCGGCGGCCCGGACGGGCTCGCCGCCGAGGTCCGCGAGAAGGCCTCGCTTGTTTTGTCTCTTGGTCCGATGACCTTGCCGCACAATCTGGCGCGCATCATCTTGGCCGAGCAAATCTACAGGGCCGCGACGATTCTTTCCGGCCACCCCTATCACCGGGACTAAAGCGGGATTAGGAAAAGTGGAAACCACTTTTCCGGCCGCCTGCCGCTCGAAATTATTGATCTAAAGAGGATGATCGGCCGGCCGGCCTGGTTTTATTCGCCCGGCGATAAAGCGGGCGATGCTCGGACCAGCGAACAACACGACGAGGAAGCGGGCGACTTGCATGGCCATCACGAAGGAGAGGTCGACATGGCTCGAGGCCGCGATGATGGCGACCGAATCGGCGCCGCCGGGGCTCGTCGCGAGATAGGCCGTCAGCGGATCGACGCCTGCGGCGTAGGTTAAAAGTGCCGCGAAGAGGCCGCATGTCCCGATCAGCGCGAAGATTGAAGCGGCGATCCGCGGTAGGGCCCGCGCGGCGTGAATGAGGGCGTTGCGCGTAAAGCGAAGGCCGATGCTCCAGCCGATGACGGCGTAGGTGACCGCAAGCAGCGAGGGCGGCAGTTCGATCCTGACGGCGCCGACCCCCTGCAGAAACGCCGCGGCGGCGAGCGGAAGCAGCAGGGCGCCCGCGGGAATGCGCGCGAACGGCGCGGCGAAGGCGCCGAGGGCCGCGAGAGCCATCGTTTCGGCGAACGAGACCCACTCCACCGGCGGCAGCCAGTTGACGCTGTGCGGCGAAGGCGCGCCTGCGGTCCAGATCCGCGCCACGATGGAGGCGACGCCGGCGACGAGAACAACGCGCAAATATTGCATGAAGGCGACGAGGCGGATATCGGCGCCATGGGCCTCGGCGAGGAGCGCCATCGCCGTGGCGCCGCCCGGCGCCGAACCCCATATCGCCGCGCTTCCGGGCAGCACCTGGAACCGCGCCAGCAGCCAGCCGAGCCCGCTGCTCGCCGCGACCACGGAAAAGACGCCGGCTGCGAACAGCGGCCAATCCTTCAACATCTCGCCGAACAGCGACGGCGCCAGGCTGCGCGCGATCATGCAGCCAATGATCGCCTGCGCGACGACGAAGGCCGGTTGAGGCACGCGCACCGATCCTTCCGCCATGGCGACAAGGATCGCCGCCGCCATCGTTCCAAGCAACAGGGCCGCTGGAATCCGAAGCATCTCGAGGGCGACGACAAGGGCGACAGAAAGAACGCTGAGGGCCGCCCACTGAACGCTGGTTCTTACGCCATGCAGCGATGGGAATTGCGGGGCAGGGCCAGTCATCGGGGCCCTCAAGTCATCGCTTCGAGGACGATGTCCGCGCTCTGAACGACCCGCGCGATGCGCGGGAAGACATGCTGGATCGCCGACGCGTGCAGTTCCACTGAGACGCTGGCGCAGGCGTCCTCGGCGAGCACGACGTCATAGCCGTGCTCCCAAGCTTCGCGAGCCGTCGAACTCGACGCCAAAATTGGTGGCGATGCCGCCAAGCACAATCGTCGAAACGCCGCGCCGGCGCAGCTGCAGGTCCATTTCCGTACCGTAAAAGGCGCCCATTGCCGCTTCGTGATGATGATGTCGTCCGGCCGAGTGAGGCCATCCGCAAGCTCGGTCCACTCGGGCGGCAATCCGCCGGGCGGCCGTTGCATGGGCTGATCGACGGCCTGACTGGGCGCGTCGGCGAAATCCTTGGCGAATGCGGTTCGCACGAGGACGACTTTGGCCCGCGCGGTACGGAAGCGCTCGGCGAGTTTTTTCCCCGCGGCGAACGCCTCCTCGCCGGAGCGCGGCGCGAGAGGCCTCCCCAAGACGCCGCTTTGCAGATCGATCAATATGAGGGCGGTGGTGCGGGGATCGAGAGAGGGCATTTGCGCCTTTCTTAACGAGGAGCTGCTACGCCAAAATGCGGCAAGGGTGACGCGGACGCCGCGCGGTGATATGCGAGGATAGCCTCGCAAAATGGATAGTTGAGGATGTCCTCGCAAAAGTCAATGGCGGCCACCGCGCTCGAACCAAAACGGCGGCGCGGCCAATTGCGCGTGGCGGCGATCATAGACGCCGGCGTCTCCACCTTTATCGAGAAAGGCTACCAAGCCGCGACCATGACCGAGATCGCCGCGCGGTCCAGCACGGCGATCGGCTCGCTTTACCGGTTCTTCCCGACCAAAGAGGCGCTGGCCGAGGCGATTCTCGCCCGCTATCGCGACCATATGGAGGACGCACTGGATGAAATCGCCGCGCGCGCGCCGAAGCTTTCGCCGGTTTCGCTCGCCGACGCGCTGGTCGATTTCATGCTCGATGTGCGGCCCGAACGCGCCGCTGCGGTGGCGCTCGTCGATGCGCGCAGCGACGGCGCCGACAGGCGCATGGTGCTGCGCCGCGCGGTTCGCGAGCGGCTCGCGACGATCCTCGCCGCCGCCTCGAAGACCTTGCCGCGCCGCGAGGCCGAGCGCGTCGCGGCGGTCCTGCTGCCGCTCCTCAAGATCGCATCTCAGCTCGCTCGGGAGAATGAAAATGAGGCCGCTTCGCTTGTCGCGGAGGTGCGCGAACTGGTTCGCCTCTATCTCGCGCGTGCGTTGGGCAAGAGCCACGGATGAGAACCCTGCGGTTCGCCGCGCTTCGGCCATGTTCCGCGATGAGTGTGACGCCCCAGATGCGAATGCGATTCATCCCGATTTGACGCGCGGCGAAGGAAAGGACGCAATGAAAGCGGTCCCGTTCGCGCTTGTCGTTGCGCTGTCGCTCTGGTCTCTGCCGGCGCGCCCCGCGCAAGACGCGGCGCAAGGATCGCCGCGCGATGCCGCAGCGCAGCCGCCGGCGCCGAAGCCTGGCGACGCTGGCGACGCGCTGAGCGGGCGCCGGCAGGAACTGCGCGGCATGGAGGATACGCTGCAGACCTCGCAGGCGCAGCGTGCGAAAATCGAGGCTGAAGTCGCCGCAATCCGCACCGACCGGGCGAAGCTCGAGGCGGCGCTGGTCGATCTCGCAAAGACGATCGATGATCGCGAGGGCAAGATCGCCGCGGCGGAGGCGCGGCTCGATGAGCTGACGGGAAGCGAGGAGGCGATCCGGCACTCCCTCGACAGCCGCCGCGCGGTGATCGCCGAGATCCTGGCCGCCCTGCAGCGGATGGGCCGCAAGCCGCCGCCAGCTCTCCTGGTCGCGCCGGAAGACATGCTGGCCGCCATTCGCACGTCGATGATGCTGGGTTCGGTGCTGCCGGAAATGCGCGCGGACACCGAGGCGCTCGCCTCCGATCTCTCCGATCTTCTCGCCTTGCGCCGCTCGATCGCCGCCGAGCGCGATTCGCTTGCGGGCGACGTCGCCAAGCTTGGTCTCGACCGTCAGCGTCTCGCGGCCCTGATCGACGCCCGCCAGTCGGCGCTGGCCGCGGCCGAACAGGCGCTTGGCGCCGAGCGCGACCGCGCCGCCGATCTCGCCCGGCAGGCGGCGAATCTGAAGGATCTGATCACCCGGATGGAGACGGAATTGGCCGCCGCGGCGCGTGCCGCGGAGGCTGCGCGCAAGGCCGACGAAGCGCAAAAGGCGGCCGCGGCGGCGGCGCCCGAAGCCCAGCGCAAGATCGCCATGGCGCCGTTCAAGGATCCGGCGCGGCTCGCCCCGGCGAGCGCCTTCGCCGACACCAGGGGCCTGCTGCCGATGCCGGTCGCAGGCGAGCTTCAGCGCGGCTTCGGCGCGCCCGACGGCTTCGGCGGAACCGAGAAGGGCATGCTGGTCGCGACCCACGCGGGCGCCCTCGTCGTTTCGCCCTGCGACGGTTGGGCTGCCTATGCCGGCCCCTATCGCACCTATGGACAACTCTTGATCATCAACGCCGGAGGGGGCTATTATATTGTCCTTGCAGGGATGGATCGGATCAACGTAAACGTAGGTCAATTCGTTCTGGCTGGGGAGCCGGTCGCCGTGATGGGCGAAAGGTCTGCAAGGACGGCTGCGGCCATTGCCATTGGCGCGGCGCAGCCCATTCTCTATATCGAATTTCGAAAAGACGGGGCGGCGATCGATCCGGGCCCATGGTGGGCGAAACCGGAATTGCAAAAGGTTCGCGGATGATGCGGAAGGTTTCTTTGGTCATGCTTGGCGCCGTTCTCGGCGCCTCGGTCGTTACGGTCGGAACGCAGACGAGGCTGCTTTCGGACGGCATGGCGCGCGCCGCCGCGTCCGATACCTACCGCGACCTCAATCTGTTCGGCGACGTGTTCGAAAAAATTCGCTCCGATTATGTCGAAAAGCCCGATGAGCAAAAGCTGGTCGAGGCGGCGATCAACGGCATGCTGACGTCGCTCGATCCGCATTCGAGCTATATGGACGCCAAGAGCTTCCAGGACATGCAGGTGCAGACGCGCGGCGAATTCGGCGGCCTCGGCATCGAAGTGACCCAGGAGGACGGCCTCATCAAGGTCGTGACCCCGATCGACGATACGCCGGCCTCGCGCGGCGGGATTCTATCGGGCGACATCATCTCCGCCATCGACGGCGAGAACGTGCAGGGTCTGACGCTCAATCAGGCCGTCGACAAAATGCGCGGCGCGCCGAATACGACAGTGACGCTCAAAATCCTTCGCGGCGCCAACAAGGAGCCGCAGGACGTCAAGCTGACCCGCGCCGTGATCCAGATCAAGTCGGTTCGCGCCCATCAGGAAGGCGACGACATCGGCTATATCCGCATCACCCAGTTCAACGAACAGACGGGCGATGGCGTCGTCAACGCGATCAAGAAGTTCCAGACCGACATCCCGGCCGACAAGTTCAAGGGCTATATCCTTGATCTGCGCAATAATCCGGGCGGCCTCCTCGACCAGTCGATCGCCGTGTCAAACGCCTTCCTCGACCGCGGCGAAATCGTTTCGACGCGCGGGCGCAACGCCGACGAATCGATGCGCTATAACGCGCATCCGGGCGACGTCTCCAAGGGCAAGCCGCTGGTCGTCCTCATCAACGGCGGCTCGGCGTCGGCGTCCGAAATCGTCGCCGGCGCCTTGCAGGATCACAAACGCGCGACCATCCTTGGCAGCCGCTCCTTCGGCAAGGGATCGGTGCAGACGATCATCCCGCTCGGCCAGAACAACGGCGCCGTTCGTCTCACCACGGCGCGCTATTACACGCCGTCGGGCCGCTCGATCCAGGCCAAAGGCATCGATCCCGACATCGTCGTCCTGCAGGACGTTCCCGACGACCTCAAGGGCAAGGACGACACCAAGGGCGAAGCCTCGCTGAAGGGGCATCTGAAGAACGGCGACGACGAAAAAGGCGGCTCGCAGGCCTATGTGCCGCCCAACGAAAAGGACGACAAGCAGCTGAGCGCGGCGGAGGACATTCTGCGCGGCGTGAACCAGGCCTCCCAAACGCCTCCACAAGCCGGCGGCGCCAGACGTCAAGACGGATCAGCCCGAGAAGGTTCCGAATTGAGGCTGAACGAATTCGAAATCGGGGTGAAATCGAGGACGGAGCGCGGTTTTCCAGCAGAAGAAATCGCGCTCTCGTCGTGTCGCGGGAAGCGTTTGGGGCAGCTTGGCGCGGATTGTCGATGCAGATTTTGCGTTGGCGAAGGTCAGGCGGCAGTGCAGGCGGCTCAAGCTTGACGCCACCTCGGTCTTTATGAGCGGGGAGGATTTCACGTGACGCAGTTTGGCAATTATCGTCCGTGCGTCGGCATCATGCTGATCAACCGCGATGGCTTGGTATTCGTCGGACGCCGCCGCAGCAAGAAATCCGCCGACCAGTCGCGCCTGGCTCATGAATGGCAGATGCCGCAAGGCGGCATCGATCCCGGCGAGGATCCGTTTCGCGCCGCCCTGCGCGAGCTGCGCGAGGAGACCAACGTCCTGTCCGTATCGCTGCTCGCCGAGGCGCCCGAGTGGCACAGTTACGATCTGCCGGAGGAGTTTTCGCGCAAATCCTGGAAAGGCCGGTTCCTCGGTCAGCGGCAGAAATGGTTCGCGCTGCGATTTGATGGCGACGAGGACGAAATCAATATCGAAACGCCCGCCGGCGGCCAGAAGCCGGAGTTCGACGCCTGGCGCTGGGCGCCAATCGACGATCTCGTCGATCTGATCATCCCCTTCAAGCGGCCGGTGTACGAGAAGGTGGTCGAGACCTTCGCCCACCTCGCGGCGCCGGCGCCGGCGTCCGCGGCGGATCAGGGCGGCTAGCTTGGCGGCTTCTTCCACGCAGACATCATGCGCGGCGCGAAGATAGCGCGGCAAGCTCCTAAGACTATAGCGATTTTTTGAGTAACAAGAAGCCGGCGTCGATCGTCCGCATCTCTTCGCGCTCGGCCGCAAGGGTGCAATCGCGCCTATTTTGGCGCGAGCACCATCACCATCTGGCGGCCTTCCATAGAGGGCTCGGCTTCGACCTTGGCTATCGTGCCGGTCTCGATCTTGACCCGCTCGAGCAGGCGGAAGCCGAGATCCTGATGGGCCATTTCGCGGCCGCGAAAGCGAAGCGTCACTTTGACTTTGTCGCCTTCCTCGAAAAAGCGGCGCACGGCCTTCATCTTGGTATCGTAATCATGATCGTCGATGCCGGGGCGGAGCTTGATTTCCTTGATTTCGACGATCTTCTGCTTCTTGCGGGCTTCCGCGGATTTCTTCTGCTCAAGGAAGCGGAACTTGCCATAGTCGAGGATCTTGCAAACCGGCGGATTGGCGGTCGGGACGATCTCGACGAGGTCGAGGCCTGCGTCGTCGGCTATCTGCTGGGCTTCCAGCACCGCGACGACCCCTCGATTTTGGCCTTCGGCGTCGATCAACTGAACTTCATTGACGCGGATATCGCGGTTGATGCGTGGCCCGTCCTTCTGCGGGACCGGGGGGGCTTTCATTGGACGGCGAATGGCTTCATCTCCTTCATGGTGGTTGATCTGATCCGGCGTTATGCGAAACGCATCACATTGCGGTCGCATCGGCGAACGGACCCAGCTAAAACATCGGTTGATTGCGGGCCGAAGTCAATGCGCGTCAGTCTAGCCGTCACATTTGACTGCCCGAATATTTGGCAAAGCTGAGGAAAACGGCCGATCAGCGGGCGCCGACCGCGCGCCGCCGCATAGGCGCCGAGCGTTTGCGCCCATGTCTGTTCGATCGAGAACCGCGCCTCGACATGCGCGCGCGCCCGAAGCGAGAGCCGGTCGCGCGCGGTGGCGCCAAGGCTGAGCGCCGCGCGCAACGCGTTTGCGAGCGCCTCTGCGCCGGGCGGCGTCCGCCAGCCGGTTCGCGCGGATTCGTCGACATCGGGCGGCGCGAGAACCGTTTCGGACGCCGCCCCCGCGTCCGCGACGATCACCGGCGCCCCCATCGCCTCCGCTTCGAGCGCGAGCCCGGCAAGCGATTCAAGATGCGCCGGAGAGCGCGACGACGACGGCGGCGGCGAGCAGCGCGGCGGGTCGGTCGGGGCTCGCCGCGCAGGTCCGCATGAACGCCTGGAGGCCCGCCTTTGCGATGGCGGCGTCGATCTCGTGCGCGACGGCGCCGCCCGGCTCCTCGCAGGCGATGATGAATTTCGTTCCGCCGAGCAGCGCGCGTCCGCGTCGGCCTGCTCCGGCCGAGGCGCTTGACGGCGTCGATCAGGGTTTTGGCGGCGCCGGGCGCCCGCGCCGCCCGCGACGAAATAGACGACGCGCTCGTCCTGCGCCGCGCCCCAGAGGCGGCGCACGGCCTGAACCCGCGCCGGCGCGACGGCCTTCGGGGCGAAGAGTCGGCAATCGACGCCGCCGACGACGATGTGAATCCGTTCCCGGGCGGCCGGAAAGAGCTTGCCGATGATGTCGGCGGCGAACGCCGAATCGGCGATGACGGCGTCGCCGCGCGCCATGATCGAATTATAGCGCAGGCGAGCGGGCCGCCGCGCGCGTATCCGCCTCGAAAGCTGGTGACGAATGGCGTCCTGGTGAGCCGCGTCGCGGCATAGGCCACCCAGGCCGAGGCGCGCGAGCGCGCATGGACGATATCGACCCGCTCGGCTTTGATGAGCTGCGCGAGGCGGCGGACATTCAGGGCCATGCTGATCGGATTTCGCGCATGCGCCGGAAACGGCGTGAACAGGCCGCCGCGCGCCTGCAATTCGCTGACCAGCGAGCCGCCGCGGCTCGCGATCAGCGCATTGGCGCCCGCGCGGCTCAAGGCGGCGGCTGTCCCGATCGCCGGCTCAGGCGACGCCGCCCGGCTCGAGGTCGGGGATGATCTGCAGCACGGTGACGCCGGCGAGGGGATGTGCGGCCCTGTCACGAAAAGGTGAGCCCGAGCCCGGCGACATCAGGCGAGACCGCGTTCAAGAGCGCGATCGACGAAAAGCGGCAGCCCACTTTTCCGCCCGCATTCCGCTCTAATCTTGCGAAATCGATCACGTTCATGATTTTGGACTGAATCAATCCAAAATCATCGCGATCTAGGGACGAAGGCTGCAAAGCGGACTCGACTGATTCGAGAAAAGACTTTAGCAAGCGAGCATAGACGGGCGCGCCAAGCGGTGGAAGAGCAGGCCTTGCAATTCGAGCCTCCGGCGGCAGCCAGGCCTGAATTTCTCGACATTGGCGCGGGTCGCGACGCCCGGCGCATCGCCTTTTTGCGTCGCGCGGCTGCTGCGGGCTGCGATCGCGCGGGCCTTGTCTGGCTCGGCGGCTTCCGCTCGAACATGCGCGGCGAGAAGGCGTCCTATCTCGAACGCGCGGCGGCCGCGGCGGGCCGCGCCTGTCTCCGCTTCGATTATTCGGGACATGGCGAATCCGAGGGAGCTTTCGAGCGCGCGACGATCGGCGATGTGGCTGGAGGAAAGCCTCGCGGCTTTCCGCGCGCTGACCGAAGGTCCGCAGATTCTGGTCGGATCCTCGATGGGCGGCTGGCTCGCGCTGCTCGTCGCGCGGGCGCTCGCCGAAAGCGGCGAGGGCGCGCGGCTCGCGGGGCTCGTACTGATCGCCCCAGCGGTGGATATGACCGAAAAGCTGATCTTCGAGCGGATGACGCGCAAGGCGCGGACTGAACTCGACAAAAATGGCGTCTGGCTGCGCGCGTCGCCCTATGAGGCGGAGCCGCATCCGATCAGCCGCGAATTCATCGAAGAGGGGCGCAACCACCTTCTTTTCGGCGCGACGATCCGCAGCCATTGCCCCGTCCATATCCTGCAGGGCATGCAGGACGAAGCCGCGCCCTGGCGCCACGCCCTCGCGCTCGTCGAGCACATGCATGGCGATCCCGTGACCCTGACGCTGATCAAGGACGGCGATCACAGACTGTCGCGGCCGGAGGATCTGGCGCGGATAGGGGCGGCGGTGGAGGGGATGGACGATCATCGTCTCGACAAACCCCGCGCTCTCGTGTAAGCCCCACCCCTCAACTGAAAACAGCGCGAAAAACGCTCGCCGGAACAATCCGGCGGAACACAAGGTCTTAACTCATGAACATCATCGCGGAACTCGAGGCCGAACAGGTCGCCAAGCTTGGCAAGACGATTCCCGAATTCCAGCCGGGCGATACGGTCGTCGTCAACGTCAAGGTGAAGGAAGGCGAGCGCACCCGCGTGCAGGCCTATGAAGGCGTCTGCATCGCCCGCACCGGCGGCGGGCTCAACGAGAGCTTCACCGTCCGCAAGATTTCCTATGGCGAAGGCGTCGAGCGCGTCTTCCCGGTCTATTCGCCGAACATCGATTCCATCAAGGTGATCCGCCGCGGCAAGGTGCGCCGCGCCAAGCTCTATTATCTGCGCGATCGCCGCGGCAAGTCGGCCCGCATCGCCGAGAAGATGGAATCGCCGGCCGCCAAGGCCGCGCGCGAAGTTGCCAAAAAGGAAACGAAGGCCGCCGCCAAGGCCAAGAAAGCCGCTCCGCCCGCCGCGGAATAGACTTCCGCCGCGATCGCTGTCCTAAACGCGGCCCGTTCAGGATCCAGCGATGGCCGAACGGATCGCTGAACGTCGCGAACCGCGTGCCCCAGAACGACTTGGTCGGGACTGGTCTCGCCCTTGCCGCCGAGGCTCGTCGCCTTGGCGAACACGTCGTCGACCTCCTTGCCCGTCGCATATTCGAGGCTGATGGAGGTGGTGACGAGTTCGCCCGGGAGCGCCATGCGCGTATAGCCAAGCTCCGGGAAGGCGTCGGCCAGCATCACCGAGCCGCCGTTGATCAGAAGCTCGCAGTGCATGATGCGCAGCCCGTCGAAGGCCGGCATGATGGTTTTCTGCTGCGCGCCGAACACGGTGGTGTAATAGGCGATCGCCGCGAGCGCAGGGGAAACCGTCAAATAGGGCGCAACCGACGGGCGCATGGGCGCCTCCGAACATATATGAGCTGAAAGGGTCGAGGGCAGGGTACTTCCCCATAGCAGATTCTGCGAGTAAGAACTTCTGATTCCAGCTCTTTTTTTCAAAAATCGCGCATAAGGCGCAATCGAGGTCCGTCAAAAATGGCTCATCCGCGCACGCTCTACGACAAGATATGGGACGATCATCTGGTGCATCAGGCCAAGGACGGCTCGTGCCTCATTTATGTCGATCGCCATCTCGTCCATGAGGTGACGAGCCCGCAGGCTTTCGAAGGGCTGCGCCTTAGCGGGCGCCGCGTCCGCGCGCCGGGCAAGACGCTCGCCGTCGTCGATCACAATGTTCCGACCACCGACCGCTCGAAGGGCATCGACGATCCCGAAAGCCGCGTGCAGGTCGAGCAGCTGGCGACGAACGCCAGGGAATTCGGCATCGAATATTTCAACGAACGCGATCTGCGTCAGGGCGTCGTCCATATCATCGGCCCCGAACAGGGGTTCACGCTGCCCGGCGCGACGATCGTCTGCGGCGACAGCCACACCTCGACGCATGGCGCCTTCGGGGCGCTGGCGCATGGCATCGGCACGTCGGAGGTCGAGCATGTGCTCGCCACCCAGACGCTGATCCAGTCCAAGGCGAAGAACATGCGCGTCACCGTCGACGGCGTCCTGCCGGAGGGGGTCAGCGCGAAAGACATCGTGCTCGCCATCATCGGCGAGATCGGCACCGCCGGCGGCACCGGCCATGTCATCGAATACGCCGGCGAAGCGATCCGCGCGCTGTCGATGGAAGGCCGCATGACGGTCTGCAACATGTCGATCGAGGGCGGCGCGCGTGCCGGCCTCATCGCGCCCGACGAAAAGACCTTCGCCTATCTGAAGGGCCGGCCGATGGCGCCGAAGGGCGAGGCCTGGGATGAGGCCATGGCCCATTGGGCGACGCTGCATTCGGACGAGGGCGCCCATTTCGACAAGGAAATCCGCCTCGACGCCGCCAAGCTGGCGCCGATCGTCACCTGGGGCACGAGCCCGGAAGACGTCGTGCCGGTCACCGGCGAGGTGCCGCGCATTGAGGCCGCCGCCAGCGAGAGCAAGCGCGCCTCGATCGCGCGCGCGCTCGACTATATGGGGCTGAAGGGCGGCGAAAAGATCACCGACATCGAAATCGATCGCGTCTTCATCGGCTCCTGCACCAATGGCCGGATCGAGGATTTGCGCGCCGCCGCGAAGATGGTCGAGGGCAAGCGGATCTCCGAACGCGTCAATGGCCATGGTCGTGCCGGGCTCCGGTCTCGTCAAGCAGCAGGCCGAGGCCGAGGGTCTCGACGCTGATCTTCAAGCAGGCGGGATTCGAATGGCGCGAGCCCGGCTGCTCGATGTGCCTCGCCATGAACCCCGACCGGCTCGAGCCCGGCGAGCGCTGCGCCTCCACCTCGAACCGCAATTTCGAGGGGCGGCAGGGTTTTCGGGGCCGCACGCATCTCGTCTCGCCGGCCATGGCGGCGGCGGCGGCCATCGCCGGCCATTTCGTCGATATCCGCCAGTGGCGTTGAGGAGTTCGAGGCTGGCGCACCGAGCGCGGCTACGGCAGTCTCCGACTTTCCTTTGTCGCGGTTGCGGCGGCGCCGGCGTTCAACGCCCTCGACGCTTTGATGACGTCTGCGACCGAAGCCTGACGCCATGCGATCGCGGCGGAGACGGCCGTCGTCGCCAGCGCGAATGTCAATGCGATTTCGATCGCAGCGTTCTTCATGGCCCCCTCCCTGTCGCCATGGCCCAAGCAACGGAAATGTGAAGCCAGGCTCGCCGGCGATCTGTGCGCGGCGGCACACGAAACGAAGCGCGACCGGGCGGAGGATGCGGCGCGGGACGAGGTTGCGGAGCCGCGCGCAATCCGCTAACGGATGAGGCCGGCTCGGCGGGCGTGGCGGAACTGGTAGACGCGCCGGACTCAAAATCCGGTTCTGGCGACAGAGTGTCGGTTCGATTCCGACCGCCCGCACCATTTGATTCGGATCAGATGCAAAGCCCTGAACCAAGGCCCGAGCCGCCAGGATCGATCGGGCGCGGACCGCATGTCATCGCGATCCAGAGCCAGGTCGTCCACGGCCATGTCGGCAACAGCGCCGCCGTCTTTCCGATGCAGGCGCTTGGGCGTCGAAGTCGCCGCCGTGCCGACGACATTGCTCTCCAATCATCCGATCTATCCGACGATGCGCGGGCGCGTGCTCGACGCCGCCCTCGTCGCGGACCTTCTGAAGGGCGTTGAAGAGCGCGGCCTCATCGAAGCGGCGGGCGCGGTGCTCACCGGCTATCTCGGCTCGGCCGAAAACGGCGCCGTCGATCGCCGATTTTATCGCCCGCGCGAAGGCGCGCAATCCGGCTCTTCTCTATGTCTGCGATCCGGTCATCGGCGATGAAGGGTCAGGCGCTTCGTCGCCGAGGGCGTCGTCGCGGCCTTTCGCGACCGGCTTGTTCCGGCGGCTTCGATCCTCACGCCGAACCAGTTCGAGCTGGAGCTTCTGGCGGGCGCCTCCGCGCGCAGCGCCGAGGGTTTACTGCGCCGCGGCGCGCGCTTGCCTCCGCGCCGAAACGCCTCGTCGTCACTGGATGACGCCAATCAGTTTGAACTGGAGCTTCTGGCGGGCGCCTCCGCGCGCAGCGCCGAAGCCTTTTCGCCGCCGCTGCAAGCCTTGGTCCGCAGCGCGTGGTCGTGACCGGCTGCGCGCTCGACGATACCCCAGCGGGAGCAATCGAAACCATCGTTTACGACGCCGGCGCGCTCCACCGCATCGCCACGCCACGCCTGCCCATAAAGCCCTATGGCGCGGGCGATCTCTTCAGCGGGATTGCTCGTCGCCCATCTCGTCATGGGCGACGATCTCATCCGGGCCGCCGAAAAAGCATCCGCCGGCGTCTTCGCCGTCTTCAACGCACGATCGCGAGAAATCCTACGAATTGCGCATCGCGCCGGCCGATTTCATGGCTTCACCAGCGCCGGCCCCATCCGCCTCCGCCGCCGCGAACAAGTCTGATCACGAGCAGGAGCAAAATCGCGCCGATGGTGGCGTTGACGATCGCGGGCACAATCCCTGATCCCAAGTGAAGCCCGAGCCGCGGCAGCAGCCAATCGCCAATGAAAGCGCCAAGGATTCCGATGATGAGATCGGAGATGATGCCGAAGCCTGCGCCGCGCAGAATCAGACCAGCCAGCCATCCGGCGATCAGGCCGACGAGCAGGATGGTGAGGAGACTTTCGTTCGACATGACGCCCTCCGTCGAAACCGCCCTTCCCAAGAATATCTCGGCCAGCAGGCCGATGGGCCGATATCGGGCCCTATCATAGGCCGGTGGAGGGGCAAAGATAGAGCATCGCTACCGCGTCAGTCTGCAGCTTGACGGCGCAAGATCGGCGACGCCATACTGACCTGCGATGGTTCCCCTCGGGGATCAAAAGGGAACACGGTGCGGCCTTACCGCCCAATACCGTGGCTGCCCCCGCAACTGTAAGCGGCGAGCCGCGCGCCAATAACGCCACTGGGCAACCGGGAAGGCGGCGCAAGGCGAAGACCCGCGAGCCAGGAGACCTGCCATCAGCCGTGGTCACGCGCGAACACATTGGGCGGGGTGTCTCAGTGGGGACCAGGATTCTCCGCCTGATGGCGGCGCCTGGGCTTTGGTTCGCAGTGACGCACCACGTCGCTGCGAGTCCGTCATGTCCTCCTCCTGCCCATTTCAGCCACCGCGCTTTCGCGTCCTTACTCCCTGTTGTTTCCTCGTCGCCTTTTCCGTCGCCGCCTCCCGCGCCCACGCCCAGGACGCGTCGTCTCCGCCGGTCGAGCTTCCGCCAGTCGTCGTCGGCGCGACCCTCATCCCGACGCCTGAGTCCGAGCTTGGCACAAGCGTCACCGTCATCTCGGCCGACGAGATCGCCGCCAAGCAGCAGCGCACGCTGCCCGATGCGCTTCTCGACGTGCCCGGCCTGAATGTGGTGCAGACCGGCGGTCCCGGCGGCCTCACCTCTGTCTTCATACGCGGCGCCAATTCGAACCAGACCAAGGTTCTGATCGACGGCATCGACGTCAGCGATCCGAGTTCCGCCGAATGGCGCCTTCGATTTCGCGCATATCCTCAACTTCGATCTTGGCAGCATCGAAGTGCTGCGCGGGCCGCAAAGCGGGCTCTACGGCTCCGACGCAATCGGCGGCGTCATCAATATCGAGACGCAAAAGGGCCAGGGCCGATGCTGGCGACCGCCAATCGTCGAGGGCGGCTCGTTCGGAACCTTCAATCAGACCGCCAAGGTTTCGGGCTCGGCCGACTGGCTGAGCTATTTCCTGGGATTCGGGCATTTCTCGACGACCGACACGCCGGTGACGCCGCCGGTCCCTCGTTCCGATCGGGCGCGCGATCAACCCCAACGCCTATGACAACCGCACCTTCTCCATGCGTCTTGACGCGCAGCTCGCCGATACGCTCGATGTCGGGCTGACCAGCCGCTATATCGAAACCACGCTTCTCTCGACGAGCGACGATTTCCTCGGACCGGAGTCATAGCTGAGCAGCAATGGCGAGCGATCAGTCCTTCAGCCGGGCCTTCATCCATAACACCCTGTTCGACGGGCGTTTCGATCAGACGCTCGGCCTCGCCTACACGCATTACGACCGCAGCTACATCGACCCCAACTCGATCCCCTATTGTGCCGAGCCTTTACGAGGGCATCGCGCATCAAGGTCGATTATCAGGGCAATGTCCGCCTGATCGAGGGCGAAACGCTGGTCCTTGGCGCCGACCGCGAGGTGAACCGTCTCGTCAACAGCAATCCGCTCTGGGCGGTGGATGGCGATACGGCCGGCTTCGCGGAGCTGCAATCCAACATCGGCGGACGGCTCTTCAACGCGGCGAGCATACGCTACGACGCCGATGATCAGTTCGGCAGCGCGACGACTTTCCGCATCGCGCCGGCCTTTCTCATTCCCGAAACGGGAACCAAGCTCAAAGCCAGCGTCGGCACGGGGTTCAAGGCGCCGACCCTCGACGAACTCTACAACAATTATCCGGCCTATGGCTTCTTCGCCAATCCGGACCTTCGGCCCGAAACCAGCATCGGCTATGACGCGGGCTTCGAACAGACCCTGCTGCCCGACCGCATCTCGTTCGGCGCGACCTATTTCGCCAACAACATCAAGAATCTCATCGACATCAACGCCACCTCCACATCCTATGTGAACGTCGGCCAGGCCAGAACGTTCGGCCTCGAAAGCTTCCTCAGCCTTTCGCCCTGGAGCGGCTTCACCATTCGCACCGATTACACCTATACGGTGGCCAAGGACGAAGTCACGCAGCTCGACCTTTTGCGGCGGCCGCGCGACAAATTGAGCCTCAGCGCGACGCTGCAGGCGACGCCCGCGCTGCTTTTGTCCGCGACCTTTGTCTATACCGGGCCATGGGCCGACACCAATCGCGCGGAGACGGCTGACCAATCTTGTCGCGCCGGGCTACACGCTGCTTCAATCTCGCCGCGACTTACGATTTCGGACATGGAATATCCGGCTTTGCGCGCATTCAAAATGCGCTTAACGATCATTACCAGAACCCCTCGGCTTCGACCAGCCGACGCTTGGCGTTTTCGGCGGCGTCAAAGTCGTCATTAGGCCAGGACGGTTCTGCTGTGACGGTCAAATGTTCTCCGTCGAAATCTTCCAAACCAACTTAACCGCAAAACTGAAAAGGAAACGCCGATGAATTCCCAATCCGCTGCGACGATTGCTGGCTGGCGCAAACCAGTCTGGATCGGCTTGCTGGCCGCAGCCAGCGTCGCCTTCACGCTCGGCTTTGCCTGCGCGACGCCGCTCGCCGCTTTCGCCGCCGTCGCGGCGTTGACCATGCCCCGCCGCGACGCCCTGCTTCTCGTCGGCTCTCGTCTGGCTCGCCAGCCAAGGCGTCGGATTTCGGCGCTGTTGCATTATCCGTGGACGGCGGATTGCCTTGCCTGGGGCGCCGGTTTTGGAGCCATTGGCCTGCTTTCGGTTTTCGCCGCCGAATTTGGCGCAAAGCACTTCACCGGCGCAAACGGCATCCTCGCTTCGATCGCGGCTTTCCTGACCGCCTTCGCTGTCTATGAAGGACTTCTGTTCGTCGCTTCCCACATCGTCCAAAGCGGGATCGAGAATTATACGGCGGCGATCGTCGGCCGTGTCTTCGCCATCAATGCGATCGCTTTCATCGGGCTCCTCGCCGTGAACAAACTCGGCGCCTCGGCCGGCCTCGCCCCGGCGCCAGGCCACCGCTCGCTGCGACTGGCAGACGCGGGTGACGTTGAGCGGCGGCCCAAATGCTCACGAGGCTGCGTGAACAAAGCTGAAGGTCTAGCTCCACTTGACTGCGCGGATCGCATTCATTGCATCCGCGCAGTTTGCCGGCCGCGCGGACCGCCGCATGTAGCCTGAAAGAGTCGAACGGCCGGATCGCTTCCGCTTGGCCGGGCTTTCGCTGGAATCTGCGCGGTTGCCATTGCGGAGCATTTGCAGGCAACACCGGCTGCGATCCAAGATCGCAGACCTGAAACTGCAAGCAACCCATGACCGGCGCCGGAACAGACCGTACGAAGACGAGCCTCAGCGGCGGACCGGCGATCATTCTGGTGCGTCCGCAGCTCGCCGTGAACATCGGCATGTGCGCGCGGGCGATGGCGAATTTCGGCCTCTCGGATCTGCGACTCGTGTCGCCGCGCGAGGGCTGGCCGCGCACGGGCGCGCTGAAGAAGGGCGCCAATGCCGCGGCGGCTGGCGCGGTCCACCTCCTCGAAGCCGCGAAGCTGTACGATTCGCTCGAGGAGGCGGTGGCCGACCTCAATTTCGTCTATGCGACGACGGCGCGGGAACGCGGGCAATTCAAGCCGATCCTGACGCCGGGCGAGGCCATGCCGGAGGCGGCGCGGGCCATCGCGGCGGGGGAGAAGCGCGGCGTTCTGTTCGGGCCGGAGCGCACTGGCCTCTCCAACGACGAGGTGGCGCTGGCCGACGTCATCGTGACCTTTCCGGTCAACCCGGCCTACGCCTCGCTCAATCTGGCGCAGGCGGTGCTGCTCGTCGGCTATGAGTTCATGCGCGCCGCCACGGGCGCCAGGGCGCCTTTTGCTGCGGATCCGGGTTCGCCGCCGGCGCCGCGCGAAATGGTGCTGTCCTTCTTCGATTACCTCGAAGGCGAACTGGAGCGCGCGGGCTTCTTCCGGCCGCTCGGCAAGGCCCCGGTGATGCGGCGCAATCTGCGCAATATCTTCCACCGTCTCAGCCTCAGCGAGCAGGACGTCAGCACGCTGCGCGGCATGTTCGTTCGCCTCGTCGAGGGACCGCGCGCGGAGAAAAAGGTCGCGACCGGGGCGGAGCCTCATTCGGAGGCCGACGACAAGGGCTGAGCCACCTCCTCGAGCGGCTTGCGTTCCGCTGCGACGCCAAACAGCAATTGGACGATCGCGGCGATCAGCATCAGGACTGCGCCGAGAAGATAGCCGATGAAAACGCTGCTCCGCGCGCCTGTCTCGATCAGGGCGCCGAGAAGCCAGGGTGCGCCGACTCCGCCGATCGCCGTGCCGGCCGCATAAAAAACCGCGATGGCGAGCGCCCGGATTTCAACCGGAAAGGTTTCGCTCACGGTCAGATAGGCGGCGCCCGCCGCCGCGGAGGCGAAGAAAAAGATCGTCATCCAGGCGATGGTCTGTTCCGTCGCGTCGATAAGACCATGGGCGAACAGCCAGCCGCTCCGGCGAGCAGCAGCCCCGAGACCGCATAGGTGGAGGCGATCATCGGCTTGCGGCCAAGCGTATCGAATAGCGGCCCGAGGACGAGCGGACCCAGCACATTGCCGAGCGCGAAGGGAAGAATATACCAGCCGACGTCATGCGGTGCGATGCCGTAAAATCGCGTCAGGACAAGGGCGTAGGTGAAAAAGATCGCATTGTAGAAGAAGGCCTGCGCGGCCATCAGCGCGAGGCCGACCAGCGCGCGCCGGCGATAGGTCGCGAACAGGGTCTCGAAAACCTGCCGGAGCGGCGTGAACTTGCGCGGGCGGATGCGCAACGGCTTCAAATCGCCGTCGCCGTCCGGCGCCCGCCCGGCCTTCGCCTCGATTTCGGCCGTGATCCGTTCGGCCTCCGCCTCGCGCCCATGGATGACGAGCCAGCGCGGGCTTTCTGGAATGAAGGCGCGCAGGGCCAGGATGACGAGGCCAAGCGTCGCGCCGATGAGGAAAGCCGAGCCGCCAGCCAAGTTCAGGATTGATGACCGCCGGGTTGAGCAGCACGATGGAGCTCGCCGCGCCAAGCGCGCCGCCGATCCAGAAGGAGCCATTGATGGCGAGATCGGTGCGGCCGCGGTAGCGCGCCGGGATCATCTCCTGAATGGTCGAGTTGACGGCGCTATATTCGCCGCCGATGCCGGCCCCGGTCAGCATTCGGAACAGGCAAAAACTCGCAAGATTCCAGCTGAGGGCCGTCGCGGCGGCCGAGACGAGATAAAGCCCGAGCGTGACGAAGAACAGGAGCCGGCGGCCGAGCCGGTCGGTCAGCCAGCCGAAGACCAGCGCGCCGACGACCGCGCCGATGAGATAAAAGCTCGAGGCGAGGCCGATGTCGGAATCGGAAAAATGCAGGCGCGGGCTGGCTTTAAGCGCGCCCGATACGGAGCCGGCGAGCGTCACCTCGAGCCCGTCGAGGATCCATGTGACGCCGAGCGCGACGACGACCAGCGTGTGAAACCGGCTCCAGCGAGGCGGTCGAGCCGGGCCGGGACGCAGGTCTCGACGACGGCCGCCATCTTTGGGTCTTGTTTCTTTCCGATCAAGGGTTCGTTAAGCATTCGCGCGCTTGCCTGTTCCTGATCCGGCTCGTTTTCGGGTGCTCCCGCCGGCGAAACCGGCTAGGAAAGCGCAAAGACCTCGCTGCGGTTCCCCAATGTCGCGTGCGCCGAAAATTCTCGTGTTCGACTCGGGGCTTGGCGGCCTCACCGTCTTCGCCGAGGTCGCGCGGCTGCGGCCGGACGCGGACATTCGTCTACGCCGCCGACGAGGCGGGCTTTCCCTATGGCGCGTTGCCGGAGACGGCGCTCGCCCCGCGCGTGCTGGCGGTCATCGAGCGGCTGATCGAAAAGCACGCGCCCGACATCGCGGTGATCGCCTGCAATACGGCCTCGACGCTGGTGCTGCCGCATCTGCGCGCGGCCTTTCCGAACCTGCCCTTCGTCGGCACGGTGCCCGCAATCAAACCGGCCGCAATTCAATCGCGCACAAAAATGATTTCGGTGCTGGCGACGCCGGGAACGGTCGCGCGCGATTATACCCGCGAACTGGTGCGCGCCTACGCCGCCGATTGCAGCGTGACGCTGGTCGGATCGACGAAGCTCGCCAGCCTCGCCGAAGATTTCATGCAGGGCGAGCCGCCGTCCGACGGGGGTGTTTCACGTGAAACAGCCCCCGCATTCGTCGAGCGGGACGGCCGCCGAACCGACTGCATCGTTCTCGCCTGCACCCATTATCCATTGCTGATCGACCAGTTAAAGCGCCTCGCGCCCTGGCCGGTGGCCTGGATCGACCCCGCGCCGGCCATCGCGCGGCGGACCGATCAGGTGCTTACGCGACCAGATTGGGTTTCCCACACCTTCCGGAGGCGATCCTGTACGATTGGCGCGAGGCGGTGTTTACGGGCCCGAAAATGCCGGGCCCAAAGCTCCGCGCGGCGCTGCGGGGCTTCGGAATCGAGGCGGTCAGCCTTGAGCCGATGCCGCTCGCCTTCGCCTGAAGGCTGCCATTATGACGCTCGTCATTTGATGGTTCAGACGGCCCAGGCGCCATTGTTGACGACGACCGCGGCCCGATCAGTTTGATCGAAGCGCCCTTTCCATTGGCGATGATGACGGCGTCCTCGTTCAGCGAGATCATCGCGCCGTTCGCCGTCCGAGGAAAAAGCCGCCGACGGAGCTGAGCTCCGACAGCATCAGCGTCGCGCCGGGGGCGTGCAGCACGATCGGCGGGACCGGCGCCGGCGCCACCGACGCAACGGCCGGCACCTCGGCGGCCGAGGTCCAGCGGCAGCCGGACCAGATCGGACGATTGCGGTCGCCGCCCTCGAACTCGATCCACACGCCGGCGCCGATCTGCGGCACGAGATAGACGCCGCTCAGCGCGCCGGCGAGCGGCGCGCAGGCTTCGGCCCATTCGCTGGGCGGCAGCGCGCCGAACACGTCCGGGACTTCGGCCTGTATGCGGCCGAGGCCCATGGGATCGATGTTGTTCACAACCGTGCCGCGATATTTGCCGTAGAGTTTTATGCTCATCTTTTTGATCCCGCTCGCATCCCGCGCAAATAATCAAGGCGTGTTGAAGCTCGGCTCTGGCGGCGGGACGACCGATGCATCGCGCTCCCAGCCCTCGTTCTCAAGCACCAGCGCTTCGATGGCGACGGCGGCGCCATTGGCGTCGAGATCGGGCAACGCCTGAAAGAGGGAGGGCCAGCACCGGAAGATCTTGTAGGCCAGCACGAGCTGTCCGGCCTCATTGTAGAATTCGAGGAAGATGTCCTTGCGGAAATCCGCGAGCGAAACCTCCGAGCCGAGGCCGGCGCCCAGCGTCCAGACCTTGTTCGCCCATTGCTCGAATTCGGTATCCTCGCTGACGCCGCGCTCCAGCGTGATCGGCTCATATTGCGTGCGGCCCGGCGATTTGCGCGAGGTGGAGGGATCGCCGCCTTCGCGATGCTCGACGACTTCGGTCGTGCGCTTCAGCGCGCTGACCTTCGAGACGCCGGCGACATAGCGCCCGTCCCATTTCAGGCGAAACTTGAAGTTCTTGTAGGGATCGAAGCGTTGCGGGTTGACTGGCGGCATGGCAATTCTCCTGCGCGGCGATGGCCGCCCTAAAACCGAGCCCTAAAACAATGAGCCCTGTTCGCGTTTTTTCGGCGGCTTTCTGGTCGATGCTCTCTTCGCCTCGACGACGGGCGGCCCGGCGACGGCGCTTCTGCGGCCATCGGCAAATTCGATGTCGAGAAGCGCGCCATCGCGATTTCGGCCGCCAGCCGCACCGGCCTGTCCTCGGCGTCGCGCACCAGGGCGAAGCCGCGCGCGAGCACGTTTTTATAGCCGAGGCTCACGCGCATCTGTTCGAGATTTTTGAGCTGCGTCCGCCGCGCCGCGATGGAGACGCGAAACGCATGCGTCATGCGACCTGTCGAGCGCGTCGAGGCGCCGCCGCGCGGCCACCGCACGCTCGCGCTCGATGTCGCACCCGCGCGAGCCGCGCGTTGACGAGACGGCGCCCGAGGCCGCTCACCCTCTCGCCGCGCCGCTCCGCAGCGGTGGAAAGTGCGCGCTCATGCGCAATTCGAATGCGTCCAGTTTCTCGCTTGCGCGGCCCAGTCTCTGCCTGCGGCGATTGCCGCGCGAGGCGCTGGTTCAATCGCGCCAGCGCGATGCGGCAACGGTCCTGCGTGCGCAAAATGGCGTTGGCGAGATGGCGGGCGGCGACGTCGAGGCGCTGGCGGGGCAGCGGCGACGATCTCTTCCGGCTGCGGCAGCGCGCGGAACAGCGCGCGCGCTTCGGCCCGGCGGCGCTCGATCGAGGCGCAGCATGGCCCCGGCATGGCGGCGGCCGAGATCGGCGAGCGAAGCCAGCAGTTCGAGGCGAACCGGGACCGCCTTTTCGGCGGCGCCGGTCGGCGTCGGCGCGCGCAGATCCGCGGCGTGGTCGATCAGCGTCCAGTCGGTTTCATGGCCGACGGCGGCGATGATCGGAATGAGACTCGCCGCCGCCGCGCGAACGACGATCTCCTCGTTGAAGCTCCAGAGGTCTTCGAGCGAGCCGCCGCCCCGCGCGACGATGACGACGTCTGGTCTTCGCAAGGCGCCCTCGGCGGGAAGGGCGCTGAAGCCGGCGATGGCGGCGGCGATCTCGGCGGCCGAGGTTTCGCCCTGGACCCGCACCGGCCAGACCAGCACATGGCGCGGAAAGCGCTCGGCGATGCGGTGCAGAATGTCGCGGATGACGGCGCCGGTCGGCGAGGTCACGACGCCGATGCGGACGGGCAGAAAGGGAATCGCGCGCTTGCGCGCTTCGTCGAACAGGCCCTCGGCCGCAAGGCGACGGCGGCGCTCCTCGAACAGCGCCATGAGCGCGCCGATTCCGGCGGGCTCGATCGCCTCGACGATGATCTGATAGCTCGACTTGCCGGGGTAGGTCGTGATCTTGCCGGTCGCGATGACCTCAAGCCCTTCCTCCGGCTTCACCTTCAGGCGCGCGAAGGCGCTCTTCCAGATCACGGCGTCGATGCGCGCGTTCGCGTCCTTGAGGCAGAAATAGGCGTGGCCGGAGGAATGCTGGCCGCGATAGTTGGAGATTTCGCCGCGCAGGCGCACGAGGCCGAAGCGATCCTCGATGGTTCGCTTCAGGGCGTTCGACAATTCCGAAACGGTGAGTTCCGGCGCGTTGGTGGCGGCGGGTTCAGGCATGACGCGGAGTTCTCGGCGCATCATCGCTTGATCGAGCTGCCCGGAGTAGACGACAGGGCCGGTCGGATCGCCGGTCGGGGAGCCGCCCGGCGGCTCGACCGTCACGGCGAATGTCGCCTTTTCGGGCGAGAGGCCGGCGGGAAGCGGCATCTTGATCGCGTCGGCGCCCGACCACGCCCATGGATTTCGGCGGCTTGCCCGCGTTGATGTACCACAGCTCGAGGCTCTTGCCCGAGGGCGCCTCGGCGGCGAGCGGGCGCACGTAGACATTGCCGCTGGCGAGATCGACGCGGATGACGAGCGCCGGCTGATCGCCGCCGCGATTGACCACCGCGACATAAGAGGGCAGCACTCGCGGATGACGGATCAATTCGCGGTCGACGACGAAGATCGCAAGGCCCGCCGCGAGCGCGCCGGCCGCGAGCGCGCCGACCCGCCAGCGGACAAGCGAGCGGCGCAACGCGACGGAGGCGGGCTCTTCGGCGCCGCCCTCGATCACGCGCGAAAGGCTCCGCGGGGGAAAGCGCGCTCTCGATGCGCTCCCATACCGCAGGCGGCGGCGCGACCTCGGCGACGGCGACGCTAAGGGCCGCGAGGCGCGCCTCCCACGCGGCGACGGCGGCCTGCGCCTCGGCGTCTTGCGCGAGAACGCTGGCGAACAGCGTCCGCTCATCGGCGTGCAGCGTGCCGAGCACATATTCCGCCGCCAAAATCTCGCGATCCTCGCTTTCGCGGTCCTCGTTCATGACGTCTGTTCCAGACAGGCTTTCAAGGACAGGAGGCTGCGGCGCAGCCACGTCTTGATCGTACTCACCGGTTTACCGGCGCGGGCCGCAAGCTCATCGCGCGAATAGCCTTCATAATAGGCGAGCAGCACGCAGCTTCTGTAGGGCTCCTCGATGGCGCCGAGGCAGCGGCGCAGGGCGGCGACATCGATGAGATCCGCTTCGGGGTCGCCCGGCGAGGGGATTTTCTCGTACCAGTCGACGCCGTCGTCATAGACGGGCGGCGTCGCGAAGCTCTTCTGGCGCAGGAGGTCGATCGTGCGGTTGCGGGCGATCGAACTCAGCCAGGCCAGAGCCGGACCCGTTTCACGCGAATAACTCGCCGCGCCGCGCCAGATTCTGCAGATATACATCCTGTAAAACATCTTCCGCTGAAGATCTGTTGCGGATGATACGCAAGATGATCCCGAAAAGTTTCGCCGAGGTCTCATCGTAGAGCGCGCGAAACGCGTCGCGATCGCCGCCACCGGCCGCGACGATCAGATCCGCGAGTTCGTCATTGCTCCGCAAAGGCGCTTCTCCCCGGCGCATGTTCGGCCCGCGCGCGCCAACTCTAGCAAAAATCCTCCAGCGCGCCAGCGGAACGCCGGGATTTCTCCAGCCTACGGCGCTTGCGCCTTGTCGCGGCCGAAGCGTTCGAGCACATGGCGGATCATGCTGCGCGCCAGCTCCTGTTCGCCGAGGAACACGACGCCCGCCTGCTCCTGCCGCAGCAGGGCGGCTTCTTCTTCATTGTGCGTGCGCACCACCGTCTCGATGGCCGGATTGATCTGCCTTGCGACGCTGATGATCTTGCGGTCGTCGAGCGAATCCGGCGTCGCGATGACGAGGAGGCTCGCCTTGGAGACATGCGCCTGGATCAGGACGGCCATCTCCACGGCGTTGCCGCAGACGGCCGGAATATTATGTTCGCGGCAGCGCTCGACCAGCTCCCGGTTCTGGTCGACGACGACGAAGGGAATGGCGGCTTCCGCGAACGCGGCGGCGATGCGCCGCCCGACCCGGCCATAGCCGACGAGGACAACCTGTCCGGCGAGAAATTTGTCCTCGGTCGCCATCGGCAGTTCGGCGAGCGGATCGTCGGGGTGTTTGACGAGCCGCGCGAGCACGCGTTTCGACAGGACCCAGGCCTCGATCGGCGCAATCGCACGGAAGACCAGCGAATTCAGCGTGATGGAGATCAGCGCGCCGGCCAGAATGAGATTCTGGCCCTCCTGCGGCAAAAGCCCGAGGCTCATGCCGAGCCCCGCCAGAATGAAGGAGAATTCGCCGATCTGCGCGAGGCTCGCCGCAATCGTGAGCGCGGCGTTGAGCGGATAGCGAAACAGCAGCACGAGGGCCGCCGCGATGAGCGGATTGGCGATCATGACGATGCCGACGACGACCAGCACCCGCAAGGGCGAATGGATCAGCACGGCGGGATCGAACAACATGCCGACGGAGACGAAGAACAGCACCGCGAAGGCGTCGCGCAGCGGCAGCGATTCTTCCGCCGCGCGAGCGCTGAATTCGGATTTATTGATGACCATGCCGGCCAGAAACGCGCCGAGCGCGAAGGAGACGCCAAAGAGTTCGGCCGCGCCATAGGCGAGGCTGACGGCCGCGGCGACGACGCAAAGGGTGAAGAGTTCGCGCGAGCCCGTGCGCGTCACCTGCCACAGCAGCCAGGGAAAGACGCGCTTGCCGACGAGCAGCATGACCGCGACGAAGGCGGCGATCTTGGCCAGCGTGATTTCGAGCGTGTAATAGATGTCGGGCGCGGAGATCGATACGCCCTTGCCGCCGAGCGCGCCCGAAAGCGGCGGCAAAAGCACGAGGACCAGCACCATCGCGAGGTCCTCGACGATGAGCCAGCCGACGGCGATGCGTCCGCTCACCGTTTCGACGACGCCGCGCGCCTCCATCGCCTTCAGGGTGACGACGGTGCTGGCGACGGAGAGTGCGAGGCCGAACACAAGCGCGCCGCCGATTCCCCAGCCCCAGAGCAGGGCGAAGCTCCCGCCGATGACGGTGGCGAAGGCCATCAGGATCATTGCGCCGGGCACGGCGATCCGGCGCACGTCCCATAGATCTTCGAGCGAAAAATGGAGGCCGACGCCGAACATCAAAAGCATCACGCCGATCTCGGCGAGCTGCGAGGCGATTTCGCTGTCGGCCGTAAAGCCGGGTGAGAACGGGCCAATGACGACGCCGGCCAGAAGATAGCCGACGAGCGCCGGCAGTTTCGCGCGCGCCGCCAGCATCCCGAAGATGAGGGCGCATCCGAAGGCGGCGGCGATCGTGGTGATGAGCGGGACTGCGTGATGCACCGGCGCGGCTCTCCCTGGATCCAATCCGGCGCCGTGGAGGCGCCCCGCCTTCAATCCACGTGATGGCGCTTGCGCAGGCTGCGGACGTTCCACCAGACGAAGGCGAAAATGAACGGCACGGCGAGGGCTGTCGCCAGCGTCGGGTCGAGCCATTCCGCCCGCTTGTGCGCGCCTTCGAGCATCAGATGCGCGATCGAGGCGATGTAATAGGTGATGGCGGCGACCGAGAGGCCCTCGACGGTCTGCTGCAGGCGCAATTGCATGCGCACGCGCTCGTTCATGAGCGCAGCACGTCCTGATTTTGGCTTTCAAGCTCGACTTCGACGCGCGTGCGCAGCAATTGCGCCGCGCGGACGAGCTTTTGCGAAAGATTGTCCTGGCGCGCCTCGAGCGCGGCGCAGGTTCTGATCGCCGGCGCGAGGCGGCGGGCGAGGAACGCCGCCAGCGTCGGCGCGTCGGGCAGGGCGCGCTCGCCGATGGCTTCGAGCCGCACGCGCATGACCTCGTCATAGGCCCGCGTCGCGCCGAAGCGATAGAGGCTGCGCGCGGCGCCGGTCTCGAGTTCGGCGGCGAGCGCGTTGAGGCGGTGCAGCAGCTGGCGGCTCGCCTCCAGACCCTCGCTGTCGCGCATTTCGTCGAGGAGATGGGGGAGTTCGGCCTCGATGCGGCCGATCGACGGGCCCAAGCTCCTGCGCGATGGGAAGTCCGAGCAGCGCCAGCGTGCGATAGGTTTCGAGTTCGAGCAGCCGCTGCGTCAGCGCGCCGGCCTCGACCTCGCTGAGGCTGCGATCGAGCACAAGGATGCGCACGAAGCCGAAGACGTCGGCGTGAAAATCCGTCGCGACGATGGCCGCTCCGTCCGCGACCTCTGAGGCGGCGAGTTCGCTCGGCCCGAAAAGATGGCGCCAGCTTTCGCCGACGCTGGCCTCGGGCAGGATGTCGAGATCGACGGCGACGAGAAGCGGCCCCGGCTGCGGCAGCATGCGCATGACGCGACTGAGTTCGCCGGCGTCGGGCCGGAACGCGATCCTTTCCGCGTCGTTCGCGCCGGCGCTGACCTCCTGCGGAAACTCCCAGGTGTAGGTGACGAATTCGCCGTGGCGCTCCCAGCGCAGAACGGCGGGGGCGAGTTCGACGCGATGATGTTTGGCGCCGGGCAGGGGCAGGGGCGCGGCGCGATCGAGGCAGAACTGCTCCAGCGCCGCCTGCGCCTTCTCCGCTTCGTCGTGGTCCGTCATGAAGGCGAAATGCAGAATGCGCTTCGCGCCGGCCATCGGCTCGAAGGGGCGCGCGTGGACCTCGGCCAGCACGCGCGCGCGCAAGGCATGTTCCTTGAAGCCTGGATTTGCGGCGTTGAGTTGGTCCAGCACGCCTTTGGTCCCCGTTGTGATTACGACGCTCTAAGCATGAGACGCGAAATTTGCAAAATCATGCGCCGCCCAACCAGAGGCGTCTCACGCATCGGCGTCTTCGGGCAAGGCGAACCGGTTCGCCTCGGCGACGAGCGCGCGGGTCAGCGGCGGCATCGGCTCACGGCGCGGGAGTACGAGGCCGATCCTTTGAACCTCCTGCGGTTCGATGATCGGAATGGAGCGCAAGGGCTCGCTGAGGCCGAGCACCTCGGCGAAGGTTTCCGGGATGACGCTCGACCAAAGGCCCGTGCGCACATGGGCGGCGAGAACGACCATCGAGTTCGATTCGAGCATCGGCGGGTGCGGCGGCGCGACGCTCCCCAGCAAGCGGTCGATGATGCGGCGGTTTTGCATGTCGGGCGTCAGCAGGCAGAGCGGGATCTGCGCGACCTCCGCCCAGGTCACGGTGGCGCGGTCGCCGAGCGGAAGATGCGCTGAGGTGAGCAGCCGGTAGCGCTCCCAGTAGAGCGGCAGCGTGCGAATTTGTCCAAGCGGCTCGTTGTCGAGATAGGTGAGACCTGCGTCGATCTGAAGCCCATCGAGCATGGCGAGGATTTCGCGCGAAGTCTGGGAGAAAATTGTGAAGCGCACGTCGGGATGCTTCTCGCGGAAGGGCGTCGTCAGCTGCGTCGCCATGGCGGCCGCCGTCGGCACGGCGGCGATCGTCAAATGGCCGACGAGAGCGGTTTTGGGCGAGCGGACCTCCTGGCGCATCGCGCGCGTGTCGCTGACGATGCGCTTCGCCCATTCGAGGACGCGTTCGCCATCGGCGGTGAGGCCATGAAAGCGCGAACTGCGATTGACGAGCAGAACGCCGAGGTTGTCCTCAAGCTGCTTGATGCCCGCCGAGAGAGTTGGCTGGGTGACGCCGCAACTTTCCGCGGCGCGGCTGAAATTGCGCTCGCGGGCCAGAGCCAGCAGAAATTCGAGCTTGTCGATCATGGCGCGGAGCCTCCGGATCCGAACGCGCTGAGAGCGTCGGCGCGGCTGGCGCGGGCGCTGATGAAGGCCGCATGGCTCCAGGCGAGATTTTTCGCCGAGGTCTGCGCCCCCGTCGCCTGGTCGAATTGCTCGGAAAGATCGCCGCTTTCCGGCGTAAACGCCGCAACCGTCGCCATGAACATGTCTCCGCGCCGAAAGAGTGCGTCGAACGAAATTGCATGATCTTCGTCATGCGAAGGCTCGGCGCACCGCGCCGCCGCCGCCCTGTAGTAGAATTCGGCGGCGCCGAGGGTTGAAAAATAATAGGCGCCGCCGCTGTAATAGCGATCGTTCGCGTAGCGTCCCATCGCCGGCGCGCGGTTCGCAGGAGCCTCCTTATTGATCTTGTAGAGGCCGGCGAACAAATCTTCCAGTCGCGCTGCGGTGGCGAGGGTTTTCCCATCGCGGACGCTATGCGCGCCATCGCGGCGCCCGGCGTGGATCACGGCGAGCAGCGTGGCGATGTCGAGTTCCTTCTCGCGGCTCACGCCGTCCGCGCCGATCCGGCTGCGGTAAAAGCCTTGCGTCTCGCTCCAGAACTCCTGCAATTGCGCCCTCGATCTCGCGCGCACCCTCGCGGCAGGCTTGCGCGGTCGCCCCCTCGCCGATCGTCTCCAACCAGCGGGAGCCCTGCGCGAGAGCCTCGCACTGCACAAGCTGCGTATAGTAATGGCGGCCCAATTCCTCTTCCCAGATGTCGAACGAGGGCGCGCGCCAGCGCTCCAGGGTGAAGGCGAGATCGCGCAGAAGGAGCCGTTTTGCAAGCGCGAGCGTGTCCGCGTCTACGATGGCCGAAGAACAGAATTTCAGGACGGTCAGGGCGCGCAGCGCCGGCCCGTCATGCTGGGGCCGCGACCATTTCAGAATGTCGAGTGAGCCATCCGGGTCAAATCGCGGCTCGCCGAGCACATTGTCGCCTGCGATCTCACGGATGTCGCTGTCGGGACGCACGAATTGCAGGAAATGAGGCTCGACCTTCGATCTGAAGTCGCCGGCTTGTTCGAGAAAGGCGCGCCCGTCGAGCGATGCGACAGCGAGGCTGAAGGTAAGAAAATCCCTGAAGTATTTCGAGGCCTTGCGGCGCGCCCACGTCGCCGCTGGCGATAAGGCGGCGCAACGCATCGATGATGACGGCGGAGTCGCGCAGCCAATGAAAGAAATAGTCGGGGTCGGGATCATAGGACGCGAGAACCGGCGAGGCGACGATCGACCCCTTGGCGGGGCGCAGAATTCGGCCGAAGCCGCGGCGCTCCTTGACGAGGTCGGTTCTGGAGATCGCGCCGAGCATCGCCCTTGCGGAGAGGGCATATTGGCGCGCCATCCAGCCTGCCAGATGGTCGCTTGAGGCTGCCGCACGGGTCCGCATCTCAGGCGCCTGAATGCGGCGACCGGAAGCCGAGCCGGGCGAGGCCCCGCCGCACGTCCGGATCGGCCATGAAAAGATTCCACATCAACCCGCTGCGGTAATTCTCGATCATCACGACGATCGGCCCCTGATCGATCGCGAGATAGCTCTCCGCCCGCCAGCCATGGGTCTCGCTGAAAGCGTCGACGAAGCCATAGCGGCCCCAGATCCTGGGCCCGAGATCCTCATGAAAATGCCTGAGCGCGCGCATGGCCTGCTCCGGCGCATAGGGAAAACTCGACAGCGCCGCGGTCGGCGCGATGACGCCATTATCGTGAGCCGGGGAATGCGCTCTGTAGCCGGACGGATCGTCGCTCGCGGTGAGCCCCCAGGCGGAAGCGCCGTAGCCTTTGTGGCCGTGGGGGTTTCGCACGCAATGTTCGTAATTGATCAATGTGTGCTGGACGTTCTGGCGCCAATAGTCGGCGTAGTCGTCGGAAAGACTGCGCGGATCGAGGCCGCAGAAGGAATAATGCGCGAAGAACAGAGGGCCGCCGAAATCGGGCCCGAGCGGCAGTTCGAGATCATAGAAGCCGCGGCGATTGATGAAGGTCCGGCTCTGCGCGAAGCCGCCATGATAGGCGGCGGGGTCGATCGCATAGCGCGGCGCGGCGGCGGCGAGGACATAGGCGATGAGGCACTCGTTCCAGCCGCGCACCTCATGGTCGAGGGCGAAGCCGTTGTTCGGGCTCCAGTGCCATGTCAGCGCCTTGCGGCCCCCTTGCGTGTGCCAGCTCCATTCGACGTCGCTCCAGAGCCACGTAATGCGATCGCGCAGGCGCCTCTCGCCGGCGCTTTCAGCGTCGAAGAACCGGCGCGCGCAAAGGAGGCCCTGGAACAGGAAGGCGGTCTCGACGAGGTCGCCGCCATCGTCCTTGCGGCCGAAAGGAATGGTCGCGCCGGTGCGCCCGTTCAGGAAATGCGGAAAAAGGCCGTGATAGGCGGGGGTGCGCTCCAGAAAAGCGAGCATCGTGTTGAGCCGCGCCACCGCTTCCTCGCGCGCGACCCAGCCTCGCGAGACGGCGACGATGATCGCCATGACGCCAAAGCCGCAGCCGCCGATGGAGACGAGATCGTCGTCGGCGTCGGCGTCAAGGCCGGTGCGGTCCCGCGCGAGAAAGCTGACCGGATGGGCGCCCTCCCAGAAAAAGCCGAAGGTCTGCTTTTGCACGAGGTCAAGCAGCGCGTCGTCGGAGAGGCGCGGGGGGTGCGGTTTCGTCAAGGAACGTCTCCGCCAGGCATGCCGCAACACCTCGTCCGTCGCGCGAATCGCCAAATCTAGTTTATCAGATCGGCGTTCGTTGCGGTTTTAACGGTTGGTGAGGGCTCCATCAGATGCGGGTCGAGGGCGAGCCGTTCGCCGGTCGGATCGTCGATCAGATGCAGGACGCGGGTGAAGAACCCTTTTTGCAGGTCCGCCCGGCCGAGGTTGAGAACGGCCGCGTCGGCCAGCTCCAGGGTGAAGATGTCGAGCGCGAGGGCGCGGTTCTCTTCGTCGAGCGAGTCGAGGGCCTCGTTGATCAGGATCCAGCGCGGCCTGTGCAGCAGCAGGCGCGCAAAGGGAAGCTTTTGCTGTTCGTCGCCGCTGAGCTCCCGGTCCCAGCGCCTGGTGCGATCGAGTTCCGGTTCGAGGTGGGACAGCGCCATGCGCTCCAGCGCCCTGGCGAAGGCGTCGTCGGGGAACGCCGAGACTGGCGCCGGGTAGGCGAGCGCCGCGCGCAAGGATCCCGCCGGCAGATAGGGGCGCTGCGACATGAACATCATGGTTTGCCCCGCCGGCCGCGCGATGCGCCCCGAGCCCCACGGCCAGAGGCCGGCGAGGGCGCTGAAAAAATTGGTCCGCCCGGCGCCGCGCTTGGCGATGATCAAAATCCGCTCGCCCGGCCTGATCGTCACATGGCGCTCGCTGAGCCGCGTGCAGGCGCTCGGCGAGGCGACGCTCAGATTGTCGAACTCCAGCTTCTCCTCGGACGAGACGACGAGTTCGATCCGGCGCGTCCGGTCGCCGAGCTTGTCGATGTCGACCAGCGCCTGCCGGAAGCTCGCGACCCGAAGCAGGGTGGCGCGCCAGTCGGCGATGGTGCTGAAATTATCGACGAACCAGCGCAGCGCCTGCTGCACCTGATTGAAGGCGCCGACCACCATCATCAATGCGCCGAAGCTCAGATCGCCGGTGAAAAACCCCGGCGCGGCGACGACGATCGGCGCGACGATCGCGAACCATCCATAGCCGGCCGTGACCCAGGTCAGCCGCGTGACGCCCGTGACGAGCCGGCGCATGATGCCGAGGACCGGCTCCAGCTCCTGGTGCAGACGCCCCTTTTCATCCGCCTCGCCGCCGTAGAAGGCGATGGCGTCGGTGCGGTCGTTGACGCGCACCAGCGCGGATCGCAGATCCGCCTCGCGGGCATAGCGTTCGGCGTTCAGCTCGATCAGCGGGTTTCCGACGCGCCAGCTCATCCAGGATGCGGCGCCCGAATAGATCAGCGCGGTCCAGACCATATAGCCCGCGACCGCGAAGCGCTGGCCGAAAAGCGTGAACATCACCCCTTCCGACAGGATCCACAGGACCCCGATGAAGCAGGCGAGCAGAAGCGTCGCCTGCAGCAGCCCGATGCCGAGATCGGTCGTGAGATCGACGAGATGCCGCACATCCTCGTGAATCCGCTGGTCGGGGTTGACCCCGATCTCGCCCGCGTTGGCGAGGCGGAACGCGCGCGTCGGCCCGAGCCATAGATCGATGAGATCGCGCGTCAGCCGCCCGCGCAGCTTGATCCGGGTCATTTGATTGAGCCAGGTCTGGGCCACGTTCAAGATCAGCAGGCCGCCGGCGATCAGGACGAAGACCCAGAGCTGAAAGATGAATTCCTTGAGGTCCTTGTGCGCCAGCGAGTCGTAGAACGGCTGGTTCCATGCGTTCAGCTTGATCTGGCCGAACGCGGTCGCGGCGACAACCGCGCAGACAGCGAAGCCGAGCAGGAAAAATTGATTGCGCTCCGGCGAGGCGAGAAGCGCCCGGATCATCATCATAAGCTGCGCCGCGAACCCGTCCTGACGCTCCGCCGCGGCCTGTTTGTCTTTCTGGTCCATCATCGGTTCTAAGGCTCGCATCGACTTGAAGGCCCGCTCGCGGCGCTCGCGGTGATGACCGCCCTTTATGTCTTTTCGATCACGCTCGTCATTTTTGGCATTTTGACAATGAGTTAATCCCGCAAGGTGGCGAAGCTTTACGAATTATCCGCTAAATTAACGATTTAATGGCGCGCCCGAACGCTGTCATAATCCGGATGGGGCATTCGCAAGGGTCGCGACGCGCCCCGCTCACGCGAAAGGCGAGCGTTGCCTCGGCGGGGTCCGTTGCGAAGGGCGACGGAGCCTTGAGAAGCCTAACGTGGTCCGCGCCTCGATTTCCGCCAGTGGCGGAGCGTCTCGAGGCCGGTCAACATAATGCGCGCAAGCCGCGCGGAGTGGGGAGCGGCGGCCAATGGACAAGATCGCCAAGCTCATCGCAGCCATGACGCTTGAGGAAAAGATCGGCCAGCTCACCATGGCGTCCGGCGGTTATGCGGTGACGGGGCCGGTCGTCTCCGCGGACGTCAGCGCCGACGTTCGCGCCGGGCGCGTCGGCGCCCTGCTGAACCTCTGGGGCGCGGAGGCTGTCCGCGCGATCCAGAGAACCGCCGTCACGGAGAGCCGTCTCGGCATCCCGCTGCTCATCGGCCTCGACGTGCTGCATGGGCACAAAACCATGTTCCCCATTCCGCTCGGCGAAGCCTGCGCCTTCGATCCCGGGCTCTGGACGGCGACGGCCGCAGCGGCGGCGGCGGAGGCGGCGCGTGACGGCGTCTCGATGGTTTTCGCGCCCATGCTCGACGTCGCCCGCGATCCGCGCTGGGGCCGCATCGCCGAGGGCGCCGGCGAGGACCCCTATGTCGCGGGCGAATTCGCGCGGGCCAAGGTGCGAGGCTTCCAGGGCGAAGACCTTGCTCTCCCCGACGCCGTCGCTGCGACGGCGAAGCATTTTTGCGCCTATGGCGCGGCGCTGGCCGGACGCGACTACGCCTCCGCCGATGTTTCGGAGCGCACCCTGCGCGAGGTCTATCTGCCGCCTTTCGCAGCGGCCATCGGAGCTGGCTGCGCCGCCGTGATGCCGGCCTTCATGGATCTCTCCGGCATTCCGATGACCGCGCATCACGCGCTGCTGCGCGGCTGGCTGCGCGGAGAGCAGGGATTTCGAGGGCGTGATCGTCAGCGATTACAATGCGATCGCGGAATTGCTGCGCCATGGCGTCGCCGCGGATCTTTGCGAAGCCGCCGCGCTGGCGCTGGCGGCCGGCGTCGATATCGACATGATGAGCGATGGCTTTCGCAAGGGCCTGCCGCAGGCGCTCGCCGAGGGGCGCGTATCGGCGGAGGACATCAACGCCAGCGTGCGCCGCGTGCTGACGCTGAAGCAGCGTCTCGGCCTGTTCGACGATGCTTTTCGCCGCAAAGGCGGCGGCGACGGCCGCGAACCCGCCGAGGCCCCTTCGGTGTCCGTTCGGGAACTGGCCCGCGGGGCGGCGCAGCGCTCGATCGTCGTGCTGACCAATGACGGCATCCTGCCGTTTCCCGCCGGTTTGGGCAAAATCGCCGTCATCGGCCCCCTCGCCGACGCACGGCGCGAGATGGATGGACCATGGGCGATGGCGGCCGATCGCGACGATTGCGTCACCATCCTTGAAGGCCTGAGGGGCGCGCTGGCGGGAACGGAGATCGTTTTCGCCGAGGGCGTCGCAATCGACGGCGAGGAGGAGTCCGGGATCGCCGCGGCGCTTGAGATTTGCCGCGGCGCCGACATCGTCCTGCTCTGCCTCGGCGAAGCCGCTGCGATGAGCGGGGAGGCGGCCTCGCGCGCGGGTCTCGGCCTTCCGGGCCGCCAGGAGGCGCTGGCGCGGGCGGCGCTCAGCCTCGGCAAGCCGGTGGTCGCGCTGCTCTCAAGCGGGCGCCCGCTGACGCTGCCCTGGCTGTTCGAGCGGGCCTCGGCGGCGGTCGCGACATGGTTTCTCGGAACCGAGGCGGGAAACGCGATCGCCGATGTGCTGACCGGCCGTTTCAATCCCTGTCGGGCGGCTGCCGGTCACATGGCCCCGCGCGGTCGGCCAGATCCCGATTTTTTACGCCGCGCGGCCTTCGGGGCGCCCGTTCGATCCAATCGACCCATACACCAGCAAATATCTCGATTGTTCGGTCGAGCCGCAGTTCTATTTCGGCCATGGCCTTTCCTATAGCCGCTTCGCCCTATCGAACTTCGCTGCGTTGCAGCAAGAGCGTCGGCTTCGGCGATGTGATCCGCCTCAGCGTCGATGTCGTCAACGAAGGATCGATGGAGGGCGAAGCGACTGTCTTCCTTTTCGCGCGGGACATCGTCGCGTCGGTCGCCCGCCCGGTGCTCGAACTGAAGAGATTTGCCAAGATCGGCGCTCGGGCCCGGCGAAAGGGATGTCCTCGATTTCGCGCTTCCCGCCGCCGAGCTCAGTTTTCCCGGTCTCGGACCTCCAGCCATGTTTCGAGCCCGGCGCATTCGAATTTTCGGTGGGATTCAGCGCCGATCCAAAGGGACTGATGACCATCCGGCTGCAGGCCGTTGCAGGCGTTTAGCCCGCTCCGAATTCAGCTTTCTCCGCGTCGTCGCCTTGATTTTCATCCGCGTAACTGCCCCATATCTTTCGCCGGCCAAGCGGCGGGGTCGGCAAGCGCGTCAGAAGGGAAACGATGTGACGGACGAGATTATTGTGAAGGACAGCAACGGCGCCAAGCTCGCCGATGGCGACTCAGTGACGCTCATCAAGGATTTGAAGGTCAAAGGGACATCCGAGACGCTCAAGCGCGGCGCCTTGGTCAAGAATATTCGCCTGACGGGGAACCCGGACGAAATCGAGTGCAGCACGAAACAGGTAAAGGGGCTGGTCCTCAGGACCGAGTTCCTCAAAAAGGCATAGGCTTCGGTCCGCGCCATTGACGCGCCAACCAAGCTAGGCCGGCGCGGAAAAACGCAGCACGCGGTCTTGCGGGAAATCATAGAGCTTGCCGGTCTCGGTCCAGTCCGGCGCGCAGATGGCGGCGATTTTTGGCGCGAGTTCTTCCGGCGTTCTCAAAATCATGGGGTCTTCGCCCGGCATCGCCTGCGCCCGCATCTTGGTGCGCATCGGGCCGGGATTGACGATCATGACACGCACCGGGGTGATGTTCATCGTCTCGGCCGCATAGGTGCGCGCCAGCGCTTCGAGCGCGGCTTTCGAGGCGGCGTAGGGTCCCCAATAGGGCCGGAAAACGGCGGCGTGGGCGACGCCCGTGGTGATGAAGACGGCGCGGCCGGCGTCGGAAGCGCGCAGCAGCGGATCGAGCGAGCGGATGAGCCGCCAGTTGGCGGTGACGTTGACCGCGAACGTGTCGTCCCACTGGTGCGGTTCGACATGGCCGAGGGGGCTGACCGGCCCCAGCGCGCCGGCGTTGCCGACGAGAATGTCGAGCTTGCCCCAGCGCGCGAAGATCGTCGCGCCGAGCCGGTCGAGCGCGTCGAAATCCTTGACGTCGCAAGGCATCAGGGTCGCGCCGTCTCCGCCTTCGGCGCGGATCGCATCGTCGAGGTCTTCGAGCGCGCCTTGAGTCCGGGCGAGGGCGATGACATGGGCGCCGGCCCGCGCGAGTTCGAGGGCGACGGCGCGGCCGATCCCGCGCGAGGCGCCGGTGACGAGGGCGATGCGGCCGTGAAGGGAAGCTGGCATGGACGGCCTTGCGCTCGGCGGGTGAGACAGCGAAGCCATAGAACATATTCTGGCTCGCCAATATTAGAAAATGCGCCTGATTTATCGCGGCAATCGATTTCCGGGACCGATCGCCCCTCGCCGCGCGGTCCAAGGACTCAACGCCTCGCGGCGGTCAATCGGGAATAAAGTATATTCAATCCATAAAGAAACTTTATTTCTGTCTGAAATCGTGGTTTTCTCACGCCGCCATCCGCCGCCGCGCGAGTGGCTCAGCGGCCAGACCGGCCGTCACGACAGGGGGAGCATGAGCTTCAAGTTCAAGGATGTCTTTACGGGCGCGCAGGCGGCCCTTGGCGTCGAGCCGGCGGCGGCGCGAGCGGCTTTCGAGGCGCAGAGCCGCCAGGGCGAGGGTCTGCATAGCACAGTCGCCATCCGCCAGTTCAGCGTCGGCGTCGATGAGCCCACGAGCCTTGGCGGCGCCGACGCCGCGCCAAATCCGGTGGAGTATGTGCTGGCGGCGCTGGGCTCCTGCCAGGAAATCACCTATCGGCTTTACGCCGACGCTCTCGGGATTCCGTTGAACGGCGTTTCGGTCCGGCTGACCGGCGCCATCGATCTGCGCGGCTTCTTCAACGTCGATCAGAGCGTGCGGCCGGGCTACCAGAGCATCGAGGCCGAAGTCCTTCTCGAGAGCCCGGCGTCGGAGCAGGAGCTTCTACGCCTCAAGGAAATCGTCGATCGCCATTGCCCCGTATTGGACATTCTCAGCAACCCGACGCCGGTTCGGCTTTCGCTCAAGGTCGGGGCGTTGAAAGCCGCGGCGGAATAGCGAGGCTGCGAGCGCATAAGCGGCGGAGCGGAGGCCTAGAACAAAGGGATCTAGCTGGCTTCGGCGAGCAGCGAGAGCTGGCTTTTGGTTTCGCCGGTGAGATCGGTGAGGTGGGTCGGATAGTCGCCGGTGAAGCAGTGATCGGTGAATTGCGGGCGCAGCGGATCGCGTCCCTTTTCGCCCATGGCGCGATAGGTGCCGTCGACGGAGAGGAACGCCAGCGAATCGCAGCCGATATAGTCGCGCATTTCGTCGAGGGTGTGGGTGGCGGCGAGGAGGTTTTCGCGAACCGGCGTGTCGATGCCGTAATAATCTGGATGGGTGATCGGCGGCGACGAGATGCGGAAATGCACCTCTCTGGCGCCGGCCTCGCGCATCATCTGCACGATCTTGACCGAGGTGGTGCCGCGTACGATCGAATCATCGATGAGGACGATGCGCTTGCCTTCGACGACCGCGCGGTTGGCGCTGTGCTTCAGCCGTACGCCCAGTTCGCGCACGGATTGCGTCGGCTGGATGAAGGTGCGCCCGACGTAATGATTGCGGATGATGCCGAGTTCGAACGGCACGCCGGAGGCCTGCGCATAACCGATCGCGGCGGGCACGCCTGAGTCCGGGACCGGCACCACGACATCGGCATCGACGCCCGCCTCGCGCGCCAGCTCGGCCCCCATGGCCTTGCGCACATTATAGACCGGACGGCCATGCACGACCGAGTCGGGCCTTGCGAAATAGATGTATTCGAAAATGCAGGGGCGCATCGGGCGCGGCGGGAACGGCCGCAGGCTCTCGACGCCCTCTTTGGAAATGACGACGATCTCGCCGTTTTCGACGTCGCGAACAAAACGCGCGCCGATGATGTCGAGCGCGCAGGTTTCCGAGGCGAGGAGATAATGGCCGTCGAGTTCGCCGATGACCAGCGGCCGGATGCCGAGCGGATCGCGGGCTCCGATCAGCATGGTGTTGGAGAGGGCGACGAGGGCGTAGGACCCTTCAAGCGCGCGCAGGGCCTCGACGAAGCGCTCGACGATGCGCGGCCGGCGGCTGCGCGCCATCAGATGCAGGATGACTTCGGTGTCGGAGGTCGACTGATAGATCGCGCCGCTCTGCACCAGATCGCGCCGCAGGGTCAGGCCATTGGTGAGATTGCCGTTATGGGCGACCGCGAAGCCGCCGGAATTCAGTTCGGCGAAGAGCGGCTGCACATTGCGCAGAATGGTCTCGCCGGTGGTCGAATAGCGGACATGGCCGATCGCCGAATCGCCCGGCAGGCGCTCGATCGTCGAGGCTTTCGAGAAATGGTCGCCGACGAGGCCGAGCCGGCGTTCGGAATTATAGCGCCGCCCGTCGAAGGAGACGATGCCGGCGGCTTCCTGGCCGCGATGCTGGAGGGCGTGAAGCCCGAGGGCGGTGATCGCCGCCGCATCGGGGTGGCCGAAAATGCCGAATACGCCGCATTCTTCGCGCAATCGGTCCGCGTCGAGGTCGAGATCCGTCAGGCCAAGATCATCTTGGCCCGGCCCGGATTGGTCCGGATCAGATTGGCCTGCGACATCCATAACCGTCTCCTGCGACTGTTCCAAATCCGGCGGCGCGGCGTCTTGGGATTTTCCCGGCGCGGGGAACCTTAGGTCAGCCAAGCCTTCGCGAAGAGAAAGCGGCGCTAGCGACATAAAATCTACATAGTCTAACTTGCGCGATTCGTCGACCCCGCGCGCGACAATCTATTGTCGCACCCACAGGGATATCTATTCTTTATCTGTCCGGCGCTGGGTTCCGGGCTCAGGCGGACTTCAGGTCTTCTTACCGTCTGCGGGCTTGTCGGCGGGCGCAAGCGGCGTCGTTTTCGGCTCGACGTCGCTGTCGGGGGCGGCCTCCTCGCTGGGGGCGGCGGCCTTGGGCTGTTTGAGCTTGGCCAGAATGCCGTCGGGATCGTTCGGCAGCATGGCCATGAGCTGATCGCCGGTCGCCTGCAAAAGCGGCCGCATACGGGCCGCCTTGACCCACTCGGGCTGGGTCTTCTCCGGAACGAGCCAGTTGAAAAAGACGAACGCGATGACGCAGAGGAAAAGACCGCGCGCGGCCCCGAACACGAAGCCGAGCGAACGATCGAGCGCGCCGACCTTGGAATTGAGAATGGCGTCCGACAGCTTGATTGTAATCAGCGAGACGACGATCAGGGTGACGAAGAAGACGGCGGCGGCGGAGACGCCGAGCGCGACGACGTCCTTCGAGATATAGGGCTTCACATAAGGCAGGACGAGCGGATGGAGGTAGACCGCGGCGAGCGCGGCCGCGCCCCATGAGGCGATCGCCAGCACCTCGCGGGTGAAACCGCGCAGCATTGCGAGCAAGGCGGAGATCAGCATTACGACGATCAAGCCGAGATCAAGATAGGATGGCATTGTTTTGGCCTTTCGCGCCGAAATCCCGCGGTCGACGTCCGCCGTCCCGGAAAACGCCGCAGCTATCGCCTAAACTTGCCGCGAAATCCAGCGCCGAAACTGGCAATACCCAATGATTGTGTCGGAATCGACGCGCGTTCTTATAGCGAGCCGGCAGGCTTCAGTCGTCAACCGGCGCCTCGCGGCCGCGCGCTTTGCGCCCCACGGTGATTTCCGCGACGAGATCGGAGATATGCGCGCAATTGCGCAGGGCGAGATCCTTCGGCGCGGCGATGTCCTTCGGCGCGCGGTCCCGCTCAGCGGGTCCCTGCGGGATCGTCGCGCGGCGAAAGCCGAGTTTGGCCGCTTCTTTCAGCCGCGCCAGCCCATGCGAGACCGGCCGGATCGCGCCGGAGAGGCCGATTTCGCCGAAAAAGACCGAATCGGCGCCAAGGGCGATGTTGCTGAGCGAGGAGATCAAGGCCGCCGCGGCGGCGAGATCGGCGGCCGGCTCGCCGACCCGAAGGCCCCCGGCGACGGTGAGATAGATGTCGTACTGGCTGAGTTTCAGCCCGGCGTGGGTCTCCAGAACCGCGACGATCATGGCGAGCCGCGAGGCGTCCCAGCCGACCACCGCGCGGCGCGGCATGCCAAGCGAACTCTGCGCGACCAGCGCCTGAAACTCGACGAGAAGCGGGCGCGAGCCCTCCATACCCGCGAACACAGCCGCGCCCGGCGCTGCGAGATCCCGCGCCGAAAGAAACAGCGCGGAAGGGTTTTCGACTTCCGCCAGCCCGCGCCCGGTCATCTCGAAGACGCCGATCTCGTCGGTCGCGCCGAAGCGGTTCTTGACCGCGCGCAGGAGGCGCAGATCGCGGCCGCCTTCGCCCTCGAAGGACAGCACCGCATCGACCATATGCTCGACCACGCGGGGGCCAGCGATTTGACCGTCTTTCGTCACGTGCCCGACGAGGATCACCGCCGCCCCGGTCGTCTTGGCGAAGCGGATCAGCGCCTGCGCCGCGCCGCGCACCTGGCTCACCGTTCCCGGCGTCGATTCGATGAGGCTCGTCCACATGGTCTGGATCGAATCGATGACGACGAGGGCAGGGCGCGCGCCCGCGCTGAGCGTCGCCACGATATCTTCGACGCTGGTTTCCGCGGCGAGTTCGACGGGGCTTTCGCCAAGGCCAAGTCGGAGCGCCCGCAGGCGCACCTGATCGACCGCCTCCTCGCCGGAAATATAGACGACGCGCCGTCCCATGCTGGCAAGCGCGGCGCAGGCCTGGATGAGCAGGGTCGATTTGCCGATGCCGGGTTCGCCGCCGAGCAGCAGCACCGAGCCGGAGACGAAGCCGCCGCCGCTGACGCGGTCGAGTTCGCCAATGCCGGTCAGGATGCGCGGGGGGGTCGGCTGGTCGGCCTCGATCAGATTCGAGAGGTGGAACACGCGCCCCTTGCGCACGCCAAGCGCCGCCTGCGCGCCGATGCCGGCGGCGGCGCTCTCCTCGACGATGGTGTTCCATTCGCCGCAGGCCTCGCAGCGGCCCTGCCAGCGCTGGCTCAGCGCGCCGCAGTTCTGGCAGGCGAAGGACGCGCGGGGCTTGGCCATCAGATCTGGTCCGGCAGAGCGTCTTCCCGGGCGAGATTGGAGAAGCGCGTCATCTCCGCCTCGAAGGCGAGTTCGACCGTGCCGGTCGGGCCATGGCGCTGCTTGCCGATGATGACTTCGGCGCGGCCATGGAAGCGCTCCATGTCGGTCTGCCAGGCGACGAATTCCTCGGTGCCTTCGCGCGGCTGCTTGTTTTTGAGATAATATTCCTCGCGAAACACAAACATGACGACGTCGGCGTCCTGCTCGATAGAGCCGGATTCGCGGAGGTCCGACAGTTGTGGGCGCTTGTCGTCGCGACTCTCGACCTGACGCGACAATTGCGACAGCGCGATCACCGGCACGTTCATCTCTTTTGCGAGCGCCTTGAGGCCGGTCGTGATCTCGGTGACTTCCTGCACGCGCCCATCGCTGCGGCTCGATTTCGAGCCGCCGAGCAGTTGCAGGTAATCGATGACCAGCACGTCGAGGCCGCGCTGGCGCTTCAGGCGGCGCGCCCGCGCGGTCAATTGCGCGATCGAGAGGCCGCCGGTCTGGTCGATGTAGAAGGGGATCGACTGCATGAGCCGCGCCGCGTCGGCGATGCGATGGAATTCGGCCTCCGAGATGTCGCCGCGCCGGATTTTGTAGGAGGGCACGCCCGACTGTTCGGCGATGACGCGGGTCGCCAGCTGTTCGGCCGACATTTCGAGCGAGAAGAAGCCGACGACCCCGCCATTGGTGGTCTCGTGCGCGCCGTCGGGGCGGACGCTGAATTCATAGGCCTTGGCGATGTTGAAGGCGATATTGGTTGCGAGCGCCGTCTTGCCCATGCCCGGACGCCCGGCGACGATGACGAGGTCGGAGGCCTGCAGTCCGCCCATATAGCGGTCGAGATCGGTGAGGCCGGTCGCGATGCCGGAGAGCCGCCCGTCGCGCTGGAACGCTTTGGCGGCCATATCGACGGCGATCGTCAGCGCGTCGGCGAAGCGCTGGAAGCCGCCCTCATAGCGGCCGGTCTCGGCGACGGCGTAGAGCTTGCGCTCGGCCTCCTCGATCTGCCCGCGCGGCGTCGCGTCGACCGGCGCGTCATAGGCCGAATTGACGATATCCTCGCCGATCAGGATGAGATCGCGCCGGATCGCGAGGTCATGGATGGTGCGGCCATAATCCTCGGCGTTGATGACGGTGGTCGCCTCGGCGGCGAGGCGGGCGAGATATTGCGGCACGGTGACGCCGCCAAGATCATGGTCGCCGAGAAAGGTTTTGAGCGTGATCGGCGAGGCGAGCTTTCCGGCGCGGATCAATTGCGCCGCGACATCGAAGATGCGCCGGTGCACGTCCTCGGAGAAATGCTCGGCGCGCAGGAAATCGGAGACGCGGTCGAAGGCGTCATTATTGACGAGAATCGCCCCGAGCAGGGCCTGCTCCGCCTCGATATTATGCGGGGCGACCCGGAACGTCGGCTCGCGGGGACCGGAAAGGCCCAGTCGTTCGGTTAAACTCTCAACTGCTGGCATGGGCGGGTCTCGAATCATGACCCCGAATCAGTCGACGCGGGACCCTCCTTTTCGCACGCCGGAGCGGTTCGTGGGAACAAAAGGGAGCGCCGCGGACGCGGGATCCCGCTATCCACACGCGCTGAAAAAATCAAAAAAAGAAGGCTGGACTCCGGCGCCTCGGCGGCGAAGCCTCAGCCGCCTCGCAGCAGTTTCGCCGCGCGCGGGGCGTAATAGGTCAGCACCGCGTCGGCGCCCGCGCGCTTGAAGGCGAGGAGGCTCTCCATCATGGCCTTGTCGCCGTCGAGCCAGCCGTTCGCCGCCGCCGCCTCGATCATCGCATATTCGCCCGACACCTGATAGGCGAAGGTCGGCAGGCCGAAGGTCTCCTTCACCCGATGGATGATGTCGAGATAGGGCAGGCCCGGCTTCACCATGACGATATCGGCGCCCTCATCGATGTCCTGCGCGACCTCGCGCAGCGCTTCGTTCGAATTGGCCGGGTCCATCTGATAGGTGCGCTTGTCGCCGACGAGCGTCGCCTTGGTGCCGATGGCGTCGCGGAACGGGCCGTAAAAAGCCGAGGCGTATTTCGCGGCGTAGGCCAAAATCTGCACGGACTGGAACCCTTCCGCGTCGAGCGCGGCCCGGATCGCCCGCACGCGTCCGTCCATCATGTCGGAGGGCGCGATCATGTCCGCCCCGGCCCGCGCCTGATTGAGCGCCTGCCGGGCCAGCACCTCGACCGTCTCGTCGTTGAGGATCTCCTCGCCGCGCATGAGGCCGTCGTGGCCGTGGCTGGTATAGGGATCGAGCGCGACATCGGTGATGAGGCCGATGCCGGGCGCCGCCTGCCGGATCGCATCGAGGGCGCGGCAGATCAGATTTTCGGGGTTCAGCGCTTCGCTGCCGGCTTCATCGCGCAGCGCCGGGTCGGTGTAAGGAAACAGCGCGATGGCCGGGATGCCGAGCGCCTTGGCTTCCCGCGCGCTATCGACCGCCGCGTCGATCGAGAGCCGCTGCACGCCCGGCAGCGAGCCGATCGGCTGGCGCAGATTGACGCCGTCGCAAACGAAGATCGGCCAGATCAGATCGGCGACGGTCAGCACGTTCTCGCGCACGAGCGCGCGCGCCCATTCCGATTTTCGATTCCGGCGCAGGCGCGGAAATGGCGTCGCGGCCGCGCCTTGCGCCGCTTCGATAGCGACCCGCGAAGGCGCCGGCAGCTCGGCGGTCGGCGCGGCGGTTCGATTTTGGATTGAGCGGCCAGATCATGCAAAAATTTCCGCGGCGAGATCCTGAAGAAACCGGAACGATCTCTTAGGCTGGCGGCTTCATCCTCGCAAGCCGAAGCAAAACACTGCGACAAAAGGTGAAAAATGGGACTTCTCGTCGACGGCGTCTGGCGCGACCAATGGTACGAGACAGGCGCGACCGGAGGGCGCTTCGAGCGCGACGCCTCCAAATTCCGCAACTGGGTGACGCCGGACGGCGCGCCTGGTCCGAGCGGGCAGGGCGGCTTCAAGGCGGAGCCTGGCCGCTATCACCTTTACGCCGCCTATTTCTGCCCGTGGGCGCACCGGACCCTGATCTTTCGCGCGCTCAAGGGTCTTCAATCCATGATCGGCGTTTCGATCGTCCATTGGCTGATGCGGGAAAATGGCGTCACCTTCGCGCCGGGCGACGGCGTCGTGGGCGATCCGATCCATAACGCGAGCTTCCTTTATGAAGTCTATCGCGCCGCGGCGCCCGACTACACCGGCCGCGTCACCGTTCCCGTGCTCTGGGACAGGCGGAGCGCGACGATCGTCTCGAATGAATCGTCCGAGATCATCCGCATGTTCAATTCGGCCTTCGACGGCGTCGGCGCGGCGCCGGGCGACTATTATCCGCAGGAGCTGCGCGGCGAAATCGACGCGCTCAACGCGCGCATCTATCCGACGCTCAACAATGGCGTCTACCGCGCGGGCTTCGCGACGACCCAGGGCGCCTATGAGGAGGCGGTCGGCCCGCTGTTCGAGACCCTCGATTTCCTCGAGGCGCGCCTTGGCGGGCGGCGCTATCTCTGCGGCGATCGGCTCACCGAGGCCGACATCCGCCTGCTCACGACCCTGCTGCGCTTCGACATCGTCTATGTCGGCCACTTCAAGTGCAATGTCAGGCGTATAGCGGACTATCCCAATCTATCTGGCTATGTGCGCGATCTCTATCAGACGGGTCCCATCGCCGCGACGTTCCGCCCCGACCACATCAAGGCGCACTATTATCAGAGCCATCTGCAGATCAATCCGACTGGGATCGTGCCCATCGGGCCGGAGATCGATTTCGCCGCGCCGCACGATCGCGCGCGCCTCAGCGCAGCGCTCACATGATCCCGTCGCGCGGCGCGAGAATTTGCCGCGCCCGCTCTATCGCCGCCGGATCGCGCCCGGCGTTGGCGGCGAAGGACAGCAGCAGCGCCTCGTCTGAACTGAGAAAATCCAGCACGCCGACGAAAAATCCGGGCTCCGCCGCAGCCCGGCGCAAATCGCCGACGTTGAGCCCGGACAGGCTCATGAACCGCTCGAGGCTCGCCGGATCCGCGGCGATATAGGTCAAAACCTCGATCGCCAGCGCCTGCGCCGATTCGCGCGCCTGACCGGCCTTGTCGCCAAATGGCCGATTGCCTCGACTTTGCATATTGGCGATATCCCTTTCGTCAATTTCTATCCGTTAAGGCTTGCGCCTATGATCGGATGGCTCGAAGCCGAGGACGGTCCGCCGTGCTCAAAGGGCGGAACAGGGTCTCCAATGCAGAAAACCATCCTGATCGTAGAGGACAATGAGTTGAACATGAAGCTGTTCAACGATCTTCTCGAGGCGCACGGCTACAAGACGGTCCAGACCCGCAGCGGCCTCGAGGCGGTCGGGCTCGCGCGCGAGCACCAGCCGGATCTGATCCTGATGGATATTCAATTGCCGGAGGTCTCCGGGCTCGAGGTCACGCGATGGCTGAAAGAGGACGAAGCGCTGCGCCATATCCCGGTCATCGCCATCACCGCCTTTGCGATGAAGGGCGACGAGGAGAAGATCCGTCAGGGCGGCTGCGAGGCCTATCTCTCGAAGCCGATTTCGATCGTCAAATTCATCGAGACGATCCGGCTCTATCTCCACGAGCCATGATTTTTTCGCCAATTTTGGCCCTTGCGATCGCCGACCCGGCGCGAGCGCGCGCCGGAAAGGGAGCTATATGACCGCGCGCGTTCTCGTCGTCGACGACATCCTCGCCAATTTAAAACTTCTGGAGGCGCGCCTCACCGCCGATTATTTCGACGTCGTCACCTGCACCAACGGCCCGGACGCCCTGAAGATCTGCGCCGCCGGCGATTGCGACATCGTTCTGCTCGACGTGATGATGCCGGGGATGAACGGATTCGAGGTCTGCCGCCGGCTGAAAGCCGATCCGGCGACGTGGCATATCCCCGTCGTCATGGTGACGGCTCTCGATCAGGCCGCCGACCGGCTGGCTGGCCTCGAGGCGGGCGCCGACGACTTCCTGACCAAGCCGATCGACGAGATCGCTCTTCTCGCCCGCGTGCGCTCGCTCTCCCGCTTGCGGCTCGCGCTCGACGAATTGCGCACGCGATCGATGCATGCGGCGCAGCTCGGCATCAACGGTTCGCTCGCGGCGGCGGTCGATGGAAACCGGCGACGGCGGGCGCATCCTCGTCGTCGACGACCGCCGTTCATCGAGCGAGGCGATCGTCGGCGCCCTCAAAGCGTCCCATGAGGTCGAACTCGAGCCCGATGCGCTTGAAGCTTTGGTGGAGGGGGCGGCCGGCGATTACGATCTTTTCATCGTCAGCCTCAGCCTCGCCGCCTATGACGGGCTACGGCTCTGCAGCCAGATCCGCGCCGTCGAGGCGACGCGTCAGATCCCCATCCTCGCCATCGCCGAGCCGGAAGATCGCGCGCGGATGCTGCGCGGCCTCGATCTCGGCGTGAACGATTATCTGCTGCGCCCGATCGACCGCAACGAACTCGTCGCGCGCGTGCGCACGCTGATGCGCCGCAAACGCTACGCCGACGGCCTGCGCCAGAATGTCGAGACCTCGATCGAGATGGCGGTGGTCGACGCCCTGACCGGACTTTACAATCGCCGCTATCTCGACGGCGCCCTTCCCGGGCTCGTCGAGGAGGCGCGGCGCAAGCGGCGCCCGCTCGCCGTGATGATGTTCGACATCGACCACTTCAAGACCGTCAACGACGTTTATGGCCACGCGGCCGGCGATCAATTGCTGCAGGGTCTTTCAGCCCGGATCAGGAAAATGATCCGCGGCTCGGACATGTTCTGCCGGCTCAGCGGCGATGAATTCGTCATCGTCATGCCCGAGACGCGTCTCGATGTCGCCGCCACGCGCGGCCGAGCGCATACGGGCCGGGGTCGCCATCGAGGGTTTTTTGCTGGCGGCGTCGAAAAAAGCGCTGTCGGTGACGATTTCGGTCGGCCTCGCGGAAAGCGGCGAGGACGCCGCTGAGCTGATGCGGCGCGCCGACAAGGGGCTCTACCGATCGAAACAGGCCGGACGCAACCGCGTCTCCGTCGATGCGCCGCCGGCGCCTCTGGCGGGGTCAGCTGCGGGGCCGCTTCGAGCCGCTAGGCCTCGCAAAGCGAAGCCGGTGAAAGGGATGAGGAAAACCGCATCCCGCTCGTCGCGATCGGGGCGCGTTAACGAAACCGGACGCCGGCCGCAACAAGTCGTTGCATTTATCCCGCCGCGCGCTAACGTTCAAAGGCCGAGCCCGGAGCAGCCGGGTGCGGCGCGGGACGGGTTCCTGCAAGAAAATCTTCACCCGCGCCCCTGCGCTGACGCGCATCTGGCGACTTGAATGGAAGTTACCCTACGGAGTGCTCAGGTCCGCCGCATCTCCTGGGTCCGTAGGGTCGGCCGGCGCGCAAGTGGTTTAGGAGTGGCCTCCTCGAAACGCCATTTGCCGCCGGCCACCTTCGTCACGCGACAATGCCGGTTTCAGATCACCACCAGCTCCGCCGCGCTGGCGAAGGCGGCGCGCTCCTGAATGAAGGCGAAGCGCGCCTCCGGCTTGTTGCCCATCAGGCGCTCCACCGACTCCGAGGTGCCTTCACGATCCTCCGCGAGCACGACGACGCGCAGCAGATTGCGCTTCTTCGGATCCATCGTGGTTTCCTTGAGCTGAGCCGGAAGCATCTCGCCGAGGCCCTTGAACCGGCTGACCTCGACCTTGCCGCGTCCGGTCAGCGTTTTGGCGATCAGCTCGTCGCGGTGCGCGTCGTCGCGGGCGTAAAGCTGGCGCGATCCTTGAGTCAGGCGGTAGAGCGGCGGCACGGCGAGATAGAGATGGCCCGCCTCGATCAGCTTCGGCGTCTGCCGGTAGAAGAAGGTGATCAGGAGGGAGGCGATATGGGCGCCGTCGACGTCGGCGTCGGTCATGATGATGATCTTCTCGTAGCGCAGCTCGTCTTCCTTGTAGGCCGCGCCGACGCCGCAGCCGAGCGCCTGAATGAGGTCGCTCAATTGCTGGTTCGCCGCAAGCTTGTCGCGCGTGGCGCTGGCGACGTTCAGGATTTTGCCGCGCAAGGGAAGAATAGCCTGATTGGCGCGATCGCGCGCCTGCTTGGCTGATCCGCCCGCAGAATCGCCTTCAACGATAAATATTTCAGAGCCTTGCGCTGAATTATTCGAGCAGTCCGCGAGCTTGCCGGGCAGCCGTAATTTGCGGCTCGCGGTCTTGCGCGCGACGTCCTTTTCGGCGCGCCGGCGCAGACGATCCTCGGCGCGCTCGATGGTCCAGTCGAGCAGCTTCAGGGCGTGCGAGGGCGCCGCCGCCAGCCAGTGATCGAAGGCGTCGCGCAACACGGATTCGACGATGCGCGAGGCTTCCGCGCTCATCAGCCGGCCTTTGTTCTGGCCCTGAAATTCGGGTTCGCGAATGAACACCGAGACGAGGGCGGCGCAGGACGTCATGACGTCGTCGCTGCTGATCGCCGCTGCGCGCTTGCCCTGGCCGATCCGCTCGGCGTGATCTTTGAGCCCGCGCAGCAGCGCCGAGCGCAGGCCGGCCTCATGCGTCCCGCCATCCGGGGTCGGGATCGTGTTGCAATAGGAATGCACGAAACCATCGTCGAGACTGAGCCAGCAAAGCGCCCATTCGAGCGAGCCATGGCCGCCCGGCTTCTCGACCTTGCCTGAAAAAATCGGCTCGATGACCAGATCCTTGCCCTCGATCTCCTGGGCGAGATAGTCCTTGAGGCCGCCGGGAAAATGCAGCACCGCCTCGGCCGGCGTGGCGCCATTGGGCTCCAGCCATTCCGGCGCGCAACGCCAGCGGATTTCGACGCCGCCGAAGAGATAGGCTTTCGCGCGCGCCATTTTGAACAGCCGCGCCGGCTTGAAATGCGCGCCCTTGCCGAAAATCTGCTCGTCCGGCTTGAAGCGCACCCGCGTGCCGCGCCGGTTCGGCGCTTTGCCGACCTGCTCGAGCTTGCTCGTCGGGATTCCGCGCGCAAAGCTTTGCCGATAAAGCAGCTGGCCGCGCGCGACTTCGACTTCGAGTTCCGCCGACAGCGCATTGACGACGGAGACGCCGACGCCATGCAGGCCGCCGGAGGTCTGATAGGCGCCGGAGTCGAATTTCCCGCCCGCGTGCAGCGTCGTCATGATGACTTCGAGCGCGGATTTCTTGGGGAATTTCGGATGCGGATCGACCGGGATGCCGCGGCCATTGTCGGTTACGGAAAGATATCCCGACGCCTCGTAGCTCACGTCGATGAAGGAGGCGTGGCCGGCAACCGCCTCGTCCATGGCGTTGTCGATGACTTCCGCGAAGAGATGGTGCAGGCCCGCCTCATCGGCGCCGCCGATGTACATGCCCGGGCGGCGGCGCACCGGCTCCAGCCCCTCCAGGACCTCGATGGAGGCGGCGGTATAGCCGGATTCGCCCGGCGTCGCGCGGAGTTCGCGCGGGGCGCCATTCGCGCCGCCGGAGCTTTTTGGATCCGGCCGCGCGGGGGGCTGTTTGCGCGCCGCGCCGCCGAAGAGATCGCCATGATTCGCCATGAATGCTTCGATGCCTTGTTTGGGGAGAACCTTATGCCACGAACGCCCGGCAAAAGGAACGGAACGAAAACATTTTCCGGTTCATAGATTATGGGAGGGACGGTTCGACGGACCTGGTTTCGCGGGGCGCGGCCTTAAATAATGAAAAGGGCGGCCTCGTGGCCGCCCTTTGAACTTCGATACGCTGAAAGAAGGCGGCGCTGCAACGCAGTCCGACCTCTCTCCGCTGGTTAAGCGCTGGCCACCTTCAAATGCGGGGCGCCCGCCGTCGTCGGCACGGTGGCGATCGTCTTCAAAATACGGGAGGCGATCTGGTAGGGGTCGCCTTGAGAGTTTGGACGGCGGTCTTCGAGATAGCCCTTATAGCCGTTCGTTACGAAGCTGTGCGGCATGCGGATCGAGGCGCCGCGGTCGGCGAGTCCGTAGCTGAACATGTCTATGGCCTGCGTTTCGTGCAGACCGGTGAGCCGCATGTGATTGTCGGGGCCATAAACGGCGATATGCTCGGCTTTGGCCTTGTCAAAGGCGGCCATGAGATTCTCGAAATACTCCTTGCCGCCGACTTCGCGTAGATAGGTGGTTGAGAAATTGGCGTGCATTCCAGAGCCGTTCCAGTCGGTGTTTCCGAGCGGCTTGCAATGAAATTCGATGTCGACGCCATATTTTTCGCACAGGCGCTGCAGGATGTAGCGGGCGACCCACATCTCGTCAGCGGCTTTCCTGGAGCCTTTGCCGAAGATTTGGAACTCCCACTGGCCCTTGGCGACTTCGGCGTTGATGCCTTCATGATTGATGCCGGCGTCAAGACAGATGTCGAGATGCTCCTCGACGATCTGGCGGGCGAGGTCGCCGACATTCTTGTAGCCAACTCCGGTGTAATAGGGTCCTTGAGGAGCCGGATAACCATGTTCCGGGAAGCCAAGCGGGCGCCCGTTTTTATAGAAGAAATATTCCTGCTCAAATCCGAACCACGCGCCGGGATCGTCCAGAATTGTTGCGCGGGCGTTTGTTGGGTGAGGCGTGACGGCGTCCGGCATCATCACTTCGCACATGACGAGGACGCCATTCTTGCGGGTGCTGTCGAAAAAGACCGAGACTGGCTTGAGAACGCAATCGGAGCTTTTTCCCTCAGCTTGCTTGGTGGAACTGCCATCGAAACCCCACAGCGGAAGCTGCTCCAGCGTGGGGAAGTTGGCGAACTCTTTGATCAGGGTCTTTCCACGAAGATTTGGCACGGGTTGGTAACCGTCGAGCCATAGGTATTCGAGTTTATATTTGGCCATAGTTCCCCTAGCCTCCTTTCATTGTCGATCCGGTAGCGTCGCGGTTGCTTCAGACGCTGCTCGCGTGAACAGTTTTGAAACCGCAGGCGCGCGGGCGCGGGTCCGCCTCGCATCATCCATGCCAAAGCTTGGGGGAATTCCTGCTCGCCGCCTTATCCAGTTCGCTTGCGCCGTCGCGCTGGAGACAAGATCTCGGGAAAGCGGAACCGAAGCCGAGCGACGCCGGCCGCGGAATGTTGCGGGTGTGCAACGAATCGCGGTGTCGCGCTCTTTTTCGCCTATGCGTGCGTCGGCGAGCGCCTGATCTGTGCCGCCGAAAGACGGGGCGCGTCACCGCGTTCGCGCATGCGCAGGGTTCGGCGTCCGAGGCGAGGTCCGGTTGGCCCGATCAGCCGGCGGGAGATTCGAGCTGGGAACGCCCTCATCCATTTGCCCGCCGGCTCTCAAGGGGGAAAATTCAGTAGGAATAATACATGTCGAACTCGACCGGATGGGGCGCCATTTCGAAGCGGATCACATCCTGGGACTTGAGTTCGATATAGCTGTCGATGAAATCGTCGTCGAAGACGCCGCCGGCCTTGAGGAAGGCGCGGTCCTTGTCGAGATTGGCGAGGGCGTCGCGCAGGGAGCCGCAGACGGTCGGGATTTTCTTCAGCTCCTTCGGCGGCAGATCGTAGAGATCCTTGTCCATCGCCGGACCCGGATCGATCTTGTTGACGATGCCGTCGACCCCGGCCATCAGCATCGCGGAAAAGGCGAGATAGGGGTTCGCCGTCGGATCGGGGAAGCGGACCTCGACGCGTTTCGCCTTCGGATTCGACGTCGTCGGAATGCGGCAGGAGGCGGAGCGGTTGCGCGCCGAATAGGCGAGCAGAACCGGCGCTTCATAGCCGGGAACGAGACGCTTGTAGGAATTGGTCGACGGATTGGTGAACGCGTTCAGCGCGCGGGCGTGGCGGATGATGCCGCCGATGTAATAGAGGCATTCCTGGCTGAGGTCGGCGTATTTATTGCCGGCGAACAGCGGCTTGCCGCCCTTCCAGATCGACTGATGGACATGCATGCCCGAGCCGTTGTCGCCGAAAATCGGCTTCGGCATGAAGGTCGCCGTCTTGCCATAGCTCTGCGCGACCTGATGGATGCAATATTTATAGATCTGCAGGTGGTCCGCCATCGTCGTCAGCGGCCCAAACTTCAATCCGAGCTCATGCTGCGCCGAGGCCACTTCGTGATGGTGCTTTTCGACCTTCGCGCCCATCGCGGCCATGGCGGCGAGCATTTCGCCGCGCATGTCCTGCGCTGAGTCCTGCGGCGGCACGGGAAAATAGCCGCCCTTTGTCCGGATGCGGTGGCCGAGATTGCCGCCTTCATAAGGCGTGTCGGAATTCGACGGCAGTTCGGCCGAATCGATCACGAAACCCGTGTTGTAGGGATCGGCGCGGAATCGGACGTCGTCGAACACGAAGAACTCGGCCTCGGGTCCGAAGTAGACGGCGTCGCCGATGCCGGCCGACTTGACGAAGGCTTCGGCCTTCTTGGCGATGCCGCGCGGATCGCGGCTGTAAGGCTCGCCGCTGGTCGGCTCCAGAACGTCGCAAACGATAACCATCGTCGGCGCGGCGAAGAAGGGATCCATCGCGGCGGTCGATGGGTCCGGCATCAGGAGCATGTCGGATTCGTTGATCGCCTTCCAGCCCGCGATCGATGATCCGTCGAACATGGTTCCCTCCGCGAAGATCTCTTCGTCGATCAGGGTGATGTCGAAGGTGACATGCTGCCACTTGCCGCGCGGATCCGTGAAACGGAAATCGACGTATTTTACGTCATTGTCCTTGATTTCCTTGAGCACGTCATGGGCCGTCTTCGTCATTTTCAAAACCTCTTGGTCGGGTTGAACGCTTATGGCTTTGGTTTGGCGCGGGAGCCGCGACCCTAAGTGCAAGCGAACGTCAAATGGCGTCCGGGCCGGTTTCACCGGTGCGGATTCGGATAGCGCCCTCGATATTTGAGATAAAAATCTTGCCGTCGCCGATCCGGCCGGTCTGGGCCGCCTTGCGGATCGCCTCGACGGCGCCGTCGACGATGGAGTCGGCGACCACGACCTCGATCTTAACCTTGGGGAGGAAATCGACGATATATTCGGCGCCCCGATAAAGTTCCGTGTGGCCTTTTTGTCGTCCGAAGCCTTTCGCTTCAGTCACGGTGATGCCGGCTACGCCAGCCTCGTGAAGCGCTTCTTTCACTTCATCGAGCTTGAACGGCTTGATAATCGCCTCGATCTTTTTCATTGGCGTTTCTTACGTCGCATTATCTGGGCAACTCGTGCGGAATTAGGCGGCATTTACCACCTGCGGGGCAAAAACGCCACATGGGTCGAACAAAATGGAGATCTGAGCCGCTATTTTGGCGTTTTCGAAGCAGGTTTGTCTATGAAAGCAATCGGCGGGCCAAAAAACCGCAATGGAACCGCGAAAAGCCAAGGAAAAGCCAGAATTGCAGGGTGGGGCTGGATTTGATTTGGCGGGCCGGGGCTTAAAAGCGAGCCGGACGCCATCTGAGGCGGCGTTTTCTGACCGCGACGCGCGAATCCCGCAAAAGATCGCGGCGCGCGGCTTCAAAGGCTAAAAAAACTGCGGTCGTGCCAAAAAAAAAGGCTTGCGGCGCCAAAACGCAGCCTCCACACGGGAAACCCGCTCCGGCATGACGCGGAGCGGGTCCTCGACAAAAGCTAAAACTGTCTTTCTTCCCTATTCGGCTGGTTCGAAAATCTCCTTTCTTTCCGGAGCCGATTCGGTCGCGGCGATACGCGCCGGGACGAGCGAGGCGCCGACGCCGGAGCCGAGAAGCTGGAGCGAGATTTCCTTGCCGTTTCCGAATCTCACGCCATCGCGATAGGCGCCATGTTCAAGCCGGGCGAACACGACCTGTTCCCTCGCCTGCACGCCAAGGCGCGTTTGCAGATCGCTCGAAATACCTTCGAGGTCGAGTTTGGTGTCGTAGAGGACGCAGACGGCGGTCGAGCAATCGCCGGGCGACGCAAGGCCGATGCTTCCTGACGGGAAGCGTGTGGTCACATACTTCTCGGACTCCCGCGCGGGCCGGGAGGCGTACATTTCAAGCGAATAGTCACACATTTGTGCCACTCCTAAATGTCTCGAGACGGAATGATCCCCTTCCATGCATAAACCGTCCGGCCATAGACGCGCGGCAGGCATAAGCTTCGAGCTGTGAAGATAGCAGCCCCCCAAGGCGGGAGGGGAATGTGGAAGCCGCTCAGGGCCAGCTGGCTCGAACCTGAAAAACGCTGGCGCGTGCCTGCGTCGGCCGATGCCACATCCAGCGGTCGCCGGACGTTCCACTTGCGCTCCGAACGCCAGAAACCCCTTAGAGTTTCAAACGTCTCGCGCTTACCTTGATGGTAGCCCAGCCTTTTGCCGCGTCAAGCTCTTTTGCTGAAACCGCGGTGTTTTCCCAGTTCGATTTGTCAGCGCGACGCAAGTTTGCGGCAAACTTCCGGCGAGTTTCCGGCAATTTTCCGGCGCCCTCCCAGGTTGCTGCCATCGGCGTCTTCGCGCGTGCAAATTCACGGCTCGGATCGGCCGGTCGCGACAGGCAGATCGGGCCGCGCGCCCCATTCGCTCCAGGAGCCGTCATAAAGGACGACGTCCGTCTTGCCGATGCTCTCCAGCGCCAGCAGGAGGATCGCGGCGGTGACGCCCGAGCCGCAGGTTGTGATGATCGGCCGCTCGAGATCGACTCCCGCCTCGGCGAAGGCGCTTGCGACCTCCGCGGCGGGCCTGATTCTTCCTTCCCCGGCGACCTTGCCCCACGGCACATTGCGGCTTTCCGGGATATGCCCGGAGCGCAAGCCTGCGCGAGGTTCGGCGACCTCGCCGGTAAACCGGCCGGTGCTGCGCGCGTCGACGATCTGCGCCGGACCGGCCTCGCTCGCGCGCAGCACGTCGGCGGCGGCGGCGACGCCCGCGGCGTCGAAGCGGGGCGTGAAGATCCGCGGCGCCGGTTCGCGCGGCCCAGCCTCGAGAGGACGTCCCTCCGCGCGCCATTGCTGCAGACCGCCCTCCAGGATCTTGACGTCCGCCGCGCCGAAGAGGCGCAGCGTCCACCAGACCCGGGCGGCGCCGACGAGCTGGGACGCGTCATAGACGACAAGGCGCATGCCATCGCCGAGGCCGAGTTCGCCCACGGCGCTGGCGAACTCCGCCGGCGCGGGCAGCATGTGCGGCAGGCTGGTCGAATGGTCGGCGATGGCGTCGACATCGAAGAAGACCGCTCCGGGGATGTGGCCGGCGAGATATTCGCTCCGCGCGTCGCGGTTTTCCGCCGGCAAAAAGAAGCTGGCGTCGATGATCGCGAGATCGGGCGCGCCAAGATGCTGCTCGAGCCATGCCGTCGAAACAAAAAAACCCGAACCGGAGCCTGCCGTCATGATCGCCGTCTCCCGGCGCCGGGGCGCCTTCTCGAAAGCCTTTACTTTGCCTGCCCTCGTCAGAGGCCGCAGGCGCTGCTAGGCGAGGTCTTTTTTCACATCCGGCGCCAACATGGAAGGGGGCGCGAGGCCGAACCGCACATGTGCGACGCGAGCGAAGCGCGAACCTTTTCGCGGCGCGCGGCCACGTCATTCTACACCCGGCGTCAGCGTGGCGAGCCGCGCAGACCGGGCCCTTGATTTCTTCCACGCCGCGCGCGCCACAAGGACCACCGCCGCCGAAAATCCGATTGTCGTCATGCTGAAGCTAATGAGGGCCATCGGCGGAAAATGAGCCTCGACCGGCGCGACAATGACGGGCTTTGGCTGCAGCGCTACCTTGAGAAAGCCCAGCGGATTGAAAAAAGCGCCGTAACAAATAGCGCCGACCACCCAGATCGGTGGCTCGATCAGAAATTGGCGAAACAACAAGCCAAAGATGAAGAGGAACTGCGCCATCATCAGAAAGTCGATGTGCGCCTTGATGAAGTAAGACCGGTTGACGATGAACCCGGCGAGATAGCTGTCGGGGTAAAACAGCGTGATGCCGAGCACCCAGGCGAGGACGAGCGCAATCGCGAGGCAAAGACCTGCGAAAGCCAGGAGAAACATGTTGCGCATGGCGATTTCTTTCCTCGAATCTATTTGTAGAGGCGTCCTGGCGCGTCGCGCCGGAAGCGCGCACGGCGCGGTCTGTCGGCCGCCCGAGCGCTTCGACTGGAGTATTGGCCATAGGAGATAGAGCGCGCTTGAACGAACGTGCTGCGCTTGGCGAAAGAGGGCCGAGCGCGCTTTTGCATGTCGGCGAGGGGTGCACATTCTGGGTTGGAACGAACGGCTACCTTGGGAGCCACCAGGGCGCCGCCGCGGTGCATCTCGTCGGCCTCTATGGCAAGTTCCGCCTGCGCATGCGGGGCGGCGAATGGCTGCTTTGCGAGGCGGCGATCGTTCCGCCCGGCGAATGGCATGAGCTCGACTTTGGCGGCGAGCCGTTCGCGGCTCTCTATATCGAACCCAATCTCGGCGCGTTTGGCGCGCTGTCGCCGCTGCTGCAAAATCAGCGCGCGGCGGGGCGCGCGCTGATTGGAACCGCGCCGGAGGCGGCGTTACTGCGCTGCCTCTACGAGGATCGTCTCGGTGAAGTATGGGCCGGCGCGGCCCTGGACGATGTCCTTGACTATTCGCGCCGACGCTCTGGCGCCGCGTCGCTTGACCCGCGCTTGTCGCGAGTCGTCGACTGCCTCCACGCGCATTGCGACGAACTGACGCCGGCCGCCGAACTCGCCCGCGCCATCGGCCTCTCCTCGTCAAGGTTACAGCATCTTTTCACCCGGGAGATCGGGGTTCCATTTCGCCGCTATCGCGCCTGGAGCCGCTTGCGCGCGGCCTGGCGGGAGATCGCCAGGGGAAGCAACTTCACCACGGCCGCACATCAGTCCGGCTTTTCCGATTCAGCGCATTTCGCGCGCGAATTTCGCCGGACATTCGGTTCGGTCGCGTCAAACGGACTCCGACAGGGCCTGCGATTTTTCGAGCCGCATCCGCCGATGGGGCGCCGCCCAGTCGAGCTGCGCGATCCGCCTTTGGACACGCAGCGACCTGCGCGCGCGGCGTGGCCGGGATTGGACCCGTGAAAGGGCGACGATGAGAGGACCCCCCGCGCTATTCATCCCACATTCAGCATCGCAACGGCAGACTAGCGTCATGATCCTTCTGGTCTTTGTGTTCGCTCTTGCGAGCTGCGCCGCCTTTTGCGCAGGCGCCCTGGCGCAGCCGGCGCAGCAGAACCAATGTTTCTCGACGGCCGAAACCCGTGACAAGATAGCCGCGCATGGGCTGACCGAACCTTTGCGCTCGATCGAAAAGGCGGCGGCCCACTTCCAGGCCGAAGCGCTCGCTGCGAAGCTTTGCCGGCGGGACGACGGTTTCGTGTACGAGATCAGCCTGCTCCGCCGCGATGGCAAGATCGTTCGCAGCCTCTACGACGCCAAGACCGGCCAGATCATCGAAACGAAAGCGGCGAAGTAGCAGGAAGATCAGGACAATGCGTCTGCTCGTCGTCGAGGACGACAAGGATCTGAACCGCCAGATCGCCGAGGCGCTGACGCGCGCCGGCTATGCGGTCGACCGCGCTTTCGACGGCGAGGAAGGCTGGTTTCTCGGCGACACGGAGCCCTATGACGCGGTGGTCCTTGACCTCGGCCTGCCCAAGAAGGACGGCGTTGCGGTGCTGGCCGACTGGCGCCGGGCCGGGCGCGCGATGCCGGTGCTGATCCTCACCGCGCGCGACCGCTGGGGCGAAAAGGTTCGCGGTTTCGACGCCGGGGCTGACGATTATGTGACGAAGCCGTTTCACATGGAGGAAATACTGGCGAGGCTCCGCGCGCTGATGCGCCGCGCCGCCGGCCATGCGTCAAGCGTCTTCTCCTGCGGGCCCGTCACGCTCGATGCGCGCGCCGGGCGCGTCGCCATCGACGACAATGTGGTCAAGCTCACCTCCCATGAATACCGGCTTCTGTCCTATCTGATGCACCACCAAGGGAAGATTGTGTCGCGCGCGGAAATCGTCGAGCATCTTTATGATCAGGATTTCGATCGCGACTCGAATACGATCGAGGTTTTCGTCGGACGCCTGCGCCGCAAGCTTGGCGTCGACGTCATCCAGACCGTGCGCGGCCTTGGCTATGTGCTGGCGCCGCCCGCCGCAAAAGACGATCGCCCCGCCGCCAGCCGCTCCGATCCCGGCGCCTGAAATTGACGACGCGGGCGCCTGAGGGTCGAAGCGCGGCCGCCGCCGGGACACTCCGCGGCAATATCTCGATCGCGAAGCGGCTCTTCTTGTCGGCGACGATCCTCAGCTTTACGATTCTGTTGATCGCCGGCGTCGTCCTCTCGCATTTCTATCAGCGCGCCGCCGAGGCCAATTTCGATGAGCGCCTCAGCGTCTATCTCCACGCGCTCGTCGCCGATATCGCGACCCCGAGCGAGACCGGCGAGACCAATCCGGAGGAACTCAGCGATCCTCAATTCGCATTGGCGCTGTCCGGGTGGTACTGGCAAATCACGCGCCTCGACTCCGACAAACAGCAGATCAGAAGTTCGCGTTCGCTGTTCGCCGCGCGCCTGCCGCAACTCGCCGACGTTGGCGTTCCGGCCGGCCTTGGCGGCGCGCGCCGGGGCTATGCGATCGGCCCGGACGGGCGGCGCCTGCGCATCGTCGAGCGCGTCATCGATACCGGCGACAATGGAATTTATCTTGTCCAGGTCGCGGCGACGACTGGCGAGATCGAGGCGGCGATCGAGCGTTTCGACGCCTATCTCCTCGTCACCTTCGGCTTGCTCGCGATCGCGCTCATCGCCTCATCGGCCGCACAGCTGCGCTATGGCCTCGCGCCATTGCGGCAATTGCAGGAAGGCGTCGCCGCGATCCGGCGCGGGGAGGCCGAATCGATCGAAGGCGCGCTCCCACCCGATCTGGCGCCGCTCGCCGGCGAACTCAACCTGCTCATCGGGGCCAATCGAGCGGTGGTCGAGCGCGCCCGCACGCAGGTCGGCAATCTCGCGCATGCGTTGAAAACGCCGCTCAGCGTCATCATCAACGAAGCTGCGCTGCAGACGGGCCCCTCCGCCGGCAAGGTTCAGGAACAGGCCGCGATCATGCGCGATCAGGTGTCCTATTATCTCCATCGCGCCGTGGCGGCGGTCAGGGCAGGCGCGGTCGCGAGCGCGACCGATGTCGGACCGGTCGCCCAATCGCTCGCCGGCGCCTTTGAAAAAATCTATGCGGAGCGCGCGATCAGCTTCACGGTCGATATGCCGCAACCGGTGCGATTCCTGGGGGAACGGCAGGATCTTGAGGAAATGATCGGCAATTTGGCCGATAACGCCGGAAAATGGGCGGCGAGCGCCGTCAGGATCGCCATCGCGCCTGAATTCACCCAGAGCGGAGCAGAACGCTCCTTCTTTCGCGTCGCCATCGAGGATGACGGGCCTGGCCTTGCGCCGGAACTGCGCGAGGCTGCGCTCACGAGAGGGCGCCGGCTCGATGAGACAAAGCCGGGATCGGGCCTTGGACTCTCGATCGTCGCCGATCTCGCGTCCATGTATGGCGGCGATTTGACGCTGGAGGACAGCTCGATGGGCGGTCTTCGCGCCGTTCTGCGCCTGCCTTCGACGTCGAACGCGCCGCCGCAAACGCGCCCGTGAACGGAAAGATGTTTCCAAGCCTGGCGGCTGTGACTATTAAGGCGCCTATGCAATGGTTCGTTTTTGCCCTTTTTACAGGCGTTGCGGTGCTGAGCGTGCTGTGGCCGCTCGTCCGCACGCCGCGCGGCCTCTCGCACAGCGCGATCGACGTCGCCTTTTATAGGGACCAGCTCGCGGCGATCGACCGCGACGCCGCCGGCGGTCTCGTCGCCGCGGCCGACGCCGAAGGCGCCAAGGCGGAGGCCGCCCGCCGCCTGATCGCCGCCGCGGATGCGCCGTCGACGCCGTCCGCCGCCACGCAGAGCCGCGCCGCCCGCTACGCCGGGATCGCGGTCGCTCTGTTTGTGCCGGCGGCGGCGCTGGGACTTTATGCGTTTGTCGGCCATCCGGACTTTCCCGATCTGCCTTTGTCTGCGCGGCTCAGCGAACCCCCGGGCCGCATGGACCTGATGGCGGCGATCGCGAAGATTGAGGCGCATCTGGCGCAGGATCCAGATGATGGTCGTGGCTATGAGGTTCTCGCCCCGGTCTATTTGCGTCTTGGACGCTACGACGACGCCGTGAAGGCGTCCGAGGCCGCCTTGCGGCTCAATGGCGAAACGCCCGAGCGGCTGGCGCGTTTGGGCGAGGCTTTGGTCGACGCCGCGGGCGGCGAGGTGACGGCGCAAGCAAGGCATGAATTCGAGGCGGCGAGCGCGAAGGACCCGGCGCTGCCGCTTGCGCGCTTCTATCTTGGTCTCGCGGCCGCCCAGGATGGCGACGCGACGCGAGCGAGGGACATCTGGGAGAACTCTTCTGAAGGACGCCCCCGTCGGCGCCCCATGGATCGTAACGGTGCGTCAGCAGCTCGTGGCCCTGTCCAGCGCGCCTTCGCAAGCCGGCGAAACCGACGGGGCGGCGCCGGCGGGTCCGGCGGCCAATCCGGCTCTCGCCGCCGAAATCCAGTCGATGTCCGGCGCCGCGCAATCCAGCGCAATCCAGGGCATGGTCGATAACCTCGCCGCGCGGCTGGCGCAAAATGGACAGGATGTCGAAGGCTGGCTTCGCCTCGTGCGCGCCTATTCCGTTCTGCATGAAGAGGACAAGGCGAAATCGGCGCTGAACGACGCGAGACGCAATCTCGCGGCCGATCCCGCCGCGAGCGCCCGCATCGAGGCTCTCGCGCGCGAACTTGGGCTCGAAGGATAACCACCGGAAATGACCCGCAAACAAAGGCGTCTTGTCTTGATTTCGTGCGGGCTCGCCGTCATCGGCCTCGCCGTCGGTCTCGTGCTGTTCGCGCTGCGCGACAACATCGTATTTTTCTACGGGCCGAGCGAACTCGCGCAAAAGGCGCCGTCGCCCGGAGCGCGGCTGCGCCTCGGCGGTCTCGTCAAGCAGGGCTCGCTTCAGCGCGAAGGCGATGCGCGCGTCCGCTTCACCGTCACCGATTTGAAGCAGGACGTGCCGGTGACCTATGTCGGCCTGCTGCCGGACCTCTTCCGCGAAGGGCAGGGAGTCGTGGCCGAAGGGACCCTCGGCGCCGATCATGTGTTTCGCGCCGACAGCGTGCTCGCCAAGCACGATGAGCGCTATATGCCGCGCGAGGTCGCCGACGCCCTGAAGAAGCAAGGCGTCTGGCGCGAGGGCGCCGCGCCGACCGGCGCGCAGGATGGCGCACAGGCGGCGACCGCGAAATGAGCGTGAAATGAGGATCGGATGATCGTCGAAACCGGCCACTACGCCCTTGTCCTCGCTCTCGCCCTGGCGCTCGTCAATTCGGTATTGCCGATCTGGGGCGCGGCCGTCGGCGACCGACGCCTGATGTCGATTGCTCCCTCCGTCGCGCTCGCGAGTTTCGGCTTCATCGCCTATTCGTATTTCGCACTCACCTACGCCCATGTGACGTCCGATTTCTCGCTCGCGAACGTCGTCGAGAACTCGCATTCCCTGAAGCCGCTCATCTATAAAATCAGCGGCGTCTGGGGCAATCACGAAGGCTCGATGATGCTTTGGGTGCTGGTTCTGGCGATCTTCGCCGCCGCCGTCGCGCTGCTGTCGTCGAACATGCCCGCGGATCTGCGCGCCAACACGCTCGCTGTGCAATCCTGGATCAGCGCGGCGTTCCTTTTGTTCATCCTGCTCACCTCCAATCCCTTCGCGCGGATTGGAAATCCGCCGATCGAGGGCAACGATCTCAATCCGCTGCTGCAGGATCCCGGCCTCGCCATTCATCCGCCGCTGCTTTATCTCGGCTATGTCGGGCTCTCGATCACCTATTCCTTCGCAGCGGCGGCGCTGATCACCGGACGGATCGACGCGGTCTTCGCGCGCTTCGTGCGGCCATGGACGCTGATCGCCTGGACCTGCCTGACGCTCGGCATCGCCATGGGCTCTTACTGGGCCTATTACACGCTTGGCTGGGGCGGCTTCTGGTTCTGGGACCCGGTCGAGAACGCGTCGCTGATGCCCTGGCTCGCCGCGACCGCCCTCATTCACTGCACGCTGGTGATGGAGAAGCGCGAGGCGCTCAAGATCTGGACGATATTTCTTTCCATTCTCGCCTTCTCGCTGTCGCTGATCGGCACCTTCCTGGTGCGCTCCGGCGTTCTGACTTCGGTGCACACCTTCGCCAGCGATCCGCTGCGCGGCGTCTTCATTCTGGTCATTCTCGTTCTTTTCATCGGCGGTTCGCTGGCGCTGTTCGCCGCGCGAGCGGGGGGGCTCAAGCCAGGGGGCCTTTTCGCGCCGATCTCGCGCGAAGGGGCGCTTGTCCTCAACAATCTCCTCTTGACCACAGGCTGCGCGACGGTCCTCGTCGGCACGCTCTATCCGCTGGCGCTTGAGGCTCTGACGGGGGAGAAAATCTCGGTCGGTGCGCCCTTCTTCAATCTGACCTTCGTTCCCCTGTTCATCCCGCTGTTCATTCTGATGCCGATCGGCCAGTCGCTGGCCTGGAAGCGCGGCGATCTTTTGGCCGCGGCGCAACGATTGACCTTCGCCATAGGCTGCGGCCTGATCGTCGCTCTGGCCCTCGCCGCATGGCGCGGCGGCCCCGTCTTGAGCGTGATCCTGTCCGGACTCGCCGCCTATGTGATTATAGGCTCCTTCGCCGATGTCGCCCGGCGGCTCTTCGCCGGCGGCGCCTCCTTCGCCGCCGCGGGGCGTCGGCTGTTCGGGCTGCCGCGGCAGGCCTTCGGGTCGGCCTTCGCCCACGCCGGCATTGGCGTCACCTTGCTCGGGCTCGCCGCGACCGGCTGGGGCGCCGAGCGCATCACCTCCATGAGGCCGGGCGAGACAGTGGAGATCGGACCCTACCAGCTAACCCTCGAAGACGTGTCGAAGCGCCAGGGCCCGAATTACGCCGAGATCTTCGGGCGCACGACGATCCGCTCCGGCGGCGTCGTCAAGGCCGCGATCGAGCCCGCGATGCGCGCCTATCCGTCCCGCAAGACGAGCCGTTCGGAAGCCGGCATCGCGACGCTTGGGTTCGGCCAAGTCTATATGAGCATCGCCGAGGTCGCGCCGGACGGAAAACTCGACGCCCGGATTTACTGGAAGCCGCTCGTCGCCTTGATCTGGCTCGGCGCTCTCATCATGGCGTTTGGCGGCGCGCTGTCGCTGAGCGACATGCGTCTTCGCGTCGGCGTCGGACGGCGCGCCCGCAAGATCGCCGCGGCCAGCCCTTTGCCGGCGGAGTGATGATGAATTATCGCCTCGTGCGCCGATGCATGGTCGTGGCGGCTTTCTGGTTGGTCCCCCTTGCCGCCGGGGCCGTGCAGCCGGATGAAATCCTCGCCGATCCAAAGCTCGAGGCGCGCGCGCGCGATCTCTCGGCGCAGTTGCGCTGCATGGTCTGCCAGAACCAGTCGATCGACAATTCCAATGCCGAACTCGCGCGCGATCTTCGCCTTCTCGTTCGCGAGCGGCTGAAAGCCGGCGACAGCGATGATGCGATCCGCACCTATCTCGTGCAGCGTTATGGCGATTTCATATTGCTGAGGCCGCCCGTCAAGGCCGAGACGCTCGCCTTATGGGGCGCGCCGATCGTCATTCTTCTGGTCGGCGGCGGCGCGATCTTTCTTAATTCGCGACGCCGCCGCGCGGCTGTTCTTGAGCCTCAAGGCCTGAGCGATCGCGAGGCCGTCGAGCTGAAGATCCTGCTCGATCGCGATTCGCCATCAAGCTGAGGTCGCGGCCCGGTCCCTCCTCGGCAGAGCCGCCAGCGCTTCGGCTCCCGGAACGCGGCGCTCTTTGGGCCAGACCCAGAAGTCGGCGGGGCGCGGCACAGCCTCCGCGAGGCGGCGCCGATAGACGTCCTTCGGCACCTCGATCGCGCCGAGCGAGGCGAGATGCGGCGTGACGAATTGCGCATCGAGCAGCGTGAACCCGCCCTGGCGCAGCCGCGCGGCGAGATGCAGCAGCGCCACCTTCGAGGCGTCCGTCTTGCGGTGGAACATGCTCTCGCCAAAGAAGGCCGAGCCGAGGCGGACGCCGTAGAGCCCGCCAACGAGAACGCCGTCGCTCCACGCCTCGACCGTATGGACCCGGCCCATGTCGAACAGCTGCCGATACAGCCGCCGGATGCGGTCATTGATCCAGGTTTTCTCGCGATCCCCATAGGAAGCCGCGCAGCCGTCCATGACGGCGTCGAAATCATGATCGACGCGCACTTCGAAGACGTCCGTGCGGACGGTCTTAGCGAGGCTCCTCGAGATGACGATGTTATCGAGCGGAAAAATGCCGCGAACCTCTGGCTCGACCCAAAACAGATTCGGATCATCCGCGCTTTCGGCCATGGGAAATAGGCCGATGGAATAGGCGCGAAGCAGAATATCCGTCGTTATCTCAAGTTGGTCGCGCAATCGGCTCATCGGCTGTCCGCTGCTAAAAAGACGATGCCAGGCTCAATTTCTGGTCATGCAACATCTGTGCACGGCGTATAACGAGCGCTGGTTTTACTGCTTTGCGGCGACGCGCGCCGGCGCGACCAATGACTGCCGCTATCTTTAAAGTAACTACAATCTGGAGAAAGGGAAACATTCCGGCATTTTTTGTGAAACCGCGCGAGCGGCGCCGCGCTTGATCCTCTCCGTCTTGGGCGGAACGGCGAAGCGGGCGGCGCACTTTGCGAAAGACCGCGATTGCCCTATTCCTTTTGAATTATTTGCTTTACGCGGCGCGCGAAGCCGGCTCTGGCTCGATCATGCTTTCAACCATTGTCTTCTGCGAAAGCTCTCTGCAATCCGGGCGCATCGACCCGGCGGAGCGCCTGGTGCGAAGCTTGAGTTCCTTGATCAGGGCGAATGTGGAGGGCCTTCTTGGCGACGTCGCGATCGCGGGACCCTCGGGGCAGGGCCTCGGCCTCATCGCCGACCAGGCGGGCTGCGGCCTGTTCGAGGCGCCCGCCGAGAGCGAATGGCTGCGTCGCGCAATCGACGCGGCCCGGGGACCCGAGCTTTTCCTGCTTCGCTCAGGCTTTGCGCCGCTGGCGGGATTCATCGAAGAGGCCGGTGATTTTTTGCGCGCGCAGGGCGCCGACAAGAGCGGGAGCGCCCCCGTGGCGCTGCTCCGCGCAGCGCCGGAAACTTTCGCTGAGCGGCTGTTTCCCCGCGCGGCCCCGCTCGCCGGCCTGATCGCGCCGCGCGACCGGTGCGCCGAACTGGTCGCCAATAAATCCGCGATGAAATTCGCGGCGCTGGCTCAGTTTTTCAAATCGGCCACGCCCTTGCGCACGAACGCCCGCCGGGTTGGCTGAGCGTCATCAGGCCGCGAAGCGAAGGCTCACATTATATTGGCTTCATATTGACTTCGTCGCATTTCCTTCGCGCGAAGTGAAGTCGCTTCGCGCGAAAATGCCTCATCGCGCAAAGGTATTGCAGGCGTCGACCTGGCCCGACTGCAGCCCCGTGTTGAGCCATTGCACGCGCTGCGCCGCCGAGCCGTGGGTGAATGAATCCGGCACGACATAGCCTTTCGACTCCTGTTGCAGGCGGTCGTCGCCGATCGCCTGCGCGGTCGAAATCGCCTTCTCGACGTCGCCCGGCTGAAGGATCTGGTATTTTTTCTGGGCGTTTGCGGCCCATACGCCAGCGAGGCAGTCGGCCATCAGTTCGACCCGGACCGAAAGCGCGTTTGACTGAGCCTTGTCACCGGCGTCGGCGGCGCGCATCTGCGCCTGTTGGACACGAGGCAGAATGCCGAGCAGGTTCTGGATATGATGGCCGATCTCGTGCGAGATGACATAGGCGTAAGCGAAATCGCCGCCGCCGCCGAGGCGCCGCTTCATGTCGTTGAAGAACGACGTATCGAGATAGACCTTTTGGTCATTCGGGCAATAGAACGGGCCCATCGACGCGTTGGCGCCGCCGCAGCCCGATCTCGTGGAGCCGCTGTAGAGCACCAGCTTCGGTTTGACATAGGCGACGCCCTTCTGCGCCGGCAGGACATCGCTCCAGACGTCCTCATTCTCAGCCAGAACGGCGGCCACGAATTGCCCCATCTGGTCGGTGGGCGCGCCCGTTTGGGCCGTTTGCGACGGCGCCGGCGCTCGCTGGGCGTTCCCGCCCGAGCGCAAGCCATTCACCATCTCCGCGCCGCCGATCAAAACCGCCGGATTGATTCCGAGCATCCAGCCGATCAGGCCGAGGACGACGACAGCGCCAAGGCCAAGATGGCCGCCGCCGACGCCAAGGCCGGTCCCCCCGCCGCCCGAGTAACCTGGATCGCCACGACGGTCTTCGACATTGTCGGACCGGCGAAAATCTTCCCATCTCATTATCGGCTCCCGGCTTCTGGCGCGAACTGCGGAAAAGCAACCCTTCGACGGCAGCTATCTAAAGGCCATATGCGGCCCCGGTTTCAAGCGGAGTTTTCGGACGAGGGCGCGTGAAGCCGCGCGATCTCCTTTGCGAGCAGCCGCAAGTCCCGCCAGGCCAGCTTCTTTTGGGCCGGCTGGCGCAGGAGATAGGCTGGATGCAGCATCGCGATCGCCTTGATCGTCGCATCGCCCGCCACATAATCGAACCAGCGCCCGCGCAGCCTCGTTATGCCTTCTTTCGAGTTGAGCAGCGTCTGCGCGGACGGAGCGCCGAGACAGACGAGGATTTTTGGGGCGACGAGTTCGATTTGCCGACGCGTGAAGGGCAGGCAGGCGGCCGTTTCGAGCGGCGTCGGCGTGCGGTTGCCGGGCGGGCGCCAAGGCACGACATTGGCAATATAGACCTTGCCGCGGTCGAGCCCGATCGAGGCCAGCATCTTGTCCAGCAATTGCCCCGCGCGGCCGACGAAAGGCGCGCCCTGGCGGTCCTCGTCCGCCCCCGGCGCTTCGCCGACGAACATCACTTCGGCGCCCGCCTCGCCGGAGCCAAAGACGAGCTGCGTCGCGGTCGCCTTGAGGCCGCAGCCCTCGAACCGCAATAGATGTTCGCGCAATTCGGCGAGCGTTCGAGCCGACGCGGCGGCCTCCCGCGCCTCCTGCTCCAGAGCCGTGGCCGGAGTGGCGACGCCTGGCGCGGGCGGGCGGGCGGCCGCCCGCGTGTGCGGAGCCTCGTCTTTCGCCGGGTCGGCGTTTTCCCGGGGCGCAGCGGCTGGCGGGGCGGCCGGTTCGCGCGTGCGGTCGTGCGGCGTCGCGTCGAGCGCGACGTCGACGCCCATATCGGCGTACCAGCGCAGAAGTTCGACGAGGCTACCCGGCACGATGCAAACCTCGCGGTCCCTTGTTCAAGTCTGACCGGGCCGCGGCGCAGCGGCGCGCCGCAATCGATCGTTGATCGCCTCACCGAGGCCGACATGCGGAATCGGCGCGACGGCGATGCAGTCTGGCTGAAGCGCGTCGAGTTCGCGCAGAAACGTGAAAAGCCTTGCCGCCGCCTCGTCGAGGTTTCGCCCTGGCGACAGATCGAGGACGTTTTGGGAGGCCTGAAAATGGCCGCCGAAATCAAGGCCCGCCTCGCCGGCCTCGAGACTGAAGGCGCCCAGCCGGAGCTTTGCGCGCGGTGCGTAATGCGAGGCGAGGGCGCCCGGCGCGATGATCGCGCCCTCGCCGGTCGCCCCAGCGAGTTTGGCGCCCAGCGCCTCTTCGATCAGACCCCTCGATAGACCGCCGGGGCGAAGCAGACGCGGCGCCCCGTCGAGACAGGCGACGATCGTCGATTCGACGCCGACCGGGCAGGGTCCTGCGTCGAGGATGAGGTCGATCTCGCCGGAGAGATCGGACGAGACATGGGCCGCCGTCACCGGGCTGACCCGGCCGGAGCGATTGGCCGAGGGCGCCGCGAGCGGCAGGTTGACGGCGCCAAGGAGGCTCAAAGCCGTCGGATGCGACGGGACGCGCAGGGCGATCGTCGATCGGCCGGCCCGCGCCGCCGCGCAGACCGTGGCGTTAGGGGCGAGCGGCAGAACGAGAGTCAAAGGTCCCGGCCAGAAACGCTCCGCAAGCCGCAAGGCGTCGGCCGAAAAAATTCCCTGCGCCTTTGCCGCCGCAAGATTCACAACATGGGCGATCAGCGGATTGAAGGCGGGGCGCCCTTTTGCCGCATAGACGCGAGCGACAGCCGTTTCCGATGTCGCGTCGGCCCCGAGGCCGTAGACCGTCTCGGTCGGAAAGGCGACGAGGCGTCCCGCGCGCAAGAGCCGCGCGGCCTCGGCGATCGCCGCGGCGTTCGCCTTCAATATTGGCGCGGAAGAGATGAGGGCGCCTGCGGCGGGCTTGCTCTTCATTTGACGAGGGTCACGCCCTGCGCCGGTATCGGACGGGGGCTCGAGGCGTCTTTCCCGCCCGCCCGATCGAAGCGGCGCTGCGCGTCCTCGATCGAAGCGGCGTTCTGCGCCGCCCAGGCGCCGAGCGCCCGCACCGGGATCAGCAGGGAGTGACCGAGCGCCGTCAATTCGTAATCGACGCGAGGCGGAATGGTCGGGAACACGGTTCGCGTCAGATAGCCGTCACGCTCCAATCCGCGCAGGGTCAAGGTCAGCATCCGCTGCGAGATGCCGCCGACGCGTCGGCGCAGCTCGTTGAAGCGCATCGGCCCATCGCCGAGCAGCATGACGACCAGAATGCTCCACTTGTCGCCGATGCGCGACAAAATCGGCGCGACCTTGGCGCAGTCGCCGGGCACATGGATGTGACCCTGTTCCAAAAAAGTGCCTCCTTGCGCGCTTCATACAGGCACGCATAGTGCCCTGGTAACAAATCTATACCGCGAAAGGGATTTCGTCCATGACGCTTCTACACGTCGATTCCAGCATTCTCGGCCCGTATTCAGTCAGCCGGCAATTGTCGGCCGAAATCGTCGCAAAACTGCGCCAGAATACGCCTGATCTCGAGATCAAATACCGCGATCTCGCCGCCGAGCCGGTGCCTCCTTTGTCCGGCGCTTATCTCGCCGCGCAACAGCCGGGCGCGCCGGCGCCGGGCGCGGAGGTGCAGCAAGATCTCGCTTTCGGCGGCGAGCTTCTTGATGAATTCCTCCGCGCCGACATTGTGGTGATCGGCGCGCCTATGTACAACTTTACGATCTCGAGCCAGCTCAAAGCCTGGATCGATCGCCTGCTGATCGCCGGAAAGACTTTCCGCTATTCGGAAAAAGGCGTGGAGGGACTTGCCGGCGGCAAACGCGTGATCGTCGCGTCGTCGCGCGGCGGAATCTATTCGGAGGGCGCTCCAGCGGCGATTTTCGAACATCATGAGAATTATTTGCGCAGCGTTTTCGGTTTCATCGGCATTTCGGACATCGAGATCGTCCGCGCCGAAGGAATTGCAGTCGGACCGGAACAGAGAGCCGCCGCGGTCAAGACGGCGCAGGATGAAATTTCGAAGCTGCAAGGCGGCCTGAGCGCTTGCGCGACCAAACGTCCGCGCCGCCCTGGAGTGGGGCGGCCGGCGCTATTTCGCCAGCACCTCGACATCCCTGTCGATAGTCGATTCGACCTTGAAATTGGTCTGATAGACGTTGCTGTCGTGCCGCGCGATGGCGACATATTCGCCTTCCGCGAGGACCAGCGAGGGAAACGCGCCGATCATCTCGCGAATGACGTCGCCGCCGGGGGTCAGGATCGTAAAGGCCGTATTGGCGAGCGCTTCGCCGCTGGGTCCGCTGACGAGTTTCAAGGTCATCGTCGCGGCTCGATGGCGCAGGGTCGCGTCGGTCAATTTGCCGGCCTGCACGCGGAGATCGGCGCTGACGACGGAGTTGGTGGAGTTGACCGAGCCGTTGCTCTGCGGATCGAGCAGGGTTGAGACGACGTGATAATTGCCTTCCGGCAAGCCTATCGTGTCGCCCGACTTTCCGTTGGCGACGAGTTTTGCTTCGGAATTATTGCGCTCTGGAACATAGATCGAGAGCTGCGTTTTCGCCGGAGCGATCGGCGCGTCGCCGAGCATGCCGACGACGCGCAACGCTCCGGCGTTGAGGGTCAGCCTTTCGCTGCCGCCCCTGGCGTCGATGGTCACGCGCTTCGTGGCCCCGGCGAGGCCAAACGCGACATGCACGATGAAGCTGCCGTCGCGCAGGGTAAGCGCCGGGGTCGCATCGAAGGATTCCGCGACCAGCGCATGCGAACCGTCGAGCTCCGCCTTCTCGTCGAATACGCGCCACCGAAGGCCGCCGCGCACAGGCTGCGCGTCCGTCGCGCTGAGGACAGCCGACAAATGTAAAATGTTTGCCTTGGGCGCCTCAGGCGTGGCGGCCTCCTGGCCCGCCGGCAGCCGCAAGGGCGGCAAGGTGGAATTGGGCGGGGTCGCAATGGGCGCGGGATTGGGGATGGAAGAATTGTCCTGGGGGGTGGCCGGCGGGGACTGAGCGGCCGAGGACCCTGCCAGCCAGACGCTCGCCAGCAGCATGGCGACGGCGCCCATCGCGCCGGACTTGATTAGCCTTTCGCCGCGGAAAATCGTCCGTCGGTCACGGGTCACGAGATCTCCTAATCATCGGTCCCATCCAGAACAGTCGCCAGCGCCGCCGACAGGTTGGCGAATGAAAGCGGATGAAAGGCGAATTCGATCCGATGGCGTCCCGCCGGCGTCTCGACGCCGCGAAACAGGAGATTGGCCTTGAGCATCGGCTGCAGAACGCCATCCACCCGCACCTCCCAGCCAGGGTAGTAGAGATCATGCAGCACGACAATTCCGGCGTTTTTGGCGTCGACGTCGAGCGTGACCGCGTTGTCCGAATATTGGACGATCTCCACATGCGAGGGATCGACGGGCTCCGCCGCGGACGCCGGGGGGGCGATTTCGTTCGTGACGCGGTCGTGAACCTGCTTGAGATCAGCGAGGCTCGACTGATCGATCAGCGCTTCGCGCGTGCGGTCGAACTCCGGCAACTCATGCGCGTCGAGAACCCGTTCGCTCTCCACTGGCCTGATGGCCGAGGCGAAATAGGCGCGGGGCGCCGCCTTGCCGAGCCTGTAGACATACATCGTGTCGCTCGAGTAGATCAAAGTCGCCTTCGGCCGCGGAACGTGGCGGGGCAATCCCGTCAACGGGCGGTCGAGCACAAGATATTCGAGGCCGAGCAATGCCGCGAGCTTGCACTTGTAGCCGCGGAAGGTGCCCGGAAAATGACGCAAATTTGGGTCGCCGGCGTTGTCTCCGGGACCGACCGCACGCTCGTAGCCGTCGATGCGCAGCGGATTATAGCCGACCGTATTTTCGAGCTTCAGCACCATCGAGGCGTTCTGCCAGGGCCCGGGAAGGCCGAGAATCTCGACGCGCGGATGGTCGCCATCATGCGTCTTGGCGGCGATTTCCCGTCGCAGCATCGCGATGCCGGCCGCGTCGCCCGGCTTCATGGTCGCGAAAACGCTGTAGCGGTTGATCGGCTCGGCGTTGAGCGAAGAGGCGGCGTTGCGCCACAAAATCTCGCCGCCGCTGGCGAGAACGAGGAGACTGGCCGCGAAGGCGCGGCGGCGACGGTCCCGCAAGGCGAACAGGAGCGCCACTCCGCCAAGTCCAATTGCGGCGGAGACGCCAAGCTGAGCGAATGAGGTCGTGAGACGGCCTTCTCTCAAGGAAAAGGCGAGACCGGTGCCGATCACGACGGCGATGGCGGTCGCGGTGGCGGCGGCCATCGCCCAGCCCAGCCATCGCGGGGCGAAAAGGTTCGGCAAGCCGTCGACGATGTAGCGGTGCAGCAGATAGCCGGCGCCGAAAGCAAGGCCAATGTTGAGAATGAAGGTGGCGTCGGCTGGACGGCGATAGAGCGAGACCCCCGGGAGCCAGTCGAACGCCAATGAAAAGAACGGCGTATAGCGGCCGAGCGAGTACAAGATCGCGACGCCGAGGACAATCGCGAAAAACCGCATGCCGCGGCCAAACAGGCGCCCTGCGGCGAGTCCGTGCCAGATCAGAAGCAGGATCGGTAATGTGCCGATGAAGAGATAATCGACGGCGCGATCGGTCCAGTCCGCACGGGCCATGGTGTCGTAGTCCGGACCCCAATAATCGTAAAGATGATCGAGGGATCCGAAGAAATTCGGCACGAAGAGCGTGATCAGATTGACAGGCGCGAGCGAGCCCGCCGCCGCGACGCCAAAGGCGATGCCCGGCCGATTCGAATCGCCGAGAAATTGCATCGTGAGCAGAGCCGGAACGAAGAGGACGGCTGCGATGACGAACGCGCCAAGCGCCAGCACGCCGAGCCTCGCGCGAAGATAGGCGATGGGGGCGCCGGAGCCGCAGACGGCGAAGATCACGCGCCCGGCGAGAACCATGCAGAGCAGATAGGCGACCTGATCGCGCCCGAGAGCCATCAGCGCGGCGAAGGCGCCGAACAGCAGGGCGAACCGCAGGGAGCGTCGCTCCAGAGCGATCTCGAGGCACCAAAGCGCGGCCGGAAAGAAGGAATAGGAAATAATCATGCCGGTGTGCTGCAGGCGCGAGGACGCCGCGCCGCCGAGCATGAAGATGATCGCCGCGAGGACGGCGCCGGCGGGCGCCCAGCGCCATCTTCGAAACAGGCCAAGGACGCAAAGGCCGCCGAAGGCGAGATGCGCGAGGATGACGGCGTCGAACAGCTGCATCGAGGCGTCGGGCGCAAAGAGCGCGAATAGAACCATGCTCGGCGTGAAGAGCAGGGACTGCGGATCCGCGACAGAGGGATGTCCGGCGAAATGATAGGGGTTCCAGAGCGGGATCTCGCCGTGGCGAAGGGCATCGGCCAGAAAGCGGAACATCGGGTAAAAATGATTTTTCGAATCCCACGGAACAACCGTTCCCCCGATCAGCCAGCAGGCGAGCGCGAGCCCGGAGAAGGCGATCAGGGCCGAAATCGCCAGCAGGGTGGCGCGGTCGGTCCAGGCTGGGGCCTTAAGCCGCTCCCCCGCCTCGGAGAGGCCTTGGCGCGCATACGGGCCGCCGAGCGCGCTAGAGGGATAGCCGAGCGTATCGAAAAGCGACATTTGTGGAAAAATCCGATGGAGATATTCTCAAGGACGTGGCGGAATTCGCGCGGCGACGGTCTGGAACGATGTGCTAGCGCGCACGCGACTGCGCAGATTTCTCGCAATGTGCCAAATTATGCGGCCTTTTCATGGATTTGCCGAAGCCGGCGCGGAGCGGAACGCGATCTGGAGCATTGGGTTCGCTGGGCCGCCTCTGTATTTGCCTGGCCTTTGGCGACGAATTGTCGCGTGGTCCACATCGCTCTTTATCCGGAGAAGGCGCCGCGGGGCTGGATTGTCCGACACTCCCGGCCGCTATGAAACCATAAAAATGATAGAAGTTATTAACAATATCTTCCCTCAAAGGTCAGCTTGTGTCTTCGCCTCGGGCGCGCTTTGATCGGGCGTCCTTTTATGCCGGAATCCATGAACCTGCCGTGAAGCTTCGATGAATCGCACGATCGAATTACTGAGGACCCGGCGCTCGGCGGCGCCGGCCGCCCTGTGCGGTCCCGGGCCCAGCGCGCACGAAATCGATGCGCTGCTGGAGATCGCCGCCCGCGTGCCCGATCACGGCAAGCTCGCGCCCTGGCGTTTCATCGTTTTCGCAGGCGAGGCGCGCGCGCGGGCCGGCGAGATCATCGCCGAGGTCTACGCCGGCCTGCACGCCGAAGCCGACGCCCCGCGCATTGAGGCCGAACGAATGCGGCTCTCCCACGCGCCGCTGGTCGTCGCCGTCGTCTCGCGCGCGGCGCCGCACGCGAAAATCCCGGAATGGGAGCAGGTTTTGTCGGCGGGCGCCGTGTGCATGAATCTCGTGGTGGCGGCGAATGCGCTTGGCTTCGCCTCGGCGTGGCTCACCGAATGGTATGCCTATAACGCTGACGTGCTGGCTCGCCTCGGCCTTGGCGCGCATGAAAAGATCGCCGGGTTTGTCCATATCGGCCGCTGCGACGTGCCGCGCGAGGACCGCGTTCGCCCCGCGCTGGCCGATATCGTCACGCGGTTTTAGCGCATTTTCGAGCGGATGGATGAACGCTCGCGCGAAGAAAATGCGGCAAGACAAGACGTCGGAGCTACTTTTATGATCCTGTGGTCGCGGCGAGCGCTCCAGCGAGCCTCGCGATTTGCATCTCGGCTTATATGGAATAAGGCTAGCCGCATGAAAATAAACGCCGATTTTTCGCAACGCATCGTCGTGCTGCCGGGCGAAGCGCAATGGACGCCGTCGCCGCATCCAGGCGTCGACCGGCTCATGCTGGATCGAATCGGCGAAGAAGTTGCGCGGGCGACGAGCTTCGTTCGCTTTGCGCCGGGAAGCGCCTTTCCCCACCACACGCATGGCGGCGGCGAGGAGATTTACGTCATCGACGGCGCGTTCGAGGATGAAAATGGCGTCCACGCGGCCGGCGCCTATCTTCGCGATCCGATCGGATCGGCGCACGCGCCGTTCAGTCCGCATGGCTGCACGCTTTTCGTCAAACTCTGGCAATTCGACAAGGAAGACGTCGACCGCGTCGAAATCGATACGGCTTCAGGCGAATGGCGGGAAGCGCCGGAGGGCTTCGCGATCCAGCCTTTGCATTATTTTGGCGGCGCGACGACTTTTCTTGTCCGGCTCGACCCGGGCGCGACTTTGAGCCGCACCATCCATCCCGATGGCGAGGAAATCGTCGTTCTCACGGGCGCCTGCTCCGATGCGGAGGGGACGTATCCGGCGGGCGCATGGATCCGCGATCCCGGCGGACACGGCCAGGATCTTTTTTCCGCGGAAGGGTGCACGCTTTTCGTGAAGGCGGGCCATCTCGCCGCCACCGCCGACAAGGCGCCGGGCCTCGACAGCGCGCAGGCCAGAAGCCGCTGATCAACCGACCGCGATATTTACGCCCGGCTGATCCTGCTCGACTTCGCTCTTCTTGTTAAATGCGCCGCCAAGTCCTTCGGCGGCAAGTCCTTCCACGCCGAGGATCTGGATCTTCTGCGGGTCCGCCGCGGGCGCGTTGAAGAATCCGTGCGCCTTGATCTGTTTGAAGATCTCGAAATGAAGGTCGCTGCGCACGCGCGCCATGGTTTCGATGTCGGCGATGAACGCGGCGAGCTCGAAGGTGAGCGCCGAGCCGGACATGCCCGTGAAGAAGATTTGGGGCGTCGGGATCTTCAGCACACGGTCGTTGCCTTTCGCCGCGGCGAACAGCACTTCCCGGACTTTTTCGGGATCGGCCGCGCCCGCGACAGTGACCGGGATCACGATGCGCCCGGTGCGGTCATTGCGGACCAGATTCTTCACGACGCCGGTGATCAGGCTCGAATTCGGAATGATCACCTGGGCGCGATCGACCGTCTCGATCTCAGTCGAACGGATATTGATGCGGCGAACGAAACCCTGGTCGCCGCCGACGATGATCCAGTCGCCGACGCGCACGGCGCGCTCCCAGAGCAGGATCAGGCCGGATACGAAATTGTTGATGATTGACTGCAGGCCGAAACCAATGCCGACCGAGAGAGCGCCGGCGACGATCGCAAGCTTGTCGAAGCTAAGGCCGAGATAGCCGAGCGCGAGACCGGCGGCGAGAATGAACCCGACATAGCCGAGGCTTGTGGTGATCGAATTGCCCAGCGCGGCGTCGAGCCCGGTATGCGGCAGAAGGCTTCCCTCGAGCCAGCGCTGCAGCGCATGCACCCCCGCCCAGATGAGGCCAAAAATGGCGATGGCGATGACGATCGAGGCCGGCGAAATGACGACGTCGCCGACTTTGAAGCCAAAGAAGGCGGTGCGCAGATCAAATGGGACGTCGGTCGATTGCAGGCCCCAGGGCGCCAGCGCCGCAGCGACGGCGACGAGGAAAAAAGCAAGGCGTAAGGCGCCCGACAGAACGACGCCGAGCAGCTCCAGCGAATTACGCTGCAGGCCGACGCGGTTGACCAGCCAATGCCCAAATCGGGCCGTGGGTTTGAAGCCGGCGCTGATCGCTTCTTCGACCAACCGGTTCGCCATGAAAAAAACCGTTACGACGCCGCTGATCCAGATGACCTGATCGAGGAAGAAACTGGCGAAGGTCGGATAGCCTGTCAGAACGGCGATGACGACGACGATCGCGGCGGCGAGGCCGACGCCGCGCAGGATGGCGAACCAGCTTTGCCGCCGCGTCACCAATGGGCCGAGGCACTCGTTGGCCGAATCGGCGCCGACGCGCCAGAGCCCAAAGGCCAGCGCCGTCGCGGCCAAAAGGGCGCCAAGGCCCCGAGTCGCGACCGAAAATGCAAGCGAGGCGTCGATCACGTCGTTCAGGGCTTCGCAGAACCGCGTTATCAGGAGGATGCCGGCGACGCTGATGGCGACGCCGACGAGCCGCGAAGCGGCGGCGTCGCTGATCGGCGGCAGGCGCCAGTTTGGCCGCGTTGGCGCGAGCAGGCCGCGCGCGAGGCCGAAAGTCATCGCGATGCGCGCGACATCGACCCCGACCGCATCGAACACCAACTGGATGCGCAAACTCGTGAGATTGGCGGCGTCGAGCCCGTAGATCACCGTATAGGTCAAAGCGATCGGGGGAACGGCGATGACCAGCGCAACCCACCACGCGCCGAGAATCTTAAGGAAGCGGCTCGGCTCGGCGATCGCCTCACTGCGCGCGAAAAGGCGCAACGAGAGCCGCGCAAAGGGGATGTAGGCGAGAAAGATGGCCGGAAGGCCAAGCCAGAACGCCAGCCGGCCCCAGCCTTCGAAACGGGCGTTGATCCGCGCCGCCCAATCGCCGAACAATTTGACGACGTCGTCGATGTTCCCCGGCGCCTCGCGCCAGACGTCTCTCCACAGCGCGGCGTCGGCGATGCTGGTCGAGCGCTGGAAAAGGGACGTCGTGAACAGGGCGCGCCGCCGCGCGGCGATGTTCGTCTTCATCTGCTCGGCCCGGACGGAGAGCAGCTTGGCGCGCTTCAAAAGCTCGTCGGCGTTGCTGAAACTCTGCTGCTGGGCGGTGCGCTCATCGGTGACGCTGGGATTTTCAGGCGGCGATTTGTCGTCCGGCGGCGGCCCCAGTTGGTCCAGCCGCGCCTTGATTTCCGTCAGGCGCGGCGCGACCTTATCGGCGGCGGCGTTAACGGAGTCGGCGATCGGCGCGATCAGCTGACGCGCGGCGACGAGATCGGCGTCGGTCAGATTGTGGCGATCGAGCGTGGCCTCGATGTCGTTGAGAGAGGCGTTCGCCTTGTCGAGCGTCTCGCCGAGGCGCGTGAGGTCCGGGGATGGCGGCGGTGCGGGCGCGGCGCGCGCGCGGTCGTGGGGGTGGTCGCCGGCGCGGCTTTGCCTGACGGCGCGGCGGCGGGAGCGCCCGCTGCTTTGTCTTTGGCCGGAGCCGGGGCCGTCTGAACGGCCGGCGGAGCCGAAGCCGGGGGAGCCGCCGCGGGCGTTTGCGCGCGAAGCGGCGCGAATGCGATCAGCGCCAACATCCCGAAAGCGAAAGCGACATATCTCACCAGGACGTCCCCTTCAGAGGCTTGGGTGTCGCCGGACTCCCGCCCGACCGGACGCAAGCCGGCAAATCGGCGATACAGAGATCTGCTTATCGCCATGATCGCTTGTGGCTTCAAAGCATGATTTGGTCCGAGAACGCGGCGGTCTCTCCATTCTCGTCGTCTGACGAAGCTTGGCCGAGCGGCGGGTAGAGGTGCGATCGGCCTTTGTAGTCCATGACCCTGTAGCTCGCTTCGACTGCGGTCCCGTCGAGATAATTGGGACCGATCGGCGATTTGCCATGGCCGCCAGGGATGTCGAGCATATAGGTCGGCTGGCATAAGCCGGAGAGGCGCCCGCGCAGCTGCCGCATCAAATCGCGGCCCCGTTCGATATCGACCCTGAAATGCGCCGTTCCGGGGGCGAGATCGAGATGATGCAGATAATAGGGCTTGATTCGCGCCTCGACAAACCCGCGCATCAGCGCGCTCAGGGTTTCGATATCGTCGTTGACGCCGGCGAGCAGCACGCTCTGGCTCAGCATGGGAACGCCGGCGTCGATCAGGCGGGCGCAAGCCGCGCGCGCGGCGCCCGTCAGCTCGCGCGGATGGTTGGCGTGCAGAGCGACGTAAACGGTTTTTCCCGAGCGTCCGAGGCTCTCGATCATGGCCGCGTCGATTACGCCCGGATCGACGCAGGGGACCCGCGTGTGAACCCGGACGATTTTGACGTGATCGATTGTCTTGAGGCGAAGCATCAACTCGCCGATCCGGCGCGGCGACAGCGTAAGCGGATCGCCGCCGGTCAGGATCACCTCCCAGATGTTCGGCTGCGCCGCGATATAGGCGAGGGCGGAGTCGAGCGCTCGCGGCGCGAGATGGGCCGGACCGCGAGGTCCGACGACCGCGCGGCGAAAGCAGAAGCGGCAGTAGACGGGGCAGGCGTGCAGAAGCTTCAGCAGCGCGCGATCGGGATAGCGGTGAACGACGCCCTCGATGGGACTGAACGCCTCGTCTCCGATCGGATCGCTGCGTTCCTCAGGGCGCGGAAACAGTTCCGTGATGTCGGGGATAAACTGCCGCGCGATCGGGTCGCGGGGATCGTTTGGATCGATCAGGGCCGCCACCGTCGCCGTCACGCCGATGGCGTAGGTCTTCCCTATGGCGTCGATCTCCGCCCGCCGCGCTTGCGGCGCAAGACCCGCGTCGATGAGGTCGGCGGCGGTGCGGAGCGTTGAGGAGGGATTCGTCATTTCGCCCAAACGCCCTCGACGACCGGGGTCCAGATCACCTGCTCGATGTGGGTGGCGCCGGTTGCGAGCATGACCAGCCGGTCGAACCCCAGCGCGATGCCGCTGGCCGGCGGCATCAGCGCCAATGCCGCAAGAAAATCCTCGTCTATCGGATAGGCCTCGCCGTAAATGCGCATCCGCTCCGCCATTTCCGCCTCGAAGCGGCGGCGTTGCTCGCCGGGATCGGTCAATTCGCCGAACCCGTTGGCGAGTTCGACGCCGCAAGCATAAAGTTCAAAACGCTCTGCAAGCCGCTGATCGGCCTGCAAATTAGCGAGAGCGGCCTCGCTCGCCGGATAATCCATCAGGATTGTCGCGCGACCGTGTCCAAGATGAGGCTCGATTTTGGCCGAAAGGATCTTGCTGAAAAGATCGGACCAACTGTCGTCTTCGATGACGCGCACGCCGCATCTGCGCGCATTGTCGGCAAGCGCATCGCGGTTCGGCGTCAAGCCGTCCAGCGTCGCCAGAAGATCGACGCCGGCATGACGATCGAAAGCCTCGGCGACGCCGAGGAGTTCGAATTCCTCGAACGGGTCGGCGACGCATCCGGCGTGGCGCAGAAGATCGCATCCCGCCGCCTTGGCCGTTGCGGCGAGAAGCCCGGCGCAGTCCTCGATCAGCCGTTGGTAGGGCGCATGGGCGCGATACCATTCGAGCATGGTGAATTCGGGGTGATGCAAGCGGCCCCGCTCGCGATTTCTGAAGGCGTGCCCAAACGTAAAGATCCGCTCCTCACCCGCGGCGAGCAGCTTTTTGGCCGCGAATTCCGGCGAGGAATGCAGATAAAGGGGCGATGCCGCTCCCGCCTCATCCTGCATCTCAGTCGCAAAAGCGCTGATATGGGCTTCATTGCCGGGCGAAACCTGCAAAATCGCCGTATCCACCTCGACGAATGATTTCGCGCCAAAAAAGGCCCGCGCGGCCGCCGCCATCTTGGTCCGAGCCTTGAGAAACGGGCGCCGGTCGTGATGAATATCCGGCCGCCACCATGGCGCTGCGGCGCTCATGACGCTATTTCGCTTGAAAAGCGCGCCGGAACATGGCTAGCGATAGGCCGTAAAACGGATGCGCGCTCAAACGCGAGGTTTTCTCCATGCCGCCCGCGTGGCGCTTTCCGCGCGGCTGCGCCGGAGCGAACCCGCAAGGTCATCGCATCCGGCTCCGGTACATCGTGTCCGTATTCCAAGGCGGCGCCCGCGAGCAGGCATTGGCGACGCTTCGCCGTATAAATTGAAGGAAAGACAGTGAAAGTCATCGCCAGTTCGATTCGCAAGGGCAATATTATCGAGAGAGAGGACGGCCAGCTTTACGTCGTCCTGACCGCCGAAAGCTTTCATCCTGGCAAAGGCACGCCGACGACCCAGATCGACATGCGGCGCCTCTCGGACGGCGTCAAGACGACGGACCGCTACAAGACGACCGAACAGGTCGAGCGCGCCTATGTCGAGGACTTAAACTACAGCTACCTCTATCAGGACGCCGACGGCTACACATTCATGAACGGCGAGAATTTCGATCAGGTCATTGTGCCGCCAGAGGTGATCGGCGACCAGTCGATCTATCTGCAGGAAGGCATGAATTGCGTCCTGTCGATGTTCAATGGCGTCTGCGTCGCGATCCAGCTGCCGCCGCGCGTAACGCTCGAAGTCATCGAGACGGAGCCCGCGATGAAGGGCCAGACGGCGTCGTCCTCCTATAAGCCGGCGAAGCTCTCCAACGGGGCGCGGGCCATGGTGCCGCCGCATATTTCGCCCGGCACGCGCATAGTCGTGCAGACGGAGGACGGCTCCTACGTCGAGCGGGCCAAGGATTGACGGGACGCGGCCGGGCGCGCATAGGCCGTACCCCTTCAAACAATTAAGGCCGCCCATTCGAGCGGCCTTTCAACTCGCGGAGCGTCGAGCCCTGCGCGCGGACTGCGGTTCAGCGCTTGGGTTGCAGCTTGGCCTCGATCTGCTGCAACAGGATCTGAAACTGATCGGGCTGACTTTTCGTGCAAGGGAGCTCAAACATCCGGCGCAGGCGGCCTCCGAACTGGACGCACATCGTCGGCGTTCCGAAAAGCTCCGCTTCCGGCTTTTCAAAGCGGCTGCCGTAGGGCGTGGGGGCTTGTTTTAGAAAGCCGCCCGGGTTCAACATCTTGTTCATGATCACTACTTCTTGACCACCCTGTCGTTAAGGTTTGATTGATGACTTTGACCAAACTACGGTCGTATGACGGCAAAATTCCCGCCGCGCTGAGCTGTGGCCTTGTTACCACCAACAACTTGAATCACGGCTTTTTGTTCCATGCTTTATCAAGACGAATCAAGCTTGCCTCAACCGGGACAGCGGCTTTCGCCTTGAAAAGGCGCCGGCGCGTCACGGCAATTGATTTAAATTGGACGCGCCATGCTTTCATTTCTGCTTCAAAACATGATCTGACGTGAATAATCGGTAATTTTTTTCAAATCATGCTTTCGAATTTCTCAACGAAAGCCGGAGTCCCGCAAAAGCTTTGCTTCCCGCGAACCGTTCAATTTCAGCTTGCATGCGAGCGCGGCTTTGGCGATCTGATACGCCAGTCAAGCCCCCGCCACTGTTTACGGGTCAGGAGGAAATAGTGTCTACGTCGACAGTCGCTATCGTCGGTGCGGGCCAGGCTGGAGCGGAAGCTGCGACGCTGCTGCGCCAGCACCGACATCAAGGCCGCATCATTCTTTTTGGCGAGGAAAGCTTCCTCCCCTATATGCGTCCGCCGCTGTCGAAAGCTTACCTTGCCGGCGAAATAGGCGCCGATGCGCTGATCTACAAGGCGCAGGCCGCCTATGATAGAGCCGAGGTCGAATTGAGGCTTGGGAGCCGGGTCGACGCGATCGACCGCGAGGCCAAACAGCTGCTGCTCGACAGCGGCGAAGACGTCGCCTTTGACAAGCTCGTCATCGCGACGGGCGGCAGAGCGCGTAAACTGGACGTGCCTGGCGCCGGACTTGGCAATATCTTCTATCTGCGCACCATCGCCGACGTCGAGCTGTTGCGGCCGCAACTTTGCGCAGGCCGGCGCCTTGTCATCGTCGGCGGCGGCTATGTCGGCCTCGAGGTCGCCGCCGTCGCGGTCAAGCTCGGCCTCAAGGTGACGGTGCTCGAAGGCGCGCCGCGCGTGCTCGCGCGGGTGACGGCGCCCGAAGTCTCGGCTTTCTACGAGCGCTTTCATCGCGCCGCAGGGGTCGAGATCCGGACAGGCGTCACGGTCATCGGATTTAGGGCGGATTCGAGCGGCGCGGCGGTCGGCGCGGTGCAATGTGGCGACGGCCTCGAGATCGCCGCTGATTTCGTTCTCGTCGGCATCGGCCTCGCTCCCAATACGGAACTCGCCGAAGCGGCCGGGCTCGCCATCGACGGCGGCATCATCGTCGACGCTTTCTCGCGCACGAGCGATCCTGATATTTTCGCGATTGGCGATTGCGCGATCCATGCAGAACATGGATTCCTGCGACGCAAGATCCGGCTCGAATCCGTGCCGAATGCCCTCGAACAGGCGCGCGCGGCGGCGGCGTTTATTGCGGGCAAGCCGGTCCCCGCCGCGGTCGCACCCTGGTTCTGGTCCGACCAATATGACCTCAAGCTGCAAATGGCCGGCCTTTCGGACGGTTATGACGAGCTTGCAATCCGCGGCTCGACGAAAGGCTCGTCCTTCATCGCATTCTATTTGCGCGAGGGCAGGGTGATCGCCGCCGACGCGATTAACAGGCCCTCCGAGTTCATGGCCTCGAAACGTCTGATCGGCGACAGGATCAAGGCCAGCGCGGCGGAGCTCGCCGATGAGGCGGTCTCGCTGAAATCTCTCATCGCGGCTGCGGCCCCGGTGTGATCGGCTCGAGCCTTTCGTTCAAAGCTTCGGCTCGAAAACCGGGCGCGTCATGCGCGTCGGTCGCGTCATGTTCTCGATGCCAAGCAAGTCGCCGAGTTGCGCCTCTGTCGCCAGACCTTCTTCCAGAACGATGTCGGCGACCTTGCGTCCCTCGTCGAGGGCGCGCCGCGCGATATGCGAGCAGACCTCGTGGCCGAGCATCGGCGCGAGCGCGGTGACGAGACCAATGCTGTTCCGTGCGAGTTCGAGGCAGCGCTCGCGATCCGCCTCGATGCCGGCGACGCAACGGTGGTTCAGGGTGTGGATCGCTGCGGTCAGCATGCGCAGCGACGTCAGGATCGAATAGCCGATCGTCGGCTCGAACGCGTTGAGCTGGAGCTGGCCGGCTTCGGCGCACATCGTCACGGTCAGATCGTGGCCGATGACAAGATAGGCCACCTGGCTAACGACCTCCGGAATCACAGGGTTGACCTTGCCAGGCATGATCGACGATCCGGCCTGAACGGCTGGCAAGCGGATTTCGCCAAGTCCCGCGCGCGGACCGGAGGACAGCAAGCGCAGATCGTTGCAGATCTTCGAAAGCTTCACCGCGACCCGCTTGAGCACGCCCGAAAACAGCACGAAAGCGCCCATGTCGGAGGTCGCCTCGATGAGATTGGCGGCCAGAACCAGCCGCTGCCCGGACAGGCGCGCCAGTTCCGCGACGGCGAGAGACGCATAGCGCGGATCCGTGTTGATTCCAGTGCCGATCGCGGTGGCGCCGAGGTTGATCTCTCGAAACAGGTCGGCGGCCTCCCGCAGCCGATCGACATCCTCCTTAATGGTGACATGGAACGCGTCGAACTCCTGGCCGAGCGTCATCGGCACCGCATCCTGCAGCTGCGTACGGCCGATCTTCAGCACGTCGCCGAACTCCACCGCCTTGGCTTTGAAAGCGAAGGCGAGGTCCTGCAGCATATTCGTGAGCGACTCCGTGGCGAAGATCACGGCGAGCCGCAAGGCGGACGGGTAGGCGTCATTGGTGGATTGGGCCATGTTGACGTCGTCGATTGGGTGCAGCGTCCCATAGTCGCCGCGCGGCCGGCCCATCAGCTCCAGTGCGACATTGGCGATGACCTCATTCGCGTTCATGTTGGTCGACGTGCCGGCGCCGCCCTGGACCGCGTCGACGACGAATTGGTCAAGAAAGCGCTTATCGCTGACGATGAGGGTGCAGGCGCGATCGATCGCCTCCGCCTTGTCGAATGGCAAATGGCCAAGACGCCGGTTGGCGCGCGCGGCCGCCTGCTTGACGAGCGCCAAAGCACGCACGAGTTCGGGAAAATGCCCGACGGGGACGCCGGTGATGGGGAAATTCTCCACCGCCCGCAGCGTATGAATCCCCCAATAAACGTCGGCCGGAATGTCGGCTTCGCCGAGGAGGTCGTGCTCGGGCCTTGTCGTCGCGGCGCGAAGTTGGAATGAGCGGGGGGCGACGAGTTCAAGCGTCGTCGTCTCGGGCGATTCTGCGACAGGCTGATCGAAATAAGCCTCGGTCATGGCGCAAATCCATATATTTGAGCGGCGGAACGGTCCGCGTGGCCTCCGATCCGAATTCGATGCTCCGCCCCTCCGGTTTCGAATCGATGAAGATTTTACTGTATATAGGGGCGATGGCCCCCGAAGTGATGCCCGTCACATGCCTTTGACGCAATTTGCGAACCGAAATCGTCGAAAATCGATAGGCTTGGCCAAATTTCGGTGAGGCGGCGAACGAAGGGGGCCGCTCGCCAAGCACAGGCGCAAGCCATGTCTCTCGGCATGGCGGCATCGATTCGGAGCCTTCGCCCTTAGCGGGACGGCGTCCGGCTCCAAATTCCGGGCAAGACCTCGCGGCGCAAGATTTGGCGCGGGGCTCTGCCTCAAGGCCGGGCATGGCGCGATCGTCCGGTTGCGCTCGCCGCGCGGGACACTATAGTGCGCGCTCTTTCGCGATGCGCCGCGGCGCCGGGGCCTCCCGGCGGAGCCGGCCGGAAGGGACGTCCGTCCAATCTTTTTAGCGAAAATGCGGAGGGGTGGCCGAGTGGTTGAAGGCGCACGCCTGGAAAGTGTGTATGCGGGAAACCGTATCGCGGGTTCGAATCCCGCTCCCTCCGCCACTTTGAACTACAACGCGTTGACTTTATTGATATTTATGATCAAACCAGCGCGGGGTCTGGCGCCGGCTTAGACTTCCTCTGACTTGGTCGTAGTTCTCGCAGTCACGTTCCAAGGGGCTGATATTAATGAACCGGCCGGTTCGTCTGCGCCACAAGCGCGCTACTAGTGCGAGGCCAGGTTCGGCCCCGCTTTCAGGGCGACGTGTTTAAGCTCGCGGACTTCTCATGAGCATCGTCGTGCCACCGCCAAGAAACAACGGACTTGTCGTCTCCGCCCGTCCGCGCGCAGGCGATCGTGACGCGATAACCTGACGGATTCCTGCGGTATTGCGTTTCGAGATCATTCTTGGCGTCGCCGCAGGCGGCCTCGCTGACGAACGCCTGCTGCAGCGTAACCGGCGGGGCTGCAACCGGCCCGACCTGAAGGATGACGCCGATCAACATCCACATGATCACTTCTCCCAAAAAGCTGGCGACGCTTCGCCGCGTTAACCTGTCGTGGAGACTTTAGTGGCTCCAAGTTTCAAGCATCCGTGGTTTTTCACACAAGAGGCGCGACGTTAGCACTCAGCCTGACGGTCCGCGCCAAACCCGGAACGCCCTTGACGGCGTCGTTCACTGCTTTTGGTCGACCGGGCTGAAGTTCTGGGCCAGCCGTCAATCCTGCGCGGCAGAGCCGTTCGTGATATGTTCTTTCAAGCGCTCCGGGTTGAAGATCGCGAACATGTGCCCGCGGCGAGTCATCTGACATTCGCCGGTCGACGAACTTCAACAAATGGCGCGCGCAGCAACTTCGAGAGCGCGCAGGCGCCTTCCGCGCGCACGGCTCGCATCGAGCCATCCATCTTTCCAAGCCTCGTGCGCGACCGTGGATAAGGCCGGACTGTAAGGGTTGCGGCTCAGCGGGATGCCTTCATTGTAGTCCTTCATACCGTGCTCATAGATGTAGCCGGGCGTCATGGCGCGTCCTCCACCAGATGCCGCTTTTTCAAATCCCGCTCGGTTTTAGAGCTTCCGGCTGCGGCTGGCCGGCATCGGGGCGGCGAATGCCAGGAGTGTTCGTTCGACAGACAGTCTGTCGGCTGGCAGGGCTCAAATCCCCTGCCAGCAACGAGTGTCAATTGAACCAATGAAGATGCACAAGCTGGAAAATGCATCCGGTCGGATTAACTTGATCATCGTTGCGTTAGTGCAACGGTCTGAATCTGGCCGGGATTTCGGCCACTTGGCTAGGGAACCGACGTTCTGAGCGTTTTAAACGCGCGGGGCCGGAGCCAGCAGCTCCAATGGTTGCTCGGCTGATTGCCTGGGTCCCGGCGCGCCTTCGAGTAACTGATCAGTCGAGCGAATGTCGTCTCGCGAGGTCAGCGGTCGCGGCTCATCCCAAGGTTCGATCCTTTAAGCGAAAACTTAGACTATCTTAACATTGACCTTAGGATTTAAGCGGCGCCGCGCCCGATCATGTTTCGACCCTTTCGAATGGAGCGACACATGATCAAAATTAACGCGTCGTCATCGCACGCCAGTCTGCCGGCTCAGACGGCCTGGACAAATTTTTTGACGTTAATCCTCGGATTCAGCTGCGCCCTCGCCGTAACCGGCCTCATACTTTATGCCTCGGTCTGGATGGTGCAAAAAGATTTCATCGAAGTCACGGCCTCCGAATCTCTGGCGCCTTGATCTGCACGGATATTCCGATCACGACGCAGATATTTGGATGGATCTGCCCCGCGCCGATCGATCCGAACACCTCCTCCCCGCCGGTGCGGAGGCAATAATGAAGTTTGTCCGCCGCCTGACGCGGGGGCGCGATCATTCGAGCGCCAGCCGAGGATAAGCATCCAGGCGCCGCGGCGGAATGAGTCTGGATTGGCGCTCTGGCGGCGATTACGAGGTTGATGTTCGCGCCGACCCCCAGCTCTCGGAGAGAATTGCGCCGAAATCGTCTGGGAAACTCTCGCTTTGCCCAACCCTAACTCCCGTCCCCCGCCATTCTCGGCGACGAACTCGACGCCGGCGGTGGGTTCGCTCGTCTTGATCTTCGATCAATGTTCGCGTGAACTTGATCGTTGCGCAAAGATCTGCGGCGCGTTTTCGTTGGCGTTCGCCCGGCGAGTCCGAATCGATTGGTGGCGACGCGCGGCCTCAAGGCCGTCGTCAACGCAGACGCCGCCCGTGACAAGACGCCCTTAAGCGAAAGCTCGGAGAACAATTACCTCCACTTAAGGACGTAAGTGGAGAGGGTGATTATTGCTTCGAATGGGAAATTTCTATTTTCCGCAAGAGGACGCTGGTTTCATTTGGTGGGAGGCAGGATTAGTCGGCCACTACTCCGCGCCATGGCGCGCTGGCAGAGCGCGATTCAGCGGGGATCCAACAGAAGTCGGATCGATGACGCCGCGTTGGGTCCGGATGGCGACTTTCGAGTTTCCGCTCGGCGATTTTTCAGGAGGGGCAAGTGATGAACTCGACAATTCTTTCGCCTTCAGCGCGCGTCGCCCTAAAGTGCGTGGAGACCTTTTTGGCGTCTCAGCTGGCGCTCGGTCGCGAGTGCGAGGACAAAGTGACGCAAGATCTCGATCTGCTGCGTAAGGAGATGTCTCAGGCGATATCGAAGCTGGGCGCGCCGCAGGGGGGCGTCTCGCATTCAATTGCTTTGACAGTACAGCGGATGGCTCGATAGCGACGGAAGACCCATGAGCGACTTCGGGCGGTAGCGCGCCGTCAATGCTGCGAGAGCAAGCGATGACGAGATGGCGGTTCGTCTTATCACCGAAGCGCCGGAGCTTGCTGGGGCGTCACGTGAAACGGCCGCGATGCGCATGACAGCCACATGCGGCCTGTCGCCAACTCGAGGCCGAAGCGATTCTCGCGCTTGGCGCCATACCCGCTCTGGTGAGCGGCGCGCCGTACGCCGGGACCCCGCCGAGTCGACAGCACATAAAATTCGAAGTGACGACCGATTAGGCGCTGGAACAGCGGCGCGAGCACGCAGCTCGATCCATGCCGCTAGCGGACGGGAAACGAATCGAGGCGAAGGGCAGGCGAGCAGCCTTTTCGGGCGCTTGCGTGACTATCTTGCCTGAGCGGCGCCAAGTGCACTGGCGGCTACCGTCCATTCAGGACGCGCAGCTCCTTCACAAGCCTTCGGCTTCGTTGCAGAAGCGCTTTGCGCCAACGCTGCAAGGCAAAAGTCGACCATCTGATCCAGTGTCGGCCCTGAACCTTCAGACCTTTCCATGATCAGGCGCGGATGCCAGAATCGAAGGCAAGCATCGTGCACGAGGATCGCCGCGAGTTGGCAATCGTCGACCGCAAATTCCCCGTTGCGCACGCCTTGAGAAATGATCTCGCATAACCGGTCTATTACTTTTTCCACGTGGTCGCGCGCGGCGCGCCAGTTCTCGCTAAACGCCGCCTCGAGCAAGCGATGCAGTTTGCGATTGGAGACGAAGCGGCCTTCGTTGGCTGTTTCGATTGCGCCCAGTAACGCGCGCAATCGCTCTCGAGCTAAACCCGGTTGCTCGACGAAGACATCGGCGTCCGCCTCCATTGCAGCGAGAAGGCGGCGCGCCACTGCGTCCTTTATTTCGGCCTTGGCTGAGAAAAACCGGTAAATATTGGTCGGCGACATGCCCAACTCGCGCGCGATGTCGGAGACCGTCGTTTTGTCATAGCCGATTTGGCCGAATAAGCGCTCGGCAACCATGAGAATGCAGAGTTGCGGGCTGTGTTCGTTGGCTTCCACCGAGCGTTTCATGCTTGGCCGCTCCGATTTCGAGATCCTCATTTCGAAATTTAACGGGACGCGGGATTTGGGTCCTTAGGGCGGGCTTAAGATGTTCAAAACCTACGCTTAAGAGCGCCCAATCGATCGATAATCCCGCCGGGGCCAGCGACAGCGGCGTCATTCGTTCCCTGCTGTCATAACAGGGAGAACAGTGAGGCGGCTATCTTGCATCCTTAAGATACGCTTAATAGAGTCTTAATTTGGCTTTAGCGGGGAACGCGCCGCACACTGAGAGATGCTGGATGGGCGAGAAAGCAGGCAGGCTTGCCTTCGGCGAATTTCTCCTCGACCCGGCCAACGCTCTTCTATGGCGCGGCGAGGATCGCATCGCGCTGCCGCCAAAGCCGTTTGGCGTCCTTTGCTATCTCGTCGAGCACGCTGGAGCCCTGGCCACCAAGGACGAATTGCTTGACGCTGTATGGGGCAACCTTCATGTAACCGAATCCAGCTTGAGCGTGTCTATTAATGCGCTGCGGCTGGCGCTTGGCGACGATCCGAAGTCGCCGCGCTTTGTCGAGACGGTCACGCGCAGGGGATATCGCTTCATTGCGCCCGTCACGGTTTCCCCGGCGGCTCGGCCGGGCGCCCGGCAGGCGGCGACAGCTGTGGCGCCAGCCAGTTGCGCGACGCCGCGTCCGCGCTGGTGGGCAGGACGCGAGAGCGCGCTTGACGCCATTGAGCTCCTGTTTCAGCGCGCCGCCGCCGGCGAGCGTCAGGTCGCTTTTGTCACCGGCGAGAGCGGCATCGGAAAAACCACGCTGACCGAAATGCTCGTTCAGCGGATGGCAGGTCGCCCGGTCGGCATACTTACCGGCTGCTGCGTACAGCATTTTGGCACCGATGAAGCATTCCTGCCGCTAAACGAGGCTTTGGCCGAGGGGTGTCTTGGAGCTGACGGAGCTTTGCTGCTGGGGGCGCTTCGCCGCCATGCGCCGACCTGGCTCGCCCAGCTGCCTGGCTTTGTCGAGGAGGGAGATCGCGCCGCGCTGCAAAGCGAAGTTTTCGGCGCCTCGCGCGAACGCATGCTGCGCGAGTTCTGCGAGCTTTTGGAGGCTCTAAGCCAGACCCGACCATGGATCATCGTTCTCGAAGATCTGCATTGGAGCGACTACGCGACCCTCGACGTCTTATCCCGCTTCGCGCGCCGCCGTCAGAACGCCGCCGTGCTGATCCTTGCCACCTATCGCCCGACCGACCTCCTCGCCTCGGATCATCCGCTGCGCGCCTTGCACAATGAGCTGCAAATCCATGGGCAGTGCTTTCAACTCGCCCTGGACAGGCTGAGCGAAGCCGAGGTCGAGCAATATCTGGCGCTGCGCTTCGGCGCGGGCGATCTGGCGCGCTCGCTTATGCCGGCGCTCATGCGGCGAACCGGAGGGCACCCGCTCTTTGTCGTTTCACTCATCGACTATTTCATTGATCGCGGCGAAATCATAGCGATCGACGGCGTCTGGCGTCTGGCGCCAGGAAGACTCCGTCGCAGCAGGGCATGCCGCGCGACCTGCGCGAAATGATCGCCCGGCAGATCGATCGCCTGCCGCCTGAGGAGCAGCGCCTGCTTGAGGTGGCGAGCGCGATTGGCGTCGAGTTCTCCGCCGCGGCCGTCGCCGGCGGAATGAACCGCGACGCCGGGGACGTCGAGGAGGCGTGCGCAGAACTGGCCCAAAAGGGCCATGTTCTCAGCGCCGATGGCGTCGCCGAATGGCCCGACGGGACGGTTTCCGGGCGCTTTTCCTTCCTGCACGCCTTCTATCAGGAGGTCCTCTACAAGCGGCTCGCGCCTGGACGACGCGCCAATCTGCACCGCAAGCTCGGCGATGTGCTGGAGCGCGGATATGATTCGCGGACGTCGGAAATCGCGGCGGTGCTCGCGCTCCATTTCGAAGAGGGGCGCGATTTCGAAAAGGCTGTGCGCTATCTCGCCGAGGCGGCCGATAGTTCAACGCGGCGTTTCGCCAATCAGGAAGCCGCCGCTTATCTTACCCGCGCGCTTGGCCTTGTCGATCGGATCCCCCGCGCCGAAGAGAGGCTGACGACGCGCCTCGATCTCCTGCGCCAGCGCGGCTGGGTTCTGCGAGCGGCCGGAGATCTGCCCGGCTCTTTCGCCGATATCGCGGTGATGGCCGAGTACGCGGGAGAAGCGAACAGGCCGCCCATCGAGGTCAATGCATTACTCGATCTCAGCCGGTTTTGCCTTTATGTCGATCGCCGCCGCTGCCTCGAATTCGCCAGACGCGCCCTGATTAAAAGCGAGGGCCTCGACGACAAGGTCATAAGGGCGCTGGCGGAAGGCAACAACGCCAATCTGAACCTGCTTCTCAACGGCTGGCGCAGCGAAGACGCCGAACTCTGCCGCCGCGCCGTTGCCACAATGGCCGCCGCCGACGACCCGAGGATCGTCTTGCGGCGATGCTCGATCGAGTGCGTGCTCTACTATTTGACGTCAGATTATCGCGGCTGTCGCGATTCGGCGCAGCTCGGGCAGAAAATGGCGCGCACCATCGGCGATGTTTATTACTTCGTCATCTTTAATTTGCTGGAGGCTTTTGCTCATCTGCATCTCGGCGAGTGGCGCCTTTTGCAGCAAGGCGTGACCGACGCCCTCGCCATGACGCAGAAAAACGCCAACCATCAGGCCATCGTATTGTGCCAGCTTTCGCTCGCCTTCCTCGAGACCGAGGCCCTCGACTATGCGGGCGCCAGGCGGCGCGGGGAAGCAGCGCTTGTTCGCGGCGCCGAAGCCAATCCGTTCAACTTTTTCCTAGGCCGCAATCTGCTGGCCAAAGCCTATCTCGGGCTTCGCGACTACGACGCCGCCTGGGCGCAGTTCGAGCTGATCAGACATAAGATCGAGACCGAGGGGGTCAGCATGGATTCCTCGATCTATCCGCAGTATTATTACAACCTCGGCGAATTCTGGATCGAACAGGGCGATCTGACGCGGGCGCGGGCGCAGGCCCTCCAACTCAACGCCTGCGCGGCGGGGCCGAAGGAACAAACCTATCTTGCCCTCGCGCAACGCCAGCTCGGCGATATCGCGCGGATCGAGGGACGCTCCGAGGACGCCGGCGCGCATCTTGCGCAAGCGGTTGCAACCGTCGAAGCAGCGGAGACGCCGCTGGCCGCCTGGCGCGTCTATGCGAGCGCCGCGCAATTCTACCAGCAATCCGGCGAAACGAGTAAAGCCGCGGCTTCACAAGCGCATTGCGATGAAATTGTCCACGCGCTCGCGGGCAAGTTGGCGCAGGATGATCCGCTGCGTGCGTCCTTGCTCGCGAAATATGCGGGCGAGGCGCGGCGCTGCACTGGCGTCAGTCCGGCAGTTCAGAAATATCGCGGGGCTCCAATCGTGGGCTCGCGTTCATCGCGTGACGAAAACGGCTCGACGCTTCATAAGCCTTGAGCCGGAGCCGCATGATCGAACCCAGCGGGCGATGGGCCTCAAGGCATCGCCAGGGCGTGAAGGACAGCACGTCGTCGGCGTAGACGCGCCGGGCCGCACTGTAGGCGTCCTGTGGAGGAATAGAGATCTTGCCGACCGGCTGCTGCGGAGAGAGATCATCCGGCCATTGGACCGAGGCATTCTCGACCGGCATTCGGTCGAGGTCGGCGCAAAGCTGCGCGCGAACCTCATATTCGGCGGCCCCGGCGCTGAAGAATTCCACGACGAGGTCGCGCAGCACGCTGTCCGAGCCATGCGCAGGGATCCCGGTCAGACTGCGCACCGACGGCGACAGGGGGGCCGCGCTCAACTTGGCGATGTAGTCGCCAAAACGGATCGCCGCCATCGAGTGGAAGGTCTCGCCGAGGATGTGATTTCCGGGGGCGGCGAGCGCGCGAAGCATGATCGGAGTTGTAAGGCCGACGGCGCCGAGAACATCTTTCGCGCCGCGCGCTATAAACTCGACCGCCGCCAGAATTTCCTCCGGGCCGCCGGTCTGTTTTTCGATGATCTGCTGGACTTTCCAATAGGCCGCCACGTCGCCGAAATAGACTGGGCTGTTAACGAGCAGGATGTCCTGATTCTGCGACGCATCGTCTGGATCGGCCTTAAGGCCCGCGACGCCCAGCGCCTTGATGGCCATCCCGCAGTTGGAGGGCACGTTATCGCTCTGGATGTTGCCGGGAGCCGTCGAGAAGCGGATGATGACCGGGTAGGTTTTCGGCGTCGCAAATAGGCCCTGCCGCAAGTGCGGCGGCAGACCCGGATAGACCGTGAGTTCCCCCTTGAGCACGCCATGGCTCTTGGCGTGCGCCTGACGCACGGCGTGGCGATGGAAGTCGAAGACCTCCTGGTTAAGACGCGCGATCGACGCAAGAATGTTGCGGGTCAGCGCGTCTTCATCAGGCTGCTCGACTTCCACGGATGGATCGTATCGGACATACTGCTGCATCGTCGGCCATTGATCATTTCGGTCAAAAGGAAAAAAATGCGGGACGGGAAGCATGGACGCGGCATTTCACCATGCAATTTGAACAACATCAACAGGGTTGCGCGCGCCTAACGGGAGCGAGCAGCCCTCGCCTTTGATTCGATGGAGCGATCGGTTTTCTTAAACGCTTGATGAAAGGTCATTACGATGCGCCTTTTGCTTTTGTTGCGCGCCGCCGCGTCGGGGGCCGCGTTTTGCGCCGCCATATGCTTATCGATTGCCGCGCGCGCGGATGATCAGCCCGTGAACTGGGCCGATCAGGGGCCGGCCTGGAACGCGGAGGCGCGCGCCCAGTTTTATAGTCAGGATCAAGGTTCGCGGATCATGCCGCTGGCATGGCTCAAGGCGTTGAAGCGCGCGGACGGGCAGCCCTTTCTGGCCGATGATCTGGCCCGCTACGGATATTTGCCGAACCCGGCCAATAGCTCGGGCCTGCCGCTAGGATTTACCGCCTCCGGATTGCAGGGCGCTGAATGGGCCGGCATGACCTGCGCGGCCTGCCACACGCGGCAGATCTCGGTCGGGTCCAAGACTTACCGGATCGACGGGGGCCCCGCGATCGCGGATTTCCAGAGCTTCCTTGCCGACCTTGATGCCGCAACTGGCAAGGTTCTGTCGGACGGCGCAGCGTTCGACGAATTTGCGGGCGCGGTGCTTGGGCCTGGGGCGCAGCCGCAGGACGCCGTGCAGTTGCACGACGGGCTAGCCGCCTGGCGCCTGCGTTACCATGCTCTAATGGCGGCCGCTTTGCCGGACCCGCCCTGGGGCTATGGCCGGCTCGACGCCGTGTCGATGATCTTCGATCGTCTCGCCGGCCTCGATCTCGGCCCGCCGCCGAGCCATCTCATCGCTGACAATATCGTGCGCGCCGATGCGCCCGTGCGATATCCGTTTTTGTGGAACGCGACGAAGCAAGACAAGACGCAATGGCCGGGGTTTGAGGACAATGGCACAAACCAGCTGGCGCTGCCGCGCAACCTTGGCGAAGTCACGGGCATGTTCGGCGTCTTCGAACCGGAGAAGAACCTGTTGAGGCTGCTTGGCGTCAGCTACCTCAGCAATAGCTCGGCTAATTTCGACGGACTGGAAAAGCTCGAGGAGCTCATGAAAATGATTGGTCCGCCGCGCTGGCCCTGGCCTGTCGACACGGCGCTCGCCGACAAGGGCAGGGCGGTCTTCGAGCGGCCGGCGGCCGATGGAGGCTGCGTCGAATGCCACGGCGTCAAGCCGGGACGGGTCCAATTCCCCAACCAGCAAACCTGGGCGACCCCGGTTCAGGACGTCGGGACCGATTCGAGAGAATATCTCGTCCTTTCGCGGAAGGCGCATTCGGGCGTGCTGGAGGGCGCGCAAATTCCCGACGTCGTTCGGCCGGTCAAGGAAACAGCCTATATTGTCGACATCCTCGCGGTCTCCGTGCTCGGCTCAATTCTGCAAAATTATGAGGCGAGCGTCATAATGGACCCGGGCGCGCAAGCCGTAGAACTTTTGAAGTTCCATGTCCCGCCGTCACTGCAAGGCCTCGTCGACGCATTCCGCTCGATCGAAGACATAACGAACCTGAGCGCCATCGCCGGCGCCAAGCCCGCCTATGAGGCGCGCGTTCTTGCGGGCATCTGGGCGGCCGCGCCCTATCTTCACAACGGCTCGGTGCCAAGTTTGGCCGAATTGCTGAAACCGGCCGCCGAGCGCGTCGCCACGTTTCAGATCGGGCCGGCCTATGACATCGAGGCCGTCGGGCTCGCCGCTGAGCAACCGGCGTCGAGCTCGACGCTCAAAACGACCGATTGCAGCGCGCGCAATTCCGGCGACAGCCGCTGCGGCCACGAGTATGGCGTGCAGCTGCCGCGTGGCGACAAGAAGGCGCTGCTGGAATATTTGAAGACGCTCTAGAGGAGGGTTGCCTGCACGGGCCTGCAAAAAAAGAAGGCCGGAGCGATCGCCCGGCCTTCAAGTCGTCTTTTGGGAGTCATCAGCCGTGATCAGTGGGCCGACAACGGATGGATACGATCAAAATCGTCATGCGTCGTTAGGATGGCGTTAGGATAGCGTTATGTTTCGCTTAAGCGCAGCTGCAATCCCGTTTGATCAGGCTCTCTTTTGCACATCGTCCCGCTTTGGAAACGTCCAGCCGGGCCGGATGAAATGGCAGGTATAGCCGTTTGGGTAGCGTTCCAGATAATCCTGGTGCTCCGGCTCGGCCTCCCAGAAGGGGCCCGCCGCCGCCACCTCGGTCACAACCTTGCCGGGCCAGAGTCCCGAGGCCTCGACATCCGCTATGGTGTCTTTCGCGATCTCCCTTTGCTCCTCGCTCGCATAGAAGATCGCCGAACGATAGCTGGCTCCCACATCATTGCCCTGACGATTTCGCGTGGTCGGGTCGTGGATTTGGAAGAAAAACTCCAGAAGTCGCCGGTAGCTGATCTTGCTGGGATCGAACGTGATCTCGATCGCTTCGGCATGGGTTCCATGATTTCGGTAGGTCGCGTTGGGCACGTCGCCGCCCGTATAGCCGACCCGTGTGGAAATGACGCCAGGAAAGCGGCGCAGTAGGCCCTGCATACCCCAAAAGCAGCCGCCGGCGAGGACTGCGCGCTCGCTTGTTCCAGACATGTCCCGACGTTCCTCGCGGTTCGAGTCTTGACGATCGGACATTACGCTCCGCTCGAAACCTCCGCAAGCCAAGCGAAGCAGCGGCGCGTCGTCAAACAAGACGGCCGTACGCGCCAACCGGCCGCGCGCCCTACATGATCGCTTAGAACTTGGCCGCGCGGCCAATCGGCCGCAAGGGTCCCAGAAACGCCCGCGGCATGACATAGTTACATCGTTGCATGGCTAGTTAATCGTCGGAGCCGCAGCAATGACGTGACTGTTGCGGCCTTTTTCGCCGCCCCGGACCGACTTGTTATCAACTCGATAATGAGCGACGTTGGGCGCCGCTCCAGCAGAAGGCTCGCTCCGGCGCCATGACCTCCGAGGACCAGAAGAAATCCGCCGAAGAGAAGACCGAGCAGATCGAATCCCTGCTGGCGACTCCCGACCTCGCGGGCGCGCTCGAAAGTGAGTTTTTTCGCCGCTTTCTCGATCAGGTTCCCGTCGCCCTTGTCGTCGCCGCGATGCTGGGCGGGGAGCGTATCGTCTACGCAAATCCGGAGTTCGAGAAACTCTCAGGCCAGAGCCTCGGCTCCATAGAGGGACGTCCCTGGAGCGTCCTCGAGGGGCGCGGCGCCGGCGGCGATGCGGACCGGCGGCTCGGCGCCGCCATCACCGAGGCAAACGATCATGTTGGCGCTTTCGCAATCGAGCGCGGCGCCGAGCCGGTCATCGTCGACGCCTATTCCAACATCATTGAGGATGACGACGGAAATCGGGTCTTCAGGCTGGCGGCGCTCGTCTGCATCCGCACCTATGCCGAGGACGCGCACGCCGATCTCGAACGCCAATTGCGCGAGAAGGACACCGCTCTCCAGGAAATTCAGCACCGCGTCCGAAATAACTTGCAGATGATCACCGCTCTGATCCGCCTCGAGGCGAGGACCGCAAGGGTCGGGGCCGCGCGGGAGCATTTCGACGAAATCGCCGGCCGCATCGAAGCTCTTCAACTGCTCTATAATTCGCTGAGCGAGAGCAGTCTTGGCCAGGAAGTCGACCTTGGCGCCTATCTCAGCCAGATCGCCTCGGCCGTGATGCGGGCTCACGCCAGCGAAGGCGTCCGGCTGGATCTCAAGGTCGACGCCTATCCCGTCTCCGTCAATATCGCGATGCCGACGGGCCTCGTCGTCAACGAACTGCTGACCAACGCCCTGAAGCACGCGTTCGAGGGGCGGGACGCCGGGACGATCACCTTACAGAGCCTCGTCGACAGCGAGGGGTGCCGCGTCGTGATCTCCGACGACGGCAAGGGCCTGCCGGAGGGATCCGAGTGGCCCCAGCCCGGCAAGCTCAGCGCGTTGATCGTACAATCGCTGCGCGAAAACGCCAAGGCCAGGGTGATCGTCGCATCGAACCCCGGCCAGGGCCTCCGCGTCACGATTGTCTTCACGCGGGCCGCCGCCGCGCGCGAGGCGACGCTGGATCCGGGGTCGCAGGTCAAAGCGGGCGACTGATGCTATCGCCGTCCCGGGGGCGCGGCCGAAGGCGTTGATCGAGGCGAGCGCGCAGGCGAAACTGCTGATCGCCGCGCCGAAATAGACGAGGGCGATGATCAACGGGTTCTGGCCGGCGAGGATGTCGCCAAGCGGCGCGCCGCTGGCGCCGAGCTTGGTCGCGTCGTCTGCAAAGCCATGGGTGATGACATAGGTGGTGAAGACAAAGAATACGCCGGCCGAAATCGCGGTCCATATAATCGCCTTGGCGAGCTTGTTGACGTTGAGGCCGACGATCAGCAGCGCGATCGTTGCGGCTACATAGACCAGCCAGGAGGCGGTTCCGGCCATTCCCGCGACAACCGCCACGGCGAGAGCGGGGGTCAAAGTCGGCGAGACGTTGGCTACCGATTGGCCAAGCGTCTCGATGAATGAGAGGCGGTCTTTTCGCAGTTCGGACATATAACGCTCCTGGGGGTAATTTCTTAGCAGTGAAGAAATATCCTCAGTAATTCATGTGCCATGGCCGTAGAGTAGCCACGCGAATAAAAATTGCCTCTGGAGAATGAACGTCGGTCCGACTTCAAAACGAGCCGACAGCCGAAAACTTGGCTTGTGGCGCCCAAAAAATGGCGCCTTCAGAAATGACGACGTCGACTGCGCGGGGCGTTCGCCTCGGGCCGGCCGAGCCGATCCTCACCGGCGACTTTAGACGGAACGATCTTCCCAAAGGTTCCTATCTTTTTGACAGCGCGCCTCAAAAAGGCGGCGCGATTCCTTGTTTTTGCTTTTGCGGAGGCATACGTTCGGCGCTCCGGCGGTGCGCCTTGCGCATATGCCCAAGATGAAGGATTTTTCGCCATGGGCGGTTTTTCGATCTGGCATTGGCTTATCGTTGGGGCCGTCGTGATGCTCGTTTTCGGCGGCAAGGGCAAAATTTCGGACATCATGGGCGACGTCGCCAAAGGCATTAAGTCCTTCAAGAAGGGGCTCGCCGAGGACGACGAAAAGCCCCAGGCCCAAAATCCAGCGGAAGCGCCGGTGCGAGGCATCGACCATCAGCCCGCCGCCGATGCGGGCAAGGTTTCCGATACGCGCAGGGTCGGCTGACTCGCGATAGACGTCGCGCAGGCGGTGGACGGCGTCAGGCGGCGATAGGGCGCCGGGAACTTGTCGCGGCGAGAATAGTCGAGTAGAAGTCCTGCATGTTCGATTTCGACGCTGGCAAGCTCATCTTGATCGGGATCGTGGCGCTGATCGTGATCGGCCCCAAAGATTTGCCGCGGGTGCTGCGCGAGCTCGGTCGCGCAGTCGGCAAAATGCGGCGGATGGCGAGCGAATTCCAGGGCCAGTTCATGGAGGCGGTGCGCGAAGCCGATATGGCCGACATTAAGGACGAAGTCGCAAAACTCGCCGAGAGCGCGCGTGTCGACGTTCCGTTCAATCCCGTGGCGGACATGAAGAATGAGATTATGAGCGCGGTCGACAGACCTTCGGCGCCCGCCGCGTTGAGCGCCCCGCCGGCCGCTCTCATCGCCGCGGAAGCTTCTTCGCCCCAAGCGTTTCCGCAGGGGCAGGGCGCCGCTTCGGCGCGTGAAGAAGCGGCCCAAAAGCCGGATCACGCGCCTGACACAGGAATAGATGCCGAGATGCAAGCTTTGGCCGACGCACTCAAGGCCGAGATCGGCGCCGCGCCTCAAATCGATGCGGCGCACGCGCCGGGCCGCGTCTCCACCTTGCGCGACAATGCGTGATCGACTTCTCCGGTGCGCGCTCGCGCCTCGACTGACGCAGCGCCAGGCGCCATTGCAGAGCCATCAATGACCGACGCCGAGATCGAGGCGAGCAAAGCGCCTCTGATGGATCATCTGATCGAGCTGCGCGCGCGGCTCATCAAGGCGCTCGCCGCTTTCCTCGCGATGTTCTTCATCTGCTTCTTCTTCGCCAAGGACATCTACAATATTCTGCTTGTCCCTTTCGAGCATGTCGCCGGCCCCGACGCGCGGCTGATCTATACGGCGCCGCAGGAGTATTTCTTCACCCAGATCCGGGTCGCGATTTTCGCCGCGGCGGCGCTCTCCTGTCCGGTGGTTTTCGCGCAAATCTACGCCTTCGTCGCGCCGGGGCTCTATCGGCACGAGCGCCGCGCGTTCGCGCCCTATCTCGTCGCGACGCCGATCTTTTTCGCCTTCGGCGCGCTGCTCGTCTATTTCGTCGTGATGCCGAATCTTTTGCATTTCTTCATCGGCATGCAGCAGGCGAAGGAGCCAGGGCGGCCGCAGATCGAGCTTCTGCCGCGCGTCAGCGAATATCTGTCGCTGATCATGACCTTGATCTTCGCTTTTGGAATCACCTTTCAATTGCCGGTGGTTCTGACCCTTCTCGGCCAGGTCGGGATCATCGATTCGGCCTTTCTGCGCGCCAAGCGGCGCTACGCCATCGTGCTCGTTTTCATCATCTCGGCGGTGCTGACGCCGCCCGACATTTTTTCGATGCTCGCGCTTGCGGCGCCGGCGCTGCTTCTCTACGAGGCTTCCATTCTCGCGGTCGGGGTGATCGAGAGAAAGCGCGCGGCCGCCGGCTCCGCTGGATCCACATAGGTATGACGGAGGGACGCGACTGAGAGCCCTCATGCTGAGGAGGGTCTGAAAGACCCGTCTCGAAGCACGAGGGCGCCTCGGGAGTCCCGCCAAACGCATCCTTCGAGACGCAGGCTTCGCCTGCTCCTCAGGATGAGGGCGCTGCTGCACTGGAAGAATGTTCCATGTATGATATCAAATGGATTCGAGATAATCCTGATATTTTTGATAAGGGCCGGCAGAGGCGGGGGCTGGAGCCTTTGGCGGAGCATCTTCTCGCGCTGGACGATGCGCGCCGCGCGGCGATCGCCAAGTCGCAGGCCGCGCAGGAGCGCCGCAACGCCGCCTCGAAGGAAATTGGTCAGGCGCTGGCGCGCCAAGGATGCGGCCCGCGCCGAGGCCTTGAAGGCCGAGGTGGCCGAGCTGAAGGGACGGCTTGCCGGGTTCGAGGCCGAGGAGCGCGAGGCCAGCGCCGCGCTCGACAAGGCGCTGTCTGAAATCCCCAATCTGCCGCTGGACGATGTTCCTTTCGGCAAGGATGAAAACGACAATCCCGAGCATCACGCCTTCGGCGAGAAGCCGAAATTTGCGTTCAAGCCGAAAGAGCATTTCGAGCTTGGCGAGGCTCTGGGCCTCATGGACTTCGAGACGGCGACGAAGCTTTCAGGCGCGCGCTTCGTCGTGAACAAGGGGCCGCTGGCGCGTCTGGAGCGGGCGCTCGGCCAATTCATGCTCGATCTGCATACGGACGAGCACGGCTATACGGAGGTCAACCCGCCGATCCTCGTGAAGGACGAGGCGATGTTTGGCACGGCGCAACTGCCGAAGTTTCTTGGAAGACCAATTCGGCAACGTCAACACCTTTAGACGATGGGGAATTTAGGCAATTGATGCTCGACTTCGTCGACGAACAAAAACTAGCAGTCTGTTGGCGGCAAGTCAGTGTCGGACATTTCAGTTCACGAGGACGGATCGCCGGACGATTTGCACCGTGACGTTCACCGAGTTGGGCAGATGACTTGATCGAACAGATGCCAAAGGCGAAAAAGGCCGCCTTTGGCTCATCCCCACCGCCGAAGTCCCGCTCACCAACCTCGTCCGCGAATCGATCCTCGACGAAAAAGAGCTTCCGATCCGCGTCACCGCCTGCACGCCATGCTTTCGCGCCGAGGCGGGCTCGGCGGGGCGCGACACGCGCGGCATGATTCGCCAGCACCAGTTCACCAAGGTGGAGCTGGTCTCGATCACGACGCCGGAGCAGAAGCCTCGCCGAGCATGAGCGCATGCTTGGCTGTGCGGAGGAAGTGCTGAAACGTCTGAACCTGCCTTATCGCGTGGTCACGCTCTGCACCGGCGACATGGGCTTCGCCTCGCAGAAAACCTATGACATCGAGGTCTGGCTGCCGGGGCAGGACCGCTATCGCGAGATTTCCTCCGTCTCCGTCTGCGGCGATTTCCAGGCGCGCCGCATGAATGCGCGCTATCGCCCGGAAGGCGGCGAAAAACACGCGATTCGTGCATACGCTGAACGGCTCGGGCGTCGCCGTCGGCCGCGCTCTGGTCGCGGTTCTGGAGAATTACCAGAATGAAGACGGCTCGATTACTGTCCCCGATGCGCTGCGGCCCTATATGGGCGGCCATACCACGATCGCCCGTGCTTAAGGCTGCGCTGCGGGACAATTATCAGCGCGAAGAACGGCTTAGCTACTTTTCACGTCTTGCAAATGGTCTATACTTGCGATGCACGGCGCCCATTGAGACGCCGGCATGGGAGGACCAAGCAATGGTCACGAAAACGAAAGAGCCAGGACTCGACGACCGCCACCGCGACAAGAACGGTCATATCGCGAGGAAGCACGGGAATACGCTCGTGAAGACGCTGCGGAAGATCTACGGAGCCGGTTTTGCTCCAGGTTTCAAGGATACCGACGAGCTGTCGGACGTGCTGCACAAGCTGGATGAACCGTCGCTCTCGAAGCTGCACAAGGATCACGATGGCGCCACGCTTGAAGGAAAGATCAAGGCGCACGCCTAGCGAGATTTGTCTGCATCCTTCCCTGCCGGAAAGCATGGAGAATGCGCGCTGATGACGCGAAGATGAATTTCCTTCCGAAAGGGGTTGACGGAGGAGTCCGACCTCACTAAGTTCCGCCCACCTCAGGCAGGCAGTAGGTTTTTTACGTTTCGGGGCGACTCGTCCTGAACCCATTGAAACCTAAACGCTGTCGGATCAAGCGACTGCAATGTCACAATAAGATTCAAGGGCCCTGAGAATTCGGGAGCCGCCCTTGATCGTCGAGAGGCAAGACCATGGCTCGCCGTGGTCCTCTGCGTGAACCCAGCGCCGAAAGCCCTACGCGGCTATTGGCGCTGATTTTTTCGCGTTTTTGCACGCCGGCTGGCGTGTGGAGCGGGAACTCTGGCGATATCGCGTTCAGGCGGGAGCATTTGCGCTCCGGCCCATAATTGTTTGGAAAGACGAAGCATGCCGACGATCAGTCAGTTGATCCGCAAGCCGCGACAGGAAAAGACCTATCGCGAGAAGGCCCGCCATCTCGGCGCCTCTCCGCAAAAGCGCGGCGTCTGCACGCGCGTCTATACGACGACGCCGAAGAAGCCGAATTCGGCGTTGCGGAAAGTCGCCAAGGTGCGCCTGACCAACGGGTTCGAGGTGATCGGCTATATCCCGGGCGAGGGCCATAATCTGCAGGAGCATTCGGTGGTGATGATCCGCGGCGGCCGCGTCAAGGATCTGCCCGGCGTGCGTTACCACATCCTGCGCGGCGTGCTCGATACGCAGGGCGTCAAGAACCGCAAGCAGCGCCGGTCGAAATATGGCGCGAAACGGCCGAAGTAAGCGGTCCGGCAGGAATTAGTTAAAGAGTTGGCCGAGGCGTCTTGGCCCCCATTTGTGAAGTGAAGTTGGACGGAGCCTAACGACATGTCTCGCCGCCACAGCGCCGAAAAGCGGGAAGTCATCCCGGACGCGAAATTCGGGGATGTCATTCTCACGAAGTTCATGAACTCGATCATGTACGACGGCAAGAAGTCGATCGCCGAGACGATCGTCTATGACGCCTTCGACATCATCGAGAAGAAGACCCGCGCCGAGCCGCTCGTCGTCTTCAAGCAGGCGTTGGAGAATGTCGCGCCCGCGATCGAGGTTCGCTCGCGCCGCGTCGGCGGCGCGACCTATCAGGTTCCGGTCGAGGTCCGCATGGAGCGCCGTCAGGCGCTGGCCATTCGCTGGATCATCACGGCCGCCCGTGGGCGCAACGACAAGACCATGGTGGACCGTCTGTCCGCCGAGTTGATGGACGCGGCGAACAACCGCGGCAACGCGGTCAAGAAGCGCGAAGACACGCACCGGATGGCGGAAGCCAACCGCGCCTTCTCGCATTATCGCTGGTAGGAAGTTTTTGAGCGTTTCGCGCTTGAAGGGATCGCATTATGCCGCGCAGCCATAAAATCGAGGACTACCGAAACTTCGGCATCATGGCCCACATCGATGCGGGCAAGACGACGACGACGGAGCGCATCCTCTATTATTCCGGCAAATCGCATAAGATCGGCGAAGTGCACGACGGCGCTGCGACCATGGACTGGATGGAGCAGGAGCAGGAGCGCGGCATCACGATCACCTCCGCCGCGACCACGACCTTCTGGAACGGCAAGCGCCTCAACATCATCGATACCCCCGGTCACGTCGATTTCACGATCGAGGTCGAACGCTCGCTGCGCGTGCTCGACGGCGCGGTATGCGTGCTCGACGGCAATCAGGGCGTCGAGCCGCAGACGGAAACGGTATGGCGTCAGGCCGACAAATATCATGTGCCGCGCGTCGTTTTCGTCAACAAGATGGACAAGATCGGCGCCGATTTTTATCGCTGCGTCGAGGAGATCCGCACCAAGGTCGGCGGGCGCCCCGTATGCATCCAGTTGCCGATCGGCTCTGAATCCGATTTCAAGGGCGTCATCGATCTCGTCCGCATGAAAGCGGTCGTCTGGGAAGACGAGGCGCTCGGCGCCAAATATAACGACGCCGAAATCCCCGCCGACCTCCAGGCGAAAGCCGAGGAATATCGCCATATTCTGCTTGAGTCGGCGGTTGAGCTCGATGACGACGTCATGTCCGCCTATCTCGATGGCGTCGAGCCCGACGAAGAGACCCTGAAGCGGCTGATCCGCAAGGCGGTCCGCTACATCACCTTCATTCCCGTTCTCTGCGGCTCCGCCTTCAAGAACAAGGGCGTGCAGCCTCTGCTCGACGCCGTCGTCGACTATCTGCCTTCGCCCGTCGATCGCGAGGCGATCAAGGGCGTCGACGTCGACACCGGCGAGGAAGTGCTGCGCCTGCCGCGCGACGAAGAACCCTTCTCCATGCTCGCCTTCAAGATCATGGACGATCCCTTCGTCGGCACGCTGACCTTCGCGCGCGTCTATTCGGGTCATATCGAGTCCGGCACGACCGTGCTTGAACTCGACCAAGGACAAGAAAGAGCGCATCGGCCGCATGCTGCTGATGCACGCCAACAACCGCGAAGACGTCAAGGAAGCCTATTCTGGCGACATCGTCGCGCTCGCCGGCCTCAAGGACACGCGCACCGGCGACACGCTGTGCGACCTCAACAAGCCGGTCATTCTCGAGCGCATGGAGTTCCCCGAACCCGTGATCGAGATCGCGATCGAGCCGAAATCCAAGGCCGATCAGGAAAAGCTCGGCGTCGCCCTGGCGAAGCTTGCGGCGGAAGACCCGTCCTTCCGCGTCTCGACGGATCAGGAATCGGGCCAGACCATCCTCAAGGGGATGGGCGAACTTCATCTCGACATCAAGGTCGATATTCTGCGCCGCACCTATAAGGTGGACGCCAACATCGGCGCGCCGCAGGTCGCCTATCGCGAGCGCCTGACGAAACGCGTCGAGATCGACCATACGCACAAGAAGCAGACCGGCGGCACGGGGCAGTTCGCGCGCGTCATCATCATCTTCGAGCCGAATGAGGCCGGCGCCGGCAATGTCTTCGAATCGAAGATCGTTGGCGGCTCCGTGCCGAAAGAGTTCATTCCCGGCGTCGAGAAGGGCATCAACAGCGTCATGGGCTCCGGCATTCTCGCCGGCTTCCCGGTCGTCGACGTCAAGGCGACGCTGATCGACGGCGGGTTCCACGACGTTGACTCATCGGTGCTCGCCTTCGAAATCGCCGCGCGCGCGGCCTTCCGCGAGGCGCTGCAGAAGGGCGGCTCTGTGCTGCTCGAGCCGATCATGAAAGTCGAAGTGACGACGCCGGAGGATTACACCGGCTCGGTCATGGGCGATCTGCTCGGCCGGCGCGGGCAGGTGCAGGGACAGGACATGCGCGGCAATGCGGTGGTCATCAATGCGATGGTGCCGCTCGCCAACATGTTCGGCTACGTCAACCAGTTGCGGTCTTTCAGCCAGGGCCGCGCCAACTACACGATGCAATTCGATCATTACGAACAAGTCCCCGCGGGCGAAGCGGCGAAGGTGCAGGCCAAATACGCTTAAGCCGCGAGCCGAAGCTTCGAGCCAAGCGAAAAGTGATCCTAGAGGAGCCAGACGATGGGCAAGGAAAAATTTCAGCGGAACAAGCCGCATTGCAACATTGGCACGATTGGCCATGTCGATCATGGCAAGACGTCGCTGACGGCTGCAATTACAAAAGTCTTGGCCGAAACGGGCGGCGCGGTCTTCACGGCCTATGATCAAATCGACAAGGCGCCGGAAGAGAAGGCGCGCGGCATCACGATCTCGACGGCGCATGTCGAATACGAGACCAAGAACCGCCACTATGCGCATGTCGATTGCCCCGGCCACGCCGACTATGTGAAGAACATGATCACCGGCGCGGCGCAGATGGACGGCGCCATTCTCGTCGTCTCGGCGGCGGACGGCCCGATGCCGCAGACCCGCGAGCATATTCTGCTGGCGCGCCAGGTCGGCGTTCCCGCGCTCGTCGTGTTCATGAACAAGGTCGACATGGTCGACGACGAAGAGCTTCTTGAGCTGGTCGAACTCGAAGTTCGCGAGCTGCTGTCGAAATATGATTTCCCCGGCGACGACATTCCGATCACCAAGGGCTCGGCGCTGTGCGCGCTCGAAGGCAAGCAGCCCGAAATCGGCCATGACGCCGTGCTGAAGCTGATGGAGACGGTTGACGCCTATATTCCGCAGCCGGAGCGGCCGATCGACCAGCCCTTCCTGATGCCGGTCGAGGACGTGTTTTCGATCTCCGGCCGCGGCACCGTGGTGACCGGCCGCGTCGAGCGCGGCATCGTCAAGGTCGGCGAGGAAATCGAGATCGTCGGCCTGAAGCCGACCGTCAAGACGGTCGTCACCGGCGTCGAGATGTTCCGCAAGCTGCTCGATCAGGGGCAGGCCGGCGACAACATCGGCGCGCTGCTGCGCGGCACCAAGCGTGAGGACGTCGAGCGCGGCCAGGTGCTGTGCAAGCCGGGCTCCGTGAAGCCGCACACCAAGTTCAAGGCCGAAGCCTACATCCTGACCAAGGACGAGGGCGGCCGGCACACGCCGTTCTTCACCAACTACCGTCCGCAGTTCTATTTCCGCACGACGGACGTGACCGGCGTCGTCACCCTGCCGGAGGGCACGGAAATGGTGATGCCCGGCGATAACGTTACGATGGATGTCGAACTGATCGTGCCGATCGCGATGGAGGAGAAGCTGCGCTTCGCTATTCGCGAAGGCGGCCGCACCGTCGGCGCGGGCGTCGTCGCTTCGATTACGGAGTAACGCGCAAATCGAGCGCGTTGCCATGAAAGCTCCCGGGCCTGCGCTTTAAGGGCGCAAGCCACGCGGGGGCGGCAGAAGACAGGGTTAAAGCCGGCCAACCGGATTTTCCGGCGCGGGGCGACAGGGATTGAATTGATGAACGGCCAGAACATCCGCATTCGCCTCAAGGCATTCGATCATCGAATCCTCGATTCTTCGACGAAGGAGATCGTCTCGACGGCGAAGCGGACGGGCGCGCAGGTTCGCGGACCGATTCCGCTGCCGACGAAGATCGAGAAGTTCACGGTGAACCGTTCGCCGCATGTCGACAAGAAGTCGCGCGAGCAGTTCGAGATCCGCACGCACAAGCGCGTGCTCGATATCGTCGATCCGACGCCGCAAACGGTGGACGCGTTGATGAAACTCGATCTCGCCGCCGGCGTCGATGTGGAGATCAAGCTTTAGCGCAAGCGGGCTTTTACAAGACGAACCCCGCGCCCGGCGGCCGATCGGCCGTCTCGCGCCCGGGACTTTAAGGATTGAACCATGCGGTCAGGTGTCATCGCACAAAAGCTCGGCATGACGCGCGTTTTCAGCGACGTCGGCGAGCATGTGCCCGTCACGGTTTTGAAGCTCGACGGCTGTCAGGTCGTCGCGCATCGGACCAAGGCGCAGAACGGCTATACGGCTGTGCAGCTCGGCATTGGCCTCGCCAAGGTCAAGAACGTCTCGAAGGCCGAGCGCGGCCGCTTCGCGATCGCGAAAGTCGAGCCGAAGCTGAAGCTCGCCGAATTCCGCGTCGAGGAGGATGCGCTGCTGCCGGTCGGCGCCGAGATCACGGCGGACCATTTCGTCGTCGGCCAGTTCGTCGACGTGACGGGGACCAGCACGGGCAAGGGCTTCGCGGGTCCGATGAAGCGCTGGAACTTCGGCGGCCTGCGCGCGACGCATGGCGTGTCGCTGTCGCACCGCTCGCACGGTTCGACCGGCGGCCGTCAGGATCCGGGCAAGACCTTCAAGAACAAAAAGATGGCCGGTCATATGGGAACCGACCGCGTGACGACGCTCAATCTGCGCGTCGTCCAGCTCGATATCGAGCGCGGTCTGATCCTCGTCGAAGGCGCCGTGCCTGGAACAGCCGGCGGCTGGATTTATGTGCGCGACGCGGTGAAGAAAGCGCTTCCAAAGGACGCGCCGAAGCCCGGCAAATATCGTCTGGCGAGCGAGCCTGCGAGCGAAGCCGCCGCCGAAGCCGAGACGGGAGCGCAATCGTGAAGATCGACATTACTACGCTGAGCGGCGACGCTGCCGGGTCGATCGAACTCGACGACGCGATTTTTGGCCTGGCGCCGCGCGAAGATTTGATTGCGCGCATGGTGCGCTATCAGCTCGCCAAACGGCGCGCCGGCACGCACAAGACGAAGGGCCGCGCCGAGATCGCGCGCACCGGCAAAAAACTCTACAAGCAAAAGGGCACGGGCTCGGCCCGTCACGGCTCGGCGCGCGTCCCGCAGTTTCGCGGCGGTGGGCGCGCCTTCGGTCCGGTCGTGCGCTCCCATGCGCATGATCTGCCGAAGAAAGTGCGGGCGCTGGCGCTGAAGCACGCCCTGTCGGCGAAGGCGCAGGACGGCGGCATCATCGTGTGGTCGGACGCGAAGGCGTCCGATGCGAAGACCAAGGGCCTCAAGGCGAGTTTCGCGCATATCGGCCTCACCAACGCCCTGATCATCGACGGCGCGGAGCCGGAGGCCAATTTTTGCCTCGCGGCGCGCAACATTCCGCAAATCGACGTGCTGCCTGTGCAAGGCATCAATGTCTACGACATCCTGCGCCGGGACAAACTGGTTTTGACCAAGGCGGCGATCGACGCCCTGGAGGCGCGCTTCAAATGAGCACCGCAAAACTCGCGCTCGACGCGCATCATTACGACGTCATCATCGCGCCGGTCATCACGGAAAAGGCGACGCTCGCCGCGGAAGCGAACCAGGTGATCTTCAAGGTCCGGAGAAACGCGACGAAGCCGGAGATCAAGGCGGCGGTAGAGCGGTTGTTCGACGTCAAGGTGACGGGCGTCAATACGCTCATCCGCAAAGGCAAACGCAAGACGTTCAAGGGGACGCGCGGCGTCCAGTCCGACGTGAAGAAAGCGGTCGTGACCCTCGCCGACGGTCACAAGATCGACGTCACGACGGGTCTTTGAGGTTTAGGATTTAGGGATTGCGCCGATGGCACTGAAGACCTTCAAACCGATCACGCCGAGCCTTCGCCAGCTCGTGATCGTCGATCGCAGCGACCTCTACAAAGGCAAGCCGCTGAAGCAGCTGACCGAGGGCAAGTCATCGTCCGGCGGGCGCAACAACAACGGTCGCATCACGGTCCGCTTTCGCGGCGGCGGCCACAAGCAGAGCTATCGGATCATCGATTTCAAGCGCCGCAAGCTCGACGTCCCGGCGAAAGTGGAGCGGCTGGAGTATGATCCGAACCGCACCGCCTTCATCGCGCTGGTGCGCTATGCGGACGGCGAACAATCCTACATCCTCGCGCCGCAGCGGCTCGCCGTCGGCGACGAGGTGATCGCCTCGCTGCAGGCGGACGTGAAGCCCGGCAACGCGATGGCGCTGTCCAACATGCCGGTCGGGACGATCGTGCATAACATCGAGATGAAGATCGGCAAGGGCGGGGCCATGGTGCGCTCGGCCGGCGGCTTCGCGCAGGTGGTCGGCCGCGACCAGGGCTATGTCATCGTTCGTCTGAATTCCGGCGAACAGAGGCTGATCCACGGCCAATGTTTCGCGACGGTCGGCGCGGTGTCCAATCCGGACCATATGAACGCCTCGATCGGCAAGGCGGGACGCAGCCGCTGGCTTGGCCGGCGTCCGCACAATCGCGGCGTCACCATGAACCCGGTCGATCACCCGCATGGCGGCGGCGAAGGCCGCACCTCGGGCGGGCGTCATCCTGTGACCCCGTGGGGCAAGCCGACCAAGGGCAAGAAGACGCGCTCGAACAAGTCCACAACGAAATTCATCGTGACCTCGCGTCACAAGAGCAAGAAGAAGGGCTGATCATGGCTCGGTCGATCTGGAAAGGCCCGTTCGTCGATGGCTATCTGCTGAAGAAGGCGGATGCCGCGCGCGGCTCGGGACGTTCCGAAATCATCAAGATCTGGAGCCGCCGCTCCACCATCCTGCCGCAGTTCGTCGGGCTGACGTTCGGCGTCTATAACGGCCACAAACATGTTCCGGTCAACGTGACCGAGGAGATGATCGGCCACAAGTTCGGCGAGTTTTCTCCGACGCGGACCTTCCACGGCCATGCGGCGGACAAGAAAGCCAGGAGAGGCTGATCATGTCCAAGGAGAAGGCGCCGCGGGCGCTCAAAGAAAACGAAGCGAAGGCGGTGGCGCGCATGCTGCGCGTCAGTCCGCAGAAGCTCAATCTGCTGGCGCAGCTCATTCGCGGCAAGAAAGTCGATCGCGCGTTGGCCGATCTTGAATTTTCGCGCAAGCGCATCGCCTTCGACGTCAAGAAGACGCTCGAGAGCGCCATCGCCAATGCGGAGAACAATCATAGCCTCGATGTCGACGATCTCGTCGTCGCCGAGGCTTACGTCGGCAAGGCGCTGGTGATGAAGCGGTTCAGCGCCCGGGCGCGCGGACGGTCGGGCCGGATCGAGAAGCCGTTCTCGCATCTGACGATCGTGCTGCGCGAAGTCGCCGCCGCGGCTGCAGGCCTGAGGAGAGAAGATGGGACAGAAAGTCAACCCGATCGGCCTTCGGCTCGGCATCAACCGGACCTGGGACTCGCGCTGGTTCGCCGGCAAGAACGAATACGGCAAGCTCCTGCATGAGGATATGGCGATCCGCGAGGTCCTGATGAAGACCTTGAAGCAGGCCGCCGTGTCGAAGATCATCATCGAGCGGCCGCACAAGAAATGCCGCGTGACGATCCATTCGGCGCGTCCCGGCGTCGTCATCGGCAAGAAGGGCGCGGACATCGACAAGATCCGCAAGCTCGTCGCGAAGATGACGGACAGCGAAGTCCTCATCAACATCGTCGAGGTGCGCAAGCCCGAGATCGACGCGACCCTTGTCGCCGATTCGATCGCGCAGCAGCTCGAGCGCCGCGTCGCCTTCCGGCGCGCCATGAAGCGCGCGGTGCAGTCGGCGATGCGGCTTGGCGCCGAGGGCATCAGGATCAATTGCGCGGGCCGCCTCGGCGGCGCGGAAATCGCGCGCCTCGAATGGTATCGCGAGGGACGCGTGCCGCTGCATACGCTGCGCGCGGATGTCGACTACGGCACCGCGACGGCGCATACGGCCTATGGCACATGCGGCATCAAGGTCTGGATCTTCAAGGGCGAAATCCTTGAGCACGATCCGATGGCCCAGGACAAGAAAATGGCTGAGCAGGATCATGGCGGCGGCGGCGGCGAAAGACGCCGGCGCGACCGCGACGCCGCCTGAGCCTGAACATTAAAGAGTTTTTGCATCATGCTGCAACCAAAGCGCACCAAATTCCGCAAAGCCTTCAAGGGCCGCATCCACGGCGCCTCGAAAGCCGGCTTCGAACTGAACTTCGGGCAGTTCGGCCTGAAGGCGCTCGAGCCCGAGCGGATCACCGCGCGCCAGATCGAGGCCGCGCGCCGCGCCATGACGCGCCATATGAAGCGCGCCGGCAGGGTCTGGATCCGCATCTTCCCGGATGTGCCGGTGTCGAAAAAGCCGACCGAAGTACGCATGGGCAAGGGCAAGGGCGCGCCGGAGCTGTGGGCCGTGCGCGTCGCGCCGGGCCGCATCATGTTTGAGCTTGACGGCGTGCCGGCGGAGCTTGCGCGCGAGGCGTTGCGCCTCGCCTCCGCCAAGCTGCCGATCAAGACGCGCTTCATCCAGCGCATTCAGGAATAGGGGAGGATCGGTCATGAAAGCCAAGCAGCGTTTGTCCGACCTCAAGGTGATGTCCGGCGATCAACTCGAGCAGGAGATTTTGAACCTCAAGAAAGAGCAGTTCAATCTCCGCTTCCAGCGCGCCACCGGGCAACTCGAAAACACGGCGCGCGTCCGCGTCGTTCGCCGCGACATCGCGCGGCTGAAGACGATCGCCGCGCAGCTGCGCAGCGGTTCTGCGAAATAGGGTTCAGCGGCGGTTTCGCCGGGTCGGAAAAGAACGGGTTTGAAAGACTATGCCGAAGCGAATTCTCCAGGGCGTCGTGGTGAGCGACAAGCAGGAAAAGACCGTCGTCGTGAAGGTCGAGCGCCGATTCACGCATCCGCTCTTCAAGAAGACGGTGCGGCGCTCGAAGAATTATCACGCGCATGACGAGGCCAAGGCGTTCAAGGTCGGCGATACGGTGTCCATCGAGGAGACCAAGCCGATCTCGAAGCTGAAGCGCTGGATCGTCCTGCCGGGGAACAACGGCTGAGGCTCAAGATTGCGGTTTAGGGTTCTTAAGGAGGCGCGCCTCCTTCAGACGAAGTCCGGCGCGCGGGCGCGACGGAAACCGGTCTGACAAGAAAGGTATGAAACGATGATCCAGATGCAGACCAACCTCGACGTCGCGGATAACTCCGGCGCGCGCCGCGTGATGTGCATCAAGGTGCTCGGCGGCTCGAAGCGGAAATATGCCGGCGTCGGCGACATCATTGTCGTCTCGATCAAAGAGGCCATTCCGCGCGGCCGCGTCAAGAAGGGCGATGTCATGAAGGCCGTGGTGGTGCGCACCGCGAAGGACATCAAGCGCGCCGACGGTTCGGTGATCCGCTTCGATTCCAACGCCGCCGTGCTGATCAACAACCAGTCGGAGCCGATCGGCACTCGCATCTTCGGGCCGGTGCCGCGCGAATTGCGCGCCCGCAACCAGATGAAGATCATCTCGCTCGCCCCGGAGGTGCTGTGATGGCCGCCAAGATCAAAAAAGGCGACAAGGTCGTCGTCCTGGTCGGCCGCGACAAGGGCCGCGGCGGCGAAGTGCTCCAGGTCATTCCGAAGGAGGGGCGCGCCGTCGTTCGCGGCGTCAATCTCGTCAAGCGGCACCAGCGGCAGACCGCCAAGCAGGAAGCCGGCATCGTCTCGAAGGAGGCGACCATCCATTTGTCCAATCTCGCGGTCGCCGACCCGAAGGACGGCAAGCCGACGCGGGTCGGCTTCAAGATTCTCGATGACGGCCGCAAGGTCCGCTTCGCCAAACGTTCTGGAGACGTGATCGATGGCTGATTCCAAAGCAGGCAAGGGCGGCAAGGGCGCCCCGCCCAAGGGCGGCAAGGACGCCGCCAAGGGCGCGCCCAAGACCGCGACCAAGGCCAAGCAGCCTGCCGGCGGCGAGGGCGGCGGGCGCGAGCGCGCAACGGGGGCGACCGCCTCTGCGGCGGATCTCGCCGCGCCGAAGGATTACGCGCCGCGGCTCAAGAAGCATTATGACGAGACGGTCCGCCAGCAGCTCATCGAGCAGTTCGGCTACAAGAACCTGCTCGAAGTGCCGGCCATCGAGAAGATCGTGCTGAACATGGGCGTCGGCGAAGCCGTGAACGACACCAAGAAGGTGACGCTGGCGGCGGCCGACCTCGCCCTCATCGCCGGCCAGAAGCCGGTCATCACGCATGCCCGCAAGGCCATCGCGACGTTCAAGGTGCGCGAGAACATGCCGATCGGCGCCAAGGTGACTTTGCGCAAGACCCGCATGTACGAGTTTCTCGATCGGTTGGTGACGATCGCCCTGCCGCGCATTCGCGACTTCAGGGGCCTCAACCCGAAGAGCTTCGACGGCCGCGGCAACTACGCCATGGGCATCAAGGAGCACATCATTTTCCCCGAGATCAACTATGATCAGGTGGAGAGCGTCGTCGGCATGGACATCATCGTCTGCACCACGGCGAAATCCGACGACGAGGCGCGCGCCCTGTTGCGCGCATTCAACTTCCCGTTCCGGCAGTGAAACGCAATCGTTTCAGACGCGGCGACCAGAAGGTAGAGGTTTATGGCCAAGAAAAGCTCGATTGAGAAGAACAAGCGCCGGATCAAATTGGTCAAGCAATATGCGGGGCGGCGCAGCCGGCTGAAGGCGATCGCCAATAACGAGAGCCTGAATGTCGAGGAGCGTTTCGCGGCGCGCCTCAAGCTGTCCGAGCTGCCGCGCAATTCGGCGGCCGTGCGCATCCGCAATCGCTGCGAGGTGAGCGGGCGTCCGCGCGCGTTCACGCGCAAGATGAAGATGTCGCGCATCGCGCTGCGGGAACTGGGGTCGCAGGGCCTCATCCCCGGCCTTGTCAAGTCGAGCTGGTAGGAGGGACGGATCATGGCAGTCAACGATCCGTTGGGCGATATGCTCACCCGCATCCGCAACGCGCAGATGCGCCGCAAGGGCAAGGTGCAGACGCCGGGCTCGCGCCTTCGCGCGCATGTGCTCGACGTTCTGCAGTCGGAAGGCTATATCCGCGGCTATTCGACCACCGAATACGGCAATGGCCGCACCGAGTTCGAGATCGAACTCAAATATTTCGACGGTCTGCCGGTGATCCGGGAGATTCAGCGCGTGTCGAAGCCTGGACGGCGGGTCTACGCCGCCGTCGACGCCATGCCGCGCGTCGCCAACGGCCTTGGCATCACCATCGTCTCCACGCCGAAGGGCGTGATGGCCGATCACGCCGCGCGCGAAGCCAATGTCGGCGGCGAAGTTCTTTGCAAGGTGTTCTGACCGGAAGCGCCGCAAATTTTGAGTTGGGAATAGTGTTATGTCTCGTATCGGAAAAAAGCCGGTCGCAATTCCAGCCGGCGTCACGGCCAAGATCGACGGCCAGCTGGTTTCGGTGAAAGGCGGCAAGGGAGCCCTCTCCTTCGCCGCGCCGGAGGACGTCGCCGTGGTTTTGGGCGAGGGCGGGATCGAAGTTTCGCCGCGCAACGAAACCAAGCGCGCGCGGGCGCTATGGGGCATGACCCGGTCGATGGTGAACAACCTCGTGACCGGCGTCTCAAAGGGCTTCGAGCGCAAGCTGGAGATCACGGGCGTCGGCTACAAGGCGGCGGTTTCAGGGCAAGAACCTGCAATTGTCGCTCGGGTTCAGCCATGACGTGAACTTTCCGATCCCGGAAGGCATCGCGATCGTCGCCCCGAAACCGACGGAAGTGGCGATCAGCGGCATCGACAAGCGTCAGGTCGGGCAGGTCGCCGCCGAAATCCGCGCATTGCGCCCGCCCGAACCCTATAAGGGCAAAGGCGTCAAATACGCCGGCGAATTCATCTTCCGCAAGGAAGGCAAGAAGAAGTAATTTCGAGCTAAGGATCAGGAGCCAGTCATGGCAAAGGACAATGTGGCCACAGCCCGTCGCCAAGCGCGCGTCAGACGCTCGCTGCGCGCGCGCGCCTACGGCAAGCCAAGGCTTTCGGTGTTCCGGTCGTCGAAGCAGATTTATTGCCAGATCATCGACGATGCCGCCGGGCGCACGCTTGCGGCCGCCTCCTCCCTTGAGAAGGTCAACCGCGAGAGCCTGAAGACCGGCGCCGACGTCGAGGCGGCGAAAGCGATCGGCAAGCTGATCGCCGAACGCGCGGCGCAAGCGGGCATTAAGGAAGTCGTGTTCGATCGCGGCTCCTATATGTATCACGGGCGGGTCAAGGCGCTGGCCGAAGGCGCGCGGGAAGGCGGCCTCAGCTTTTGAGGTCGCGCGGGATCGATATGGAACACGGATTGGGATTGGAACAAACACATGGCGCGTGAAGGTGAAGGCGGGCGTGGCCGCGACCGCGAGGAGCGCGACAGCGAATTCATGGATCGCCTGGTCCATATCAATCGCGTCGCCAAGGTGGTGAAGGGCGGCCGCAGGTTCGGCTTCGCCGCGCTTGTCGTCGTCGGCGACCAGAAAGGCCGCGTGGGCTATGGCCATGGCAAGGCGCGCGAAGTGCCGGAGGCGATCCGCAAGGCGACCGAGTCGGCGAAGCGCGCCCTGATCCGCGTGCCGCTGCGCGAAGGCCGCACGCTGCATCATGACGTCAACGGACGCCATGGCGCAGGGCGCGTCGTGCTGCGGGCCGCGCCGGCCGGCACGGGCATCATCGCCGGCGGCCCGATGCGCGCCATTTTCGAGACGCTCGGCATGCATGACGTCGTCGCCAAGTCGCAGGGCTCGTCCAATCCTTACAATATGGTGCGGGCGACGTTCGATGCGCTGAAGCGCGAGGATTCCCCGCGCGCCGTCGCCGCCCGCCGCAATCTGAAGGTTTCGACCCTTCAGGCGCGGCGCCAGGGCGGCGAGGCGGAAGCCGCCAGCGAAGGGTGAAGGAGCCGATGATGACCACCAAAGCCCAAACCACGGTGACGCTTGAGCAGACCAAGAGCCCGATCGGACGCCCTGCGGAGCAGCGTGCGACATTGATCGGTCTTGGGCTGAACAAGATCGGCCGCCGCTCCTCCCTTAAGGACACGCCGGCCGTGCGCGGCATGATCGCGAAGGTCGCCCATCTCGTCCGCGTCGTCGACGAGGTCTGAGGCTGCGGCCGACTTAGGATAAAAGACATGGAACTCAACGATATTCACGACAATCCAGGCTCGTCGAAGTCCCGCATGCGGGTCGGACGCGGCATCGGCTCCGGCAAGGGCAAGACATGCGGGCGCGGCGTCAAGGGTCAGAAGGCCCGCACGGGCGTTGCGATCAAGGGGTTCGAGGGCGGCCAGATGCCGTTGCATCGGCGGTTGCCGAAGCGCGGCTTCTGGAATCCGTTCGCGACGAACTATAACGAGGTCAATATCGGACGCATCCAGGACGCGGTTAATGCCGGCAAGCTCGATCCCGAGGGCGTCGTCACCAACGAGGCCTTGATCGCCAGCGGCGTCATCTCGAAGCCGCGCGACGGCGTGAAAATTCTCGGCGTCGGCAAGCTCGAGGCGAAGCTCACGTTTGAGGTCGAGGCGGCGTCGAAAAGCGCCGTAGCTGCGATCGAAGCTGCCGGCGGCTCCATCAAGCTCACGGCGGCGCCCGTCGAAGCCTCAACCGCCGCGGACGCCGGCTGAACCAATCTGGCGTCGCGCCGCCGAGGCTCACGTCTCGTCCGGCCAAGGCAGATGGGCTGGGGAAGTTGGATCTGCTCCGGCGCGCGAGCCGGGGGAACGCCCGAAAGGCTTTCGATCCCGTTTCGCCTGACCTATAAGGAATTCGCCGGCCGTTTGATCCGGTTCGCCGGCGCCGGCCGCCAAGCTGGCGGATCCGCCGCGCCGATCCCACGTTGTTTCGAACCGTCGGCTAACGCTGGGACGGCGCTTGCTGGGGTTTCGATCCGGCGCAAGGCTTGAATTTAGAGCATTCCGGCGCGCAACGCGCCTGAGGAGCACCAGATGGTATCGGCGGCGGAACAGCTTGCGGCAAACGTCAACTGGAGCGCCTTCGGCAAGGCCGAAGAACTCAAAAAGCGGATCTGGTTCACCCTCGGCGCGCTGATCATTTACCGGTTCGGCACCTATATTCCCCTGCCGGGCATCGATCCCGCCGCCTTCGAGGCGAATTTCACCGGCAACAAGCAGGGCGTGCTCGAACTGTTCAATATGTTCTCGGGCGGAGCCGTTCAGCGCATGGCGATTTTCGCGCTGAACATCATGCCGTACATTTCGGCGTCGATCATCATTCAGCTCCTGACGTCGGTGTTTCCGACGCTCGAGGCCCTGAAGAAGGAAGGCGAGTCCGGGCGTAAGGTCATCAATCAATATACGCGCTACCTGACCGTCGTGCTCGCCGCCTTCCAGGCCTACGGCATCGCCGTCGGGCTCGAGAGCCAGGCGGGGGTCGTCACCGAGCCGGGCTGGTTCTTTCGGCTGTCGACGGTGCTGACCCTGATGGGCGGCACCATGTTCCTGATGTGGCTCGGCGAGCAGATCACCTCGCGCGGCATCGGCAACGGCTCCTCTCTCATCATCTTCGCCGGCATCGTCGCCGCTTTCCCGGCGGCGATCATCAATACGCTGGAGCTTGGGCGCCAGGGCGCGATCTCGACGGGGGTCATCATCGGCGTGCTGGCCATGTCGATCGGCGTCATCGCCTTCATCGTTTTCATGGAGCGGGCGCAAAGACGGCTTCTGATCACCTATCCGAAGCGGCAACAGGGCAATAAGGTCTATGAGGGTCAGACCTCGTTCCTGCCGCTGAAGCTGAACACATCCGGCGTCATTCCGCCGATTTTCGCCTCCTCGCTGCTGCTGCTGCCGACCACCATCGCCAATTTTTCGCAAAACCAGACCGGCGTCCTTGGATTGATTTCGAGCTACCTCGGCCATGGCCGACCGCTCTATATGGTCGCCTATGTCGCCTTGATCGTCTTTTTCGCGTTTTTCTACACGGCGATCGTCTTCAATCCGGTGGAAACCGCCGACAATCTGAAAAAGCATGGCGGCTTCATCCCCGGAATTCGTCCGGGCGAGCGCACGGCGCAATATATCGATACGATCCTGATGCGGATCACCGTGATTGGCGCGGCCTATCTCGCCGTGATCTGTCTTTTGCCTGAAATGCTTATTTCCTATGCCGCGCTTCCGTTCTATTTTGGCGGGACGTCGCTCCTCATCGTGGTCAGCGTCACCATGGATACGGTCGCCCAAATTCTCGGGCACCTCCAGGCGCACCAATATGAGGGGCTCGTCAAAAAAGCAAAATTGAGGGGGAGACGCAGATGAGGCTCGTGCTTCTTGGCCCGCCAGGGGCCGGGAAAGGGACGCAATCGACGCGTCTTCAGGACAAATACAAAATTCCGCAGCTCTCCACCGGAGACATGCTGCGCGCGGCTGTTAAGGCCGGAACGCCGATCGGACTAAAAGCCAAGGCGATCATGGATGCGGGCGGCCTCGTCCCCGACGAAACCGTCGTCGGCATCATCGCCGAGCGCATCGACGAACCGGACGCCAAAGCCGGCTTCATACTCGACGGATTTCCGCGCACGGTGAAACAGGCCGAAGCCCTCGCCTCGATCCTGCACGCCAAGCATATGGATCTCGACGCGGTGATCGAACTCGTGGTCGACGATACGGCTTTGCTCGCCCGGATCGAAAAGCGAGCGCAGGAATTGCTCGCCAGGGGAGAAGCTGTTCGCGCCGACGACAATCCGGAAGCCTTCCGGAAGCGCCTCGAATCATACCACGCGCAAACGGCCCCCGTGTCGGCGTTTTACGCAGCAAAAGGCGCCTTGAAGGCCGTCGACGGGATGGCGCCGATCGACGACGTCTCGGCCGCGATCGAACGCGCGCTGCACGAGCGGAAAAAGGCTGCGGCTTCAACGCCGGCGGGCGGCGCTTGAGCCGTTCAGCCGAGACGCCGCCGGTTCGCCGTCAGATATAATACATGAGATGCGCGGAATCGCTTTCGGTCAACGCGCGCATCTCCGCCAGAGTACGATTGTCGAGCACCGTTGAAATTGCGTTGCGCGCCTCCAGCATGATGAGCCTAACGCTGCAATGCTTCTCGTCGGTGCAATCATCGCAACGCCGATAGGAGGACTTGCTGGCGCATTGAATGGGCGCCAGCGGCCCATCGAGCACGCGAACGATATGGCCGACCCTGATCTCATGCGCGGGCCGCGCCAGCGTATAGCCGCCGCCCTTGCCCTTCTTCGAATTGACGAATCCGGCGTTGCGCAACTCGCCGAGAATCGTATCGAGAAATTTCTTCGGAATGTGATTCGAAACGGCGATATCCGTGACGAGCGTCGCCTCGCCCGGCGGCTGCCCAGCCAGATGAACCATGGCCTTCAGCCCATATTTGCCTTTTTTCGTGAGCATGCGAACTCCGCTGGCGATTTCCGGGGCGCAGGCGAGAGCGCTTCCTATTGATTCCTTACAGGAGATATGAAGCCTTTCGGCTAATGTCCATCATTTTTGTAGGCTTCCACGGCTTAACTCCCCGTTTTCCGCCGACAGCTTGCTTACAGCCTTGAACGCCCCGTCGGACTTGTGCTCGGCCGAGGGAAATGACAAAAGCGCCGTAATTGGAAAATATGGGGAGTGGCCGCGCCGGCCGGCCGGTCAATCGATGCGGTGGCGCGGTCGGCGGCGAACCGGCGAAACCTTGACGGCGGGGGATCGTCACAGAACGTGCCGCTTATGCGCGGACGAACCACAGGTCCTGAAATGCAGACGCATGAAAACATGTCGAGCTTCCGAAAGGTGGTTCTCGGCTCAAATCGCAAATTCGGCCTGAGTTTTGGGGCCATTTTTGCGCTAATGGCCTTGTGGCCACTCTTTCACCATCATTCGCCGCGATGGGGGTTTCTCGCAGCGGGCGCAATCATGGCGGCTCTCGCATTGGTCGCGCCGGATCGGTTGACGCCGCTCAATCGCGCCTGGTTCAAGCTGGGGATGCTTTTGAACCAGATCGTCAACCCGATCATCATGGGGCTGATGTTTTTTGCAGCCGTGACGCCGCTCGGCTGGCTTATGCGCAAGAGGGGCGGCGATCCGCTCGGTCTGAAAATGGAGCCGGACGCCAAGAGCTATTGGATCGACGCGCGAGCCGGAAGCCCCCGGACAGGGCGCAATGACGAAGCAGTTTTGAGGAAGAACAAATGTCGATCTTTGCTGAGCTTTTCGAGTTTCTGGGCGCGCGGAAGAAGTTCTGGCTGCTTCCCTTGCTTGCACTCTTCCTGATTTTCGGCGGCCTGTTCGTGCTGAGCCAGGGCTCGGTCGTCGCGCCCTTCATCTACACGCTGTTCTGATCCGGTTCCGATGCTGGTTCTGGGGATTTCCGCCTTCTACCACGATAGCGCCGCCGCCCTGATCCGCGATGGCGAGATCATCGCGGCGGCGCAGGAAGAGCGCTTCACGCGCAAGAAGCACGATCCCGACTTTCCGGCGCACGCGATCGCCTATTGCCTGAAAGAGGCGAAGATCGACGCCGCGGCGATCGATCGCGTCGTCTTTTACGAAAAGCCGTTTCTGAAATTCGAGCGGCTCGTCGAGACCTACCTCGCCTTTGCGCCGGATGGGCTTTGCATCATTCCGCAAATCCATGCCGCTCTGGATCGGCGAGAAGCTGTTCCAGCGCGATCTTCTGCTGCGCGAATTGAAAGAGATCGATCCGGCGCTCGGCGACAAAGCCAAGCTGCGCTTCTGCGAACATCATTTTTCGCATGCCGCCTCCGCCTATTACCCCTCGCCGTTCCAGTCGGCGCTGGTGTCTGACGATGGACGGCGTCGGCGAATGGGCGACCACCTCGGCGGCGATCGGCGAGGGCGCGGATCTTGCGCATCACCAAGGAAATCCATTTCCCGCATTCGCTCGGGCTGCTCTATTCGGCGTTCACCTATTACACCGGATTCAAGGTCAACTCCGGGGAATACAAGGTAATGGGCCTCGCGCCCTATGGCGAGCCGAGATTCGCGCAAGCTGATTCTCGAGCATCTGATCGACGTCAAGGACGACGGCTCGTTCCGGCTCAACCAGGACTATTTCGGCTATTGCACCGGCCTCACCATGACCAATGCGCGCTTCGACGCGATCTTCGGCGGGCCGCCGCGGCGCGCCAGCGAGCCGCTCGAGCAGCGCCATATGGATCTCGCCGCCTCGGTTCAGGCCGTCACGGAAGAGGTCGTGCTGCGGCTCACCCGCGCGTTGGCCAGCGAAAGCGGGCTGCGCAACCTCTGCCTTGCGGGCGGCGTCGCGCTGAATTGCGTCGCCAACGGTAAGATCCTGCGCGACGGCAAGTTCGACGAAATCTTCGTTCAGCCGGCGGCGGGCGACGCCGGCGGCGCGCTTGGCGCGGCGCTGGCGGTCTATTTCCAGGAAAATCAGGGCGTTGCGGTCAAGAACGCGAAGCGGCCCGACGCCATGCACGGCGCCTATCTCGGGCCGAGCTACGCGCAGAGCGAGATCGAGGATCGGCTCAAGGCCGCCGGCGCGGTCTTCACCGTCGTCGACGACGCGCAACTCATTGAAAAGACAGCCGCCGCGCTGGCGGCGGGGCAGGCGGTCGGGTGGCATCAGGGCCGCATGGAGTTTGGTCCGCGCGCGCTCGGCAATCGCTCGATCCTTGGCGACCCGCGCTCGCCGACGATGCAGAAGGCGTTGAATCTAAAGGTGAAATACCGCGAGAGCTTTCGTCCCTTCGCGCCATCGGTGCTACGCGAAAAGGTCGCCGACTGGTTCGAGCTCGACGCCGATTCCCCCTATATGTTGTTGGTCGCCCCTGTAAAAGCAGCAGCGGTGCCGCAAGATGTCGGAGGCGGAGCTTGCCCTTTTCGGCATCGACAAGCTGAACGTGCAGCGATCGGACATTCCGGCCGTCACCCATGTCGATTATTCGGCCCGCGTGCAGACCGTGCACCCCGAGACCAACCCGCGCTACCACGCGCTGATCACGCGCTTCGAGGCGCTGACCGGCTGCCCTGTGCTCATCAACACAAGCTTTAACGTGCGCGGCGAACCGATTGTAAACACGCCGGAAGACGCGTTCCGCTGCTTCATGGGCAGCGAGATCGAATATCTTGCTGTGGGCAATTGCGTCCTCGTCAAGGACCGCCAGGATCCGGCGCTGAAGCTCGACTACAAGAACGCCTTCGAACTCGACTGACGCGCCGGACGACATCTGGCCACGTAAGATCGCGTCCCGGCTTTGACCGGTTTGCCGGCCTCAATCGGTCAAAAATGTTTCACGTGAAACACCTTGCGGGGTCCGGGGACGCCAGCTGTTTCACGTGAAACACTTCGCAAACGGTTGGGAAAACTTCGCGAAAGCGGCTCAGTTCGGCGGTGCGGGCGCGGCCGCAAGCAAAACATGCGCCATGTTTTGTACAATATACGCCCGGAGCATTTCCGCGCGCAGCCGGTTCGCCAGCGCGGTCGGATGTCCATCGCCCGGAATGGCGATTTTCGCCCCTGCCGGCTTCCTCTTTGACAAGCGAGACGTCGACGACGTCGGCGCCGCCTGCGGCGAGGCGCGCCATGATCGACTCATTGGTGAAGCCGGTTCCGCGCAGATATTCGTCCGTGCTGCGCATGAACGGGATGAGCGTCGGGACGCCATATTTCGCTTTCGCGAGATCGACGGCCGCCAGCAGAATGCGGATATAGAGTTCGATGTCTTCGTGACTGGCGTTGCCGCGATCGGGATCGAAGATCAGATGATAGGCCGCCGAGTTCCAGAGGAACTGCCGCATTGCAAGGCCGCTCCCTCGAAGCAGGCGCCCTTGAACGCGACCTTGCCATTTTCGAGCGCATAGCGCGGCGCGTCGACGACCCATGAGGCCTTGCAGGAGGTGCGCTCCGCATGCCAGGGCACCGTCAGGAACACGAACAGCTCGCGGCTGCGGGCCGATCGCGGAGTCGAACAGGCCGGTCTCCATTTCGCGCAGGAAATGCTGCGGTCCATAGCCGGTGAAGGCGAGGTTGACGACGCGCTCGTCCGGGTTCGAGAATCGGCGAATTGCTGCGGCAGCGTATCTGCGTCGTTGAGGCCGACGCCGAAGGTGATCGAATCGCCGAAGAAGGCGATGGTCGGCTTCGCGATCGGCCGACACGAGTCTGGCGCAGCAGATTTGAATCGATGGTGTAGTCGGCGCTGTAGATGAGCGCGCCCGTTTTCGGATCGCTTTTCTCCGAATGGAAGCGGCCGGCGCGCTCGGGTCCCCAGCCGATGACGGGACGGCGAACAGTGGCGCCATCGCTCGATGCGATGACCTGGCCCGGCTGCATCACATAGGCCGCCGCCTCGATGGCGGAGAGGCCGAACACGAAGCGATGCGAGCACGAGGAGACCGTCCCGCGCGGCGCCGCGCAGCAGCGAAGCGATGTCGGCGACGATGAGGAAGCGTCAGCGCGAAACTGATCAGGCGAAAGAAGCCCGGCTGCCGTCTGGTCTCCACCCATAGCGATGAGGGCGGCCAGAATGGGAACGGCGGCGAGGCGCAGGAGCCTCGATGGCGCGAACGCTTTCGAGCGAGCTCGCGCTCGGCGCCTGCGGCCGCATGGGAATGTTCAGGATGCTTACTCCAGCTCGGACAATAATATCCCCGACATATGCTGCGCGATATAGGACTTGATCAACTCCGCCCTGAGGCGATTGGCGAGCGGCGTTGGATGGCCGTCGCCCGGAATGTCGATCGCGCGCGCCCTCGGCCTTTTCTTTTTGCAGCGAGGCGTCGATCACGATCGCGCCGGCGTCGCGCAGACGCTGCATGATCGTCGTCGTCCGTGAAGCCGGCGTTGCCGAGCGCGCCGGGCGACGCGCACATAGGGGACGAGCGTGTCGACGTGATATTTCTCTTTGCGCGAGAGCGCCGCGGCGTCGAGCTCGCGGATATAGAATTCGATGTCGTCGCGCGTAATGCGCCGCAGATAGGGCTGCGATGAAATAGCGATAGGCGGCCGTGTCCAACAGAAAGCGCTGCGCCCGCAGACGCCAGCCTTCGTAGCAGCGGCCCTTGAAGACGAGCGCGCCGTTCTCCAGCGCGTAGCGCGGCGCGTTGAGCGCCCAGGGCGACTTGCAGGCCGCTCGCTCCGCATGCCAGGCGGCAGCGTCAGTGAAAATGAAGAGCTTGGGATCCGGGCCGATGACGCCGTCGCGAAATCCGGTCTCGAGCGTGCGCAGGAATTGCTGCGGGCCGTATCCGCCGTTGGCGAGATTGAGAACGCGCTGTTTGCGCTGAATGCACATCGGCGAAGGCCTGCGGCAATGTATCGGCGTCGTTGAGGCCAAAGCCGAAAGTAAAGGAATCGCCGAAAAAGACGATCGGCCGTGCCGCTTCGGCCGAAAGCGTCCGGCGCGGTCAAGTTCGCGTCGAAGGTGTAATCGACGCTGTAGATCGTTGCGCCGGTCTTCGGATCGACGCTGGTTGCATGATAGGTTCCGGGTTTGCCGGCGCCCCAGCCGAGGACGGGTTCATAGTCCGTCCAGCCGGCGCTGATGTTGAGCATCGTCTTCGGCTCCAATAAGAGTCGCCGCCATCTCGAGCACGCAAAGGCCAAAGCCGAGCGAGGCCAGCATCGCCAGCCGATCGCGCCAGCGGCCGCGCGCCAGAGACGGCAAGGCAGGCGAACGACAAGAAGACGAAAACAAAGCTAAGCAGCCGGAAAAAGGGGGTCGGCTGCTTCAGCTCCACCCATGACGATGAGGCCGAGAGAAGAGAAAGCGCTGCGAGGCGGCTCGCTTTGAAGGATACCTTTGAAGGTCTTGCCTGGCTTGGATTGATGGCTGACCCTCGTGGAGCATCCGGCGAGCGGACGACGTCCGGCGATCGGCATCGTCCTTTTCGTGGCGGGTTTGTCCTTTTCGAGGCGGCCTTTCCCGCCTCGGCGGCGATCGTGGGCGGGCGGCGGGGCGCGAGCGGCGCGCACCCTTATTGCCGGGCGCCCTCTCTCGGCCCTCGACCTCATTTTGCGTCCGCCAGCAGGGCGCCGGGCAATTTCTCGTCGATGGCGGCCTTGATCTGTGCGGCCCTCAAGCGATTGGCGAGCGGCGTCGGATGGCCGTCGATCCTGATGCTGATCTGCGCGCCGCCGGCTGCTTCCTTGGTAAGGGATGCGTCGATGACGATGGCGCCCGCATCGCTGAGGCGCTGCATGATCGCTTCATCGGTAAAGCCCGTTCCCTCGAGATATTCCTTGGGCTGGCGCAGGTAGGGGATGATCGTCGGGAGCGCCATATTTCTCCTTCGCCATCTTCACCGCCGCCTCCAGCACGCTGACATAAAGTTCGACGTCCTCATGTTTGACCTTGTGGCGCCAGGGCTCGATCAGGTAGCGGTAAAGGGCGGAGTTGCCGAGCCATTCGCGCCACCAGAGGCTCGCGCCCTCGTTGCAGTCGCCCTTGAAGACGACGCGGCCGTCCTCCAGCGCATAGAGCGGCGCATGCGCGGTCCAATAGGCCTTGCAGGACGTTCGCTCGGCATGCCAGGGCGCGGTCAGGAAAACGAACAGTTTCGGATCGGGACCGATGACCTTGTCGAAGCGGCTCGGTCTCCATTTCGCGCAGGAATTGCTGCGGACTGTAGCCGGTCAGCGCCAGATTAAGGACGCGCAGCTTGCGATCGGTGAGATCGGCGAAGTCCTGCGGCAGGGTCTCCTCGTTCTTGACGCCGTCGCCGAAGGTGAAGGAATCGCCGAAAAAGACGATCGCCGGGCCCGAGTCGGCCGAAACCGTGTGCCGCAGCAGATCGGAATCGAAGGTGTAATCGGTCTCGTAAATGATCGAATTGTCGCTCGGATCGAGCATCTGCGCGTGATAGGTCCCGGCCTTTTCGGGGCCCCAGCCCATGATCGGCTGGCGCACAGACCAGCCGCGATCGATCTTCACAACCGAGCGCGGCGTCATGGCGCCGGCGGCGGCCTCGGCGAGCGAAAGACCAAACACAAGCGAGGCGAGCACGACCATCAGGTTTCGCGTCTTGCCCCGCGCCAGGATCGCAAGATCGACGAACAGGGCGAAGACCAGCGCCAGCGTGGCGAGGCGGAATTTCGCAAACGGATGCTTCAGCTCGACCAATAAGATCGCCGCGATAAGGAGAGGGATCAATGTGATCTGAATGAAAAGGGGAATCTTTCTCGCCATCGCCAGTTCCAGCCTCCACCACCTGGAGTGTTTTCAGAGGGAATAGGAAAACACTCTAATTCTCTGTTTTAGCTATTTTTCTCGATCGGACCGGGATCCGCTTCGCTCGTCAGCTCGCAATCCAAAATCCTGAATGCGATCGATGCGAGGAGTTTGGAGCGGGACGCCGGCGGAAATCCGGTCTCCGTTTTTTCTCATTCCGCCGGCGCAGGGAAAAGCGCTGATAACGGCTTGTTCCTTAAGTGTCCAGCCGAGCCCAATTGTGGCGGGAGCGGATTTTTGCGCTTTTCGTCCGCGGGCGTAAATTTCCGCGCGCGGGCGCAAATTGAAATCATCCACACCTTACTGGGCCGATCGGCTTTTGCGGGGCCGGCTCGATGCTATCCTGATGCGGAAGAGGCGCGGTCGCCGCTGATTCTCTCCACGCCCTCCAAGACCGCGCCCTCCAGGACCCGCGCCGTACGGCAGCGCGCCTTTCGAGAGCAGTTTGGGCGGAGGTGCATCCTTGGACGAAAAATCTTGCGCCGGAGATTTGAGTTCCTCGCGGCGCCGTTCCGACGCGGACGCGGCGCCGCTTGGCGCCCAGTCTTGGCGCGCACGAGATCGTCGAAGTGGCCGGCCAGGTCAAATGGTTCGACGCCGTCAAGGGCTATGGCTTCATCGCGCCCGACAATGGCGGCCCGGACGTGCTTTTGCATGTGACGACTTTGCGCAAGGATGGCTTCCAGATCGCGCAGGCCGGCGCGCGCATCGTCTGCGAGGCGGTCCGCGGCGCCAAGGGGCTGCAGGTCCTGAAGATCGTCTCGATGGAGGCGCAGGCGGCGCATCCCTCCGAAGAGCGCGCCGCGCACCCATGTCAAGGTCGCCCCGACGAGCGGGTTCGAGATCGTCGTCGTCAAATGGTTCAACCGCGCGCGCGGCTTCGGCTTCGTCACGCGCGGCGGCGGCACGGAGGATATTTTTATTCACATGGAGACGTTGCGGCATTATGGCGTTGCGGAGGTGCATCCGGGCGAAAGCCTTCTGGTGCGGTTCGGCGACGGGCCGAAGGGCTTGATGGCGGCCGAAGTGCGCCTGCTCAACGCGGCGGGACCGCGGTCGCATTGACGGGCGTGGCGGGCGTTTTTCGGGGCGATGATTTGACGATTTTTTTGATGCGAGCGGGCGAGAGCGGGCGAGGCCTGGCCGGCTCCGGGCGCAGCGGCGTTCGGCCGCGCGCGGCTTTGCGGCCCGTCTGGGCCGGTTTTCTCGCTTTGATGCTGTGGTTTGCGGCTCCGCCGGCCGTTTTGGCGGACGAGGCCGGGGCGATGCCTGAGTCGGAGGCGCCGGCGAAGCTGGAGCAGCTCGATATCGTGACGTCCTCCGGCGCGCATCCGTTTTTCGTCGAGGTCATGCGCACCGAGGCCGAGCGCGAGCGCGGCCTGATGTTCCGCCGCTCGTTGCCGCAAGATCACGGCATGCTGTTCGATTTCGACACCGAACGGCCGGTTCAGATGTGGATGAAGAACACTTATATCGCGCTCGACATGATCTTCATTTCGCGGACCGGAAAGGTCGTCGGCCTCGCCGAGAACACCGAGCCGCTGTCGGAGCGGATCATTTCGTCGGGCGCGCCGGCCGCCGGCGTCATCGAGGTGAACGCCGGCGCCGCGGCGCAGATCGGCCTCAAGATCGGCGACCGCGTCCGCCATCCGCTGTTTTCGAAATGACGGCGCGCGCCCGGCCTTAAGGCCGGCCTTGTTCGCGCCTGCTCCCGCGTGATAGCGAGAGGCGCGATGGGAGATGCGGATTTTCTTCCCAGCCGGGGTATAGCGCAGCCTGGTAGCGCGGAAGTTTTGGGTACTTCAGGTCGCAGGTTCGAATCCTGCTGCCCCGACCAACCTGGTCCGCTTGGTATGCCGTTTATCGGAACGCGCGACATGACCGCACGCATCTATCAGCCCGCCAAAACCGCCACCCAGTCGGGCAGGGCCCGGACCGGGCAATGGGTTCTCGAGTTCGAGCCGGAAACGCCGCGCGAGATCGATCCGCTGATGGGCTGGACCAGCTCCAGCGATATGAAAAGCCAGGTCCGCCTGCGCTTCGGCGACAAGGACGAGGCGATCGCCTATGCGCAAAAGCACGGGCTCGCCTATCGGGTCGAGGAGCCGAAGGCGCATGTGCGCCGGATTCAGTCCTATGCGGATAATTTCAGATCGACCCGTCTGGGCCAGTGGACGCATTGAGCCGACTGGCGAACGGCGCGCGATGCATCGACCCCGTAGCTCAGCTGGATAGAGCAGCCGCCTTCTAAGCGGCAGGTCGCAGGTTCGAACCCTGCCGGGGTCGCCAGTTCGGGCTCAGAGACTTTTGAGATCCGGGGGCGCGGCGTTCTGCTGGCAGCCTCGCGCCGAATATTCCGCGATCAGCTTGTGCGCCTTTGGCGTATTGCGCGACGCCGGGTCGATGGCGACGAAGGCGAGGATCGTCACAGCCGCCTCGCAGGGCTTGCCGAGGGCGGCGTAAATCTCGGCCATTTCCGTGAATACCCACTCGCCGACGTCGCGCGGATTCTTTTGCAGCTGGATCGTGCTGCGATAATCCGCCAGCGCTTCGGCGTAGCGCTTCGCGCCGGCGAAGGCCTTGCCGCGCAGATAGCGGTAGTTTGCGACGCTAGGGTCATGCTCGATCAAAGCGTTGGCGAGCGCGATCGTCTTGTCGCTGTCGCCGAGCTGCAGCAAGAGCTGCGCGGCGCGATATTTATCGCCCTCGCCGTTCGGGCAGGCGGACGCAAAGCCGGAATAGGCGTCGGCCGCGAGCCGCTTTTCATGCTCGGCGACAAGCGCCTCGCCGAGCGCAAAAATCGCATCCTTGTCGCAGGGCTCGCGCGTCAGTATTTCGAGGCTCGAAGAGATTTTCGTCGAGGCCAGCAGGGACGCAGGGAAGGGCGCCAGCCCGAGGCGCTGATAGGCCGCGGCGAAGGCGTCCGGCGGCGGCTTGACGCCGACAAGGGCGGCCGCCGAAAAGACCGCGCGCCGCGCGGTTTCGCGCAGTTCGGGAAACACGACGAGGCCGATCGCCGCGGCGATGACGAGCGCGAGCGCCGCGGAGAGAAAAAGGCCATTGTCGGATTTCGCCGGCGGAGCGATCCGGTCTTCGCGCTCGAGCTTCATTCGAAGCCTCTTGGCTGCGACGCCGCGAAGCGGGCCGACTCCTGGGGAAAAGACAAACGATGCATGATCCGATCCATCATGAGCCTATGCTAAACCTGCGGTAGACCGAGCAGGCGTCGGCATGGAAAGCAAACCTTCGGGTCTACCCGCTAGCCGGTCAGGCCCCGATAGGCCTTCAGCGTGAATTCGGCGCCGCGGGCGTAGACTTTTTCTTTCCAGTCGTCCGTATCGACGTAGAGCGCGTCGCGCATTTTCGCCTTGATGGCGCGGGCGAGGCCGGAGTCCATGCCAAGCCCCGACCCGAGTCCACGGGCGTAGAGCCAGTTGTCGCCCCGCAGCGCATCCAGCACCTGCGCAAGATCGACGGTGCCGAATTCGAGGCCGATCGCGGTCGCCTCGGCGCCGGGCACGGTCTCTTCGAAGCAGCCTATGAGCGGACCCGTGACCGGAGCCGACGTCGACTTCTGCGCTGCGACGCCCTCTAGCGACGTGATCTCATCGCCCCACCAGCCATGCGCGCGCTCGAAGCCGGGCGTATCCGGCGCGAGGATGCAGATCGGCTCGCCATAGCCCGCCGGCCCGAGACCGGTGTGGAAATCGATGCAGCCGATTCGCTTCGCTTTGGCGCCATGCTTCTTCAGGATCGCGCGGAAAATCTGATTCGACCAGCTCGCCTTCCGCCCGCCGAAGAACATGCCGTCGGGGAAATCATACTGGCCGCCGGTGACCGCGGCCTGGAAAGCCGGCATGCCGCCATTCTTGGCGCGCCAGGCCTCCAGCGCGGCGTCCGCTCTGGCGCGACCCGGGCCATCCCAGTCGGATGGGACCAGAAGATCATGGATTTCGGCGTAGCGCGGATTATCGGGCGGCGGCTTGGAGAAGTCCCGAAAATTGCGGTTCAGATCCACATTGTCCTCGGTCACGCGGCGCAAATGGGAAAAGCCATAAGGGTTGATGGCGTGCACGAGCAGCACCGCCACCGATTCCGGCCGGGCGTCGACGATGCGCTCCTCGATGAAACCGGTCTGGCAGCCAGAGCCGCAAAACCCCTCGTTGCCATGCGTGCCAGAGACGGCGATGAATAAATGCTCCGCGTCGAAGTCGCCGAAACGGGCCACATCGGCGGCAAGCACCTCGCCGCATGACCCTTTTGCATTGGGATTGACGTGACTCTCGATGCCGGCGCCGGCACGTTGGGCGGCGGCGAGGAACTTCTGGCGCGCCGCTGCATAGGTCGCCGAAAAATACTGCGGAATTCCCATTGGGCGCCTCAAAACCGATCCGCCGCTGATTTTTGCGGATCCTGCATCTTAAATTGAAAAAGTTTTGCACAATAAGCGGCGCGGCCGGGGCCGCGGAAAGCCGACGCGGACGCATCAAGCGTAGCCTGCGCCATGCGCCTTGTCACTGGATCGCTCTTGTGGAAAAGCGAGCGTGGACGGATGCGGCGCTGACGCGACGGCTTGTTATCGCGCGGCGGCGACACGATAGTGACGCCTGCCGGCGCGGTTCCTTCAGCGTTTTCGCCGCGCGGCGCGGCGGGCGAGCGATTGCGCGGCTTTTACGAATTCTTCGCCGGCGGCGGCATGGTCCGCGCGGGGCTTGGGCCGGGCTGGAGCTGCCTCTTCGCCAATGATTTCGACGCGAGGAAGAGCGCCGCCTATCGCGCCAACTGGGGCGCGAACGAACTCGTGACCGCCGACGTTGCGGCGCTGCGCCCGGGCGATCTCCCCGGGGCCCGCGCAAGCCTCGCCTGGGCCTCCTTTCCGTGTCAGGATTTGTCGCTCGCCGGAGCGGGCGCCGGCCTCAAGGGCGCGCGAAGCGGCGCGTTCTACGCCTTCTGGTCCTTGATGGAGCGCCTGATCGCCGAGGATCGCGCGCCGGACCTCATCGTGCTGGAGAACGTCAAGGGCGCGCTCACCTCGCATGGCGGCGCGGATTTTTGCGCGCTTCTTACTCGTCTTCATGCCGGCGGCTACGCGTTTGGGGCGATCATCGTCGACGGCGCGCTGTTCACGCCGCAATCGCGCCCGCGCCTGTTCGTCATCGGCGTTCGCGCTGGGTTCGCCATCCCGTCTCATCTTAAAGGGGAGGGCGCCTCGCACTGGCATCCCGCCGCGGTGCTGACGGCGCACGCGGCGCTGCCGGCGCCCTTGCGGCGCGCCTGGATATGGTGGGCGATGCCGACGCCCGCCGCGCGGGAGACGCAGCTCGAGGATTTGATCGAGGACGATGCCGCCGTCGACTGGCATACGCAGGCGCAGACCCTGCATCTGATCGGCCTGATGAACGAGGCCAACCGGCGCAAGCTCGACGCGGCCAAAAGGGAAGGGCGGCGCGTCGTCGGCTGCATCTACCGGCGCACGCGCACCGATGCCGCCGGCGTCAGGCGCCAGCGCGCGGAAATCAGGCTCGACGGACTCTCGGGCTGCCTGCGCACGCCCGCCGGCGGCTCCAGCCGGCAGCTCGTTCTGGTCGTCGAGGGCGCTCGCGTGCGCTCGCGCCTCATCTCGGCGCGCGAGACCGCGCGGCTGATGGGCCTGCCCGATACATACAGGCTGCCGTCGAATTACAACGAGGCCTATCATCTGACCGGCGATGGCGTCGTGGTTCCGGTCGTTCGCCACCTCGCGGCGCATTTGCTGGAGCCGTTGCTCGCCGATCAGCGCATCAGCGCCGAGGCCGCCGAATGAGGGGAGGCGGCATGTCCGAGGCGCCGAGCGAAGCCCGCAGCGCCATCATGCGCGCCGTCAAATCGCGCGACACGAAGCCCGAAATGGCGGTGCGCTCGCTCGCGCACCGGCTTGGATTCCGCTTTCGCCTGCACCGCAGGAGCCTGCCGGGCTGCCCCGACCTCGTCTTCGTCGCACGCCGCAAGGCGATTTTCGTCAATGGCTGCTTCTGGCACGGCCATGACTGCAAACGCGGCGCGCGCATGCCGAAAGCCAACGCGCCCTACTGGCGCGCCAAGATCGCCGCCAATCGAAGCCGCGACGCAAGGGTGCGGGCCGAGCTCGCGACGGCGGGCTGGGAGAGCCTCACCGTGTGGGAGTGCGAGACAAGGGATGCGGAGGCCCTGCGCGCGAGGTTGCTCGATTTTCTGTCGGGCGGCTCGTCGGCGCTTGCGTTGCGCCGCCGCCCCTCGTCCTTCGAGACGGGTCCTTCGGACCCTCCTCAGGATGAGGGGCGCTAGACCGCAACAAACCCTCATCCTGAGGAGCCGCGAAGCGGCGTCTCGAAGGATGAGGCGGGCGAAAGGCCGCTTCAACGCCGATGCGCGGCGCGGCGCGCCGCCAGCCCCGCGCCAGCTCCATTCGTTAACCTTGATATCGCTAGCGGATTCGGGTTTTGCGGGTGTTTCGCGCCGCTCGCGGGGCGAATTCCAGAGACTGTTGCACGAATGCACAAGCGATTGATTATATAACTGTTTTTATACTTCAGGAGGGTCTCGTAAGGCCCCGGCGAGTAGGCGCCGCGGCCAAATTCCAGTCGGCTTCTCCAAATCCTCGTGCATAGTGCCGTTAAGGCTTCGTCAACAACGGGGTGCGAAACACCCGGACGGGGCTGTGGCCTTTTCACCTTTGCGGCCGCGTCGCGGAGCAAAGCCGGAAGCAAACAGGACATGCGCATGGTGGCGAAACGCCTTTTGTGTTCCGTTACCCAGGGCTTGCCGTTTCGCTCCCTTTTTCCATTTCGCGCGCCGCGCAGGATCTTCATGGTGGCGCTCGCCGGCTGCGCGGCCGGCTTGGGCGGTTGCGCCCAGCAGCCGCAATTCCAGCATTTTGCAGCCAATTCGAAGGAATATTTTCCCTCATCCAAATACGGCCCGGCGAGCCAGCGCGTCGTCGCCGACGGCGAGCCCGTTCCGCGCGGCGGCGGGGCCTATATGGTCGGCAAGCCCTATTCCGTCGCGGGCCACACCTATTATCCAAGCGAGAAGCGCTACGCCGCCGTTGGCCTTGCCTCCTGGTATGGCGACGCCTTCCATGGCCGGCGCACCGCCAATGGCGAGGTCTACGATCGCGACGGCATCACCGCCGCGCATCCGACCATGCCCCTGCCGTGCTATGCGCGCGTGACCAATCTTTACAACCATCGCTCGATCATCGTCCGGGTCAATGATCGCGGGCCTTTCGCGGCGAATCGGATCATGGACGTCTCGCGCAAGACCGCCGAGGCGCTGGACTTCCGCGAGATCGGCACAGCCAAGGTCAAGGTCGAATATATCGGGACCGCGAGCCTCGACGGATCGGACGACGAGAAATTGCTCGCCACGCTGCGCCTCGATGGACCCGCGACGCTCGATGGCGACATGCCCTCCATGGTCGCCGACGCGGGACCGCCGCCCGTCGCGGTAGCCGCTCTCGATCCGCGCGAATCGGCCGCCCCTGGCCGTCAGCGCGCCGCGACGGCCGAGGATGACGAGCCGACCGCATCGATTGCGAAAAGCGTGAAATTCGCCGGCTCCGCGCCGCTGCCGCCGCCGCGGCCCTATGATCTTGGCGCCCACCCTTCAGGACGCCTCCACGTCGCCCGCCTCAAGGATGCCGAATAGGGCGCGCGCTGCCCGCCGGTTGCGGCCGATCCGCCAAGGCGATGACGGCCCTTGAGCCAAACCTCGGTCTCGGATCGCCGTCTCGTCGGGGATTCCCGGTCGCTCGAATTCTTTTATTTATTGTATCACATTAACTATTGACGCTGGATTTTGTGTGATACATTAAATGATTATCACCTGCGATCCAGCCAAGCGTTTGAAGACGCTCAGCGAACGGAACCTCGATTTTCTCGACGCCGATCTTGTTTTTGCCGACTGGAACTTCACCTTCGAGGATATCCGCGCGGACTATGGCGAGCTGCGTTTCATTACCCTCGGATTTCTTGGAAGGCGCATGGTGGTGTTGGGATGGACCCCGCGCGGCGCCAATCGCCACGTCTTCACCATGAGGAAGGCCAATGACAGGGAAATCAGGCGATATTCGCTCTACTTCCCGCAAACCGGCGAGTGATCTTTCCAAGGTGGACGCGCATGCGATCCAGCCGGAGGAATATGAAGAGTTGCCGGAAATCACGGACGAAGACGTGGCGCGCGCCGTATTCAGCAAGGGCGGCGATACGCTGCCAAATCCCGCGCGCCCACGCGGGCGTCCGCGAAAGCCGGACGCGCGGGTCCAATTGAGCGTGCGGCTTTCCCCGGACGTCATTGACCGTTTTCGCTCGATGGGACCCGGCTGGCAGACGCGGATCGACCAGGCCCTGCGGGAATGGCTGAAAGAGCACCGATAAAAGTTCGCCTTGATTGCAGTGTCCTGGCAAGCCACATAAATTCGCGATCATATTCGCACATGAATGGCGATGGCACGCGCTTCGCCGGAAGGAGGCGAAGACCGACGGCGCGAGACCGCAAATGACCTACGACGACTACAACGCGTTTTGCGGCGCGCTTCCCGCTGCGAGCTATGTGATCCAATGGGGCGGATCGCATGTGTGGAAAGTCGGCGGCAAGGTTTTCGCGATCGGCGGCTGGGATGAAAAGAACCCCGCCTTCACCTTCAAAGTGAGCGACATTTCCTATGAATTGCTGAAAGATCAACCGGGCCTGCGCCCGGCGCCATATCTTGCCTCGCGCGGCATGAAGTGGATCCAGCACTATGCCGAACCCGGACTCTCGGACGAAGAGTTGAGAGATTACATTCGGCAATCGCATCGCATCGTCTCTCTCGGTCTGACCAGGAAGAAACAGCGCGAATTGGGCGTGGGCGAATCATGGCCGTGAGCCCACCGTCGGCGGCTCGCCCGAAACTCACCTTGATTGCGGCGGCCGGCAAAGCCGCATAAATTGGCGCATGATATATTCGCCCTCGATTGGCGGCTGCCGGCGCTTCGCCTGAAAAACCTCAGCGCCGGCGCGGAAAGGCTCAGTGTGATCGCACAGCTCAAGGCGCTCCGAACTTCGTCGTTCTGGGCGCTTCTGCGCCTTGGCGCGGCGATCATCAGCCTCGCGCCGCTCGACAGCGCCTTCGCGCAGACGATCGAGACGAGCGTCCCGCACGCCATCCTGGTCGACGCCGATACGGGAAGCGTTCTCTTCGAAAAAGACGCGGACGCGCCGGTGACGCCTGCGTCGACCGTGAAAACCATGACCGCCGAGGTCGTCTTTCACGAACTCACCGAGGGCCGAATCAAGCTCGACGATCAGTTCCTGATTTCGGAGAACGCCTGGCGCACAGGCGGCGCGCCGGCGCGCGCCTCGAGCATGTTCGCGGCGCTCAACAGCCGCGTGCGGGTCGAGGACCTCATTCGCGGCCTCGTCATCGATTCGGGGAACGATGCGGCGATCGCGCTGGCCGAAGGAGTAGCGGGCTCGGAAGGGGCCTTCGCGACGCTGATGATGAAACGCGGCCGCGAACTCGGCCTGACGAAGTCGATCTTCACCAACTCCTGGGGCAAGGACGATCCCGAACAGAAAGTCACCCCGCGCGAGATGACGCTTCTCGCCGCGCATGTGATCCAGACCTATCCCGATTTCTATAAATATTTCGGCGAAAAGGAATTTCTCTGGAACAAGATCAAGCAGACCAACCGCAATCCGCTTCTGACGATGGACATCGGCGCGGACGGGCTGAAGACCGGCAACATCGACGCCAGCGGCTATGGCCTCATCGGCTCGGCCGTTCAGAACGGCCAGCGGCTGATTCTGGCGCTTTACGGCGCGGCGAGCGCCAAGGAGCGGGCGGAGGAGGCGCGCAAGCTGTTCCTCTGGGGGTTCCGGTCTTTCGATTCAAAGACGATCTTCGCCGCCGGCGAGGTCATCGGCGCGGCCAAAGTCTATGGCGGGGCCAGTTCCGACGTGCCTCTTGTCGCGGAGCGCGAGGTGAAAATTCTGCTGCCGCGAAACGGCGCCGACAAATTCACCGGCCGCATCGTCTATGAGGGTCCGCTGATGGCCCCTGTGGAGGCGGGCCAGCAAGTCGCGCGGCTGAAGATCAGCCGCGGTTCGACGCAGGTGCTGGATCTGCCGTTGAAGACCGCCGCCTCGGTCGAGGTCGGATCGCTCCCGCGCCGCGCGATGGACGCCGGGCTTGAATATGCCGGCGGCCTGTTTCGCAAATATGTCGGCAGTAAATTCGAGAAGAAATTCGTCTCCAGCCAATGAGCGAGACCCCAAACGAAAGCCGGCGCCGGCGCGGCGCGTCCGCGCGGAAAACTGATCACGCTCGAAGGCGGGGAGGGCGTCGGCAAATCCACCCAGATCGGCCATCTGCTGCGCGCGCCTGGGCGCGGCCGGGATCGAGGCGATCGCGACGCGCGAGCCGGGCGGCTCCGAGGGCGCCGAGATTTTGCGCGAGATTCTTCTGTCGGGGGTCGTCAAGCCGCTGGGTCCGGCGGCCGAGGCGATTCTTTTCGCGGCGGCGCGGATCGATCATATCGACAACACCATCGAGCCTGCGCTCCGGGCCGGAAAATGGGTCGTCTCCGACCGTTTTTCCGATTCGACGCGCGCCTATCAGGGCGGGGCGGGCGCGATTGATCCGCGCGTCCTCAATGCGCTCGAACGCGTCGCATTGGGCGATCTGCGCCCGGACCTGACCCTGATCCTCGATCTCCCGGCGGAGGAGGGGCTGAGGCGCGCCGCGCGCCGCCGCGCGCCGGGCGAGACGCTGGATCGTTTCGAAGGCGAGGACCTTCGATTTCACCAGAGCCTGCGCGCAAGCTTTCTCGCGATCGCGGCGGCCGATCCCGGACGCTGCGCCGTCATCGATGCGAGCGCGTCGGAGGCCGAGGTGGCGGACGCCATCTGGCGCGTCGCCTCCGCGCGCCTCATCGCCGCGCCCGCGGAGCAAGAGCATGGCGCCTAGAGCGGCGGGCGAAGCGCCGCCCGGAATCCGATCGCTTCGAGGAGGCGCCGCATCCGCGCGAGGCCGCGCGCCTGTTCGGCCACGCGGAGGCCGAAGCCGAACTTCTGCAGGCCTACGCCTCGAGGCGATTGCCGCAGGCGTTTCTGATTGGCGGCCCCGCCGGCGTCGGCAAGGCGACGCTGGCCTGGCGCTTCGCGCGGTTTCTTCTCGCCAATCCCGATCCCGCCGGCGCCCTCAGCCTGGACGTGCCGACGGATCATCCGGTCGCGCGGCAAATTTCTGCATTGTCTCATCCCGATCTCGTTCTGCTGCGGCGGGAGTGGAACGAGAAATCCAAGCCGCCAAAGCACTTCACGGACATTCGCGCCGATGACGTGCGCGCGGCGCAGCGCCTGTTCCATCAGGCGGCGGGGCGGGGCGGTTATCGCATTTGCATCGTCGACAGCGCCGAGGAGCTTAACCCGCACGGCGCGAACGCGCTTTTGAAGCTGATCGAGGAGCCGCCGCCGCGCTCGGTGTTTCTCATCGTCGCGCATAGGCCCGGCCGCGTCCTGCCGACGATCCGTTCGCGCTGCCGCAAGATCATTCTGAAGGCGCTGGAGCCGGGCGATGTCGCGCGCGTCGTAACGAGCCTTGGTCCGCCCTGGTCAGACGCGTCGCCGGCGGATGTTCAAGCCGCCATCGCGGGATCCCGCGCGTCGCTGCACGGCGCTTTGCGGCTGCTTGAGAGAGGCGGCCTTGAAATCGACGAGAAGCTGCGGCGGATGCTGGAGGAGCTGCCGCGCGTCGACTGGCGGGCGGTGGAGGCCATCGCCGACGCGGCCGCCCCGCCCGGCGGCGCAACCGCTTATGAGGCGCTGCTCGCCTCCGTCTACGACTGGCTGCAGGACAAAGTGCGCGGCGGGGCGCTCGCGGAGACGGGCGATCCGCGGCGGCTTGCGCCTTACGCCGCGGCATGGGAAAAGTTAAGCGAGGCCGCGCGAGAGACGGAAGCGCTCAATCTCGACAAGCGTCCATTCATAATCGCTATTTTTTCCGATCTCGTCGCGGCGGCCCGGGCCTCCGCCCCTTGAAGCCCGCCAAAATCCGCGGCGCATCCGCTTAAGATCATGCGTTAAGATAAATGCTTGGAAAATCGTCCGCCATAATGCGTTCGCGCTCGAACGATCATCCTCCAAAACCTTGAGATTGCTTTCCCATGTCCGGCCCGTCTTTCTTCATCACGACCGCGATTCCCTACGCCAATGGCGCGCCGCATATCGGCCACGCTTATGAGCGCATCGCGACCGACGCCATCGCCCGGTTCAAGCGCCTCGACGGCTATGAGACGCTGTTCCTCACCGGCATGGACGAGCATGGCCAGAAAATGCAGCAGACGGCCGCGCGGGAAGGGCTTGACCCCGCTGCAGCTCGCCGACCGCACGGCGGCGCAGTTCGAGGCGATGGGCGCGGCGCTGAACGCGCCCGCCGACGATATCGTGCGCACGACGCAGGCGCGCCACCGCGCCGCGTCGCAGGAGATCTGGCGCCGCATGGCGGCGGCGGGCGACATCTATCTCTCGAAATATCCGGGCTGGTATTCGGTCCGCGACGAAGCCTTTTTCGATGAATCGGAGCTGACGCGAGGGCCGCAGGGGCAGCGCCTCGCGCCGAGCGGCGCGCCGGTCGAATGGGTCGAGGAGGAGAGCTATTATTTCCGGCTGTCGGCCTATCAGGAGCGCCTCTTAAAGCACTATCGCGACCATCCGGAATTCGTGACGCCGGAGAAATACCGCAACGAGATCATCGCCTTCGTCGAGCGGGGCCTCAATGATCTCTCGATCAGCCGCTCGACCTTCGACTGGGGCGTGCCGGTGCCGGGCGATCCGAAGCATGTGATGTATGTCTGGGTCGACGCGCTGACCAATTACATCACCGGGACCGGCTTCCCGGACCCCGACGCGCCGCGCGCCAAATTCTGGCCGGCGGACGCGCATGTGATCGGCAAGGACATCACGCGGTTTCACGCGATCTATTGGCCGGCGTTCCTGATGTCGGCCGGGTTGCCGGTGCCGAAGCAGATCGTGGTGCATGGCTTCCTGTTCAACCGCGGCGAGAAAATGTCGAAGTCGGTCGGCAATGTGATCGATCCCTTCGCGCTCGCGGCCCATTACGGCGTCGATCCGCTGCGCTATTTCTTTCTGCGCGAGGTTCCGTTCGGGCAGGACGGCAATTACTCGCATGAAGCGATTGTGGGTCGCATCAACGCCGATCTCGCCAATGATCTCGGCAATCTGGCGCAGCGCTCGCTCTCGATGCTGGCCAAGAATTGCGGCGGCGCGCTGCCGTCGCCCGGCGCGCTCACGGCCGCCGACGAGGCGATCCTCGGCCAGGCCGCCGCGCTGGCGCCGCAGGCCCGCGCTCTGATGAAGGATTTCGCCCTGCATCTGATCCTCGCCGAGATCTGGCGCGTGGTGGCGGAGGCGAACCGCTATTTCGCGGCCGAGGAGCCCTGGATCAAGCGCAAGACCGATCCGGCGCGCATGGCGACGATCCTCTATGTGACGGCCGAGGTTTTGCGCATGGTCGCGATCATGGCGCAGCCCTTTATGCCGGCCTCGATGGCGAAGCTGCTCGATTCATTGGGCGTTGCGGAAGACGCCCGCCAATTCGCCGACGCCGAGCGCATGCTGGCGCTGGCGCCCGGGGCTTTGCTGCCGGCGCCGACGCCGATTTTCCCGCGTTACGTCGAGGCGGACGCCGCGAGCCCCGGGCCAGAGCGTTTCTTGATCCCGAGCCAATCCATGCTGATCGACAGCCACTGCCATCTCGATTTTCCCGATTTCGCCGCTGATCGCGACGGCGTGGTCCAGCGCGCGCGCGCAGCCGGCGTCGCGCGCATGATCTCGATTTCGACCCGGATCGACCGATTTGGCGAGATCGCCGCCCTCGCAGAGGCCTATCCCGAGGTGTTCTGCACGGTCGGCGAGCATCCGGAAAACGTCCGTGAGGGCGCCGGAAGCCGATCTCGATCGGCTCGTCGCGCTCGCGGCGCATCCAAAATGCGTCGGCATCGGCGAGGCGGGCCTCGATTATCATTATCGGGCGCGCCGCGCGACGCCGCGCACAGCGTCTTCCGCACCCACATCGAAGCCGCGCGCCGAACCGGCCTGCCGCTTGTCATCCACAGCCGCGACGCCGACGCGGACATGGCGGCGATCCTTCGGGACGAAATGGGGAAGGGGCCCTTCAAGGCCGTGCTGCATTGCTTCACCTCGTCGCTGGAGCTGGCTGAGGCCGGCCTCGCGCTTGGGCTCTCGATTTCCTTTTCCGGCATCGTGACGTTCAAGAATTCCCAAGCGCTGCGCGATATCGCCCGCATGGTGCCGATGGACCGCCTGCTCGTCGAAACGGATGCGCCGTTTCTGGCCCCCGTTCCGCATCGCGGCAAGCGCAACGAGCCGGCCTTCGTCGCCGCGACCGCCGCTGTGCTCGCCGAGGTCAAGGGCGTCTCGGTTGCGACGCTCGCCGCGCGGACGAGCGCCAATGCGCTGAGGCTGTTCGACAAGATGCCGCCGCCGGCGGCGCCGAAGCCCTCGCGGCGTCCGAATGAGCCTCGCGATCACAATTTTAGGCTGCGGATCGTCCGCCGGGCGTTCCGCGCGTCGGGCAGGGCTGGGGGGCCTGCGATCCCGCCAACCCGAAAAACCGGCGCCGGCGCTGCTCGATCTTGCTCGAGCGGCGCAGGCCCGGACGGCGCCAAAACGCAGGTTCTGGTCGACACCTCGCCCGATCTTCGCGAGCAGTTGCTGGAGCAGGACGTCGAGAGGCTGGACGGCATCCTCCTGACCCATCCGCACGCCGACCACACCCATGGCATCGACGATATCCGCCCGCTGGTGATCATGGCGCGGCGAAAAATCGACCTGCATATGGACGCGCCGACGTCGGCGATCGTGCGCGCCCATTTCGACTATATTTTCGCGACCCCGCCCGGCAGCCAATATCCGCCGCTTTTGAACGAGCGGCGCCTGACGCCAGGGGTCATGGCGCGGATCGACGGCCCCGGCGGCCCTATCGAGGCCATGCCGTTTCGCCTGGAGCATGGCGAAATCGACGCGCTCGGCTTTCGCTTTGGCGACATCGCCTATACGCCGGACCTTAACGGCATCCCCGGAGAAAGCCTCGAATTCCTCGAAGGGCTGGATCTCTGGATCGTCGACGCGTTGCGCTACATGCCGCATCCGAGCCATTTTTCCGTGTCGGAAACGCTTGTACTGGATCGCCAGGCTCGAGCCGAAGCGCGCCATCCTGACCAATTTGCACACCGACCTCGATTTCGAGAGGCTTGCGGGCCGAGGTTCCGGCCAATGTCGAAGCCGCCTATGACGGAATGCGGATCGCCGGTTGATGAGTCCGCAACGCTTGCGACGCGCGGGGATATCCCGTGTGCGACGTCGAGGCTGGATTCGAAAAGACAGCTGCTCAGCTACATAATTATATTATTGCGGTAAGTCATTGGCACAACATTATAGATATTTAAGTTCCATAATATAGATTATGCGAATTACAGGTCTCCGATGTGAAACATCCCCGCGCCGCTGCGGGCCCCCGCTGTTTTCCTGGACGGGCGTTCCATTCTCGACCGATTTGGGTAGCCAAGCGGCCCGTCTGTTGCTATGTTTTGGGCTACACGGGGCGTTAGGCATTCTTAAAGAATACCATCGGCGAGACTTTGGGCTGGCACCCGTGGGTGACCGGCCTTTAGGCGTCGGTCATCGTCCTGAACGTCGATCATTGCAAAGACAATGACGTCAGAATCAAACGAATGGTCAATCGGGCGGCGGTTAATGGCGGATACGGCAGGCATATCATGAGCAAAGGTAGAGATTTCCGAGGACCTAAAAAGCGTGGCTTCGATGATGACGGGCCCTCTCCCTATGATGCGCCGCGGCCGAGCCGGACGCCGCGTTCGAGCTTCGGCGGCGGCCCGCCGGAAATGGCGGCGCCGCCCACCGGTCCCAGCATCGACGCTGTCGTGAAATGGTTCAAGGGCGATAAAGGCTTCGGCTTTGTCGAATTGGGCAATGGAACGGGCGATGCGTTCCTGCATATCGGGGCGCTTGCAGGCCGCCGGATATGAGACCGTCCCTCCTGGCGCGAAGCTTAAGGTTAATGTCAGCAACGGGATGAAGGGCGCGCAGGTGACGCGGGTTCTCGAAGTCGACACGGCGGGCGCGTCCGAACGCGCGCCGCAGCCGCGGGCTTTCGGCGATTCGCCGCGCCCCGCCCGCCGCGCTCCCGATCCGTCGACCGCTGTTTCCGTGTCCGGCACGGTCAAATGGTTCGACGACAATAAGGGGTTCGGCTTCGTTCAGTCGAACGACGGCGGCAAGGATGTGTTCGTCCACATCTCGATCCTCGGCCCTTCCGGCGTGCAAAATCTCGCCGAGGGCCAGCCGGTCAGCATGCGGGTCGTCGATACGCCGAAAGGCCGCGAGGCCCTGTCGATCTCGCTCGAATAGCGTTCGCGCGAATCGCAAACGGCGTTCATCGCCAATTCGGCCATGACCGGACAGCCCCGGTCATGGCCGTCGCCGTCGCTGGCGGAACGCGGCGCGCTCCTGTTCGTCTGGGCCGTTTTCCCCGACCCGGCGTCCGCCCATGCAGCCTTCTTCCGACATTCAGCGCCTCATCGACATCATGGCGGCCCTGCGCACGCCCGACACGGGCTGCGGCTGGGATCTCGCGCAGACATTCGAGACGATCGCGCCCTATACGATCGAGGAAGCCTATGAAGTCGCCGACGCGATCGCGCGGCGGCGACATGGCGGATTTGCGCGACGAACTGGGCGATCTCCTGCTGCAGGTCGCCTTTCACGCGCAGAATCGCCGAAGAGCAAGGCGCGTTCGACTTCGGCGGCGTCGTCGAGGCGATCACGGAAAAGATGATCCGCCGCCATCCGCATGTTTTTGGCGAAGCGCAGGATCTTGCCGGCCGCAAGAGGTCAAGGCGCTTTGGGCGCGGATCAAGGCCGAGGAGAAAGCAGCGAAGGCCGCGAAAGCGGCGCCGGCGGGCGATCAGGCGGACGAGGGTCTCCTTGACGATATTCCGCTCGCCCTGCCCGGCCTCAGCCGCGCCGTCAAATTGCAGAACAAGGCGTCCAGCGTTGGTTTTGACTGGAACGACATTCGTCTGCGTTCTCGATAAAATCCGCGAGGAAACCGGCGAGATCGAAGCGGCGCTTGATGCCGGCGAACCGGACGCCGTCGAGGATGAGATCGGCGATCTTCTCTTCGCCGCCGCCAATCTTGCGCGCCACGCGGGCATCGACCCCGAAGCCGGCGGTTCGCCGCGCCAACGCCAAATTCGAACGCCGTTTTCGCTTCATCGAGCGGGAGCTTGCGCCGCCAGGGCGTCGCGCCGGGGACGGCGTCGCTCGCTGAGATGGATGCGCTCTGGAATGCGGCGAAGTCCGGCGAGAAGTCCTGCGAAGGCTAGGGCCGCAGCTTTATTGTTTGCGCACCGGATTTTTTCCGATGCTCACATCTAACGGCGCCTCACGCGTTTTGGCCCGGCTTCGCGATCTTCAAGGCGCGAATCCAACTCCGGCTCCTCCACCGCAGGCGTGAAGAACCTCCGGCGCACCGGCTCGGCGCGCTCCGGGGCGACGCGGACGCGCAGATGCAGCGCGCCGTCGGCGTCCGTGCTCTTCAGCATCACTTCCGTGTTTTCATGCAGCCAGTGCAGGCCTTCCCCATTGTCCGGCTGCAGCGCGATATCGAACAGAAGCCGGCCGGCGGACAGGCGCGATTCGATCTGGTCGCGAAGCTCCTCCAGCCCCTGCCCCGTCAGCGCCGAGAGGATGATCGGTTGGCGATCCTCGCCGCCGGGCGCCGTGCGCCGCCGGGCGGCGTTTTCGGCCGCCGCGAGGCCGTCGGCGTCGAGCAGATCCGCCTTGTTCCAGACTTCCATCAGGCGGCGATCGCCGGGATCGACGCCGAGATCGCCAAGGATCGCCTCGACGTCGGCAAGCTGCGCCTCGGCGTCTTCATGCGCGATATCGCGAACATGCAGGATGAGATCGGCCTCGAGCACTTCTTCCAGCGTCGCCCGGAAGGCGGAGACGAGCATGGTCGGCAATTCCGAGATGAACCCGACGGTATCCGAGAGAATGATCTCGCCGCCATGCGCCAAGGAGACTGAACGCAGCGTCGGGTCGAGCGTGGCGAACAGCATGTCGGCGGCCAGAACCTCGGCCCGCGTCAGGCGATTGAAAAGCGTCGATTTTCCCGCATTGGTATAGCCGACCAGCGCGACGATCGGAAACGGCACGGCGCTGCGGCTCTTGCGGTGCAGGCCGCGGGTGCGCTTGACGCCGTCGAGCTCGCGCTCGATCTTGGTCATGCGCTCCTCGATCAGGCGGCGGTCGGTCTCGATCTGGGTTTCGCCGGGGCCGCCAAGGAAGCCGAAGCCGCCGCGCTGGCGCTCAAGATGGGTCCATGAGCGCACGAGCCGGGATTTCTGATAGGCGAGATGGGCGAGCTCGACCTGAAGCGCGCCCTCGCGGGTTCGCGCCCTGCGCCCGAAGATTTCCAGAATCAGGCCGGTTCGGTCGATGACTTTGGCGGAGAACGCCTTTTCAAGGTTGCGTTGCTGCACCGGCGACAACGCGCAGTCCATGATGACGAGGTCGATTTCCTCCGCGCGGACGAAATCGGCGATCTCTTCGACCTTGCCTTTGCCGAGGAAGCTCGCCGGACGGATCTCAGCCAGCGCAGCGATTTTCGCGCCGACGATCTCAAGATCGATGGCGCCGGCGAGGCCGGTCGCTTCGTCGATGCGCGCTTGCGCCGATCGCCGCGCGTCCAGCCCAGACTGCGGCCGCGCCGCGGGCCGCTGCGATTTCTCGTTGAGATAGGGGCCGACGACCAGCGCCCGCGTGCGCGCGCCTCTCCCCGATCCTTGCGCCTTTGCGTCCTTCGCCAGAGCTTCGATTCGCGTCTTCTCCATGTCTTCATCGGTCATTGGCGGCGGAAACGCCGTCCAGTCCAATATGGGGACTGTTCCAGAATCGTCCAAATTGTCAGGCCGTTGGAAGCCCGCCCTCATCGCCGGCTTCGAACATCTGGATCGGCTGGCCCGGCATGATGGTCGAGATCGCGTGCTTGTAGACCAGCTGCGAATGGCCGTCCCGGCGCAACAATACGCAAAAATTGTCGAACCATGTGACGACGCCCTGGAGCTTCACCCCATTGACCAGGAAGATTGTGAGAGGGACCTTGTTCTTGCGGACGAAATTGAGAAAGGTGTCCTGTAGATTTTGTGGCCTTTCAGCTGCCATCTTTAATATCCTGTCTTGTTATTGGCGCCAGCCGGCGCGTCCTTTTCTGTAAACGGCGCGTGACCGCCGCTTCGCAGCGCGCCTACGGCGACGCGCGCGCCGCCGCGTGCGCCGGATCTACCCGCCGATATTAGACCTGCTGGTCACGCCGTTTGCAACGTGTGTTTCGCGTTACGTCGAACGCGCCGCCGCATCGTGGAAAATGTGACGCAATTTCAATGTCACCGGCCCCGGAACCCCGCCGCCGATTTTGTGGCCGTCGATGGCGACGACCGGCATGACGAGCGTGGTCGCCCCCGTAATGAAGGCCTCGCGCGCGCGGAACGCTTCGTCGAGGCTGAATTTGCGCTCCTCCAGCCGCAGGCCGTGCGCCGCGATGATTTCGATCAGCGTCGTGCGCGTGATGCCGCGTAAAATCGAATGGTCGATCTGGCGGGTGATGACCGTTCCCGACTCGTCGATGATCCAGGCGTTCGAAGCCGCGCCTTCGCTGACGAGTCCCTCGGCGTCGATGAGCCAGGCTTCATAAGCGCCCTGCTCTTTCGCCGCCTGCCGCGCAAGCACATTGGGCAGCAGCGCGATCGACTTGATGTCGACAGCGCTTCCAGCGCAGGTCCGGCGTCGAAATGACGGCGATGCCCTTGCTGGCGGCGGCTTCGCCTTTTCGCGGGTCGATCTGCCGCGCCGTGACGACGAGGCTCGGAGGCACCGACGGCTGCGGGAACACATGATCGCGCGGGGCGACGCCGCGCGTCACCTGCAGGTAGAGATAGCCGTTCGCAACCTTATTGCGGGCGAGAATCTCGCGCAGGATCACTTTCAGCGCGCCGGGTTTCACTGGCGCATCGATGCGAAGCTCCGCCAGCGAGCGGTTGAGCCGGCCAAGATGGCGCTCCTCGTCGATCAGCGCGCCGCGAAAAACCTCGCACACCTCATAGACGCCATCGCCGAACTGATAGCCACGATCCTCGATCGGAACGACAGCCTCGCGGCTCTGGACATAAGCGCCGTTGACATAGGCAATTCTGCTCACCTGGCTCACCTGCTCTTCTCGCCCCGTTCTAAGGAGAGGCGCCAAAGCGACCGCCCGCCAGCGCAAGGAGAGCGCCGGCCGCGATGCCGTACAAGGGATTGATCCGCGTCAGACCGCTGAGCAGCGTCATGCCGAGTGTCAGGGCGATCGTCAAGCCGCCGCTGTCGGCGGCGCGCGCGAGCACGAGACCGCTGGCGCACATGAGGCCCACGGCGATCGGCGCGAGGGCCCTCTTCAAGACCCAAACCGCGCGGCTTGCCGAAAAGCGTCGAAACGCCCGCTCGGCGGCGAACGCCAGCACCGAGGACGGCGCGATCATGCCCGTTGTGGCGACGGCAAGGCCCGCGGCGCCGGCGATATGCCAGCCCATCAGGCTCATGACGATGACATTTGGCCCCGGCGCCGTTTGCGCCAGCGCAACGAGGCTCGCGAAGGTCGCGTCATCCATGTAACGCGAGACGTCGACCATCTGGCGGTGCAACTCGGGCAATGTCGCATTCGCGCCGCCGACGGCGCCAAGCGACAGGATCGAGAAGGTCAGCGCGAGCTGCGTTAGCGGCGCGTTCGTCACGGCGCTCGCCCGGCGCGCGCGAAAAGGGCGAGACTGCAGGGAATCATGACCCCCAGCGTCGCCATCAGCGAGACATGGAAAATCCCGGTCAGCGCGAAAGTCAGCGCGGCGACGAGGAGTGCGCGCGCCTGCCCGCGAAACGCCTTCACCAGTTTATAGGCGTTGCCGATGACGAGGCCCGCGGTCGCCGCCGCGGCCCCGGCCAGAGCCGTCTTTACGGCGGGCGCCGCGGCGAATTGATCGTAGAGCGAGGCGATGGCGATCAGGATGGCGAGTCGGCGCGAGCAGCAGGCCGAAAACCGCGGTCAGGGCGCCCGACGCGCCCTGGAATCGGTCGCCGAGCATCACCGCCAGATTGACCGTATTGGCGCCCGGCAAAACGCTGGAGGCGCCGAGCAGTTCGGCGAATTCAAGATCGTTCAGCCAGCGGCGTTCCTCGACGATGATGGGGCGGACCCAGCCGGCGACGCCGCCGAAACCGCAAATCCCGATTTTGAAGAACGCGCAGAACAGCGCGTAATGGGAGACGCGCCGCATCAGACCGGGCGGCGGATCGCATGATCCCGCCCGCGCGCGTTCATTTGAACCTCGGCTCGCAGCGTCATCTGCTCCGTATTCAGCCTTGAAACGGAAGAGTTAATCCTGCTGCGCCGCCGTTTCCAGGCCCGGCAGGCAGCTATTCTAGATCTGCTCGCGGCTCTCCCACATTTGTTTATCGGGGAAATGGAAATATTGTTTAATTGACCGTTCGGGTATGTAAATCTTCAGCTTCGGATTCAGAATTTTCGACCACGCGGACAGTTGCGACGTCGTCTTTACGCACCACGCGCATTTCGACAATAAATACATCGTCGACAGGGCTTCGACGCCTTTTTGGTGATTGTCGCCGGCGGAAAAATGGATTGCATTCCCATCCGCGCCCATTTCCTTGCATTCAAAATAAACTATCTGATCCCGGAACGGGCCGCGCCTCAGATGGTCCAGATATTTTATGTCGTCGGTCGCCACAAATATTTTCAGATTCTTGCCGGCATCGGGCGAAATTTTCTCCAGCGCGCGCCGAAAAAACCCATCCATGCGATCGTATTGAACGAGGGGCGACTCGTATCTCTTATCCGTCCCCCTGTAGTGAATGCCGACGACCGGCGTCGTGAATTCTCGTTCGGCGAACGCCACCGCATCGGCTATCGCGCTCGGCTTGATTCTGAAATAGCTCTCATAAAGCGCATGCGCCTGCTCGATCGATATGTCGTCGTCAAGACGATTTCGATTGTAATCCGATTGGCCTTCTATGTCTGAAAACGTCAATCGCTGCACGACCTCGGACGGAACCTCATCGACATAATCGAAGAAATCGCAAAACCAATTATGCGTTCCGTCGGTCTGGTTTGTGTATAGAGGATTTGTAACCCTGATCACGGGGCGCAAATTATTCTTGTTGCAATACAACAAGATCGCAATGACCTGAGAGAGGGTCCCCGCGAATCCGACCTTGCCTGTGAAATTGACGGCGAAGTAGCCGCCGTTTGACGCCTGCGCGGCCTGCAGCGCGCGAAACCGCGGAATGGATTCAAGATAGCCGACGAAGTCTGAGCGCCGCAATCGAAGTGCGACAGTGTAGAGAGACGGCGCCGCATTGCGAAGTGCGGTCTTGAAGGACATCAATCGAGTCTCCATCCATCGCCCCCGCCGGCCCGGCTGGGTCGCGCCAACCCCGGAATTTTTCGAATATAACGCAACAGGGCGCGGCGCATCGCTCGCCATTGTGACGCAGTCTCGATCTGGATCGCGATGCGAGGATCCCGCGCCTCAATCGACCCGAAGCGACTTCAGCTTGCGATGCAGCGCGGAGCGCTCCATGCCGATGAATTCGGCGGTGCGCGAAATATTGCCGCCGAACCGGTTGATCTGGGCGACCAGATATTCCCGCTCGAACACTTCGCGGGCGTCGCGAAGCGGCAGGCTCATCAGCTTTTCGCCGCCCGCCCCGTTCGGCGTCGAGGGCACCAGCGCGCCGATTTCGGAGGGCAGCAGATCGGCGGTGATGGCGGCGTCCGGATCGCCGGCCGCGAGGATCATGAGACGCTCCACATTGTTGCGAAGCTGCCGGATGTTGCCCGGCCAGTCGTGCGATTGCAGGACCGCCATGGCGTCATCGGCGATGACGCGCTTCGGCATCCCGGTCATCGCCGACACCTGCTCCATGAAGAAGGCGATGAGCTGCGAAATGTCCTCGCGCCGTTCGGACAGCGAGGGCACGCGCACCGGCACGACGGCGAGGCGATGGAACAGATCCTCGCGGAGCGACCCGTCGGCGATGAGGGCGGCGAGGTCGCGCGCGCTCGACGAAATGATGCGCACGTCGACATGGACGCGCGTCAGGCCGCCGACGCGCTGGAAATTCTGCTCCACCAGAACGCGCAGGATCTTGCCCTGGGTTTCGCGCGGCATGTCGGCGATTTCGTCGAGGTAGAGCGTGCCTCCATGCGCCTCCTCGAGCGCGCCGATGCGGCGCCCGCCGCCATCTTTCGGCTCGATGCCGAAGAGTTCGATCTCCATCGTATCGGGGGCGATCGTCGCGGCATTGATGACGACGAAGGGCCCGCTCGCGCGGGCCGACGCGTCATGAATCGAGCGCGCCGCAAGCTCCTTCCCGGAGCCCGGCGCGCCGGTGATCAGGACGCGCGAATTGGCCGGTCCGACCCGCTCGATGGTCTGGCGCAATTGATTGATGGCGGTCGAGCGGCCGACGATCGTGTTGGCGGCCCCTGCGCGATGGCGAAGCTCATTGACCTCACGCTTCAGCCGCGAGGCCTCGAGGGCGCGTTCGGCGACAAGCACCAAGCGGTCGGCCTTGAACGGCTTCTCGATGAAGTCATAGGCGCCGAGCTTGATGGCGGACACCGCCGTCTCGATATTGCCGTGGCCGGAGATCATCACCACGGGCAGCATCGGATGCTGCTCCTTGACGATCTTGAGGATCTGCAGGCCATCGAGCTTCGAGCCCTGCAGCCAGATGTCCAGAAAGACGAGACTTGGGCCGGCGCGCTTCGATCGCGGCGAGGGCCTCGTCCGAATTCTTGGCCGTTCGCGCGCCGTGGCCTTCATCCGTCAGGATGCCGGACACGATGTCGCGAATGTCGGCTTCATCGTCTACGATCAGGATATCGCTTGCCATGGGATTCCTTCACGATCTTTCTATCGCCGCCGGGGCCTCGGCCTGATCCAACGCGTCCGCGACCTGATTTTCCGCCCCGTTTTCGTCCCGCGCCGCCGGCGTCGATTTTCGTTGCGTCGTTCAAGGGGAAAAACAGTCTGACCCACGCGCCGCGCCCGTGCGGCGCGTCGCGCAGCTCCAATCCGCCGCCGTGATCGGCGAGGATCTTGGCGACGATCGGCAAGTCCGAGCCCGGTCCCCTCCGCCCGGGTCGTCATATAGGGCTCGAGCAGCCTTTGCCGGTTGTCTTTCGGGAAGCCTTTGCCATTATCGACGATATCGATGAACACAGTGTCGGCGGCGACGGAAAGAGTGACGGAAATATGGCCCGCGAAGCTGGCGTCGCCGGCATAGGCCTCGATGCCTTCAGTCGCGTTCTTTACGATATTGGTCAAGGCCTGCGACAAGAGTCGGCGGTCGAAATGGCCGAGCACCTCATGACTCGGGCAGATGGTCCTCGAAGACGATATTGGGATGGGCGACGCGCATCAGGAACAGGACGCGGCGGATGCATTCGCCAAGATCGTTGCTTTCCACGCGCGGCTTCGGCATCCGCGCGAAAGAGGAGAACTCGTCGACCATGCGTTTGATGTCGTCGACCTGGCGAACGATCGTGTCGGTGCATTGATCGAAGATGTCGCGATCCTGCGTGATGAGCCGGCCATATTTGCGCTTCAGCCGTTCGGCCGAAAGCTGGATCGGCGTCAGCGGATTTCTGATTTCATGCGCGATGCGGCGGGCGACGTCGGCCCAGGCGGCGGTCCGCTGGGCGCTGACGAGATCGGTGATGTCGTCGAGCGTCACGATATAGCTCTTGTCGGCGCGACCGGTCGGCGCGCTGGTGATGCTGACGCTGAACAGCCGCTCGAGGCCGCCGCGGGTGAGCGAGATCTCCGTCGGAGCCATGCGCGTCTGGCCGGCGCGCGCCTCGGCGAAGGCTTCCTTGATTTCGGGCAGCACGACATCCACCGGCTTGCCGACGATGGCGGTTGCGCCCTCCCCCGCCGGCGGGATCAGCCGCTCGGCCGAAGGGTTGAGGACGGTGATTTCGCCCTTCGGGCCGACGCCGACCACGGCGACCGGGACGCCCGACAGAACAGCCTCGGTGAACAGCCGCCGCTCGTCGATGAGCTGGCTCGCCGCGACGAGCCGGTTCTGCTGCAGCCGCAGCTCCGAGGTCATCTTGTTGAAGGTCTCGCCGAGATGGGCGAGATCGCCTTCCGATTTGCGCACGGCGACCTGAACGTTGAGATTGCCGGACGAGACCTGATCGGTCGCGGCGATGAGGCGCCGGATCGGCGCGACGAGGCGATTGGCGAAGGAAAGGCCAAGCCAGGTCGCCGACAGCAGCATGATCAGCGCGATCAGGACGAACATCGTCGCAAAGACGATCCGGAAGACGCGCCGATGCGAATCGAAGCCGTCGTAAAGCGCGACGAGGCCGGCGGCCTGGCGCGGAAACTCCACGGTGAACGGATCGACCGGCCGCGCGACATAAAGAAACGTGTCCTGAAAGGAGTTCAGCGCGCGAAGGGCGGCGAATGTCCGTCCCTGGTCGAGAACGAGGCACAAGGGCTCGTTCTTGCGCGCATCGTCGAAATCGCTCGCCTCGGGCTTGCGGAATGGCGTTGCCGACCGGCGGCGCCGGCGTCGATCTTCTCGACGATCGAGTCGTCCGACTTCAACAAGGCGGCCGCCGTAAAGCCCAGAAAGCGCGCGCGGGTGCTGAAAAAGTCGTGAAACAGCGGCCGGTCGACTTCGAACATGAGCTTGGCGCGGTCGAGATCGGACGCCGTCAGCCGCGCCTCCTGGAGCAGCGCCTTGCATTCCCCCTCGCGAAACAGCCGCGCCGCATCGATCGTGGTCTGCACGAAGGCCCGGCCGTCCCGCATGAAAGAGGGATTGAGGCTGCGCTCCAGGGTGACGGAGCCGACCCACGCCATGAGCAGCGCCGGCGCGGCCGCGACGATCGAGAACAGCGCTACGATCTGGATGTGAAGCTGCGACCCGGCGACCCCGGCGCGGCGCGCCTTGAAAAGGGAGTAGGCCTCGACCAGGATGAAACAAAAAATGAGAAAGATGCCAAGCACATTGGCGATGAAGAGGCCGAGCAGAATAGCGTCGGTCGGCGCGATCGGCGTGAAGTCGGCGAAGACCAGAAAACTGCCGAGCGCGAGGAGCAGCACCAAAATGACGGCGGCCGGCCCGAAGCGGACCGTGAATTGGCGGTCGCTCGGGGCTCCCGAAAAGTTTCCGCGCTTTTTTCTTGTCGCTCATGGCCGTTTGATCAGGACCAAAGCATTTTCCGGGCGTCGCCTAGCGCGCTGCGCCATTCGCCGGGCGTGAAAATGCATGAGGGGATGCAAAAAGCCGAATCCCCGTTGCTCTTATGCCACGGTGTTGCATGATTGCGACATTTCCGCGACCACAATCTTGCCGGAAATGATGCCGGAGGCGCAAATTTTTGCGCTGCGCCAGGCGTCGAACGCGCCTGCGCGGGCGCACAGCCAAATCCTGGGAAAATCGCGGAGTCGCGCCGCCGCTATCTCGGCGAGCGCATCAGCCTGATGTCGAGGTCGCGGACTTTTTTGCGCAGCGTGTTGCGATTGAGCCCCAACAGCTCGGCGGCCTTGATCTGATTGCCCCGCGTCGCCGCGAGCGCCGCCGAAATCAGCGGATATTCCAGTTCGCGCAAAATGCGGTGGTAAAGGCCGGGGGGCGGCAGGCTGTCGCCATGGCCCCGAAACAGTTCGGAGAGATGGCGCTCCATGGCGCTCGCGAGGGTCGGCGCGCGTTCTTGCTCCTGCGACCGTCCGCCTCCGCCGGCGACCGCAAAACCCTGCGTCAGCGGCGGCGCGCTGATGGCCAGCTCGACGTCGATGAGCTGAGCCGTCACGGCGTCCTGCGGATAGAGGGCGGCGAGCCGGCGCGTCAGATTTTCGAGCTCGCGGATATTGCCCGGCCAGCGATAGCGCTTCAGCCGTTCGAGCGCGTCCGGCTCGATATGCTTCAGCGGCAATCCCTCATTGGCGGCCATGCGCGAAGAAATGCTGGGCGAGATCGCCAATGTCCTCGACGCGCTCGCGCAGCGGCGGCAGCCGCAAGGGAACGACGTTGAGGCGAAAGAACAGATCCTCGCGAAACAGGCCCTGCTGGATCAGCACCAGGAGATCCTTGTTCGTCGCGGCGATGATGCGGACATTGGTCTTGATCGGCATGCGGCCGCCGACAGTCGTATATTCGCTTTGCTGCAGCACGCGCAGCAGCCGGGTCTGCGCCTCCATCGGCATGTCGCCGATCTCGTCGAGAAAAAGGGTGCCGCCCTTCGGCCTGCTCGAAACGCCCGGCGGAGCGCTGGTTGGCGCCGGTGAAGGCGCCCTTTTCGTGCCCGAACAATTCGCTCTCAATGAGATCGCGCGGAATCGCCGCCATGTTGATGGCGACGAAAGGACCTTTCTTGCGCTTGCCGTAATCGTGCAGCGCGCGCGCGACGAGTTCCTTGCCGGTGCCGGATTCGCCGCTGATCATCACGGTGAGATCGGTCTGCATGAGCCGGGCGAGAGACCGGTAAATCTCCTGCATGGCCGGCGAGCGTCCGACGAGCGGCATGCCCTCCAGCTCTTCGTTGCGCTCGACCTTGACCCGATTTTTGGGTTCGCTCATCGCGCGTCCGACGATCGACACGAGTTCGCGCAGATCGAAGGGCTTTGGCAGGTAATCGTAAGCGCCGCGTTCGGACGCCTTGATCGCCGTCATGAAGGTGTTTTGCGCGCTCATCACGATGATCGGCAGATCAGGGCGCAATTTCTTCATCTTGGGCAGGAGTTCGAAGGCGTTTTCGTCGGGCATCACGACATCGGTGATGACGAGGTCGCCATCGCCCGATTGCACCCAGCGCCAGAGCGTCGCCGCGGTGCCGGTGGCGCGCACGTCATAGCCGGCGCGCGACAAGGCCTGACTGAGCACCGTGCGAATGGCGGTGTCATCGTCGGCGATGAGGATATTTCCGGTCGCCATTACATTCCTCTCCTTAAGGCGCGGCGTCGGTCGCGGAGCGAGCGATCACGGTTTTCATGCGCGTGGACTTTCGAGGCGGCTGTTCGGCGGGGCGGTCCGCCGAAATGGATTGCCATCAGCCGCGCTTTTCGCCTCGACCCTGACGCGGCGAATATATCGGCATAAGGACCCGGAATGTGGTGCGCCTCATCAAGGATTTACATTCAATAGTGCCGCCGTGATCTCCGATAATCTTGGCCACCAATGCAAGTCCAAGGCCAGTCCCGCTGGCTTTCGTGGTGATGAAGGGATCGAATAGATAGGGCATTACTTCCTCGGGAACGCCGGAGCCGTTGTCGCGGACGCAAAATTCGAGCGGCAGGCTGACCGGTCGCTTTCGATCCGGGAATTTGCATGCGCACGCCGGGCCGGAAAGCCGTCGACAGCTCGATGTCGCCATCGCTCTCCTCGCCGATCGCCTCGGCCGCGTTCTTGACGAGATTGAGGAACATCTGGATCAGTTGATCCCGGTTGCCGAGAACCGGCGGCAGCGAGGGATCGTAGTTTTCATGGAAGCGGATATGGCGGGCGAAGCCGGCCTGCGCCACCTTCTTCACGTGGTCGAGGACGGCGTGAATGTTGACGCTCTCCCGCTCGACCGGGCGCCCGTCCGAAAAGGCGCTCATGCGGTCGACGAGCTTGACGATCCGGTCGGTCTCCTCGCAGATCAGCCGGGTCAGCGCGCGATCTGAATCATTGGCCTCCGTTTCGAGCAGCTGCGCCGCGCCCCTGATGCCGGACAGCGGATTCTTGATTTCATGCGCCAGCATCGAGGCCATGGCGGCGACCGAACGCGCGCCGCCGCGGTGGTTCAGCTGCCGGTCCATTTTTTCGGTCAGCGAGCGCTCCTGCACCATGACGACGACGCCATCCTGCAACTCCGGCAAGGGCGTCACGAAAATATCGACCAGCTGGTCGGCGCCTCCGGCCTTGCCGAGGCTGAGTTCGACGCGATAGCTGTTGAATGCGGCGCCGCTTGTCTTGACCTGTTCGACGAAATCGAGAAGCGGCGAGCCGCTGGCGACGAGCTGGCTGAGGTTGAGCTGGCGCATCGACTCCCGGCTCATGGCGAAAAACGTTTCCGCGGCGACGTTGGCGTCGGCGATGGCGCCGTCGAGCCGCACGGCGAGGACCGGATGCGGCAAGGCGTCGAGAAGCCTGCCGGCGTCGACTGCCGGACGCCGCGTCAAACGGGGCTTCGTCGCGGCGCGGAGCCGAAAGCGTCGCCATCACGCCGCCTCCGCCGCGAGAGGCGCTTCGCAAGAAGCCTCGAATATCTCGCACAGGATGGATCGGACCAGTTTGCAATCCTCCGCGGTGACGAGACGGCGGCGCAGCGAGACGGCGTCGCGCGCGCCCGACCATTGCGCATAGGCGGCGAGATGCTTGCGCGCGTGACGCAGCCCCTGCGCCGCGCCGAACAGTTCGAGAATGCCCTCATAATGCTCCAGCGCCGCATCCTTGCGCGTCGGCGCGCGTCGGTTGCGGCGCGGCCGATCCCGTGGCCAGATAATGTGCGGCGTCGCCGACGAGCCAGGGCCGCCCCACCGCCGCCCTGCCGATCATGACGGCGTCCGCGCGAGACGCCGCCAGCATCGAATCGACGTCGGCGAGGCTGGCGCAATCGCCGTTGGCGACGACCGGAATGGAGACCGCGGCCTTGACCGCGCGGATCGCGCCCCAGTCCGCCTCGCCCGGCGTAAAACTGGCAGCGGGTGCGGCCATGCACCGCTCAGCATGGCGATGCCCTCCGATTCGGCGAGGCGGCCAAGCTCCGGCGCGTTGATCGAGCCGGCGTCCCAGCCAAGGCGCATCTTGAGCGTGACGGGGATGCGGACGGCGCGAACCGTGGCGCGGATCAGATCGACGGCCAGCGGCAAATTCCGCATCAGATGCGATCCGGCGTAGCCGGCCGTCACCTTTTTGGCGGGACAGCCCATATTGATATCGATGATGGCGGCGCCCGAATCCTCGGCGATGCGCGCGGCCTCGGCCATCGAATCGGGCTCGCAGCCGGCGATCTGCACCATATGGGGAGAAACGCCGGCGCCTTCGGCCTTGAGCCGGTTGGCCGCATCGCCGCGCGCATAGGCGTCGGCCGCGACCATTTCGGTGACGACGAGCGAAGCCCCGAACCGCCGCGCGATCCGGCGCATGGCAATATCCGTGACGCCGGACATCGGCGCCAGCATGGCTCGGCCCTCGACCCGCACCCGTCCGATCTGAAAGCCCTGCCTCTGCTGCTGCCTAAATTATTAGCACTATCGCTCATGCCTACATCATAATCAATTTGTGCAGCGCGACAATGGGATAATCACGGCGGACGCAGAGCCCTGCCGCATCGCTGAGAAATTGACGCAGAGCCTGAAAAGAGAGAAGGAACAGCCGTGCTCCTTCCGGGAAAAGCATCCGCATGAACCTCCGCCCCCAAGTGCGAGCGCAGAACTGGCCATTCTCGTCGTCGCGGCGGGCCGCGGCGCGCGGGCGGGCGATGGACCGCCGAAACAATATCGCAGCCTCGCCGGCCGAACCGTTCTGGCGCATACGCTGGCCGCGCTCCATCGCGCCGCGCCGGAGGCGCTGATCGCGCCCGTCATTCACCCGGACGATCTCGAACTCTATCGGGCCAGCGTCGCCGCGCTCGACGCGTCGGCCGCGCGGCGCGCCTGAAGGCGCCGGTCTTCGGCGGCGCGACGCGGCAGGACAGCGTTCGCGCCGGGCTCGAAGCGCTCGAGGCCGACCGTCCGGGCATTGTCCTGATCCATGATGCGGCGCGCGTTTTCGCCAGCAAGGCGCTGATCGAGCGGGCGATCATCGCCGCGACGGCGCATGGCGCCGCCATTCCCGGCGTCGCCGTGACCGACACCATCAAGGAAATCGACGCGGATGGCGCCATCGTCGCGACGCGCGCCGCGCGCGCGCCTGCGCGCGGTGCAGACGCCGCAGGCGTTTGATTTCGAACTGATCCTCTCGGCGCATCGAAAGGCCGCCGCCGCGGGCGCCGATCGAGCTCACCGACGACGCCGCCATCGCCGAATGGGCGGGTCATCGCGTCCATGTTTTTGAGGGAGATGCAGGCAATATGAAGATCACCAGCGCCGGCGACGTCGGCCTCGCGGAAGCGCGGTTGATCCGCGATCTGCAGGATATCCGCACCGGCCAGGGCTATGATGTGCACGCGCTTCGGGCCGGGCGACCATGTCTGGCTCGGCGGGGTGAAAATTCCGCATGATCACGGTCTTGTCGGCCATTCCGACGCCGATGTCTTAAGTCATGCGATCACCGACGCGCTGTTCGGCGCGCTGGCCGACGGCGATATCGGCAGCCATTTCCCGCCCTCCGATCCGCAATGGCGCGGCGCCGCCTCGAAGATCTTTCTCGCCGCGGCGGCGGCGAGCGTGCGCGCGCGCGGCGGCATGATCGCGCATATCGACGCCACGCTGGTGTGCGAGCGGCCGAAAGTCGGCCCCCATCGCGACGCGATCCGCGCAGCCATCGCGGCGATCGTCGACGTTCCGGTCGAGCGCGTCGCGGTCAAGGCGACGACCAGCGAACGCCTCGGCTTCACCGGGCGCGAGGAAGGCATCGCCGCGATCGCCATCGCGACCATTCGCCTGCCGCTCTGAAGGCTCGTCGCAAGGAGGCCGGCATGTTCGATGACGCGGCTCAGCGACAGCGCGGCAGGAGCTGATCGCGTTCTGTCGCGCCCGCGGCCTGACCATCGCCACCGCCGAATCCTGCACCGGCGGCCTCGTCGCGGGCCTCATCACGTCGATCGCCGGCTCCTCGGATGTCTTCGAGCGCGGCTTCGTCACCTATTCCAATGCGCCGAAGGTCGAATGCCTCGGCGTCGACGCCGCCCTGCTCGATCGCTTCGGCGCGGTCAGCGCCGAGGTCGCGCAGGCGATGGCGGCGGGGCTGCTGGAACGGTCACCCGCCGATGTCGGCGTCTCGATCACGGGCATCGCCGGGCCCGGCGGCGGATCGCCCGGAAACCTGTCGGCCTCGTCCATTTCGGCTGCGCCCGCCGCGGCGCGGCACTTGACGCTCGTCGAAAAGCGCTTCGGCGATCTCGGCCGCACGAAGGTGCGCCTCGCCGCCGTCGCTGTGGCGCTCGACCTTCTGCTTCAGGCCGCCGGCGCGCCATAGACGATGTCGGCGCGGCGCTCGAACGCCTCGGAGAATTTGCGAAACGCCGTGTCGAACATGCCGCCCATGATGAAGCTCAGCGCGCGGCTCTTGAACTCATAGGCGATCTGGAACTCGACGAGGCAGACGCCCTCAGCGTGCTCGCGAAAGCTCCAGCGGTTTTCGAGATGCCGGAAGGGTCCGTCGATATATTCGACGAAAATCTTGCGGGCGGCGGGATCGCAGGCGACGCGCGTCGTGAAGGTTTCGCGGATCGCCTTATAGCCGACCGACATCTCGGCGACCTTCGTCACGACGCCCGCCTCCTCCGTCCGCGTGCGCACCTTGAGCGCCACGCAAAGAGGCAGGAACTGCGGATAGGATTCGATGTCGGCCACGAGGTCGAACATTTCCTGCGCGCTATGGCGAATCTTGCGGGTGGTTCGAAAGGAAGGCATGCGCCGTCAAAATTGGGCAAGCGCCGGATCGGCGCGACGAGACGTTTCGCTTAAACGCCGAAAGGGTCTAGCGATTCAGCTCGCCCGCCGGCAAGGGCGAGCCGCCGCGCCTTCAGCCGCGCGAAATCCTCGCCCGCGTGATGCGACGAGCGCGTCAGAGGCGACGACGAGACGAGCAGAAAGCCCTTGGCGCGGCCGATGTCGGCATAGGAGACGAACTCCTCGGGCGTCACGAAGCGCGCGACGGCGTGATGCTTTTTGCTCGGCTGCAGATATTGGCCGATGGTCATGAAATCGACGTCGGCGCTGCGCAAATCGTCCATCAATTGCAGCACTTCGTAGCGTTCCTCGCCAAGCCCGAGCATGATGCCGGATTTGGTGAAAAGGGTGGGGTCCAGCTCCTTCGCCCGCTGCAGCAGCCGGATCGAGTGGAAATAGCGCGCGCCAGGCCGAACGTTGAGATATTTCGACGCGACCGTTTCGAGATTGTGGTTGAACACGTCGGGCTTCGCCGCGACGACGATTTCGAGCGCGCCGGGCTTGCGCAGAAAATCCGGCGTCAGCACCTCGATGGTCGTCGCCGGGCTGACGCGCCTGATCGCTTCGATCACCTGCGCGAAATGGCGCGCGCCGCCGTCGCGCAAGATCGTCGCGATCGACCGAGGTGATGACGACATGAGAGAGGCCGAGCTTGGCGACGGCGTCGGCGACGCGCGCGGGCTCGTCAGGATCGAGCGCGCGCGGCAAGCCCGTCCTGACATTGCAGAAGGCGCAGGCGCGGGTGCAGGTGTCGCCCATGATCATGAAGGTCGCGTGCTTTTTCGCCCAGCACTCGCCGATATTCGGGCAGCCGGCCTCCTCGCAGACGGTGACGAGCTTGTGGTCCTTGACGATTTTCTGCGTCGCCGCCCATTCCGGCGAGCCCGGCGCCCTGACCCTGATCCAGTCGGGCTTGCGCAGCACCGGCTGATCGGGCCGATGCGCCTTCTCGGGGTGGCGCGGCGCTTGCGCTTGCAAGCTCAAGGTCGGGTCAAAATCCATCTGATTGTCCGGCTTCCCGCAGAAGCGGAGCGCGATATTGAAATCCCGTACGCTTATATAAGACTGAACCCACGAGGATCATCAAAGGCGTCCGCCATGCCCTACGCAGCAACGAAGATTTGCCGCCTTCCGTGCGCGACCATTTGCCGGAACACGCAAAGGATATTTTCAGGGCGGCCTTCAACAGCGCCTTTGACGAATATAGCGGCGACCCTCGCAAAGAGGAAATCGCCTTTCGCGTCGCCTGGGCCGCGGTCAAGAAGCGCTACCACAAGATCGGCGACCGCTGGCTGCCGATCGAATAGATGAGAGCTTCGCGCGCGCTCACGTATGGATCACCCGCCCATAGGCGTCGAGCACGCTCTCGTGCATCATCTCCGACAGCGTCGGATGCGGGAAGACGCTGTTGCATCAGCTCTTCCTCCGTCGTTTCGCAGATTCATGGCGACGACGTAGCCCTGGATCAGCTCGGTGACCTCGGCCCCGACCATATGCGCGCCGAGAAGCTGCCCGGTTTTCGCGTCGAAGATCATCTTGACGAGGCCCTGGTCTCGCCGAGCGCGATCGCCTTGCCGTTGCCGATGAAGGGGAAGCGGCCGACCTTGATCTCGAAGCCCGCCTCTTTGGCCTTCGCCTCGGTGAGGCCGACGGAGGCGATCTGCGGACGTGCAATAGGTGCAGCCGGGGATCATGAGCTTGTCCATCGGATGCGGATGCAGGCCCTTGATCGCCTCGACGCAGATGACGCCCTCATGCTCGGCCTTGTGCGCCAGCATCGGCGGGCCGGCGACGTCGCCGATGGCGTAGATGCCGGCGACATTGGTGCGCCCGAACCCGTCGATCTCGATGGTGCCGCGCTCGATCTCGACGCCGAGCTCTTCGAGCCCGAGATTTTCGATATTGCCGACGACGCCGACCGCCGAGATGATCGCGCTCGGCGGCGAGCGTCTGCGTCGCGCCCTTGCTCGTCCTCGATGCGTGGCGATGACGCCGTCGGCCTTTTTCTCGAGCTTCGTCACCTTCGTCGCCGGTGAAGATCTTGATGCCCTGCTTTTCGAAGCGCTTGCGGGCGATGGGCGGCGATCTCGGCATCCTCGACGGGCAGGATCTGCGGCAGCACTTCGACCACCGTCACCTCGGCGCCCATGCGTGCGATAGAAGGAGGCGAATTCGATGCCGATGGCGCCCGAGCCGATGACGATGCAGGCTTTTGGGAAATGCGTCCGGCATCATCGCCTCGAAATAGGTCCAGATCAGCTTGCCGTCGGGCTCGATGCCGGGCAGCGCGCGCGGCCGCGCGCCGGTGGCGACGATGATGTGCTTGGCCTCATAGGCGCCGGCGCCGAGCGCGCCTTTCGGGACCGGATTTTGCGGCAGGACGGCTGGTTTTTTCGTGGCCGCGACAGTGACCTTGCCGGGCGTTTCGATCGTCGCCTCGCCCCAGATCACGTCGACCTTGTTCTTCTTCATCAGGAAGCCGACGCCGGCGTTGAGCTGCGCCGAGATCGCGCGCGAGCGCTTCACCACGGCGCCGACATCGAAGCCGGCCTTGCCCTCGAGCGTCAGGCCATAATCCTTGGCGTGCTGCATGTAATGAAAAATCTCGGCCGAGCGCAGCAGCGCCTTGGTCGGAATGCAGCCCCAGTTGAGGCAGATGCCGCCGAGATGCTCGCGCTCGACGACGGCGGTGTGGAAGCCGAGCTGCGCCGCGCGGATGGCGGCGACATAGCCGCCGGGGCCGCCGCCGATGATGAGGATGTCGTAGGGGTCAGCCATGCGCCGCTCCCATCCGTCTAAACCAGCATACCGACCGGGCGTTCGATCAGCGCCTTGAAGGCGCCGAGCAGTTCGGCGCCGAGCGCGCCGTCGATGGCGCGATGATCGGTCGAGAGCGTCACGCTCATCAGCGTCGCGACGGCTGGGGCGCCATCCTTGACGACGACGCGCTGTTCGCCGGCGCCGACCGCGAGGATCGAGGCCTGCGGCGGATTGATGATGGCGGAGAAATTCTTGATCCCCATCATGCCGAGATTGGAGACCGAGGACGTGCCGCCCTGATATTCGACGGGCTTGAGTTTTCGCGCCCTGGCGCGCGCCGCCAAATCCTTCATCTCGTTGGAGATGGCGGAGATGCTCTTGACGTCGGCCGAGCGAATGATCGGCGTGATCAGGCCGCCCGGGATCGAAACGGCGACGCCGACGTCGGCATGCTTGTGCCGCAGCATGGCGGCTTCGGTCCAGGTCACATTGGCGTCCGGCACGCGCATGAGCGCGAGCGCCAGCGCCTTGATGATGAAATCATTGACCGAGATCTTGTAGGCGGGCTTGCCGTCCTTGTCCCGCGCGGCGCTGGCGTTGATCGTCCTCGCGCAGGGCGAGCAGCGCGTCGAGGTCGCAATCGATCGAGAGATAGAAATGCGGGATCGTCTGGCTCGCCTCGACGAGCCGCCGGGCGATGGCCTTGCGCATCAAGTCATGCGGCGCCTCGTCGAAGGATCCGGGCTCGAAGAATTTGCGGATCACATCATCGGAGGCGGGCGCCGAAACCGGCGGCGCAGCGGGCGATGGCGCTTTGGCGCTGCTGCGGCCGGGGCTGCGCCAGCGCCGCCTTGACGTCGCGCTCGATGATGCGGCCATGCGGGCCGCTGCCTGCAATCGCGGCGAGTTCGAGGCCTTCCGCCTTGGCGATGCGCCGCGCCAGCGGCGAGGCGAAGATGCGTGGCCCCGCATGGCCATTGACGGCGGCGCCATTTCCCGCGGCATGCGGCGGGGCGGCTCGGCGCCGGCGCGGCGGGCGCAGGAGTCGCGGGCGACGCAGGGGCGGCGGGCGCAGGGGCCGCAGGCGTCGCCGCGCTCGCATCCTCGCCCTCCCCCGCGATGACGCCGATCACCTCATTGACCGGAACATCCGTGGTGCCGTCCGGCACGACGATCTTGGCGAGCACGCCCTCATCGACCGCCTCGACCTCCATGGTCGCCTTGTCGGTCTCGATCTCGGCGAGAATGTCGCCGGATTTGACCTTGTCGCCTTCCTTCTTCAGCCACCGGCTGAGATTGCCTTTTTCCATCGTCGGCGAAAGCGCGGGCATCAGGATGTTGATTGGCATGTTTGGCTCACATTTCGAGCGGGGCGCCGGCGTCGATTGCGGAACTTCAGCGGTAGAGCGCCGCCTTCGCGGCGGCGACGACCTCGTCCGCATGAGGCAGCGCGAGCTTTTCGAGATTGGCGGCATAGGGCATCGGCACATCCTTGCCGGTGACCCGCGCGACCGGCGCATCGAGATAATCGAAGGCGTGCTCCATCAGGACGCGCGACGATCTCGGCGCCGACGCCGCTTTGCGGCCAGCCTTCCTCGACGGTGACGCAGCGCCCGGTCTTTTTCACCGATTCGATGATCAGTTCGGTATCCATCGGGCGGATGGTGCGCAGATCGATGACTTCGGCCTCGATGCCTTCCTTCGCCAGTTCGTCGGCCGCCTTCAGGGCGTAGACCATGCCGATGCTGAACGGAGACGATGGTCACGTCCTTGCCGGCGCGGGCGATGCGCGCCCTTGCCGATCGGCACCAGGAAATCGTCGATTTTCGGCACCTCGAAGCTATGGCCGTAAAGGATTTCGTTTTCGAGGAAGATCACCGGATTGGGATTGCGGATCGCGCTCTTCAGAAGGCCCTTGGCGTCGGCCGCGCTGTAGGGCGCGACGACCGAGCAGCCCGGGCACATGCGAGAACCACGACGTGTAGTCCTGGCTGTGCTGGGCCGCGACGCGCGCGGCGGCGCCGTTCGGGCCGCGAAAGACGATCGGACAGCCCATCTGGCCGCCCGACATGTAGAGCGTCTTGGCGGCGGAGTTGATGATCTGGTCCATCGCCTGCATGGCGAAGTTGAATGTCATGAATTCGACGATCGGGCGCAGGCCCGCCATGGCGGCGCCGACGCCAAGGCCGGCGAAGCCATGCTCGGTGATCGGCGTGTCGACGACGCGCTTGTCGCCGAACTCCTGCAGCAGGCCCTGCGTGATCTTGTAGGCGCCCTGATATTCGGCGACCTCCTCGCCCATGACGAAGACGTCGGGGTCGCGGCGCATCTCTTCGGCCATGGCGTCGCGCAGGGCCTCGCGAACGGTCATCGAGACCATCTCCGTCCCGGCCGGGAATTCCGGCGCGCGGTCAGATGCGGGGCTGGCGCGGGTTGCGCACCATCCGGCGCCGCTTTCGCCGGGGCTGGCTGCGGCGGCTCAGGGGATGCGGCGCCGCTGGCGGGCGGTGCGGCGGGCGCGATCTGCGGCGGCGGCGACGCTCGCGGCGTCCTCGCCATCGGCGGCGATCACGGCGATCGGCGTGTTGACCGCGACATTGTCGGTTCCGTCCGGAACAAGGATTTTGGCGAGCGTGCCTTCGTCGACGGCTTCGACCTCCATCGTCGCCTTGTCGGTCTCGATCTCGGCGAGAACGTCGCCGGAGCGCACCGCGTCGCCCTCTTTCTTCAGCCATTTCGCGAGCTTGCCCTGCTCCATCGTCGGCGAAAGCGCGGGCATGAGAACGTTGGTCGCCATCGGAGTTCCTCAAACAAATCCTGCGCAAAATCCCTGGCGACAGTTCCCTGGCGAGAAATCCACGCCCGTCTATTTCAGGACATCCGTCCACAATTCGGCCGGGTCGGGCTCTGGATCGTGCGAGGCGAAATCGACGGCCTCGGCGATGATCGCGCGGATCTCGCCGTCGATGGCCTTGAGGTCGTCCTCGCTCGACCTTGTGATCGCGCAAGAGGCGCGCGCGCACCTGTTCGATCGGATCATGCTCCTCGCGCATTTTCTGCACTTCTTCCTTTGAGCGATATTTCGCCGGATCGGACATCGAGTGGCCGCGGTAGCGGTAGGTCTGCATCTCGAGGATGATCGGGCCGTTGCCGCCGGCGCACCATTCGCGCGCGCGCATCGACTGCGGCTCTGACCGCGCGCACGTCCATGCCGTCGACCTGTTCGCCCGGAATGTTGAAGCTCTGGCCGCGCATGGAGAAATCGCGCTGCGCCGAGGAGCGCTCGACCGAAGTGCCCATGGCGTAGCGATTGTTCTCGACGATGTAGACCACCGGCAGCTTCCATAGCTCGGCCATGTTGAAGCTCTCGTAGACCTGGCCCTGGTTGGCGGCGCCGTCGCCGAAATAGGTGTAGGACACGGCGCCATTGTCGCGGTAGCGGTTGGCGAAGGCGAGCCCGGTGCCGAGCGGAACCTGCGCCCCGACGATGCCGTGGCCGCCGTAGAAATGCTTCTCCTTGGAGAACATGTGCATCGAGCCGCCCTTGCCTTTCGACAAGCCGTCCCGGCGCCCGGTCAGTTCGGCCATGACGCCTTTCGGGTCCATGCCGCAGGCGATCATATGGCCGTGATCGCGATAGCTGGTGATGGTCTGATCGCCGGGCTTCGCCGCCATCATGACGCCGACGACGACGGCCTCCTGGCCGATGTAGAGATGGCAAAATCCGCCGATCAGGCCCATGCCGTAGAGCTGGCCCGCCTTCTCCTCGAACCGGCGGATCAGCAGCATCCGGCGATAGGCGTCGAGCTCCTCCTCCTTGGTGAAGGACTGCGGCGGCGCCTTCGCGTCATGCGGCGGCTCCGCGCCGGGCTTGGAGCGAGTGGAGGCGGCTGCATTCGTCATGGAGAGGCTCCTTTGCGGAATGCGGAGCGGGCGGCGGGCGCGGAGCATGGAAACTAGCGCAGCTCGCCATAAAAAGCGAGCGTCGCGGCGCCGTTAAATCAGGCTCGATCAATCAGATCGCGATCAGATTTTCGCGCTGTGCTCTTGGCGAATCGACCGGCAAGCTTTGCCTTGGCTGCTTTCGGCGCGTCGCTCCGCCCCGCTCACTCGGCGGCCTTCGGCAGAAGAACGATGAGATCGTTCTTGTCGGCGCGCCCGAGCAGACGACCTCGTCTCCTCGTCGAGAAGATCCCGGTCGATGATCGCGCCATTGATCAATTCGATCCTGTGCCGCCAGAGTGCGCGGTCCTCTTGAAGTCCGCGCAATTGCGTCTCCAGGCCGGCGATTTTCAGCTGATATTCGTCCTGCGTCTTCAGGCCTCGCTCGCCGTTTACGGCGTGCCAGACGAAATAGCCCGCCGGCCGCGCCGGAGACGCTGTAGAGGCAGAGCGGGAAAAGGATTGCGCGCAGGCGCCGGCGAACGACCATGACCGAACATTCGCCGATCAGCGTTAGCGATCTGTTAACGCGCGAGGCTCTTCAGGACGCGAGCCGCCAGGCGCCCAGCGCGACGCTGAGGAGGGTCAAGGGCAGCCCGACCTTCAGATAGTCGAGAAAGGACAGGATCACGCCCGACCGCCTAGCGCGTTCGGCGACGATGAGATTGGCGATCGAGCCGACCAGCGTCAGATTTCCGGCAAGCGTCGAACTCATGGCGACGACGAGCCACGCATTGTTCGAATCCGGCATGGCCGCGACGAAAGGCTTGAGGACAAGCACCGCCGGGACGTTGCTGACGAGATTGGAGAGAGCGGCCGTGACGGCCGAGAGAACCCAGCTGTCGGCGAGGTTGAAGCGTCCGACCGCGGCCAAAATATCCGGCGTCAGAAGCGCCTTTTGCGCGGCGGCGACGACGATGAAAAGCGCAGCGAACATTAGCAACAGGGACCCGTCGATCTCGGCGTAGATCCGCTTCGGGTTCACCGCGCGGGTGACGAGGAGAAGCGAACCGCCGATGATCGCGGCCTCGGAGACTGGCGCGCCGGCGAAGAAGGCGATGATGACGCCGATGGCCACGATGACCGCCTTGCCGATCTGCCATGGGTGGCGGCGCACGCGCGGCCCGTCCGCAGCCTTCGCGAAGCCAGTCGAGAACTCGCTCCAGTGGAGGAGCGCGATGAGGCCGAAGGTCAGGGCGAGCGTCGCGGCGGCGATCGGCGCAAGATGCATGGCGAACTCCGCGTAGGGGATGCGCGAGGCGACGCCGATGATCATGTTCTGCGGGTTGCCCGTCAGCGTCGCGACGCTGCCGGCGTTCGAGGCCATCGCCACCGCGAGCAGATAGGGAACCGGATCGCGGCGCAGTTTGCGCGCGACGTCGAGGACGAGCGGCGTCATGGCGAGGCAGATCGCGTCATTGACGAGAAAGGCCGAGAGAAAACCGGTGACGACGACGATCGCCGCCAGCAGCGTCAGCGGGCCGCGCGCGCGCTTTAAGGCGAATCCGCCGGCAAGTTCAAAAAACCCGGAGACTCGCAGCTGCGCGATGATGATCATCATGCCGAGAAGCAGCGCGATCGCATCGAGATCGATCGATTTCAGCGCATCTTCGAAGCTGAGCGGCCCAAAGGCCAGCATCAGGGCTGCGCCTACGAGGGCGATGCCGGCGCGGTCGATCCGCAATCCCGGCGCGCGCCCGAGGGCGATGCCCGCCAAAGTGACGAGGAAAATCGCGCCCGCAGCGACGGTGCGCCAGTCGAGCTGCGCCGATGTCATCGGGCCGGCGCCGGCGCACGTTTCGCCGCATCGGCCAAAACAAAATTCGGGGAGGCATCGTTGCGCATGGTTTCGCCGCCGGGATCAAAGCTCGACGCTTTAAGTCCCGGAAGCGGGTGAGGTTCCAAATGCGGGCCGGACGGCCTCGCCGTCAGGCCCAGGCTTTCAGCGCCTTGCGGCCGGCGTAATGGGCCTGCGAGCCAAGCTCCTCCTCGATGCGGATCAGCTGGTTGTATTTCGCGATCCGGTCCGAACGCGCCAGCGAGCCGGTCTTGATCTGCCCGCAATTGGTCGCGACGGCGAGATCGGCGATGGTCGAATCCTCGGTCTCGCCGGAGCGATGCGACATCACCGCCGTATAGCCCGCGCGCTGCGCCATATCGACGGCGGCGAGGGTTTCGCTGAGCGTGCCGATCTGGTTGACCTTGACGAGGATCGAATTGGCGACGCCCTTCTTGATGCCGTCGGCGAGGCGCTCGACATTGGTGACGAAAATATCGTCGCCGACGAGCTGGATCTTGTCGCCCGAGGAGATCGGTCGTCGCCTTCCATCCGTCCCAGTCGTCCTCGGAATTGCCGTCCTCGATGGTCGCGATCGGATAGGCGCCCGCGAGCTTGGCGAGATACTGCGCCTGCTCCTGCGGCGAGCGGGTCACGCCCTCGCCGGAATAGACATAGGCGCCGTCCTTGAAGAATTCCGTCGCGGCGGCGTCGAGCCCAAGCGCGATGTCGGTCCCCGGCTTGAAGCCGGCGCTTTCGATCGCCTGCAGGATGAAATCGAGCGCGGCTTCGGCCGAGGGCAGATTGGGCGCAAAGCCGCCTTCGTCGCCGACATTGGTGTTGTGCCCCGCCTTCTTGAGCGCGGCTTTCAGGGTGTGGAACACTTCCGAGCCCCAGCGCACCGCCTCCTTCAGGGAGGGCGCGCCGACCGGCACGATCATGAATTCCTGAAAGTCGATCGGGTTGTCGGCATGCGACGCCGCCGTTGATGATGTTCATCATCGGAACGGGCAGAACATGCGCGCTGACGCCGCCGATATAGCGGTAGAGCGGCAGCGCGGAGGCGTCGGCGGCGGCCTTGGCGACGGCGAGGGAGACGCCCAGAATGGCGTTGGCGCCGAGTTTCGCCTTGTTCGGCGTGCCGTCGAGATCGATCATGATCTTGTCGATCTTGCCCTGATCCTCCGCGTCGAGGCCGCTCAGAGCCTCGAAAATGTCGCGGTTGACGCTCTCGACCGCCTTCAGCACGCCCTTGCCGCCGAAGCGGGCCTTGTCGCCGTCGCGCAATTCGACGGCTTCGTGCGCGCCGGTCGAGGCGCCGGACGGAACCGCGGCGCGGCCGTGCGAGCCGTCCTCCAAAGTCACGTCGACCTCGACGGTCGGATTGCCGCGGCTATCCAGAATCTCACGGGCGGCAATGTCGATGATCGCGGTCATGGCGGTTCCTCTTTGCACTGTCTCGATCAAGGCGAGTTCGCTAGGCTTTTACGACGAAGCTCGGCGGGACAAAAGGCCCCGACGAGAATCCATGCTTGGATTTTTTTAAGCCTGCATCGAAAATTTTTGTCGATCGGAGCTCCGCGCCGCTCGAGATTTCATGTCGCGGACCAGAAAGCAACGGTACCCCTTAATCTTTTTGGGCTAACATGCCGGTTCCAGAACGCTATTTTCAGGGCAGAGGCCCAAATGTCGGCAGGCAGAATCGCTTTCGCAACGATCGGCGCGCTCTGCGCCGCGCTTGCCGCGCCGGCTCGGGCGGACGAGAGCGCGCCGCCGGAGGCCGCGCCCCTGCCCGTCGCCAGGCCCGCGGATTTGGACCACGGGCAACCGCAAAATCCAGCCGGCGCGGAAAAGTCGGCCAAGGATGCGGCCGAAAAGCCGGGCGCAGACGATCCTTCGAGCCCGCGCGGCCAGTTCCGCGCGCTGCTGCGGCGCGAGGCCGCGAAGGCCGGCCTGCCCTTCGACATCGCCGACGCCGTCATGGCGATCGAAAGCGGCTATGATCCGACCGTCATCGGCACGGTCGGCGAGATCGGCCTGATGCAGGTGCGGCCCGAGACCGCCGCGATGCTTGGCTTCAGCGGCGACGCGGCCGAACTCGCCAGGCCCGAAGTCAATGTGCGTTACGGCGTCGCCTATCTCGCCGAGGCCTGGCGCCTCGCCAATGGCGACGTCTGCCGCGCCCTGATGAAATATCGCGCCGGCCACGGCGAGGAGCAGATGTCGGAACTGTCCGCCTCCTACTGCGGCCGCGCGCGAACGCATCTTGCCGCCATCGGCTCGCCCTTCGCGGCGGCCGTTTCGGTTCCGGCCGTCGTCGATCCGATCATTGCTGGGGGCGGGCGCGCGCATCGCTCGGGTACGGCTGCCCCGCATCCGGACGGCGGCGGTGAGCCGCTCCTTCTGGGCCACTGAGGAGGCGCGCGTCGCGGCGCTGACCCGGCGCGTTGAGGCGAAATGGCGAAAAATGGCCTCGCGTTGAGAAGCCGGCCAGTTGAAACGGCGCGCTCTCCGCCCTAAGCCCAACGGGGCGCCGAAGCGCCAAGGCTGGATTTTTCGCGCTGGACTTTCGCATGGTGAAATCGAAAACAGGCGCAAGCCTGCTCGGCCACAGCGTCAAGGCGCCCGCCTCGCCGGAAGAGGCGATCCTTGAGCGCGTGCCCAATCCGCATGAAGACGCAAATTACGTCGCCCGCTTCACTGCCCCCGAATTCACCTCGCTCTGTCCGGTCACGGGCCAGCCCGATTTCGCGCTCCTCGTGATTGATTATGTTCCGGGAAAATGGCTTGTCGAATCAAAGTCCCTGAAGCTTTATCTCACGTCGTTTCGCAATCACGGCGCCTTCCACGAGGATTGCACGCTGCGCATCGGCAAGGACCTCGTCGCCGCTCTGGAGCCGCGCTGGTTCAGGATCGGCGGCTATTGGTATCCGCGCGGCGGCATCCCGATCGACGTATTCTGGTCGACGGGCGAACCCCCAACGGGGCTCTGGCTGCCCGATCAGGGCGTGCCGCCCTATCGCGGGCGAGGGTGAAGTCGCCGCTCACGGCGCGAGGTTGCCCCTCTCGTGATGCAACGCATCGATCCGCTTCTCGACGTCGGGCGAAAGCTTCACGTGAACCGAATCGATGTCGGTCTTTAATTGCTCCAGCGTCGTCGCGCCGATGATGTTCGACGTCACGAAGGAGCGCGAAGTCACGAAGGCGAGCGCCATTTGCGCCGGGTCGAGGCCGAACTCCCTCGCGAGATCGAGATATTTGTCGATTGCGGCCTCGACGCCCGGCTTCTCGTAGCGCTGGCCGCGGTCGAACAGGGTCGTCCGCGCGCCGGGCGGGCGGGCGCCGCGCTGATATTTTCCCGTGAGATACCCTTGGGCCAGCGGCGAATAGGCGAGGAGTCCCACCTGTTCGCGCAGGGCGATCTCGGCGAGGCCGATCTCGAAGGTCCGGTTGAGCAGATTATAGGCGTTCTGGATCGAGACGGCGCGCGGGCCTTTTCCGGCCTCCGCCGCGCCAAGGAAACGCATGGTTCCCCAGGATGTCTCGTTGGAGAGGCCGACGTGGCGCACCTTGCCGGCCTTGACGAGACGGCCGAGAACTTCAAGCGTCTCCTCGATCGGATTTTCAGGCCCTTCGGGCAGGCCGCGAAATGTCGTCGTCCGGTCGGCGAAGAGGGGCAGCGGGCGATCTGGCCAATGCAACTGATAAAGATCGATGTAATCGGTCTCCAAGCGCTTCAGCGAACCCTCGACGGCGGCCAGAATATTGCTGGCGTTGAGCTCCGTCGGCGCGCCGCGCAGCCAGGTCATCTCGCCGCGACCCGCGACTTTCGTCGCGAGGATGACCTTGTCGCGATTCTTGCGCGCCTTGAACCAGCTGCCGATGATCCGCTCCGTCGAGCCCTGCGTCTCAGGGCGCGGCGGAATTGAATAAGCCTCGGCGGTGTCGAGGAAATTCACCCCCTGTCCCAACGCATAGTCCAACTGAGCGTGACCCTCTGCTTCCGTGTTCTGCTGGCCCCAGGTCATGGTGCCGAGACAGATCGCCGATACGCGCAGATCGGTGCGGCCAAGTTGGCGCAGCTCCATGCCGAACTCCATTTAATAGATAGACAAGATTAAGGTATGGTTTTGTGCGACGCCGATCAAGCGGCCATTAGAGCGGTCGTCGCCTAAACCAGCCGCGACTGGCGCAGCGCCGCCGCGATGAAACTGGCGAACAAGCGGATGCGGCTTGAATGGGCCGCGATTTGAGTTCGGGGTGAAACTGCACGCCGATGAACCAGGGATGATCCTCAAGCTCGATGGTCTCGGGCAGCAGCCCGTCAGGCGAAAGGCCTGAAAAGATCAGGCCCTTTTCGGCAAGTCGTTCACGATAGGCGGTGTTGACCTCGTAGCGGTGGCGATGGCGTTCGGAAATCTCCGTCGCGCCGTAAATGGCGGCGATTTTGGAGTCGGGGGCAAGCTCGGCGCGGTACGCCCCGAGCCGCATGGTGCCGCCAAGATCGCCTTCGGCCGCGCGAATCTGCAATTCATTGCCGCGCATCCATTCGGTCATCAGGCCGACGACGGGTTCGGCTGGTCGGCCCGAACTCCGTCGAGTTGGCCTCGGCGACGCCAGCCAACGATCGCGCGGCTTCGATCACCGCCATCTGCATCCCGAAGCAGATCCCGAAATAAGGCACCTTTCGCTCGCGCGCGAAGCGGGCGGCGAGGATTTTCCCTTCCGCGCCGCGCTGGCCGAACCCGCCCGGAACGAGGATGCCATGCACATGATCGAGATGCGCGGCGGGGTCGTTGCTCTCGAAAATCTCCGATTCGATCCAGTCGAGCCGGACATTGATGCGATTGGCGATGCCGCCGTGGCTCAAAGCCTCGATCAGCGACTTATAGGCGTCCTTGAGGCCGGTATATTTGCCGACGATGGCGATGGTCACCTCGCCCTCGGGATTGAGGACGCGGTCCATTACGGCGTTCCAGCGGGTCATGTCGGGCTTTGGCGCCGGCTCGATGCCGAACGCCGCGAGCACTTCCTGGTCGAGTCCGGCGGCATGATAGGCGCGGGGGACGTCGTAGATCGAGGCGACGTCGCGCGCCTCGATGACCGCGCTTTCGCGCACATTGCAGAAGAGGCCGAGCTTGCGGCGCTCTTCGCGCGGGATCTCGCGGTCGGTGCGGCAAAGCAGAATATTGCGGCTGAATGCCGATCGAGCGCAGCTCTTTGACCGAATGCTGCGTCGGTTTTGTCTTGAGTTCGCCGGCGCTCGGGATGAACGGCAACAGGGTCAGATGGATGTAGATTGCATGCGCGCGCGGCAAATCATTGCCGAGCTGGCGGATCGCCTCGAAGAACGGCAGGCCCTCGATGTCGCCGACCGTGCCGCCGATCTCGACGAGCACGAAGTCGACGCCGTCATTGCCCGCGAGGACGAACTCCTTGATCGCATTGGTGACATGCGGAATGACCTGCACGGTCGCGCCGAGATAATCCCCGCGCCGCTCCTTGGCGATGATGTCCTGATAGATGCGTCCGGTGGTGATGTTGTCGTCGCGCATCGCCGGACGGCCGGTGAAGCGCTCGTAATGACCAAGGTCGAGATCGGTCTCCGCGCCGTCGTCGGTGACGAACACCTCGCCGTGCTGGTAGGGGCTCATCGTGCCCGGATCGATGTTCAGATAGGGATCGAGCTTGCGCAGGCGGACGGTGTAGCCGCGGGCCTGCAGCAAGGCGCCGAGAGCCGCCGAGGCCAGACCTTTGCCAAGCGATGAGACCACGCCGCCGGTGATGAAGATGTACCGCGCCATGGGCTTTGACCCTTATCCGAGATTCGCCGGTTGGGGAAGCCAATTCGGGCGGTCCCCCTCTTCGTCCACAGCTCGAACGGCTTCAGCCAGACGGCGCCGGGTCGCGATGGAATTTACAATGAAGAGCGGGCTTAGCGCGCTTGTGCGCCGCGCGAACGGCCGGCGGTCGCTCCGGCCCGACCTTCTCGCGTTGCGCCAACGATAATCTTTATGATTTTCAGCCTTTTCGACTGATTTCCTGAAGCGACGCGCGATTGCGTCGCGGCAAGCCGCTATTTCGCGGGCGGCTCGGGCGGCGCGGCGGGCGGGGTCGCCTGGCGCTGGTCCTCGATCTTTTTCAATTGATCGAGCAGATTGCCGCCGGCGCCCTGCGCCGGCGCGCGCCCGGCGGCCCGCCAGCGGGCTTCGCCGGCTCGATATGCTGCAGGATCGATGAAGGCGCCTGATTGATCCGCGCGAGAACGGTCAAGCCGAGGCTTGTCGCGAAGAACAGCGCGGCGAGGATCGCGGTCGCGCGGGTCAACACATTGGCCTGACCGCGGCCGGTCATGAAGCCGCCGCCGCCGCCGACGCCAAGCGCGCCGCCCTCCGAACGCTGCAGCAGCACGGTCACGACAAGCGCGACGACGATCATGAGATGAATGACGATCAACACCGATTGCATCGACTAAACTCTTCTCCGCCGGCCTCGGGCGAATCCCGAGCGGCCGCGGCTTGCATTGGGGCTCAAAAGGCGACGCTTCCAGCGCGGCGCCGATCCACTGCACCGTGGACGCAAGTCCGGCGCGAGGGAGCGCCGACAGTTGTCGCTGAGGCGCGTTCATACACCGCCCCGGACCGAAAGGGCCAGCGAAAATCGCACATGGCGCTTTCACGCCGGTCCGCCTCGCAGAAATGGCGATAAACGCCGGCGATCCCCATGAAATCCCTGGCGGTCAGGCTCGCGCCGCCGACGAGCGCGCCGTCGACGTTCGACGACGCCCATCAATTCGGCCGCGTTGCCGGGCTTGACCGAGCCGCCATAGAGGATCCGCATGCCGTGGCTCATCCCCGGCAAATGCGCATCGATGCGCTCGCGGATGAATCGATGCATGCCGGCGATGTCCGCCAAAGTGGGCGTCAGGCCGGTTCCGATCGCCCAGACCGGCTCATAGGCGATGACCAGGGACTCCGGGGTCGAGGTGATCGGAATGGAGCCCGCCAGCTGCGAGGCGACGACCGGCAAGGCGTCGCCGGCCTCTCGCTCGGCCCGCGTCTCGCCGACGCAGACGATCGCCGTCAAACCGGCCCGAAAAGCGGCGTTGGCCTTGTCGCGGACGCTTTCGTCCCCCTCATGATGCCCGGTGCGCCGTTCGGAATGGCCGAGAATGACGTAGGTCGCCCCCGCATCCTTCAGCATTTCGGCGGAGATGTCGCCGGTGAAGGGGCCGCTCGGCTCGTTGTGGCAATGCTGCCCGCCAAGCCCCACCCCGGCGCCGGCGCAGATCGGCGCCGCGGCGGCGAGCAATGTCGCCGGCAGGCAAAGGACGATCTCCGCCCCATCCGGCGCCGCCTGCCGCCACTTCGGCGCAGATCTTCTCGACCTCGACGAGATCCTTGCGAAGGCCGTGCATTTTCCAGTTTCCCGCGACGAGCGGACGACGGCCAGGCCGCGATGGTCTATCCATAATCGAAATGCTTCCGGCTCCGGCGGCCGCGAAACGCCGAGACGTTTGCAAGCGCAGGCGCACCTTCTTATAGTCCCGGCCGGATTTGTAAACGTTCGGCTCAAACTTGGCCGCAACGAAAGTTCAAGAAAGCCCCACCCGACATGCTGGAATCAATGCGCGCCGCAACACAAGGCTGGATCGGCCGCACCATCATGGGGCTGGTGATGGGCGTCATCATCCTGAGCTTCGCGATCTGGGGCATCCGCACCGATTTCAGCGGCTACGGGGCCAACAGGCTGGCGCAGGTCGGCGGCGAAGAGATCAGCGTAGACGCCTTTCGCGACGCCTATCAGAACTGAACTGCAGCGGATCCAGCGCCAGGCGAAACGCGCCATCACCAATGAGGAGGCGAAGCATTTCGGCCTCGACCGGCAGGTGCTCTCGCGTCTCGTCAGCGAGGCGGCGCTGAACCAGCAGGCGGATGCGCTCGGCCTCACCGTCAGCGATCAGCAAATCGCCAAGGCGATCGCCAGCGATCCCATCGTTCAAAGGGGCCGGCGGCCAATTCGATCGCGCCCAGTTCGAGGAGCTTTTGCGCGACAATGGCCTGACCGAGAAGGCCTTCGTGCGCGAGCAGCGCGGCGTATATTTTGCGCCATGAGCTTGATCGATCCGCTGACCGCCGGCCTGCAATTGCCGAAAGCCATGCTCGAGGCGATCCATCGCTTTCAGTCGGAGGCGCGCAGCGTCGATTTTCTGATCCTGCCCGCCGCCAGCGCCGGCGCGGTCGCGGCGCCGCCCGGATGACGAGTTGCGAAAATATTTCGAGGATCGCAAGCTCGGCTATTCGGCTCCCGAATATCGCAGCCTCGTCACTTTGACGCTGACGCAGGATAGCGTCGCGAAGCCCGAGACCGTTTCCGACGCGGATGCGCAAAAGCGATATGACGAGATCAAGGGCGACAAGTTCGGAACGCCCGAAAAGCGCACGGTCGAGCAGGTCCTCTTTACCGACGAGGCCGCCGCCAAGGCGGCGCGCGACAAGCTCGACGCCGGCGCGAGCTTCGAGGATATCGTCAAGGATCAGGGGCTGACCCTCAAGGATGTCTCCCTCGGGACGGTGACGCGCGGCCAGCTGATCGACAAGGATGTCGCGGACGTCGCCTTCGAACTGCCGGAGAGCGCCGTCAGCGCCCCGGTCAAGACGCGCTTCGGCTATGTTCTCGTTCGCGTCTCCAAGATCGAGCCCTCGAGCGTCAAGCCCTTTTCCGAGGTCGCCGGCGAGATCAAGCGCGACATCGCAATCTCGCGCGCGCGGGGCGAAATCGCCCGTCTCCACGATGCGATCGAGGATCAGCGCACATCGGGCAAGTCGTTGGCGGACGCGGCGAAAAGCGCCGGACTGGAGGTGCGCTCCATCGCCGCCGTCGACGCCGCCGGAAAAGATCAGACCGGCGCGCCGGTCGCCGATCTGGCGAATGGGCCAGCCTTGCTGAAGGCGGCCTTCGCCTCCGACGTCGGCGTCGACAACGAGACTTTGACGCTGCCGCAGGGCGGCTATCAATGGTTCGAGGTCGCGAAGATCGAAAAGGCGCGGCAAAAGACCTTCGAGGAGGCGCGGCCCGAGGTCGAGAAAGCCTGGCGCGACGACGAGACCGCACGGCTGCTTTCGGCGAAAAGCGCCGATATCGCGAAACGTCTCGATGGCGGCGAAACCCTGGCCGCCGTCGCCGCGGCCGAGGGCAATCTCGAGGTGAAGCACGCGAGCGACGTGAAGCGCAGCGGCGGCGGCAAGGATCTGCCCGCCAACGCCGTTGCGCAGGTCTTCAACGTCGGCGTCGGCGGCGTCGGCTCAGCGCGTCTCGACGATGGCGGGCGCGTCATATTCAAGGTCGTCGATGCGGTCGTCCCGCCCATCGATTTCGCCGACCCGAGCCTCGTCTCCATCGGCGGCCAGGTGAAGAAGACCTATGGCGACGATCTTGTCGCGCAATATCTCGGCGAGCCTGCAGAACGATCTCGGCGTCAAGGTCAACGCGCAGGCCCTGGCGGCCGCAACCGGCGGCGGCCGATGCTTTCTGACGCCGGCATCTCGAATGACGCCGCCGGCGCCGCCTTCGCCGCGAGCTACGCGGCCAACGAGCCTTGCCTCGTTTCGGCGCGCCTCATCGCCGATCTCGAGACCCCGGTCTCGGCCTTCCTGAAGCTTTCGGCGGGGCGCCAGGGGCGAATCTTTCTGCTCGAATCGGTCGAGGGCGGCGCCGCGCGCGGGCGCTATTCGATGATCGGCCTTGACCCCGACATCGTCTGGCGCGCCTTCGGCGAAAGCGCCGAAATCAATCGCAACGCGCTGACGCAGAAAGACGCGTTCTCGCCCTGCGCCGCGCCGCCGCTCGAATTCCTTGCGCGCGCTGATCGCCAAATCGCGCATCGAGACGGCCGAAGACATGCCGCCGATGGCGGCCGGCGTCTTCGGCTATCTCGGCTATGACATGGCGCGGCAGATGGAGAGCCTCGCGGCGGCCAAAGCCCGACCCGATCGGCGTTCCCGACGCGATGATGCTGCGGCCGACCGTCATGGTCGTGTTCGACGCCGTCCGCGAAGAGATTTTCGTCGTGACGCCGCTGCGTCCCGCGCCCGGCGTTCCCTTTCGCGCCGCTTACGAGCGCGCGCTGGAGCGGATCGAAGCGGTGACGGCGACGCTCGAAGGGCCGCTCGCGCATGAATCGATCGCCGCCGACGCAGCCCTCGCCGCCTTCGCGCCGCGGTCGAACACGAGCGAAAGCCGCTTCCACGAGATGGTCGAGCGCGCCAAGGACTATGTGCGCGCGGGCGATATTTTCCAGGTCGTGCTGTCGCAGCGCTTTTCGGCGCCCTTCGCCCTGCCCGCTTTCGCGCTTTATCGCGCCCTTCGGCGCGTCAACCCCTCGCCGTTCCTGTGCTATCTCGATTTCGGGCCGTTCCAGATCGTCTGCTCCAGCCCCGAGATTCTCGTTCGCGTGCGCGACGGCAAGGTCACCATCCGGCCGATCGCCGGAACGCGCTGGCGCGGCAAGACCAAGGCCGAGGACGACGCGCTCGCCAAGGACCTGCTCGCCGATGAAAAGGAATGCGCCGAGCATCTGATGCTGCTCGATCTCGGCCGCAACGACGTCGGACGCGTCGCGAAGATCGGCACGGTCGAAGTGACGGAGCAATTCGCCATCGAACGCTACAGCCACGTCATGCATATCGTCTCGAATGTCGAAGGCCGGCTCGGCCCCGGCTGCGACGTCATCGATGCGCTCTGCGCCGGCTTTCCGGCCGGCACTGTCTCCGGCGCGCCGAAAGTGCGCGCGATGGAGATCATCGACGAACTGGAGACCGACAAGCGCGGCATCTACGGCGGCTGCATCGGCTATTTCGGCGCATCTGGCGAGATGGACACCTGCATCATCCTGCGCACCTCGATCGTCAAGGACCGCGTGATGCATGTGCAGGCCGGCGCCGGCGTCGTCTACGACAGCGATCCCGCCTATGAGCAGCGCGAATGCGTCAACAAGGCGCAAGCTTTGTTTCGCGCCGCCGAGGAGGCGGTCCGCTTCGCGAGCAGGACCAAGCGCGGGCAGTAGCTAAATCGCAATCTTTTCGCGACCGAGGGGATCGGTCTTCGCCGCGCGCACCTCGAGCGGCGGCAGGCCGAGCACGCGCCGGAACCGCTGCAACGTCTGGATGGTGTGCGGCTCCATCTCTTCGAGCGCGCCGGCGATGAATTCCACCACGCCCACGGCCCGTTGACGTTCGTCCATCTCGGGCAGCAATTCCGCGAGGGCCTCGATCGCGCGCTCCTTCTCGAAATTGACGATGACCGTCTGCTCATGAATGAGTTCAGCGCGACGCTCCGGGCCGAGCGCGGCGAAGGGCGCGTCGTGACTGAGGACGTGAGCGGAGCGTTCGAGGCGGGTGCGACGGACAGAGCCGCGCGCTTCGGCCAGCACGATCAGCATGCGTATCACAGCCTCGGCGAAGCCGCCGCGGTCGACATTATGCAGGATCGCGCGCACCTCGGGGAGCCATCTTAGCTCAGCGGGATCCTTCAGCGTTCGCTGGAAATTATGCGTGCGGCCGATCCATTCCATGAGGGGTGAGGCGTAGACGCTGTAAAAGGCCAATTCGCTGCATGCGTCGCGCATGTCCCGATGAAGATCGATGGCCTGCGCGATGAGCTCGACCCACAGCGCCTCCGCCTGGCGGAAGATATTTTCCGGCGGCGCCGGTTTGCGGTGCGCCATGATCTGTTGCGCGTAGGAAGAAACGAGCGTCATTGCGGGGTTTCGATCGGAGAATGCGCTGCGCCGCAAGCGGATCGGGTTCAGCGCGCGGAGCGCCGCCGCGCTCTGCGGCGTCACGAGGGATTGCACCAGCGGGCGCAGGCAGAGGTCGTAGATTTCCGCGCCGAGCTCCGACAGGCGATTGACGGCGGCGAAGGGGAACTCCTGGCGTCCGTCGTCGATCGCCGCGATGTCCGCCAATTTTCGCTCCTGAAATTTCACGCGGAAGCGGGCGTGGACGCCCTCCCCCTCCTGATCCTCGATCTGCATTTCGTAGAGTCCGGGCGCCAGCGCCTCGATCGTCTTCATCGTCGAGCTCACCTCGGAATGCTCGCGCTTGGCGACGGATGAGGAGACGAAGATGCCGAGATGGCCGACCTTCTCGTGGATCATGTAGATGATGCGCTGGCCGCGGATTTTGATCTCGGTTTCGTCGGCGTAGGTGTCGACGATCCAGTTCAGCGCCTGCTGCGGCGGCGTGATGGCGTCTCCATAACTGGTGAACAGGATGATCGGCGAGCGGATCTGTTTCATGTCGATCTGACGGCCGCGCTCGATGCGGGCTTCGCCCCGCGCCAGCCGATTGCCGACGAACAATTGCTCGACGATCCAGCGGATCTCGGCCTCGGTCATGAAGTGATAGCCGCCCCACCAGCGCTCGAATTCAAGGAATTTCGCCCGCCCCGCATCGACGTTGCGGTAGAGCTCATAATATTTGCTCCAGAGGTGGCGCGCCGGATTGAGCGACTCGAAATTGGCGACGAGATGGGCGCCGTCGAATTCGCCATGGCCGAGATCCGCGAGCATGAGAACCGGCGCCAGTCCGCCAAAGAGCCCGCCCCTGTAACGCATCGGGTGATCGCCGACGCGACCGGACCAATAGGACAGCGGCGCGCCGTTGATCACGAGCGGTCCGCTGATGTCCGGATTGGCCGCGGCGAGAATCATCGTCGCCCAGCCGCCCTGGCAATTGCCGACGACGATCGGTTTCGGCGACTTTGGATGGCGTCGCGCAATCTCCTTCACGAACTCGGCCTCGGCGCGCATCACGTCGGCGAGCGTCTGCCCGGGTTCTGGATGCGGCCGGAAGGCGACGAAATAGACCGGGTGGCCGTCGGCTAGCGCGACTCCGACCTGGCTGTCCGGCTTCGAGCCGCCGATGCCCGCGCCATGCCCCGCGCGCGGATCGATGATCATGTAGGGCCGCTTCCAGTCGAGCACCTCGACGCCGGCGGGCGGCGCGATGCGCAAAAGCACATAATTAACCGGCCGCTTCAGCGTCCGCCCGTCGACGATCGTCGCGTGATCGTAGATGAGAATTGGCGGCGTGCCGGCCGCCTCATGCGCGGCGTCGTTGTTGGCTCGCTCGCGCAGCGCGTCGATCGTCAGCGTCGTCCGCTGCGCGGCGTCAGCCCAGTAATCGAGCAGTTGCTCGACCAATTGGCCCTTGATGGTGGGGCTGGCGATCAGATCAGCCAGCGCCTTCGCCTTGCTCACCGCCTGATGCGAGAGCGCATTTTGCGTTCGGCCGATGCGTTCGGCGTGGGCGATCGCGGCGCGCTGCAGAAGGCCGGCCTGCTGCAGACTGACATTGGTCGATTCCGATGTTATCCGGACGCGATCGAGGGGACTGAAAGAGGGCTCCATTCGCCTTGCCGCCTTTATTGCCGCGGCGCATAAGGATCGCGGCTCGATATGCTGGGACGGTGGGGACCCTAGTCCGGCGAAAAGTCGCTCATGTGACGCTTTCGTCTCAGATCGCGCCGTCGCCCCCCTCCCGCCCGTCGGCGATCATCCTTGACCTCGACGCCGCTGCGGCCCAAAACACGCGTGACGACGACGAAAAGCGCCCATGACCGCCATTACGCTCATCGACAATTACGACAGCTTCACCTGGAATCTGGTGCATTGCCTCGGCGCGCTCGGCGCGGAGGTGAGCGTCTATCGCAATGACAAGGTGAGCGTCGAGGAGGTCATCGCCGCCGCTCCCGACGCGATCGTGCTGTCGCCTGGCCCCTGCGGACCGGCGGAGGCCGGCATCTGCCTCGATCTCATCAAGGCGGCCGCGCCGACCATCCCGATCTTCGGCGTCTGCCTTGGCCATCAGGCGCTTGGGCAAGCCTATGGCGGCGAGGTGGTCCGCGCGCCAAAGCCGGTGCATGGCAAGATCGCCACCATCCACCATGAGGGCGAGACGCTCTTTCACGGGATCAACGGTCCGTTTCGCGCCGCGCGCTATCATTCGCTGGTCGTCAGCGCCGATACGGCGCCGCCCGATCTCAAGATCACCGCGACGACGGACGGTCTGGTGATGGGCCTTTCGCACCGCCGCTTTCCCGCCCATGGCGTGCAATTCCATCCCGAGAGCATCGCTTCGGAACATGGGCTGCGGATTTTCGAGAACTTCCTCGCCCTCGCCGCCCATTGGAACGAAAGCGCGCGGCGGGCCGCGGTCGAGGGCTGACATTGGACGCGTTCAAGCCCCTGATCGCCAGGGTCGCCTCGGGCGGCAGCCTCACGGAAACCGAGGCAAGCGCGGCTTTCGAGCAAATTTTCTCGGGCGACGTCACGCCGGCCCAGATCGGCGCGTTTCTGATGGCCCTGCGCGTGCGCGGCGAGACCATCGACGAGATCACAGGCGCCGTTCGCGCCATGCGGGCGCGCATGCTGCGCGTCGACGCGCCGGCGCGCGCCATCGACATCGTCGGCACCGGCGGCGACGGGCACGGGACCTACAATGTCTCGACGCTGGCGGCGCTGATCGTCGCGGCGTGCGGCGTTCCCGTCGCCAAGCACGGCAATCGCGCCGCCTCGTCGCGGTCCGGGTCCAGCGACGTGCTCGCCTTGCTCGGCGTCAAGATCGGTCTGGCGCCGGCTGAGGTCGAAGCCTGCATCAGGCGAAGCCGGCATCGGCTTCATGAGCGCGCAGACGCATCACGCGGCGATGCGCCATGTGGCGCCCGTGCGGGCCGAACTCGGCGTGCGCACGATCTTCAATCTGCTCGGCCCGCTCGCCAATCCCGCCGGCGTCAAATATCAGATGCTCGGCGTCTTTGCGGCGAGCTGGCTGGAGCCGCTGGCGCAGGCGCTGCGCAACCTCGGCTCCGAGCGGGTCTGGCTCGTCCATGGCGCCGACGGGCTCGACGAAGCCTCCACCACCGGTCCGAGCTTCGTCACGGCGCTGGAGCGCGGCGTCATCCGGTCTTTCGAGATCACGCCCGAGGCGGCGGGCCTCCCCCGCGCATCGCTCGCCGACCTCAAGGGCGGAACGCCGGCCGTCAATGCGGCGGCCCTGCGCGCCGTACTGGCGGGCCAGAAATCGCCCTATCGCGATATCGCCCTTTTCAATGCGGCGGCCGCTCTCGTCGTCGCCGAGAAAGCGGATGACCTCCAAGATGGCGTCGCGCAGGCGGCGGCGGCGATTGACGAGGGACGTGCGGCCGCTACGCTGCAAAAGCTAGTTGAGGCGTCGAACCGCGCGGCGCACGCGGACCCCGCGCCAAAAGCCGTCGCCATGGGGCTTGATCAATGACCGACATTTTGAAGGCCATCGAGGCCTATAAGCGCCGCGAGATCGCCCAGGCCAAGGTGCGCATGCCCCTGGAGGCGCTGGCCCGCAAGGCGCACGACCACGATCCGCCGCGTGGTTTCGTCAAGGCGATCGCGGCCAAACACGCAACCGGCCATCTCGCCCTGATCGCCGAAATCAAGAAGGCGAGCCCTTCGAAGGGCCTGATCCGGGCCGATTTCAACCCGCCCGCGCTGGCCAAGGCCTATGAGGCCGGCGGCGCCGCCTGTCTGTCGGTCCTGACCGACGGACCATCGTTCCAGGGCGATCTGGCTTATCTCGACGCCGCGCGAAATTCGACAAGTTTACCGTGTCTTCGCAAAGACTTCCTGTTTGATCCTTATCAAGTTTATGAAGCAAGGGCGAGCGGCGCGGACTGCATCTTGATCATTCTCGCATGCGTCAATGATGAGGAGGCCAGCCAGTTGACGCGCGCCGCGCATGATCTTTCCATGGACATTCTCGTCGAGGTGCACTGCGAGGCGGAGTTGGCCCGCGCGCTGCGGCTCGAAACCAAGCTCGTCGGCATCAACAATCGCGATTTGCGGAGCTTCGCGACGTCGCTGGAGGTTTCGGAGCGCCTGATTGAGAAAATTCCGTCGGATCGCATCGTAGTCAGCGAAAGCGGGATTTCGACGCATGAGGACTGTCTGCGCCTCAAGGCCCATGGCATTTCGACGTTTCTCGTCGGCGAGAGCCTGATGCGCCAGAAGGATGTGACGGCCGCGACAAGGCGCCTGCTCGTCGGGGCGTTGCCGCCAGCGCATGGCAAGCATGCGCATGGACTGCCCTAGTTGCGAAAACCAGCGCTCTCGCACCTCTCGCCCGCCGGCGAGGCCGACATGGTCGATGTTTCGGCCAAGGCCGCGACGCAGCGCGTCGCCGTCGCGGAAGGCCGCATCGTCATGCGCGCCGAAACCCTGCGGCTCGCCCTCGCGGGCGACGCCAAGAAAGGCGACGTGTTCGGCGCCGCCCGGATCGCGGGGATCATGGCGGCGAAGAAGACCCACGAGTTGATCCCGCTCTGCCACCCTTTGCTGCTCACCAAGGTCAGCGTCGATTTCGAAGCCGACGCCGCTTTGCCTGGCATTCTGGTGCGCGCCCGCGCCAAAACGCTGGGCCAAACCGGAGTCGAAATGGAGGCCCTGACAGCCGTGTCCGTCGCGTGCCTCACTCTCTACGACATGCTGAAGGCGGTCGATCGCGCGATGCGGATCGAGGCGATCGCGGCTCACCGAGAAGAGCGGCGGCAAATCCGGCGACTGGACCTCGGGCGCCGGCGCCCTGAAGGAGCCGCCGCCGGCATGAACGCCAACGCCGCCATCTCGGTCGCCGAGGCGCAGGCCCGCATCCTCGCTCATCTGCCGTCCGATCGGCCGGTCGAAACGGTTCCGCTCGCCAGGGCGCTGGGGCGCACGCTCGCGCGCGACCTCGTCTCGAAACGCACCCAGCCCCCGGCCGCCGTCTCCGCCATGGACGGCTACGCCGTCCGCGCGGCCGATCTCGCCAGCCTGCCCGCGCGGCGGCTGAAGCAGATCGGCGAAAGCGCCGCCGGACATGGATTTTCCGGCGCCTCGGCCCCGGCGAGGCAGTGCGGATCTTTACCGGCGCGCCGGTTCCTGAAGGGGCCGACGCGATCCTCATTCAGGAAGACGCCCGCGTCGAAGCGGGATCGATCGAGCCTCTGCGCGGCGTCGCCGCCGGCCAATTCATCCGCCCCGCGGGCCTCGATTTCAACGCGGGCGAGGCTTTGCTGCGCGCCGGAACGCGGCTCGGTCCCGCGGCGATCGCGCTTGCAGCCGCGATGAACCATGCCGAATTGCCGGTCGCGCGGCGCCCAAAGGTCGGCATCCTCGCGACCGGCGACGAACTGGTCCTGCCTGGCAGGCGCGCCCGGCCCGCATCAGATCGTCGCTTCGAACGGATTTGCGATCGCGGCGCTGGTCGAATGGGCTGGCGGCGAGGCGCTCGATTTGGGCGTCGCGCCCGACGATCTGAGCGCGCTGGAAAGCGCCATCAGGGCGGCGATCGCGGCCGAATGCGATGTCCTCGCAACGACGGGCGGCGCCTCCGTCGGCGATCATGATCTTATCCGGCCCGCGCTCGCCAAGGCCGGAATGGAGCTGAGCTTCTGGCGCATCGCGCTGCGGCCCGGCGCGCCGCTGCTGCACGGACGCATCGGCCGAACGGCGATTTTGGGCCTGCCCGGCAATCCGGTCTCGGCGATCGTCGGCGGCGTGCTTTTCCTCGCGCCCCTCGTGCGGGCGCTGTCGGGCGATCCTCTCGCGGCGAGTGATCGCAGCGAGGCCGCGATCCTCGGCGCGCCGCTTCGCGCCAACGACCGACGGCAGGATTATCTACGCGCCAAACTCGAAGCGGGCGGCGACGGCGCGCCGGTCGCCACGCCGTTCGAAGCGCAGGATTCATCGCTGCTGAGCGTGCTCGCCAAAGCGCAATGCCTCGTGATCCGGCCGCCGCACGCCCCCGCCGCAAAAGCCGGGGACGGCTGCCGGATTTTGCGGCTGCCCGACGCAGCCGTCTGATCCAGGACCGGCCCGTTCACAGCGCGATTTTCTACGCAAATTTTTGATGCAAATTTCTGATGGCGAACATCACAGGATTCTTCGCCGACGCGATTGACAATCGTTCCTCGTCTGTGAATGTGGCGAGGCCCCGGCGCCGCTTCGATTTGAGGGAATATTCGCCTAGACTTTAGTTCAATCCGGGATGAGGCGGTTCGACAGTCTACTTCCGCGTCTCAACGCATTTCTGTTGTGCGCATATCCCAAAATCATTGGTCCGACGGCATGTCGCCGGATGTCGCTTTCGATATTCGGCGGGGGGGTATGATGACGCGGCGCCGACGGGCGATAGCGCCTGTGGGGCGATGAAGACCTAAGCATCAGATTCTATGGGAGGGGATTTCTATGCATCCGACATTGGTTCAGCGCGTCAGCGCAGAGTTTCTGGGCACTTTCTGGCTCACCTTCGGCGGCTGCGGCAGCGCCGTCCTGGCGGCAGCCTTCCCGGAGCACGGAATTCAATTCGCCGGCGTCGCGCTGGCCTTCGGCCTCACTGTCTTGACCGGCGTCTACGCGCTTGGACCCATTTCCGGCGGCCATTTCAATCCGGCGGTGACGATCGGCCTTTGGGCGGGCGACCGGTTCTCCGCCAACGGCGTCCTGCCTTATGTCGTCGCGCAGGTCGCCGGCGCGATCGCGGCGGCGGCGGTGCTCTATATCGTCGCCAGCGGGAAGCCCGGATTTGAACTCGGCGGCTTCGCCTCCAACGGCTATGGCGACCTCAGCCCCGGCAAGTACAGCCTGTTGTCCGCCCTCGTCATCGAAGTGCTGCTGACGTTCTTTTTCGTCCTCATCATTCATGGCGCAACGTCGTCATTCGCGCCGGCGGGATTTGCCGGCCTCGCAATCGGCCTCGCCCTGACGCTGATTCACCTGGTGTCGATCCCCGTCACCAACACCTCGGTCAATCCCGCGCGCAGCACCGGCCCCGCCCTTTTCGCCGGCGGTCAATATATCGCACAGCTCTGGCTGTTCTGGGTCGCGCCGATCGCGGGCGGCATTTTGGCGGGCTTGGTCTCGCGCTCGCTTTTCAAAGAGTCCCGCTGACCGCGGCGCGTCTTGCGCGCAGACGACTTCCGGCCTGCCGAACCCTCGTTCGGCAGGCCATTTTTTTGAAGGTGGCGCCGCCTGGCGTTTGCGGCGCGGCTCGACAGGAATACTCAATCCGGTCTATGGAGTTTAAAGGCTAAAGCGAGACCAGAACAATGACCTATCCGGCCAATGTGATCGAGGCGATCGGCAACACGCCGCTCATCAAACTGAGGCATGCGTCGGCGGCCACCGGATGCACCATTCTGGGCAAGGCCGAATTCATGAATCCGGGCGGATCGGTCAAGGATCGCGCCGCGCTCGCGATCGTCAAGGACGCCCTCAAACGCGGCGCCCTGAAGCCTGGCGGGCTGATCGTCGAAGGCACCGCCGGCAATACGGGCATCGGTCTTGCTCTGGTCGCCAATGCGCTCGGCTTCCAGACCGTCATCGTCATTCCCGATACGCAGAGCCAGGAAAAGAAAGATCTTCTGCGGCTTGCAGGGCGCGGAGCTGATCGAAGTGCCGGCTGTCCCCTATGCCGATCCCAATAATTACGTGAAGCTGTCGGGGCGCCTTGCCGAGCGGCTCGCCAAAGAGCATCCGGCGGGCGCGATCTGGGCCAATCAATTCGACAACGTCGCCAACCGGCAGGGGCATATCGAGACAACCGGCGCCGAAATCTGGGCGCAGACGGAAGGGCGCATCGACGGCTTCGTCAGCGCGGTCGGCACCGGCGGCACGCTGGCCGGCGTCGGCATCGCGCTGAAGGCCGAGAACCCGCAAGTCCAGATCGCCATCGCCGATCCTCTCGGCGCCGCGCTCTATTCCTACTATACGACCGGCGAGCTGAAATCGTCCGGCTCCTCGATCACAGAAGGCATCGGGCAAGGCCGCATCACCGCCAATCTCGAGGACGCGCCGATCGATTTCGCCTATCAGATCACCGACGAAGAGGCGTTGCCTGTCGTCTTCGATCTCGCCGAGCATGAAGGCCTGTTGCTCGGCGGATCGTCCGGCATCAATGTCGCCGGCGCGATGCGTCTCGCGAAACAGATGGGTCCCGGCCATACGATCGTGACGATCCTTGCCGATTCCGGCGCACGCTACCAGTCCAAGCTGTTCAATCCGGCGTTTCTCCGCTCGAAAAACCTGCCGGTTCCGGGCTGGGTCGAACGCAAGCCGACGATCAAGCCGGATTTCGTCTGAACGGGACGAATCGCTTCAGGCGCATTCGGTTTCGTCGTCGGCCGCCGGCTGGGCCTCATCGACATAAGAACCCGGTTCGCCTTCCAGAGGGTCTTCGTCGGCGCCAAGGGCTTCCGCATCGGACGGCTGCGGGATCGAAAATCCGGATGGAACGGCGCCCTCGAACAGGCCCGCCCCCTTAAGTTCTTCCAGGCCCGGGAGATCGGTGATCGCATCCAGTCCGAAGTGGATCAGGAAATTCTGCGTCGTTCCATAGGTGATCGGACGTCCCGGCGTGCGCCGGCGTCCGCGAAGACGCACCCAGCCCGTCTCCAGCAGGACGTCAAGCGTGCCCTTGGAGATGGCGACGCCGCGAATATCCTCGATCTCGGCGCGCGTCACCGGCTGGTGATAGGCGACGATCGCCAGCGTCTCGAGCGCCGCCCGCGACAGTTTTTTCTGCTCGCCTTCGCCGCCGGCGAGCAGCCAGGCGAGGTCGGTCGCGGTCCGAAACATCCATTTGCCGCCGACCCGCACGAGATTGACCCCGCGCGAGGCGTAATCCGCCCTGAGACGCTCGAGAACCGACGCGACCGCGACCCCGCGCGGCAGGCGCTTCTCGATTTCCTGTTCGGCGAGAGGCTCCGGCGCCGCGAAAATCAGCGCTTCCGCGATCCGCACCGCCTCGGCGAGGGCGGGATCGGCGTCAGCCGGAGCAGATCTCGGGCCCGCCGGCCCCGAAAGGGAAAAGTCTGGCGATTTCTCCCAAGGCGAATTCTCCTTCCGGTCTCATTGGACGATCCGCGGACCCTGATCGGCGGCCGATGCCTGACATTTGATCCAGAGCGGCGCGAAGGGCGCATCCTGGCGGATTTGGATGGCGCCCTCGCGGGCCATCTCAAGGGTGGCGGATAGCGTTGACGCCCTGATCGTGCGGCGCATCTCCGGCGTCGTGCAGAATGCGGCGAGGAACGGGTCGAGCGCGGTCCAGTCGAGCGCGCAGCCGGCGAGCCTTTCGATTTCGACGCGCGCCTGCGCCAGCGACCAGACAAAACGTTGTTTGAGCGTGACGCGCGTCAACGCGTGTCTCTGGCGCCGCTGCGCATAAGCGGACAGGAGATCGTAAAGACTCGGCCTGCCATTGCGGCGCTCCGTGGGGATCGGTCGCCTCGGGCTGGCCCCGCGAAAATATGTCGCGTCCAAGGCGCGGACGCGCGACCAGGGCCTCAGCCGCGGCGCGGATCGCCTCAAGTCGGCGAAGCCGGAACTGCAGCGCGCCGGCGAGTTCCTCGGCGGCCGGCTCTTCGCCCTTCTCCGCCCGCGGAAGCAGGAGCCGCGACTTCAGATAGGCGAGCCAGGCGGCCATCACGAGATAATCCGCCGCAAGCTCGAGACGAAGGCTTCGCGCGGCTTCGACGAATTCAAGATATTGTTCGGCAAGCGCCAGCACGGAAATTTTCTGCAGGTCGACCTTTTGCCGCCGGGCGAGATCGAGAAGAAGGTCAAGCGGCCCCTCGAACCCGTCGACATCGACGACGAAGGGACCATCGTCCCCATCTTCGTCAGGCTTTAGCTCAAAATCCAATTCCAAAAAGGCCGCTCCTGCGGATTGATTCGATCAAGCCACCAAGTTTGACCCGATCCGACAGGCTCCGCAATACGCCGATCAGACGCCGACGATTTATCCAAAGCTGCCGCCAAAGCTTTGCGCCGGCGCCCTCGGGTCCCGCGTTCGACGCTCAGTTTTTGGCGACGAAGCACTTGCCGCCGCTGGTCAGCACCTTTTGGCACAGCGCAGTGGCGTCTTCCTTGGAAAGGCCGACGGTGCGCACGCGATAGACGGTCTTGTCGCCGCTGACAGCCTTCCGGATCGATGGATGGAAGCCCGGAATATCGGCGCCATATTTCTTGATGAGACGCAGCTGAATGTCGCGCGCCTCCTGTTCGGACGACGGCGCGGCCAGTTGCACGGCGAAAGCGCCGCCGTTCTCAACGCCCTCGGACGCAGGCGCCGAGCCGGCCTGGGCGTCGGCGACCTCGACCGGCTTCGGATTGTTCGGACTGGCGGCCCGCGCGACGTCGCTCGCCCCCGCGGCGGGGACCGGCTTCGGCGTGGTCGCAACCCTTGCGGTGGATTTTGGCGTCGCCGCCTTGGCGGCGGGCGCGGCGCCGAGATGCGCCTGGGCCGGGGCGACCGACGGCGTCGGCGCCGCTGCGTCATTGGAAAGAACGGTTCCATCAGGACGGACCGAGACCGTCTTGACCTTTTTCGGCTCGATCAGGCCAGCGATGCTCTGCGGCTCCGCTGAAGTTTGCGCCGGCCCGGCCCCTTGCCCCGGCGAGGGCGGCACGGCGACGCTGGCGGCGCCGGAACCAGCGCCCGGCGCAGGCGCGCGGGGCGCATGATCCGGCATTTGCGACAGGTCGAGGGGCTGTTCCGTAGCGTCGGCCACGGCGACGGGCGCCGCCTGGGGAATGCGGTTGAGAATTGAGGCGTCCTGACTGGGCGCGTCGGCGCCAGCCGTCGCCTCGGGCTGCACCTTGGCCGGCCCATCGACCGCCTTGATCATGGCGACCTCATGCGGCGCGGAGCCGCCTTTGAGGGCGAAGCTCATCCCGATGCCGCCGATTCCAGCGACGATGATCGCCGCCATGATGTAAAGCGGCCGGCGCGATCTCGTCTCCGATTCATAGTCGGAGTCATAGTCGAGAGCCAGGCGCAGCCTCATCCTCGTAGCGCCAGTGTTCGGATTGCTCGTCAGCGAGAAATCCGCCAGCGTTTTCCTGCAGGGCCGAGGGAGACTGGCCTCTTTGCGCCTCCGCCTCGAACGAGGCGTAGCCGGCGCCGAGCATGCGCTCCTCCGTTTCGAAATCGTGCGGCTCGGCCTCCTCCCACGCCTCGTCATATTGACCCTGCGTCTCGCCAGCTCCAGCGGGGCGATGGTCGGCCTGGGCCTCGAAAACGGCCTTATAGGGGTCGTCCGGGCCGCCCACGAGGCGAGCAAGCTCAACCAGCGGATCTTCGTCGGTCCGGCTCGCCGCGTTCGGCTGGCGCAAACGCCTTTCGAACTGCTCCAGATCGATCATGGGGCGCCGTTTCGCAACAGTGTCGCGCATACTCTTGAACCTCCTGCCGCTTCACGCACGGGACGGCGTTTCCGCCGTCGACGCCTGCGGTTGTCGCGTTCGCCGCGGGCGCCGCCCTCTGCGAACCTGCCTTTACGCCAATATACCGATCATAGCTTTCGCGGAATTGCGCTTCGCCGGCGCTTGGATCCGCGCGAGTTTCGATGCCTGCGACGAAAAATTCATGCGGTTCAACGCATCTCCTCGGGAGCGCCAACTCCGAGAATTTCGAGGCCGGACGACAGGGTATTCGCGAGAACCCTGATCAAACCTAGCCTTGCAACGGTTAGATTTGGCGCCTCTTCATTAAGAAATCGTAATTGTGGCTGATCTTTGCCCCTTGTCCACTGTGAGTGCAAAGTCGACGCCAAATCATGCAAATAAAACGCGAGCCGATGCGGCTCATGCGCCTGAGCTGCAGCCTCGATAACGCGCGGGAATTGCGCCGCAAGCTTGATCAGATCGATTTCACCTTGATCGCAAAGCAGACCGAAATCGGCGCGGGCCAGCCCATCCGCTGAGATATCAATTCCGGAAATCGTCGCAACAGCTTGACGAAACACAGATTTTGACCTTGCGTGCGCATATTGGACATAGAAAACCGGATTGTCTTTTGACTGTTCTATGACTTTGGCGAGATCGAATTCGAGCGGTGCGTCATTCTTGCGAAACAGCATCATGAAGCGGGTGGCGTCGACTCCGACCTCGTCGACGACTTCGCGCAACGTCACGAATTCGCCGGAGCGTTTCGACATTTTCACGGGCTCGCCCGCGCGCATTAATTTCACCAGTTGGCACAGCTTGACGTCGAGCGTCGTCCGTCCGTCCGACAAGGCCTCGACGGCGGCGCGCATTCTTTTTACATAGCCGCCATGATCGGCGCCCCAGACATCGATCAGCAGCGCATAGCCGCGGTCGATTTTCGTCTTGTGATAGGCGATGTCCGAGGCGAAATAGGTGTAGGACCCGTCCGATTTCAGTAATGGCCGGTCGACGTCGTCGCCGAAATCGGCGGATCTGAACAGGGTCTGCTCGCGATCCTCCCAATCCTCGATCGGTTGGCCCTTCGGCGGCGGCAGGCGCCCCTCGTAGACGAGGCCGCGCTGGCGCAGCGCGGCGATCGCCGCCGCCACCTGGTCGCCGTTCTCGCCCTGCGTCAGGGACCGCTCCGAGAAGAAAATCTCGTGCTCGATGTTGAGCGCGGCGAGATCCGTCGCGGATCATCGCCATCATGGCCTCGATGGCGACCGCGCGCACGTCGTCGAGCCAGTCGCTTTCGGGTAGGCCCCGGAGGCGGTCGCCGTAGCGCCGCACAAGCGCCGCGCCGACGCTTTTCAGATAATCGCCGGGGTAGAGCCCTTCCGGGATGTCGCCGATCGGCTCGCCCAGCGCCTCCAGATAGCGCAGATAGGCCGAGCGCGCCAGAACGTCGACCTGGGCGCCTGCGTCATTGATGTAATATTCGCGCGAAACGCGGTGGCCGGCGAATTCGAGGAGATTGGCGAGGGCGTCGCCGAACACGGCGCCGCGTCCGTGGCCGACATGCATCGGCCCGGTCGGATTGGCCGACACATATTCGACGTTGATATCATTGCCGTTTTGAGGGCGCTTGGCGCCTCGGCCGAAATTCGTCCCCTGCTCCAGCGCCGCGCGCAGAATGCGGCCGAACACCTCGGGCCTCAGGCGGATATTGATGAACCCCGGCCCCGCCACCTCGGCCTCGGCGACGTCGGCGTCCTCCGACAGCGCAAACGCGAGTTCGGTCGCGAACTGGCGCGGATTGGCGAAGGAAGCCTTGGCCTCGCGGGCGTAGACCATGGCGGCGTTGCAGGCGAGATCGCCATGCGAGGGGTCGCGCGGCGGCTCGACCACAAAGCGGGCGAAATCGACATCGCCCGGCAGCCGCCCCGCCTCGACGATCTTCTGCAAAATCAAAGCGATGCGCTGGTGAAATTCGGCGTAAAGATTCATGGCTGACAAAGTTCCTGAAGACCGGACATGCATATGGCGGCTGTCGCGAGGCGCGTTCGCGGCCGCTTTCCCTCCAGCCGTTAGATCACGATGATTTTGGACCGAATTCGATCCAAAATCATGAATGTGACCGATTCCAGGAGTTTAGAGCGGGATGCGGGTGAAAAACTGCGCACGCTTTTTCTCATCCCGCTCTAGCGCAAATCCGGCGCGTCGCCAAAGATTCTGCGATGTTCGGAGGCCGCATACCGATCGGTCATGCCGGCGATGTAATCGCAGACGAGGCGGGCCCGGCGCCCCTCGTCCGCCCCGATCCCCTCGGCCGCCAGCGCCCATTCCGCCGGCATCGAGCGCGGCGACTTCATGAAATGCGGAAAAAGATTGCGGATGATCAGGGCGGCCTGATCGCGAACGCGGATCAGGCGCGGATGCCGGTAGAGATGCTCGAACAGGAAAGCCTTGACGTCACGTTCGATCGCGGCGGTCGCCGGCGAAAAGCCGATGAGGGGCGCCTTGAGGGCGCGCACCTCCTCGATGCTGGCGACTTTCGTCTCGGCGATGCGGCGCTGGCTCTCGGCGATCGCATCCTCGATGCAATGGGTGATCAGGCGGCGCACAAGCTCGTGAATGAAGCGCGAGGCTTCAAGGCCCGGGTGGAGCGTCTCGACCTCGTCGCCTAGGGCGCGCAGGTAATCGACGGCGGCGATGTCGCCGATCGAAATCATTCCGGCGCGCAAGCCGTCGTCGATGTCGTGGGCGTTATAGGCGATGTCGTCGGCGAGCGCCGCCGCCTGCGCCTCGGCGCCGGCGAAAAGGCCAAGCTCGAGGTTGGAGATCGCGTTATATTCGATCAAGGCCGCCGGCAACCCGCGCTTGGCGTAGCGGGCGACCGGAGACCCGTCCGGCTGCAAGAGAGGCCCATTGTGCTTAACCAGCCCCTCGAGCGTCTCGAATGTCAGATTGAGGCCATTGAAGGCGGCGTAGCGCCGCTCCAGCTTGGTGACGATGCGCAGCGTCTGCGCGTTGTGATCGAAGCCGCCATAGGGCCGCATCACGTCGTCGAGCGCGTCCTCGCCCGCGTGTCCGAAGGGCGTGTGCCCGAGATCATGGGCGAGCGCGATCGCTTCGGCGAGATCGTCGTCGAGGCCGAGCGCGCGCGCCAGCGCGCGGGCGATTTGGGCGACTTCCAGCGAATGCGTCAGCCGGGTGCGATAATGATCGCCGTCATGGGGGATGAACACCTGCGTCTTATGGGCGAGCCTTCGGAACGCCGAGCAATGGATGACGCGATCGCGGTCGCGCTGGAACTCCGAGCGCGACGGCGAGGCGGGCTCCGCGACGAGCCGGCCCCGGCTGCGCGCCGGGTCCGCCGCAAGCGGAGCGCGCAGGCGCAAATACGCTGAAGATTGCATGAAGGCTCAATTCGCCGCGGCGCGTGTTGCGATCCTTGATTGCGCGACCTATGTTCCCTATCGCGAGGCGAGGCAAGGGTCTTGCATCGCTCGGCCTCTTCTTCGCCCGCGAATTCAACTTTGCCGAGGTTGCCCATGAACGATGCCGCAGTCGAACTCCCGGTCGAACTGACCGACAAAGCCGCGCGGCGGATCGCCGAGATCCTCAAGGGAGAACGCGAGGGATCCTTCCTGCGCATCGGCGTCGACGGCGGCGGCTGTTCCGGTTTCACCTATACCTACAAAATCGAATCCGATCGCGCGGAGAACGATCTTGTCCTCGATCGAGACGGCGCATTGGTCCTGATCGATGATGTTTCGCTACAGTTCCTGCGCGGCTGCCGCATCGATTTCATCGACAATCTGATGGGACGGATGTTCAAGATCGAAAATCCGGCCGCGACGGCGTCGTGCGGCTGCGGCTCGAGCTTCGCCGTTTGAGATCAACGGCGGCCAGATCCTGGAGATTCAAGGCTCGGCGATGCTCGCGGCGCGTTGCGCTTTCTCTTGCGAGCGCGGACGGGCGCCCGGATGAGGCTGTCGCCGCAGTTCGCGAGGTCCGATGAAATCAAGGACTTTGCTCGCCGCGGTCGGTCTTTGCGCTCTCGCCGCCGTCGCGATTGAATCGGCCGATCGATACCTTTTCCGGCAGGCCGCGGCGGCGGTGGCCGCGCGGGTGGGCGGGCTGACATTTGCGGCGATCAGCGCCGAACCATGGCGGGGAGAGGCGCGCATCGACGGACTCGACTGGCGGCGAAGGGGTTCTTCTCTTCACGTCGGCGTCGTAAGATTCGCGCCGCCGCCGCTTTTCCCGCTCGCCGGCGCGGCGCTCGCCGGATTGGGCGAGGCCAGCGCGGACGATCTGACGCTCGAGACGGGTCTCTCCATCTATAGGATCAAGCGAATCGTGCTGGTCGGCGCCTCGCTTTCCAGCGCTGGCCTCTTACAGCTCTTCGATCCGAAAAATACGGCGCCGCTCGCCGAAAGGCTGGCCGCGCTGACGGCGGCATCGATCGCAATTCCCGAAATGACCGTCGAAACCAAAACCGGGACGGCGACGCAAACTTTTATCTATCGCGATATTTTGCTGAACGGGATCAGCGCCGGGAAAGCCGCCGAGGCGAATGTCGCCGGAATCAGCTTCTCAATTCTGGACCCGCAAGCCGGCGACGCCAACGGCGCGTACGGAAAAGTCAGCGCCAGGGATGCCGATCTCGCGCTTGCGGCGAAGATCATGAGTGAAACGCGCGATCAAGAGGATGAGCCGAAGCGGGAGCTCTTCAACGCGATCGACATCGATGGATTCCATCTTGGCGGCGCGCACGGCGAACTGGACGTAAGGCGCCTGACCGCCGCGACGATAACCGGGCGCGCGCCATTGAGACCATGGCGTGAGGCCGCGGCCGCCGTCGCCGAGCCGTCAACCAGCGGCGCGCAGCGCAACGCCCTGCTGGCCACTTTCATCGATGCATTCGGATCGGAGGATTTGACGGCGACGGAAATCGGATTGAATTTTCGCGAGGACGGCGAATGCGACCAGGTTGACGATCGGCCGGGCCTCGATATCGCTTCTCGACGGCCCGCAAATCGACGGCGTCGAGGCGCAAAATCTCGTCATTGCAGGGCCGTCCGGCAGGATCAGCGTGGAAAGCTTGAGCTTTCGCGGCCTCGATCTCAGGCCTTTGACGCATTCCGATCGCGCGCCGAATTTATTGGGCGAGGATTTGCGGCCGGATTTCGAGCAGATCGCCATGACGAAGCTCGAAGGCCGCCTCAGCCCAACCGAGGATGCGGACGCCTCGTCGGGGAGCGCCTTCGAGGTGGAGCGATTCGCGATCGAGCGCGCCGCGCCGAATGACCCCGCGCAGGTCGGGTCTTAACGTTTCGCTCGAACACTTGACGGCGCCCGTCGGCGATGGCGGCGTTTTCTCATCTCTTGCCGACATGGGTTACGCGCGCCTCGATCTGTCGAGCCGCCTCAATGTGATCTGGAGCGAAGCGTCGAGCGAACTGGCGATTGATTCGTTCTCCCTCGATGGGGCCGACATGGGATCGCTGAACGTCGCGGCGCAATTCTCCAATGTCACCCCCGACCTCGCCTCCAAGGACGAGCGGGTCGCCGCGGCGGCGGCGCATAGCGTGCTGATCAAAAAGCTCGACCTCCACGTCGAGAACGCGGGCCTTTTCGATAAGGCGCTCGCCGTGCAGGCGAAAAACGAGAAACGATCGGTCGATGAAGCGCGCCAGTCCGACATTCTGAAAGCAACTCTGCTGCTTCCGGCCCTGCTTGGAAACGAAGCGCCCGCGCGCGCGCTCGGCGCCGCGCTTGCGAAATTCATCGCCGCTCCCAAAAACTTCTCGCTGCAGGCTCTGGCGCCCGAGGGCGTCGGCGTCGCGGATCTCGAATTCGCGCAGACGCCCGGCGCCTTGATGAAGAAGATCGAGGTCACCGCCGCCGCGAACCAATAGCCGGCGACGCGCCGTCGAAGGCGCTTTCAGAAAAAGCAAGGATCGAATGGTCGGAGTGGCGGGATTCGAACCCACGACCCCTAGTCCCCCAGACTAGTGCGCTAACCGGGCTGCGCTACACTCCGACTGCGGCTTCTTATAGATAAAGGATTCCGCCGGCGCAACGCTCGCGGCCAAAGACGGACCTGTCATGGTCGAAGACACGCAAAGGCGCTGACATCCGCGCTTGCCGCGCGAGCTCCATGCCTCAGGGGCGGCGCGCCGCCTGCAGCATGCGCCGGCACGCCTCCAGTTCGCCGAGGACATCCCTGAGCCGCCTGATCGCCTCCGTTCGGGCCGCCGCCAAGGCGTCCTCGACGGGCGCAGCCCGCCGGGTCGCGTCGTCGCCGTCGGTCTCGGCGCCCGTCGTCGAACCTCGTCTCCCGAAATCGAAATCCGGGTCGTCGGACGGCGGGAGGGCCGTTTCGGCGAATAAATCTTGCGCCCAGCCGGCGGGTCTCTCCCCGGCGGAGGAAGCCAGCGCCGTTTCGGGGGCAAATCCCGGGCCGCTTTGAGACGCGGCGAAATCGGGCGCAATCACGGCGCGCGCGCCCTGCTCTTTCAGGATCCTTTGCACGCCTTTGATCGTATAACCCTCGGCGTAAAGAAGCCGCCTGATCGCGCGAAGTATTTCAACGTCATGCGGACGATAGAAGCGGCGCCCGCCGGCGCGCTTCAGCGGTTTGATCTGCGGAAACCGCGTTTCCCAGAAGCGCAGCACGTGCTGCGGAAGATCAAGCTCCTCTGCGACTTCGCTGATTGTTCGAAAAGCGTCGGCGCTTTTGTCCATTTCGCTTCGGGCTCCAGGCCGCAGGCGCGACCACGCCGCCGATCGATGCGCTCATCAGACGCACGCCGCGGCGGGCGGCGTCGGCTCAGGCGTCATCCTCGGCGGCGCTCCGTCCATTGACGCGCGCCTTGAGGACGCTCGAGGGCTTGAACACGAGAACGCGGCGCTGGGTGATCGGGACCTCGATCCCGGTTTTCGGATTGCGCCCAATTCGCTCGGATTTCGAGCGGACGACGAAGGACCCGAACGACGATAATTTGACGGTTTCGCCCTTGGCGAGAGCGTCGGCGAGTTCGTTCAGAACCATCTGCACGAGCGCCGCGGATTCCTTGCGCGAAAGGCCGACGCAGCGGTAGACCGATTCGGCCAGATCGACTCGCGTAATCGTCCGGGCATTGAGATTCGCCAATGCGTCAACCATTTGCTCCGCAGGCGTTTCCCCAAGCTCTCCCGCGGCGGATATGGTTGAAAACTTCGTCATTCCTTCAATCTCTATTTTCTGGCCGGAGCGCACCCGGCGCGCGGGCTAAGCGTCGGGCCAAGCCGTCAGGGCCAAGGTATCACGGCCAAGCGATCGCGCCGAGCCTCGCGACCCAGACCAAGCCAGACTTTCGCTCCGAATGATCCGCGCAAAGTGTAGCCAAGGAAAACCGGGAGTCCAGCCTTCCGAGTAGATTTCCTTTGACCCGAGCGTCCGTCAATCAAAGGAAATCCGCCGGATTGAAAAGAATTGTCGATTTTCCTGAAAGCGACAGCCAAAAAAAGTCTGAAGCAAATCACGTTTCAAATCAAGGCGTCTTCGCAGGCAGGCGCCAGCTACCAGCGTATGAGAGCCGAAGCCCAGGTGAAGCCGCCGCCCATCGCCTCGATCATCACAAGGTCGCCCTTTTTGATCCGGCCGTCGTCGCGCGCCACGGCGAGGGCGAGCGGGACCGAGGCGGCGGAGGTGTTCCCATGCATATCGACCGTGACGACCACCTTGCTGGCGGCGATGCCAAGTTTCTCGGCGGATGCGTCGATGATGCGGCGGTTCGCCTGATGCGGCACGAACCAGTCGAGATCGGCGGCGGTCGCGCCGGTGGCGGCGAAAGCGTCGTTCACGACGTCGGCGACCATTCCCACCGCATGGCGGAACACCTCCCTGCCGGCCATGCGCAGCACGCCGGTGGTTTTCGTCGTCGATGGGCCGCCGTCGACATAAAGCTTGTCGCGATAACGTCCGTCCGAGCGCAAATGCGAAGTCAGAACGCCGCGATCGCGCGAGGAGCCTTCGGAAGGCTGGGCCTCCAGCACGATCGCCGCGGCGCCGTCGCCGAAGAGGACGCAGGTGGCGCGGTCCTTCCAGTCGAGCAGCCGGGAAAAGGTCTCCGCGCCGATCACCAGAGCGCGCTTGTGCGATCCGGACAGCAGAAACTTGTCGGCGGTGGCGACGGCGAAGACAAAGCCGGAGCACACCGCCTGCAAATCGAAGGCGGCGCCATGGTTCATGCCCAGCCCCGCCTGAATTTGCGTCGCGACCGCCGGGAATGTGTAGTCCGGGGTCGAGGTGGCGACGATCACGAGATCGATGTCGGCCGCCGTCAGGCCAGCGTCTTTGAGAGCCGCGGTCGCAGCGAACAAGCCAAGCTTTGACGTCGGCTCGTCCTCGGCGGCGATGTGCCGTTGCCTGATGCCGGTGCGCTGGACAATCCATTCGTCGGTCGTGTCGAGGAACTTTTCGAGGTCGGCGTTGCTGAGGATCCGTTTGGGAAGGTAGGAACCCAATCCGACGACAACGGAGCGGAGTTTGCCTGGCGCTGCATCTTTCAAGAGATCATCCATCTGGAAGTCAGTCACGACTGCGAGGGCGCGGCCGCCGGTTCGCCCGAGACGCCAAGCTTTGCGGGCGCCGGACTCACGTCGTATGAAAGAGAGATCGCATCGCGGATTCGGCCCGGGAGTTCGTGGCGGGCGATCGTATAGGCGATTTCGATCGCCACGGCGGTTCCGAAAACATCGGAATGGCCATGGCTTTTGATGACGACCCCCTCGAGGCCGAGGAAAACGCCGCCGTTGACGTTGCGCGGATCCATCTTCTGCTTCAGCGCGGCGAAGCCCTTCCGCGCGAGAAGATAGCCGAGCTTGGACATCAGGTCCCCGCTTAACGCTTCGCGCAGATATTGCGCCATCTGATTGGCGGTGCCCTCGGCCGTCTTCAGCGCGATGTTGCCGGTAAAGCCCTCGGTGACGACGACATCCACCGTTCCCTTGCCGATATCGCCGCCTTCCACGAATCCGACATATTCAAGGTTCGGCAGAGCGGATTCGCGCAAAAGGCGCGAGGCTTTCTTGACTTCCTCGATCCCCTTCATCTCTTCCGAGCCAATATTCAATAGGCCGACGGTCGGACGGTCGACGGCGAAAACGATTCGCGCCATCGCGGAGCCCATGATGGCGAGATTGACGAGGTGGCGCGCGTCGGCGCCGATCGACGCGCCGGCGTCGAGGACGATGGTCCTGCCGCGCACGGTCGGCCAGATCGCCGCGAGCGCCGGCCGCTCCACATGCGGCATGGTATGGAGGCAGGTTTTGGCCATGGCCATCAGCGCGCCGGTATTGCCGGCCGAAACCGCGATGTCAGCCTGATTTTTCTTGACCGCCTCGATCGCGAGCCACATCGAGGAATTGCGGCGCCCGGCGCGCAACGCCTGGCTCGGCTTGTCGTCCATGCGCACGGCGACATCGGTATGGTGCAAGGTCGAGACGGCGGCGAGCGCCGGATTCGCCTCGAGATAAGGGCGAATGCGCTTTTCGTCGCCAAACAAGGAGAATGCGATGCCTTCGCCCTGCTCGAGTGCGCGGGCCGCTCCCGGAAGCAACACTTCCGGCCCAAAATCGCCGCCCATGGCGTCGAGCGCTATTCGCACTGGCTTCAGCATCAGGTTCGCAACTCGGTTCAAGCGCGCCGCCGCGCCAGCTTCGCGACAGACGACAGGATCATATGACAAGAGTTTGAAACATCACCCTAATTGGCGGCTGTCAGCGGACCGGCCGGCGCCAGGCGAAGCGGTTTTCCAGGGTTCAGATCGTGCGGGTCAGTTGTTTGAATCCGCGCCAGCCGCCGTTCAAATATAGGATAAAGTTCCAACGTGGTAGTGGCGACCCCGACACGGATGGATTTTTGATGGAAATTCCGCCGTTTCGGTGACGCTTCTCGTCTCCCCGAAAGGCGCCAGGCCTCACCGGCGGCCTCGCCCGGTTTGCGCGTTCAATCGCCGTCTTTGAGCTTTTTCAGCATCGCGAAGGGCGATTCAGCCGCGTCCGGCGCGCCGGAGAATTCGGCGCCCTCGAAGCGAACGCCGGGCTTGCGCGGATAGGGGTCAAGGTTGAGAACAAGGAATTCCTCCACCAAGGCGCCAAGATCGATGCGCCCGTCGACGATCGGGTCCGGCGCGTCAAGCTGCGCCGCGAAGGATTGCGCGAGGTCATCGACCGCCTCCGTCTCCAGCGCCGCATCTCGCGCAGGCCGGCTCCGCCGCGGAAGACTCTTCCTGGCGCGACCCGCAAAATCCGCGGCGACCTCGGCGTGAATTTCGCTCTCGAATGGCTCGAGGCTGACGACGCAGGTCTGCGCGATCCGCGCCCTCAGCGGGCCAACGACCTTGAATCTCCCCTCCCCCTGTTTGGCGATGTCGAGATCCGCCTCGAGCGATTCGACCGCGATCAGGCCGGCGTTTTTTGCGATCGCGGCGCGCTCGGCGGCGTCCGCCCGAATCGCGATCTGAAGGCCGCCCTCGGGAACTTCATCGACCTCGACGATGCGCGACAGGTCGCTCGCGCCGCTCGCCGCGCTCGCCGGCGGGGGCCCGCGGCGCTTTGCCGGGTTTCGGTTCGCCCTTCGATCTCATCGCAGAAGCCTCCTTGCGGTAGATCACGATGATTTTTCATCGAATCGATCCAAAATCATGAACGTGATCGATTTCCAATAGATTAGAGCGGGATGCGGGCGAAAGAGTGCTTGCGCTTTTTCTCATCCCGCTCTGGCGTCAGGCGACCGACGCGGGCTTTGGAAATGGAACCGGACCGTCGGCGAAAGCATCGAACGAGGCCTCGGCCAGGGCCGCCCGCGCCTTTTCGACGAAGCGGGCGAGGCGCGCCGCATCCGCGCGGCCCGCATAGACGTTGCGGGCCAGAGTCGCGGCGAGCGCCGGTGCGCCGGCGCGCAGAGCCTGATCATAGGCCACGCCGCGACCGGCAAAAGCCTCGGCGAGGGCCTTCATTCGCTTTGGAACGACGACGTCGCCGACGCCCATTTCGCGCAGCGTGGCGTCGAAGTGGGCAAATACCGCGTCGGCGAGGTCCTGCGCCAATTCGGGCGCCGGCGGCGCCATCGCGTTGAGCTGCCGCAGAACAAGCGTCGCATGCAGCGTCATCGCCTCGAACCGCCCCTCGAACGTGTCCGCGATCGCATAATCCGCATAAAGCGCGGGATCGCGCGCGGCCGCCACGATTTCGCCATGCAGGCGGTCGACCAATCGGCGATTGGGCGAGCCGCGAAAGAACCAGGAAAGCATTCTGTAATTTTCCGACTTTGACCAGTTAAACTTCGCCGCGTTGAAAATGACCTTTGAAGTTCACGTCCACTTAACCTTATAGGGCCTAACTGGGTCCGGCGGACGCGCTTCGGCTCAAGCCTGCGGCGCTACCTTGTTTTTGACATGGGCGGAAGTTAGGCATCGCTCAGCCGCGCCGCAAATGCAACTGATGGCCGGCTTTCGATCGCGTTGACACCTTTAAGGCGGAGACTTCAGGCATGTTGTTCGGCATCGCGGCCCGCGCGCGCAGCAAGACGGCTTCAGCGTCAGGCTTTGGATCAGTCCGCACAAAATTCGCGTTGAAGGCGGCGCTTTCGCTCGGACTCGCTGCCGGACTTCCGCTCGCGCTAGGCGGATGTCTCGGCTATGACGGCCAGGTCGTCCACGGATATCAGAGCGACCCGCGCTCGCTCGACCAGGTGAAGGTCGGCGCCTCGGCGGAGCAGATCCTCACGCTTCTCGGAACGCCGACGACGACATCGACGGTCGGCGGCGACGCCTGGTATTATGTGACCCAGGTCACCGACCGGGATGTCGCATTCCTGCAGCCGAAGCTGGTCGACCAGCGCGTTTTCGCCGTCTATTTCGACAAGAACAAGAAAGTCGAGCGCGTCGCCAACTATGGGATGCAGGACGGCAAGGTGTTCGATTTCGTCTCCCGCACGACGCCGACCGCCGGCGCCGAATTGACCTTCCTCAAAGGCATGTTCCTCAACCTGCTGAAGTTCTAGATCGCGATGAGTTTGGATTGAATCAATCCAAACTCATAAAGGTGATCGATTCCGAAAGTTTGGAGCGCCGGTCGGACCGCCGGCCCCCGGCCGTCGCCGCAATCGCGGCGACGTCGCGGTTTCCTCAGTGCGCCAGCGCCGCGAGCAGCAGGAGCGCGACGATGTTGGTGATCTTGATCGCCGGATTGACCGCCGGACCCGCGGTATCCTTGTAGGGATCGCCGACGGTGTCGCCGGTGACCGACGCCTTGTGCGCGTCCCCGCCCTTGAAGTGCTTCACGCCATCCTTGTCGGTGAAGCCATCCTCGAAGCTCTTCTTGGCGTTGTCCCAGGCGCCGCCGCCGGACGTCATCGAGATGGCGACGAAAAGCCCGTTGACGATGACGCCAAGCAGCGAGGCGCCGAGCGCCGCGAAGGCCGACGCCTTCGAACCGGAGATGAGCAGCACGCCATAATAGACGACGATCGGCGCCAGCACGGGCAGCAGCGACGGGACGATCATTTCCTTGATCGCCGCCTTGGTCAGCATGTCGACCGCGCGGCCGTAATCCGGTCGCTCCGTGCCGAGCATGATGCCGGGCTTCTCCTTGAACTGGCGGCGCACCTCCTCGACGACGGAGCCGGCCGCCCGCCCCACCGCGGTCATGGCGATGCCGCCGAAGAGATAAGGGATCATCCCGCCGAACAGCAGCCCGGCGACGACATAAGGATTGGAGATGTCGAACGAGACCGCGCCGATTCCCCTGAAATAAGGGAACTGGTCGGGATTTGCGGCGAAATACGTCAGATCGTGGCTGTAGGCGTTGAACAGCACCAGGGCGCCAAGGCCCGCCGAGCCGATCGCGTAGCCTTTGGTCACCGCCTTCGTCGTGTTGCCGACGGCGTCGAGCGCATCCGTCACCTGACGGACCTCCTTCGGCAGACCGGCCATTTCGGCTATGCCGCCGGCGTTGTCGGTCACTGGCCCGAAAGCGTCGAGCGCGACGATCATGCCGGCGATGCCGAGCATCGTCGTCACCGCGATCGCGATGCCGAAAAGCCCGGCGAGCTGGCTCGTCGCGAGAATGCCGGCGATGATGACCAGGGCCGGCGCCGCCGTCGATTCGAGCGAGACGGCGAGACCCTGAATGACATTGGTGCCGTGCCCCGTCACGGAGGCCTGGGCGATCGAAACCACCGGGCGCTTGCCGGTGCCGGTGTAATATTCGGTGATGACGACGATGAAGCCGGTGACGATCAGCCCGATGATGCCGCAGGCGAAAAGATGCGCGCCTGAAATCGGCGTTCCGCTCGCGGTTCCGATGGTCCCCCAGCCGACCGTCGCGGTGGTGGCGAGCGCCAGTCCGACGATGGAGAGAAGCCCGGCCGCGATGAGGCCCTTGTACAGCGCGCCCATGATCGACTGGTCGGGTCCGAGCTTGACGAAATAGGTTCCGGCGATCGAGGTGACGATGCAGGTCGCGCAGATCGCCAGCGGATAGAGCATGGCGCTGTAAAGAACCGGCTGGCCGACGAAAAAGATCGCGGCGAGAACCATGGTGGCGACGACCGTCACGGCGTAGGTCTCGAACAGGTCCGCCGCCATGCCGGCGCAATCGCCGACATTGTCGCCGACATTGTCGGCGATCGTCGCGGGATTGCGCGGATCGTCCTCCGGAATTCCGGCTTCGACCTTGCCGACGAGATCGGCGCCGACATCCGCCCCCTTGGTGAAGATGCCGCCGCCAAGACGCGCGAAGATCGAAATCAGGGAGGCGCCGAAGCCGAGCGCGACAAGCGCAGTCGACCGTCTGGCGCCCGTTCGGCGCATAGCCGAGCGGTCCGGTCAGCACATAGAAATAGCCGGCGACGCCAAGCAGCGCGAGGCCGGCGACGAGCATTCCCGTGACGGCGCCGGCCTTGAACGAAATATCCAGCCCGGCGGCGAGCGATTGCGAGGCGGCCTGCGCGGTCCGCACATTGGCGCGCACCGAGACATTCATGCCGACGAATCCGGCGGCGCCCGAGAGGATGGCGCCGAGGAAAAAGCCGAAGGCGATCGAGGCCCCCAGAAAATACCAGAAAGCGAGGAAGATGACCGCGCCGACGAGGGCGATGGTGAGGTACTGGCGCTTGAGGTAAGCCTGCGCGCCTTCGGCGATGGCGCCGGCGATCTCCTGCATCCGCGCCGAGCCGGGACTGGCGGCGAGGAGTTCCGACGACGTCCTGACGCCGTACACAATCGATAAGAGCCCCGCCAGGATGACAATGGCGATCATCAGTTTCCACCTTGATGTTTTGTTGCGGCTTTGAAGAGACGTTGCTCGCGCCGGGTGCGCGACATTTACAGAAAGGCTCAAATTGCGCAATCGCGCCGATCAGCGTCCCGTTTGATCCGCCCCCAGGGCGGCGTTTGGAACCCCTTTGGAGCGCCGATCAATGATCCTGCTCAAAAATGCTGAAACGAGGTTCCGGCCAGATGAATTGCCTCGCCCCCGGCATCGATGAAGGTCGGCGCCCCCTCCCCGGGCGTGGCCGCCGCCGAGCAGGCTGACGCCGATCCCGGCGGCTGCGGCGGCGGCCTCGAACGAAGCGGCCTTCGCGGGCGGCGCGGCGCAGAGAATCTCATAATCGTCCCCGCCCGAGCAGATCGCCTCGATCAGCCGCGGGGCCGTTTGCAAGGCGCGCCGCGCGGCGCCCGACAGGGGAATGCGGGCAAGCTCGATCGTCGCGGTCATCCCGGCGAGGCGCAGCATCTTGCCAAGGTCGCCGGCAAGACCATCGGAAACATCCATGGCGGCATGGGCGAAGCCCTTGAGCGCGCCGCGCAGGGCGAGACGCGGCTGCGGCAGGAGATAGCGATCGCGTAGAAAGCCCGCGTCGGCGTCGCTTAATGCGCCGATCCAGTCCTGATCGGCGGTCGCGCCTTGGCGCAGCTTCAATCCAAGCGCGGCGTCGCCGATGGTCCCTGTGACATAGATCCGGTCGCCGGCCCTGACGCCGTCGCGGGGGATCATTTTATGCGCCTCCACGGCGCCGATCGCCGTAACGGAAATTGTGAGCGGCCCCGGCGTTCTCACCGTATCGCCGCCGAGCAGCGGACAGCGGTAATTCGCCGCATCCTCGCCCAGACCGGCGGCGAAAGCTGCGAGCCATTGCGCCGTCCAGTCCGCCGGCAGCGCGAGGCCAAGGAGAAATCCCAGGGGCTCGGCGGCTTTGGCGGCAAGATCGGACAGATTTACGCGCAAGGCCTTGCGGGCGATGGCGGCGGGCGGATCGTCGCTGAAAAAATGGACCCCGGCGACGAGCAGATCCTTGGTGAGGACGAGTTCGCGCCCCGGCGGCGGCTGCATCAGGGCCGCGTCGTCGCGCAGCCGCAGCCCGGCTTCGCCCGCAAGCGGCGCGAAGAAGGTCGCGATCAGATCGTCCTCGGAGAACGGCGCCGGGTGCTTCACGCGACCTGCTTACCGGCGCGAAAAGCGCGCCGTCAGTTGCGCGGCTCGAACTCGCTGGCGCGATAGCGCCGCGCGAGGCCATCCAGAACCGCATTGACCATGCCGGACTCTTCGCGATCGAAGAACGCGCCCGCGACGTCGACATATTCCTTGATCGACACGCGCGCCGGGATGTCGGCGCGCTTCTTCAATTCATAGGCCCCGGCCCGCAAGATGGCGCGCAGAACCGCGTCGACCCGCGCAAGGGGCCATCCCTCGATCAACGTCTGATCGATCGAGCGGTCGATTGGCCCCTGATCGGCGAGCACGCCGGTCAGAATATCGCGAAAAAACGCGACTTCAGCCGATTTATAGCGTTCGCCCTCGATCTCCTTGCCGAGCCAGAACGATTCGAACTCCGCGCAGGTCTCATTCAGCCCCTTCTCCGAGACCTCCATCTGGTAGAGCGCCTGCACCGCCGCGAGACGGGCGGCGGAGCGCCCTTCGGCTTTCATCATCGGAGCGCTCCAATATCCTGTTTGAGCATATGGAGGGCGAGCGCAGCGCGGGCCGCGTCGCCGCCCTTGTCGCCCTTGTTGCGATCCGCGCGCGCCAGGGCCTGCGCTTCGGTGTCGACGGTCAGGACGCCATTGCCGAGGGCGAGACGGCGGGTTACGCCAAGCTGCATCAAGGCCCGCGCGCTCTCGCCGGAGACGATCTCGAAATGATAGGTTTCGCCCCTGATGACGCAGCCAAGCGCGATGGCGCCGGCATAAGGCTCGCCCGCTTTTTGCGCGTGATCGAGCGCGATCTCCATCGCGATCGGGATTTCGAGGGCGCCCGGGACGCTGACGAGATGGTGAGACGCGCCGGCTTTGGCGAGAACCGCCGCGGCGCCTTCGAGCAGCATCGCGCCGATGACGTCATAAAAGCGCGCTTCCACGATGAGAAACTTGGCGCCGTGGACGTTTGTTTCCGATGAGTCGGCGGAACGGCGCGGGAGAGCCATGGCTGATTTTCAATCTTTCGCGTTTTTGGAAGGGCCGATAGCGTCAGTCGCGCAAAGCTCGCCTTCCGAGTAACAAGCCCGGCTCCTTGCGGCAAGCCGAAAGCGCGTGATCCGAAAGAGGCGCGTGTTTCCGCCGCATCCACGCCTCACGACGCGGCCAGCGATCGAGACCCGGCCGCGCGCCGCATCCAGCCGGCAGCCAGACGAAAGCAGTCCCGCGATGAAATGCCTCGGCCAAGATCAAGCCGTTGTCCAGTCCGAGGTTTTCGCCTTTCTGAGCGACCCGGCGACGCATCGACTCAAGGAGCCGGTGAAGCGCATCGATACCCATGGCGCCGCGGTCTTCCTCGCCGGCGCCGATGTCTACAAGGTGAAGCGCGCCGTCCATTTTCCCTTCATGGATTTCTCCACACTGGAAAAGCGCCGCCGCGCTTGCGAGAACGAACTCGCCGTCAACAGGGCGAATGCGCCGGACCTCTATCTCGGCCTCGCTCCCATTTCACGCAAAGATAGCGCTCTAATATTGGGTTCTGGCGAAGAAATTATCGAATGGGCCGTGCATTTGCGCCGCTTTGACGAAGAGCGCACCCTGGATCGGCTCGCGGCGCGGGGCGAACTCGATTCAAGGATCGTGGCGAGGCTCGCCGACGTCGTCGTCGCCTCGCACCGGCAGGCGCCCGTCCTGCGCGACAGAGGCGCCACGGCTGCGCTTGCGGCGCGGATCGAAGAAACGATGACGGCCGTAGAGGCCGCCCCAGACGTCTTTCCGGCGGCCGCCGCCGCAAGCCTCAAGACGCGCAATGCTGCGCGCCTTCGAGGCGGCGCGCCCGCTGCTGCTGCGGCGCGAGGCCGAGGGTTGGGCGCGCCGTTGTCATGGCGATCTTCATTTGCGCAACATCGTCATGATCGGTCCGACGCCGACGCTGTTCGACGCGCTCGAATTCGATGAAAGCTTCGCGATTTGCGACGTTCTGTACGATCTCGCCTTCCTTTTGATGGACCTTTGGACGCGCGGCCTGAGCGTCGAAGCCAACGGCCTGATGAACCGCTATCTTTCCGCCAGCGACGCATTCGAGGCGCAGCTTGCAGGCCTCGCCGCGCTGCCGCTCTTCCTTAGCCTGCGCGCCGCGGTGCGCGCCAACGTCACAAACCTCGAAGCGTCAAGGACAGCCGCGACGATCGCAGCGGCGCGCCGCCTTTTCGACGCCGCCTGCGCTTTCTTCGAGCCCGCCGCGCTTCATCTCGTCGCAATCGGGGGGCTTTCCGGGACCGGCAAAACATCGCTTGGCCGCGCGCTCGCGCCCGCGATCGGCCGGGCGCCCGGCGCAATTCACCTGCGCAGCGACGTCGAACGAAAACGGCTCTATCATCTGTCCGAGCTTCAGCGGCTGCCGGAGGACGCCTATCGACCGGATGTGTCGGCGAAGACCTACCAGCGTCTGCGCGATCTCGCCGCGCGCGCCCTGGCGGCGGGCCAAAGCGTGGTGGTCGACGCCGCCCAACTAAAGCCGGAGGAGCGAACCGGCGCCAATGTCGCGGCGCGCGCCGGCGCGCGTTTCACAGGGCTTTGGCTCGAAGCGCCGATGCAGGTCAGGCTGGCGCGCGTTTCGCAGCGCCGGAACGACGCATCCGACGCCGGGCCCGCGATCGCGGCGGCCCAGGCGGATGAGCCTATCGGAGAGATCGCGTGGCCGCGCCTTGATGCGTCCCAGCCAGGCGCTCGTCGATCGCGCGCTCGCCGCGATAAAGGATGAGGCTTGACGCGCCGAGGCGAGGCTATTTCTCGCTCATTGCGCCGTTTCGGCTTTCGCAACCAGCTTCGAGGTTGATTGTCCCGCCGAAAGCTCGGCCAGCACGACCCGGCCGCCCCGCGCCCGGACGATATCGGCGCCGATGACCTTGTCTTCCGTGTAATCGGCGCCCTTGATCAATATGTCCGGCTGCAGAGCCTTGATGAGGTCAAGCGGCGTGTCTTCGTCAAAAATCACCACGGCGGATACGCCCTTGATCGCGCCCATCACGGCCGCGCGGGATTCTTCATTCTGGATCGGGCGGCTTGGCCCTTTGAGGCGTCGCACGGAGGCGTCGGAATTCAGCGCCATGATGAGCCTGTCGCAGGTGGCGGCGGCCTGCTTGATGAGGGAGACGTGGCCCGGGTGCAAAAGATCGAAACAGCCATTGGCGAAGCCGACGGTCAGCTTTTCCCTGGCCCAGGCCCAGCGTTGCGCGACGGCCTGCTCGCGGCTGATATGCCGGCCGTCGTTGACCGAAGCCGACGCCAGTTCGGACGCCAGAGAGGCGTAGAGCTCGTCAGGCGTGACGCAAGCCGTGCCGACCTTCGCGACCACGATGCCGGCGGCGTGATTGGCCAGCTTCATCGACTCGAGAATGGAGAGCCCGGCGCCCAGAGAGGCCGCGAGAACGGCGATCACGGTATCGCCCGCGCCGGACACGTCGAACACGTCCTGCGCCACGGTGGCGAGATGGATCGGCGCGCCCGAGACCGGAAAGAACGACATGCCTTTTTCCGAACGGGTCAGCAGAATATTCGCCTCGCTCGCCTCCTGAGCGGCGGCGGCGGCCAATTGCGCTTCGCCGTCGCTCTCGCAGGGAAGCCTCGTCGCAGCGGTCAATTCAGCCCGGTTCGGCGTCAGGATCGTCGCGCCGCGATAGGCCGAAAGATCGAGCCGCTTGGGATCGACAAGCACTTTCTTTTGCGTCGCGGCGCAGCGGCCGATGACTTCCCGCAGAATCCGGGTCGTCAGCGCGCCCTTGCCGTAATCGGACAGAACGACGACATCGGCGCGATCGGTCGCATCGATCGCGGCTTCGAGCAGGCGCTCCTCAATGAGGCTATCGAACGGAGATGTGTCCTCCTCGTCGACGCGCACGATCTGCTGCCGGGCGCCGAGAACGCGCAGCTTTCGGGTCGTCGGGCGGCCGGCGACCGCGATCATGCCGGATGTCTCGACCGCGCCAAGCGCGTGAAGCCGCTCGATCAGATTGTCCCTTGCGCTGTCCTGCCCGGTGGGGCCGACGACGTCGACCACGCCGCCGAGCGTCGCGATGTTCGCCGCGACATTGGCCGCGCCTCCGGGGACGATCTCTTCTGCGAGCGAGCGAACGACCGGAACGGGCGCCTCCGGCGAGATCCGGCTGACGGCGCCGTGCAAATAGCAATCCAGGATCAAATCGCCGATCACCGCGACGCGACAACTCGCGAAGCGATCGAGAACAGGAAGCATTCAGGAATCCAATCCGCAAGCGGCGCATCGGCTTCGCCGAAGGCGCCGGAAGGAGAATGAAGGGTCAGCGAAAGTCCGGCAAGGACATGGCCGCGTTTTACCGCGAAAACAGCGGCGAAGCAAAATGACGGAACAGGCCTTTGCAGCCTCCGTCGCCGCCCGAAAGGCTCGCTGCGCTGTCGCGTTTCGATCCCCGAGCGACGCAGCTTTCATTTCGCGTCAAAGACGCGTTCACCGCCAGATCCGGACGGGAAAGCGCGCGATGTTTCCGCCGCCGCCAGGAACAGATGGTAGAGGGAGCTCGCGGGCGCGTAATCGACGAGCGGCGTCCCCTCCGCGCTGATGTGGTCGATCCAGCCGCCGGCGAAGGGCTTGTCGAGAAAGCTTTCGGCGAGCGCGTCCAGCATCGCCGCGGCGAACTGCGCCGCCGCGCCCCCTTCGGCGCAGCGCGTTGCGACAGCCGCTTTGGCGCCCTCCGTATGCGGCCAGATCCGGTGCGCGCGTTTCAATACGCGCATGTCGGCGTCCAGTTCGTCGAAGATGAGCCCGTTTTCGGCGATGCCGCAGCGCCGGGCGACGCCATCGAGCTGATGAATCCAGGGGCTCAAATCGTCGCCGGAAAGCTTTTCATATTCGCTGCAGGAGCCAAACCCATTCGAAATGATGGCCGGGTTCGAAAATCCGGCGCTTCAGCGGATCGGGATGGGAGCTCCAGTCCTCCGCGAAATATTCGAGCAGCACGCCGGGGTCGGCGAGAAAAAGCCGCGTCTTGAAGATCTCGATCAGTTTTTTGGCGCGTTCGAGATAGCCCCGACCGGGCGCGGCGATCTCAAGGGCGATAGTAGGCCTCGAGCAGATGCATATGCGGGTTCTGCCGCTTGCTCCTGTCCGCGACCGGCGCGCTGTCGTAGAGGCCGCCGTTGACCGGGTCGCTGAAGGCGCGCATCGATGAAGGCGATGATCCGGTCCGCATAGCCGATCAGGCGCGGGTCGCCATTCAAGCGATAAAGCCAGGCGATGGCGAACAGGGCGAACGCATGCGCATAGGCGTCGCGCACGGACGATATGACGCGCCCCTCCGCGCTGACCGCGAAGGCGAACCCGCCGGACGGGTCGCGATCGTCGCAAAATTTGCCGAGAAGCGAGTCCATCGCGATCTCGGCGAGGCGGCCGCCTTCGGGAAGCCAGCCAAGATGCGCGGCATGGGAGAAGACATAAATCTGCCGGCACTGGACCATTGCGCGGCGCGCGGCGGTCTCTTGCGGCGCCCCGCTCCAGTCGAGCCGCTCCTGAAACATCCCCCGCCCCGCATCGAAGCCGACCGTCGACCAGAGCGGAAGCGCTTTTGCGACGATCCAGTCGCGGTAACGCGCGGCGCTGGCGCGCGCCGCCGCCAATCCGCGCGGCTGCGGAGGCGTCGCCCCTCGCGTCATGGTTTTCAGTCGCCGTCATTACCCCTCGCCATCCTCGGCGGACGCGTGCGCTCGCGGCTTGGGACATAATGAAGCGAATCGAAACAATTATGTCTCCGGAGCAAAACAGCTCGCAGCCGATGCGGCTGGCGCGGCATAATCCTGGCCGGATGACGCCTTGCTCACGCCGCGCGCAAGTGGCGAGCGGCGTCGACGCGGTAGGACAAGGCTTCGGCCAGATGAAGGCTCTCGACGATCCTCGCGCCGTCGAGATCGGCGATGGTGCGGGCAAGCTTCAAAATGCGATGAAATCCGCGCGCCGACAGACGCAGGCGCTCCGAGGCCTCCTGCACCAAAGCGAGCCCCCCGGCGTCCGGCTGCGCGACCGCTTCGATCACGGCGGCGGGGGCGGCGGCGTTCGATCCGACGCCCGAAAGCCCGAGTTCGGCGTATCGGCGCACCTGGATCGCGCGGGCCGCGGCGACGCGCTCCGCCACCTCGGCGGACCCTTCCGCGGGCGGCGGAAGCATCAGGTCCGCGGCGGCGACCGCCGGCGCCTCGACGTGAAGATCGATGCGGTCGAGCAGAGGACCCGAAAGCCGCGCCTGATATTGGGCGACGCAGCGCGCATTGGGCTGGCGGTTGCAGGCGAAACCCGGGTCCGTCGCATGGCCGCAGCGGCACGGATTCATCGCGGCGACGAGCTGAAATCGCGCCGGATAGACGATGCGATGATTGGCGCGGGCGATGGCGACCTCGCCGGTCTCGATCGGCTGGCGCAGGCTGTCCAGGACCTGGGGCTGGAATTCCGGCAGCTCATCGAGAAACAGGACGCCATGATGGGCGAGCGAAATCTCGCCGGGCCGCGCCCGCGTGCCGCCGCCGACCAGAGCCGCCATCGAGGCCGAATGATGGGGCGCGCGAAACGGGCGCCGATCGGTCAGCGCGCCGCCGGCGAGATCGCCGGCGATCGAATGAATGAGCGAGACTTCGAGCAGTTCGCGCGGCGTCAGCGGCGGCAGGATCGAGGGCAAGCGCGCCGCAAGCATGGATTTGCCGGCGCCGGGCGGCCCGTTGAAGAGCAGATTGTGGCCGCCCGCCGCGGCGATTTCGAGGGCGCGCTTGGCGCTCTCCTGACCCTTGACGTCGCGAAGGTCGGGCAACGGTCCGGCCGCCTTGCGCATCGCCGGACGCGGCGGCGCCATCACCTGCGTCCCCTTGAAATGATTGACGAGCTGGATCAGGGAGACGGGGGCGAGCACGTCGAGATCGCCGCCCGCCCAGGCGGCCTCCGGTCCGCTTTCGCGCGGGCAGATCAGCCCGTGCCCCCGCGCGTTGGCGGCGATCGCCGCCGGCAGGACGCCCGCCACGGCGGTGATCGTGCCGTCGAGCGCAAGTTCGCCGAGAACCGTGTAATTCTGCAGTGCGTCCGGGGCGATGGCGCCGATGGCGGCCATGATGCCGAGCGCGATCGGCAGATCATAATGACTGCCTTCCTTCGGCAGATCGGCGGGCGCCAGATTGACGGTGATGCGCTTGGCCGGCATCGCCAGCCCTGAGGCGTTCAGCGCCGCGCGCACGCGCTCGCGCGATTCCGCCACCGCCTTGTCGCCGAGGCCGACGACGGTGAACACCACATTGCCATTGGCGATCTGCACCTGAACGTCGACCGGCCGGGCCTCGATGCCTTCGAACGCGACTGTCGCAACCCTGACGACCATGGAATGAACTCATTCTTCAGCCTCAGCGCAGCTTAACCGACATCGCGCGGCCCGGCAAGAACAATAAGAGAACGAAATTGCGCGGCCATCGCCTCGCCCGACGTTCCGGCGCGTCCCTACAGAATGCTCCTTGCGATCGTCCATTCGGCTTCGGCGATGAGGTGCGGCGCGCCGACGTGCAGCCAGAAGCCGTCAAGTCTTTGCCCATAAAGGCGGCCCTTGCGCGCTGCTTCGTAAAAGAAGGGCGCCAGCGGAAAAATCTTGCGGGTCTCGGCGGAAAACAGCTGCGGCTTGACGATGCCGACGCCCGCATAGACGAAAGGCGCGACCTCCCATTCCGCGCGCCGCGTGAGCCGCCCATCGGCCGCCATCAGGAAATCGCCGGGCCAGTCGACGCCGATGCTCGCCGTCGTCGCGGCGACAAGCAGCAAAATGTCCATTCGCGACGGATCCCAGACCTCGGCGAGGCGAAGCAGATTCTGGCTGTGGTCCCTCAAGCCAGAGAGCGTCCGTGTTGCAGATGAAAAAGGGCTCCGGCCCGAGCAGGGGCAGCGCCTTGGCGATGCCGCCGCCCTGGTCGAGCAGCGCGTCGCGCTCGTCCGAGAACAAAATCTCGATGTCTTTGCGCGTCGAAAGATGCGCCTCGATCTGATCGGCGAGATGATGCACGTTGACGATGGCGGTCCGCGTTCCGGCGCGCACGAAGCGATCGAGCATATGATCGATCATCGGCGTCCCCGCCACCTTGATCAGCGGCTTCGGGACGGTGTCCGTCAAGGGCCGCATGCGCGAGCCAAGCCCTGCGGCGAAGACCATCGCTTTGGTCGGCGCGAAGACGGACATATGGATCCTGTTGCGTCCGCTCAGGCGGTCTCGAAGATCTGCGGCAGATTGGTCTCATACCAGATCTTGATCTCCGCCAGAACCGGGTGGTTCAGATCCTTGACGAGATATTTTTCGACGCGGGGCAGATGGGCGAGATAGTGCGGCTTATGGTCCCTTGCGTCGAGGCGGGCGAAAATGCCGAGGATCTTGGTCGCCCGCTGCGCGCCCAAGATCGCATAGGCGCGCGCAAAGTCGCCCATGTCGAACGCCTCGTCCGACAGCGCGCCGCAGCCGCGCGTAATGGCCAAGCAGCTTCAGTTCCATCGGCGGCTGCGACGTCGACGCGGGCGTCCTGCAGCAGCGAGACGACGTCATAGGCGGGATGACCCAGCACGCAGTCCTGGAAATCGACCATGCCGATCTTCGCGACGTCCTCGCGCTCGGGCATCCAGATGAGATTGGGCGAATGAAAGTCGCGCAGGGTCCATGTCGACTCCGCGGGCAAGCCCTCCGTCAGGATTTTCCGCCAGAGACTGACGAAGGTCGCCTTGGCGCCGGAGGACAGCTGCGCGCGCGCGCGATGGGGCGCATACCAGTCGACCAGCAGTTCGACCTCGATCGAAAGCGCGTCGAGGTCGTAGGCGGGAATGCGGTAGGTCTCCTCGCCCTCGACCGGCAGGACATCGGGCAGGACGAGGCCGTGCAGCTTCGCGAGCGCCGCCGCCGCAAGCGCGTAGCGCTCGAGGTCGACGCCGCCGTCGACCGTAATCGGCTCGGAGCCCAGATCCTCCAGCAGGATGACTCCGGTCGACAGATCGAAAGCATAGATCTCCGGGGCCGAAAAACCCTCGCGCCCGCAAGCCGCGGTCGATCGCGACATAGGGCCTCAAGCCTTCGGCGAGATGGGCGATCGCGCTATAGGGCTTGCCGTAGCGGATCGGCGGTCCATCGGGTTGCCGCGGCGCGATCATCAGGACGGCGCTGGAGCCGTCTTCCTTGACGAGGCGTTCGAAAGATCTGCTCGAGGCGTCGCCCTGCATGAATTGACGCCTCGCGTCCCGCCAGCTCGTCGGCTCGAGAAGTTGCTGGATGGCCTTCGCTTTCGCCAGCCGGCCGGCGAAAGCGCCAAAACCGGTCACGGTCGCCGTTCGCGATGCGCCTGGAGCGCCGCCCTCGCCATGATCGCTGTCGATGGCGAAGTCGATGTCGAGCCGATCGGCGTTGAGATGATCGCCGCCGCGATCCGGCCATTCGACGAGCACGAGCGCGCCATCGACAGCCTCATCCCAGCCGAGTTCGATGAGATCGCCCGGCTTTCCGATCCGATAGAAATCGGCATGGACGATCGGAGCGGTTTTGCCCTCATAGGATTGCATGAGGAGGAACGTCGGGCTTGGCACTTCAAGATCGGCGTCGCCGGTCAACAGGCGGATCAGCGCGCGGGCGAAGGTGGTCTTGCCGGCGCCGAGCCCCCCCGACAGGGTGACGAGATCGCCGGGGCCGACCAGCTCCGCGATGTCCGCCGCGAGTTCGCTGCGTCGCCCGCTCGTCGTCGAGGCGGCGCGGCCAGATCGTCCCTCGCCAGCCTCAGCCGCCATTGCGTTCGCGCTCCCGCCCGCCTGCGTCCGACTCCAGCTTCACGCCGGCGGCGGGAAAGATGCAAGTCACGGTTGTTCCCTCCAGGGGCGCCGACTGGATCAGGATGCGCCCGCCATGCAGTTCGACGAAGGACCGCACGATCGAAAGGCCAAGCCCGACGCCGCGATGGCGCGACCCGGCGGTATGCGTTTTGAAGCGGTCGAAGATATGGTCGACGACGTCGGGCGGAATGCCGCGTCCCTGGTCGCTCACCTTGAACACGATCTCGTCGCCGCGTCGCAGCGCCGCGAGATCGATCGTCTGTCCGGGCGATGAGAAGCCGATCGCATTGGAGAGCAGATTGAACAGAATCTGCCGGATGCGTTTGCCGTCGGCGACGAAGCCGCCGATGCCGTCCATCGCGATGACGCGAAGGGCGAGGTTCGAATTCCGCCAGCCGGTCCTGCACGCCCTCGGCCGCGGCCTGCATCGTCTCAGTGATATCGACCTCGTCCAGCGACAGCTCCATCGCGTCGGCGTCGATCGAGGCGAGATCGAGAATGTCGTTGATGATGGCGAGAAGCGCGGATGAGGAACTCGTCACATAGCCCGCATATTCGAGCTGCTTGGCGTTGAGCGGACCGACAGCGGGATCGCCGAGAAACTGAATGAAGCCGATGATGTTGGTCAGCGGCGAGCGCAATTCGTAAGAGACGTGGTGAACGAAATCATTGCGCAGCTTCTCGGCGTCGATCAAGGCCTGATTTCGTTCGGTCAGCGCGCGCTCCACGCTGACGCCCGCCGTGGCGTCGATGAAGGTGAGCAGCGTCGCGCCATCCGGCAGCGGGGCGGCGGCGCAGTCGAGCACCGACCCGTCGCGCCGCGCGAAGCGGCTTTCAAATCCGAGGCGATGATCCGGCAACCCGGCGACGACGGCGCGCAATTCGTCCCAGTCTGAGTCCGCGACGAAAAGCGGCGCGCAGATATGCGCCACGCGGTCGATATGCGGCTGGTCGTCAAGCTGTTCGGGCCGCAGCGCCCAAAGCTCGGCGAAGGCGGGATTGAACAGTTTGAGGCGTCCGTCGCTGCCGAACACGGCGACGCCTTCCTTCAGCGTATCGAGGGTTTCGCTTTGCACGCGAATGGCCGCGTTGAACTGCGACTGGAGATGGAACCTCTCGGTCACGTCGTCGAAGAGGTAAGTGACGCCCCCTTGCGGATTGGGATTGACGACGACGCGAAGCGTGCGCCCATCTGGCAGATACCAGGCTTGCTCCTCCGTCTCCAGCGATTGGTAGGCGGCGAAGAGGCTCGCCTGCCAGGCGCGGAAATCGGCCTGCTCGGGCAGCAGGCGCGCCGCCCGCAACCGGTCCAGAATTTCGGAATCGGACGGCCTTTGCTCGAGCCAGGCCTGCTCGAGGCCCCAAAGCTGGCGATAGGCCGCATTGTGGAAAACGAGGCGCTTCGAACGATCGAAGATGACGACCGCGGTCGAGAGCTGATCGAGGGTGCGCGCATGCGCTTGCATCTCGCGCGCCAGCGCATCGCGCGCCGACTCGACTTCGGATACGTCGATAGCCATCCCGACCGACGCTGCGCCGGCGGTCGCATCGATGATGTCGAAGATGCGACGTTCGCCGACGACGATCGCCGGCGCGCGTCCGCGCCAGACTGAGCCCGCCGCCCGCGCTTGCGCGCTCATCTCGCGCGCCTGGCGATCCAGCAGCTCGACGCCGCGCGCGACGGCGTCCGCCTGGTCCCGCGCTTCGACGGCGCGGGCGTAGGCGGCGTTGACTCGGGTGAGCCGCCCTTCCTCGTCGCGCACCCACGCCGGATTGGGCGCAGCGTCGAGCATCGCCCAGAGGGATTCGCAGTTCGCCGATCGTCCGCGCCCGCAGCTGTTGCAGGCGGATGACCTCCAGACGTTCGCCATCCGACATCCCTTATTCGCATGACGGCGCAGCCGTTGACGGGACGGCCTTCGATGTCGAGGCAGCGGCCGGCGCGGGTTGTGACCGAGCAGCGGAACGCCTCGCCGCGCGCGCGCAGCCGGTCGACGCGCTCCGCGAGATTTTGCGCTTTCTCCGGCGTCAGCCACGAAGCAAAGGCGAGCGCGCCCCGGGCGTCGGGCGCATCGGTCACAAGGCTGATATCGCCTTCGATCTCCGCCTCATCGTCGGCCCCGCCCCAGGCGAGGACGATCTGCGATTCGGCCGAAGGGAAGAGCTCCGCGCGGTCGAGGCGCGCACGCAAAGCGGCGATCTCCGCTTTGCGGTCATCCTCGCCGGCGCGTCCATCGCCGCCGCGCGGCGGCGTGGAGCACGACGCTCAACGTCGAAAACAAGATGAGGCCGGCGATCAGCGCCAGTCCGGCCGCGTCCGTGCGTTGCTGGGCGGGTGCAATGGCGTCGATGCTGCCGGATCCTTGCCGGAAAAGAGCGAGGCTCGCCGCCGCGAACAAGGCGAAGCCAAGCAAGAGGCCAAGCAACGGGCCGGGGCTCAGGCGCAGCCGCGACGGCGGTTTCCAGTCTATCCCACCCGGTTCGCGCAAGCGCCGCTCCATGCAAGTCTCCGAAACGATACGCGAGTCTCCGAATGATCTGGGTGGAAGCCGACCGCCGCCCGATTCGGCAGCACTTTATCGATACGGAGGATTTTTGAGAATCCGGTTAATATCGGGCGCGGGTGTCGCCCGCTCGGTAGCGGGGCGCCCCGCGACGGTTCAGACGCCTTTGCGCGGCGCCTTTGCGGCGAGAATGCGTAACCAGGGAACGCCGCTGACGAACATCAATCCGCGGGCGATCGGCGGTCCAAGAACCGGCGCGACCGAAGCAAAGCGCTTCACGAGTTCAGTCGCGACGCGCGAACGCGCCGACCAGCGCGGCGTGGCGGCCTCAGCATCCGGGTCCGAGCAGTCGAGCCGGCGCAGAAGCCGCGCATAATCGAAAGCGGTCCAGCCGCGCTGCAGGAAAAAACCAGCCCGCTCGATCAGATGGTCGACCAGAACAGCCTTGGCTTGCGCATTGCTGTCGCCGGGGCAGCCCGCCTGATAGGCGAGCACATTATGTAACTGCGGCCGCTTCGAGAAAATATTGCCGCCGTGCATGCGGTAAACGCCGACCGCGTCGTCGATCAGGACGCTGCCGGTGATGGCGTTGACGCCGAGACAGAAATAAAGGTCGGTTCCCGTGCGCAGCCCGCGCAGCGCGGGATTGTCCGCGAAGAGATCGAGGGCGTCGCGGCGAAAGCAATTGCCCGAGGTCGGCGACCAGACCCATTCATTGGTCATCGGGGCGACGAATCTGATCCGCTCCAGGATCGTGCGATCGAATTTTTCAGGCGGCCACGCAACTTCATAGCCCTCGCCGGCCGCATGACGGTAAGGCCGCACGCTATCCGCCTTGGCCTTGACGCCGCGGCTCGCGCAAATGACGCGGTTGAACGCCTCCTCCGAGCCCAGCACGACCTGACTGTCGGTCAGCTGAAGCAGGTCGCCCGAGGTGAAGCCGACATGGATTCGCAGCGACAGATGCACGTAAACATGGGTTTCGACGCCATGCGGAAGCAGCATGTCGTCGGCGTCGACGAATATCACGTAAGGGCCGCTCGAGGCGGCTAATCCGTCAAGCGCCGCGGGCGTCTGCCCGTCATTGACCGGCCGTCGGACGACTTTCACCCGCGGATGGCGCGCCTCGATGCCGCGCAGGACTTTCGGGCTTTCATCGGTCGAAGCGTTGTCGACGACGACGCATTCGACGTTGGGATAGGTCTGGGCGAAGATCGAATTGACGGCGGCGTCGAGAAAGCGGCCATAATTGAAATTGATGACGATGACGCTGACCAATGGCAGGCTGAGGCCCGTCGCGGGCGCCTGCCCTGGCTCCGGTCGAAAGCGTTCCGTCGCGCGCAGTTCGTTCATCGGATGATCCTCTAACGCCCAGACATGGACGATATTTCCGCCATCCGTCAACATTGAGGTGATTTGCGGACGCGCCCGAACGGGCCGTCGAGCGGCGCCGATCCCGGCCGCTTCGGGGCCGCCGCCTTCCGTTTCAGGCGCGGCTCAGCTCAAAAGACTCGCGGCGCGCGCGATCAGAGCTCGCCGTAATGGCGCTGCGCCACGTCCGGATGCGAGCGCAACCGGCCTTTGAGATAATTCGCCCCGGCGTGCTGAAGCAGCGGATTGTCCGGGTCGCTGTCTGGCCCCTTCGCCTCGGCGGCGAATTCCGCCGGGAGGTCGAGAAGGGGCGTCGTCGCCTCATGGCTCGCCCCGAGAAAGAAGGCGGCCGACAGGCGCTCGCGCCCCGGCGGCGGGGCGATCACGCGATGGACGGTGGCGCGCAAATATCCGTTCGAGGCGAGTTCGAGGAGCTCGCCGATATTGACGACGAACGCGCCCTCGCGCGGCGTCGCCTCGATCCAGGCGCCGCCTTCGGCCTCGACCTCGAGGCCGCCGACGCCATCCTGCAGAATGAACGACAGAAAACCGCTGTCCTTGTGCGGGCCGACGCCCTGCCCGCTCGCGGCGGCGTCCGAAGCGTCGCCCCGCTCCGGATAGCGAATGATCTTGATGTGCTGGTTGGGCGCGCCGCGGTAGATGGGCTCGAAGACGTCCGGGCTCTGTCCCAGCGCCTCGGCGAAGGCGCGCAGCAGTTTGATCGCGACCTCGGTCATGGCGCCCTGCCAGGCCAGCAGCGCCGGCCGCAGCTCCGGCAGCGCCCGCGGCCATTGATTGGGGCCTTGCAGGCGCATCCAGGCCGGATCGCCGGCGCGCCAGCCGCATTCGCGCTCGGCGCCGATGTCGAATTGCTCGCGCCAGTCCGGCTTCCCGCGGGTCATCTCGCGCCCCGCCCGCGTATAGCCGCGGAAATGCGGCGAGTGGATCATTTCGACCGCCTGCTTCTCCGCATCCGGCAGCGCGAAGAAGCGCCGCGCGATGGCGAGAAGGGCGCCATTTTGCGCCGCCGCGACGCCGTGGCCTGTCAGATAGAAAAAACCGACCTCGCGCGAGGCGCGGCGCAGATCGGCGAGGAAACGCGCGCGCTCTTTGGCGCCAGCCTCAAGCCGGCCAAGATCGATGACGGGAAGCGCGGGGCGATGGCGCGCGGTCGATTCCGCGACGATTTCGCGCCGGCGTTCATTCCGGATCGATTCGCCGCGCGGATCGCTCCTGGGCGAAAGACGCCGCGCCTTTGTTCATCGCGAACACGCGCGGCAAGGCGAAGGCGGAGAGCAGCGCTCGCATCAGCCGGAGATCGGAAAGGCGGTTTCGGACTTGATGTTTTCAAGCGCGAAACGCGAGGTGACGTTCTTCAGCGGCATGATCTCGATCAGGCGCTGGTAGAATTCGTCGAAAGCCGCGGTGTCCGGGACGACGACGCGCAGGAGATAATCGACCTCCCCGGCCATGCGATAGAAATCCATGACCTCCTCCATCGCGGCGAGCGCGGCGGCGAAGCGCTTCTGCGCCGCGCCCGAATGGTCGCCGACCTCGATGGTGACGAAGACGGTGATGCCGAGGCCGAGCTTCATCGGGTCGAGCAGCGCGATGCGGCGCTTGATCACGCCGGCGGCCTCGAGACGCTGCAGCCGTTTCCAGCATGGCGTCTGCGACAGGCCGACCCGGGACGCGATCTCGTTGATCGAGAGGGATGCGTCCTTTTGGATGATGCGCAGGATGCGCTTGTCGATCGCGTCCAGAATTTTCGGTTCGCTCATCGGATTTGTTTCAGTCTATAGAAAATATATTCTATATACGGAATACAACCGATTTGAAAGCGGATTGCAAGTTCGCTTTTGCGATTGCGCGCGACGCGCCTCGGAATTTGACTCAGCACTCCGCCAAGATCATAGAATTTATCGGTCTACGCGCTGGCGGCCGAACCGCCGCAGCCTTCGCCGCTCGCAGCCGAGAACGAAGAAAGCCCTCCATGACGCAAGATCAGGCGACGCTGCGGGCGACAAAACCGCAAATGTCCTGTGGTTCCTGCCGACCCATGGCGATGGCCGCTATCTCGGCACGTCGCTTGGCGCCCGCGAGGTCTCGCTGCGCTATCTCGCCCAGATCGCACAGGCCGCCGATGAGCTCGGCTATTTCGGCGTGCTGCTGCCGACAGGCCGATCCTGCGAGGATTCCTGGATCGTCGCCTCCGCCCTTGCGCCCCTGACGCGGCGCCTGCGCTTCCTCGTCGCGGTGCGCCCCGGCCTGCAATCGCCGGCCGTCGCGGCGCGCATGACCGCGACCCTCGACCGCATCCTCGACGGCCGCCTTCTCATCAATGTCGTCACCGGCGGCGATCCGGTCGAGAACAAGGGCGACGGCATTTTCCTCGATCACGACGAGCGCTACGCCGTCACCGAGGAGTTTCTCCACATCTATTCGCGCCTGCTCGCCGGCGAAAAGGTGACCTTCAACGGCGCGCATTTGCGCGTCGAGGACAGCCAGTTGCTGTTTCCCCCCGTTCAGCCCGGCGGGCCGCCGCTTTATTTCGGCGGCTCCTCGCCGGCCGGCCAGAAGATCGCCGCGCAGACCGTGCAGAAATATCTGACCTGGGGCGAGCCGCCCGCGCAGGTGGCCGAGAAAATCGCGGACATGCGGGCGCGCGCCGCCGCCGTCGGCCGCACCTTGAGCTATGGCATCCGCCTGCATGTCATCGTCCGCGAGACGGCGGCGGAGGCCTGGGCTGCGGCCGACAGACTGATCGCCCATGTCGACGACGCGACCATCGCGGCGGCGCAAAAGGCTTTCGCCCGCATGGACTCAGTCGGTCAGCAGAGAATGTCCGAGCTTCATCAGGGAAAACGCGAAAAACTCGAGATCAGCCCGAACCTCTGGGCCGGCGTCGGCCTCGTGCGCGGCGGCGCCGGCACCGCGCTCGTCGGCGATCCCGATACGGTCGCCGCGCGCATGCGCGAATATATCGACGCCGGGATCGATGCGTTCATCCTGTCCGGCTATCCGCATCTCGAAGAAGCCTATCGCGTCGCCGAGCTTGTGCTCCCCCGCCTGCCGCTGGCGGCGGCGACCCACGCGCCGCGCACCGCGGCGTCCCACCGTGGCCCGTTCGGCGAAATCGTCGGCAACGCCTTCGCACCGCCCAGCGCCAGCGCTTCCTGAGCGCCGGCGCACGGGTTCGCCCCTGATTGCGTCTGGCGAAGATCGGACAGTCCGGCCGCGGCGCGGCTGGACCCGATGGAATGCGAGCAGCGCCGGCGCGCAAACCTGCCGGGTTCACAGCCGCGCAATTCTCGTTTAGAGACTTCCCTTAATCAGGAAGCCCTTCAATCCGCACGAGAGCGGCTGTCTTCGCTCGCGGCCCGTCAGCAAGACCCGAAACAGGCCGGCCATGGCGCGAACGCTGGCCGGCCGTCTAGCGCGATGATCCCGCGCGCCGCCAATCCAAACGCCCGCCGCGACGGGGAAAGAGATTTTATGCCGAAGCGGACCGACATCTCGACGATCATGATCATCGGCGCGGGGCCGATCATCATCGGGCAGGCCTGCGAATTCGATTATTCGGGAACGCAGGCCTGCAAAGCGCTGCGCGCGGAAGGCTACCGGATCGTCCTCGTCAACTCCAATCCGGCGACGATCATGACGGATCCCGACATGGCGGACCGCACCTATGTCGAGCCGATCACGCCGGAAATCGTCGCCAAGATCATCGCCAAAGAGCGTTATGCGATTCCGGGCGGCTTCGCCCTGCTGCCGACCATGGGCGGCCAGACGGCGCTGAACTGCGCGCTCTCCTTGAAGAAAATGGGCGTTCTCGACGAGTTCGACGTCGAGATGATCGGGGCCAGCGCCGAAGCGATCGACATGGCCGAGGATCGCGAATTGTTCCGCGAGGCGATGACCCGCATCGGCCTTGAAACGCCGCGCTCGCATCAGGTCAAGACGCTGAGCCAGGCGCTGGCGATCCTCGACGACATCGGCCTGCCCGCCATCATCCGCCCCTCCTTCACCATGGGCGGCACGGGCGGCGGCATCGCCTACAACAAGGCCGAATTCATCGACATCATTGAGCGCGGCATCGACGCCTCGCCGACCAGCGAAGTGCTGGTCGAGGAAAGCGTGCTCGGCTGGAAGGAATATGAGATGGAGGTGGTCCGCGACAAGGCGGACAATTGCATCATCATCTGCTCGATCGAGAACATCGATCCGATGGGCGTCCATACCGGCGATTCGATCACCGTCGCGCCGGCCCTGACCCTCACCGACAAGGAATATCAGATCATGCGCGACGCCGCGCTCGCGGTGCTGCGCGAGATCGGCGTCGAGACCGGCGGCTCGAATGTGCAGTTCGCGGTCAATCCGGCCGACGGGCGCATGATCGTGATCGAGATGAATCCGCGCGTCTCGCGCTCGTCGGCGCTGGCCTCGAAGGCGACCGGCTTTCCGATCGCCAAGGTCGCGGCGAAGCTCGCCGTCGGCTTCACGCTGGACGAGATCGCAAACGACATCACCGGCGGCGCGACGCCGGCCTCCTTCGAGCCCAGCATCGATTATGTCGTGACGAAGATTCCGCGCTTCGCCTTCGAGAAATTTCCCGGCGCCGAAAATATCCTCACCACCGCGATGAAATCCGTCGGCGAGACCATGGCGATCGGCCGCACCTTCGCCGAAAGCCTGCAAAAGGCGCTGCGTTCGCTCGATACCGGGCTCACCGGCCTCGACGAAATCGAGATCGACGGGCTTGGCCTTGGCGACGACATGAATGCGCTGCGCGCCGCGCTCGGACGGCCGACGCCGGACCGGCTGCTGGTCGTCGCGCAGGCGCTGCGCTGCGGCATGACGCCGAAAGAAATCCGCGACGCCTGCATGATCGATCTCTGGTTCATCGAGCGCCTGCGGGAGATCCTCGACCTTGAAGCGCTGGTCCGCGCGCATGGCCTGCCGGACGATGCCGCCAATCTGCGCATGCTGAAGGCGGCCGGCTTTTCCGACGCGCGCCTCGCCGCGCTCGCCGGCGTCGCCGCGCCCGACCGTGACCGCGCTGCGCCATGCGCTGAACGTGCATCCCGTGTTCAAGCGGATCGACACCTGCGCCGCCGAATTCGCTTCGCCCACGGCCTATATGTATTCGACCTATGCGCCGCCCTTCGCCGGCGCGCCGGCCGACGAGGCGCGCCCCACGGATCGCGAAAAGATCGTCATCCTTGGCGGCGGCCCCAACCGCATCGGCCAGGGCATCGAATTCGACTATTGCTGCTGCCACGCCTCTTTCGCCCTGCGCGACGCGGGCTTTGAGACGATCATGGTCAACTGCAATCCGGAGACGGTGTCGACCGATTACGACACGTCCGACCGGCTCTATTTCGAGCCGCTGACGCCGGAGGACGTGCTCGAAATCATCGCGAAAGAGCAGAACGAACGGAAAGCTCAAGGGCGTCATCGTGCAGTTCGGCGGACAGACGCCGCTGAAACTCGCGGATGCGCTGCAAAAGGCCGGAATTCCGATTCTCGGCACCTCGGTCGATTCGATCGATCTCGCCGAGGATCGCGACCGCTTCAAGCGGCTGCTCGACCGCATCGGCCTGAAGCAGCCGTTGAACGGCATCGCCTATTCGGTCGAGCAATCGCGCATCGTCGCCGCCGAACTCGGGCTGCCGCTGGTCGTGCGTCCCTCCTACGTGCTCGGCGGGCGGGCGATGGCGATCATTCACGACAATGGCGCCTTCGACGATTATCTGCTCGGCACCCTGCCCGGCCTCGTGCCGTCCGACGTCAAGGCGCGCTATCCAAACGACAAGACCGGCCAGATCAACACGGTGCTCGGCAAAAACCCGCTTTTGTTCGACCGCTATCTGTCGGACGCGGTCGAGGTCGACGTCGATGCGCTGTCCGACGGCGTCGACGTGTTCGTCTGCGGCATCATGGAGCATATCGAGGAGGCCGGCATTCATTCGGGCGACAGCGCCTGCTCGCTGCCGCCGCGCTCGCTCTCGCCGCGAGAAGATCGCCGAACTCGAACGCGCAGACCCGCGAACTCGCCCTCGCGCTTGGCGTCGGCGGCCTGATGAACGTGCAATACGCGCTGAAGGACGGCGAAATCTACGTGCTTGAGGTCAATCCGCGCGCGGCGCGGACGGTGCCTTTCGTCGCCAAGGTCATCGGCCAGCCGATCGCCAAGATCGCGGCGCGGGTGATGGCCGGCGAAAGCCTCGCGAGCTTTGGCCTCAAACCCGCCCGCTTCGATCATGTCGGGGTCAAGGAATCGGTGTTCCCCTTCGCCCGCTTCCCCGGCGTCGACACCGTGCTCGGGCCGGAAATGCGCTCGACCGGCGAGGTCATGGGCCTCGACCGCTCCTTCGCCGTCGCCTTCGCCAAAAGCCAGCTTGGCGGCGGCACCAAAGTGCCGACCTCCGGCAGCGTGTTCGTCTCGGTGCGCGACGTCGACAAGCCGCGCGTCCTCGGCACCGCCAAGCTGCTCGCGGGTCTCGGCTTCAAGATCTTCGGCACCGGCGGCACGGCGCGCTATCTCGCCGGCGAGGGCGTGCCGGCGCAGCGGATCAACAAGGTCTCGGAAGGGCGCCCGCATGTCGTCGACGCCATCAAGAATGGCGGCGTCCAGCTGGTGCTGAACACCACCGAAGGCAAGCAGGCGCTGGCCGACTCGCGCTCGCTGCGCCGCGCGGCGCTGCTGCACAAAGTGCCCTATTACACGACGCTCGCCGGCGCGATCGCCGCCTCGGAGGGGATCAAGGCCTATCTCGCCGGCGATCTCGAAGTGCGCGCGCTGCAGGATTATTTCGGCTGACGTCGCGGAGCGCTCCGTCCGGGGCGCGCGGCGCGATTTGCCGGCGGATCTGAGCGCCTCCGCGGTCCGGGGATGCCGGATTGACGGCTGGAACGGCTGGATTCGCGGCTGGAGCCATCGGGATTCCTGCTCGGGGACGCGCGAGCATTCTATTTGGAGATGTAAGACTTCTACATGACGCGCGGGCGTTCCCATTCTTTATGTGACGAGGCCCTTGCGGCGGCTCGCATGAAGGTGTCTCTTATCGGCGCGAACGGGTTCACGGCGGTGAAGCGCTGGATCCCGGCGCTGTCCTGTCGGCGCAGGCGGATGAAGCCGGCCATTTCCCGGACGCGAGAGGATGCTTCGCCTTGGGCGAAGACGTCTGTGTTGTATGAAGAGGATGTGAAAGAGAATCGCGATGGACAAGTTTCCTATGACGGCGGCGGGGCATCTCGCGCTCGAAGACGAGTTGAAGCGGCTCCAGCAGATCGAGCGCCCGCGCATTATCCAGGCGATTGCGGAAGCGCGCTCGCATGGAGATCTGTCCGAGAACGCCGAATATCACTCCGCGAAGGAGGCCCAGTCGCTGAACGAGGGCCGCATCGCCGAGCTTGAGGACAAACTGTCGCGCGCGGAAGTGATCGATATTTCAAAGCTTTCCGGCAGCACCATCATGTTCGGCGCCACGGTGACCCTGGTCGACGAGGACACCGAGGAAGAGAAGACCTATCAGATCGTCGGCGAAAACGAGGCCGACGTGAAATCCGGACGCGTCTCGATCACCTCGCCCACGGCGCGCGCGCTGATCGGCAAAAGGGTTGGCGATTCGGTCGAAGTGAATACGCCGGGCGGCGGCAAGAGCTACGAAATCCTGAAAGTGGCGTTCCGCTGAAGGGACGATGGCGCGCGCGACGCGCTGGAACTCAGGGCGCGGGCGCCCGCCCCTTCGCATCGCTGTCTCTTGGCTGAGCGCGGACATGTCGCCGCCGCGCGCGCGCGCGCAACGCATTTCCGGCATGGAGCATGCGTTATATAATTTAACCGCGGCCCGACTGGATCGCAGCTATCTACTCGACCACCGATTGAGTTGTTGAAGACGTCAAATTTAGTTCATGCCAATTTTGGTGCGCAAGCAATAGTCAGACAAAGGAGATAGGATTTATGGGCTTATAAAATGATAGTAAGCGCGAAATAAAGAAAAACATTCTCCTTTAGCGGTGCTAGAGCGTGGCCAGCGCCGCAAGGTTCCATCCAGCCGATAAAGGAGATTTTCGGAATGCCTGATGACATCGAGGTCCGCAGGACTTCAGCGAGCCCGCGGCCCGCCAGCTCGCCAACGCCACCAAGACGCGCGCCCAATGGTCGGGAATCACGCCCCGCTGGCTCGTGTCCTTCCTTCCCTGGGTGCCGGTCGAGGCGGGCATCTACCGTCTCAACCGGGTCAAGGACACCGAGGGCGAGGGCGACGTCGAGTGCAGCCCGAGCCGCGAGCGCGACACCGATCTGCCGGAGACCTTCGTCGATTACGACCAGCATCCGCGCGAATACTTCCTCAATGCTGTGACCACCATCCTCGACGTTCAGTCGCGCGTGACGGATCTCTACAATCAGCCCTATGATCAAATCCAGGAGCAGCTGCGTCTGTTGATCGAGAAGGTCAAGGAGAAGCAGGAAAGCGAGCTGATCAACAACCCCGAATACGGGCTCATTCCGAACGCGTCCCCCGCGCAGGTGATCTCCACCCGCGCCGGCGCGCCGACCCCGGACGATCTCGACGATCTGATCGCAAGGGTCTGGAAAGAGCCGGCCTTCTTCCTCGCCCATCCGCTCGCCATCGCCGCTTTCGGCCGCGAATGCACGCGGCGCGGCGTTCCCCCGCCAACCGTCAACCTGTTCGGCACGCCGTTCCTCACCTGGCGCGGACTGCCGCTGGTGCCGAGCGACAAGCTGGGCTTTACCGAGGGCAAGACCAAGATCCTGCTGCTGCGCACCGGCGAGCGCAAGCAGGGCGTCGTCGGCCTGTTCCAGCCGGGCGTCCCGGGCGAAGTCGCGCCGAGCCTCTCGGTCCGCTTCATGGGCATCAACCGCAAGGCGATCGCCTCCTACCTGATCTCGCTCTATTGTTCGTCCGCCATCCTCACCCCGGACGCGCTCGGCGTGCTCGAAAACGTGGATGTGAACCACTATCATGTCTACGATTGAGCCCCGCCCCGCAGCGGCGACCGCCGCCGCGCCGATCCCGGCCACGCCGTCCCCGCAGTGGGGCGGCACGGCTCCGGCGGCGCCAGATCCCGCCACGATCGCTCTCCTGGCCAACGCCTTGTTCAAGGCGTTCCCCGGCGAGCCGGTCGAGCCGATCGGCCCGCCCGCTGCGGCGGCCGCTCGAGAACCCAATTCGCCCGCGACGCTGGATCCAGGCGCGGCGGCGCCCATTGCTGCGCCAACCTCCGCCTTGCATACCGATCCGGGCCTCGTCTCGGTGATCCCCTCCCATGTCGCCGCGCAAACGGGAGCGCCTCCCTATGCGCCGGTCTCCCCGGCGTTTGCGTCTTCGCCCGGCTTCCCCTCGACCGGGCAGCCGGCCGGGATTCCGGCGTCGCCCTTCCGACCGCCGCCTCGACCGTGTTCGCCGCGTCGCCGCCGTCTCCTCGGATCGCCCGGCGCCCCGCCCGCATCGGGCGTCGCCGCGCCTTCGACGAATTCCGTCCGGCTATGGCGGCCAGTCCCCGGCCCGCGTTCCGAGCGAAGCCGATCTCGCCGCGCTGCCCTCTACGCTCGGCGATTCGACGTCGCTGGCTTCGGCCTCCCACGGCGGCGCGGGCTATACCGCCACTGATGCGGCGGCTCCCGGCGAGGGCCTCTATTTCCTCAACGGCCTCAACGCGCCCGGCGGCAGAGCCAGCCCCGCGCCGCAAACTACGCCGCATCCGGGCGCGCCGCCGGCAAGCGCGCCAGCCGCTGCACCCGTTCATTCCCCCGTTCCAAATCCGCCCGCAATTCCCGATTTCGCCGGGCTGCCGACGCCCTCCGGCGCGCCGACGCCGCCCGCGCCTTTCAATCTCGGCGCGGCGACGGCATTCCTTGCTTCGGCCCCGGCGATCCCGTCCGAGGCCCTCTATTTCCTCGGCGAAAGCGCCGCGCGGCCGGCGGTCCCGGCCTCGCCCGCTCCCGAGGCGACGCCGACCGGCGTTCACACCATTTATCCGGTCGCGCATGAGGTGAGGCCGGAACTCGGACCGACCATCGGCGTCGGCGTGCGTCCTTTCGACGCCGCGTCGATCAAGCGGGATTTTCCAATCCTGCGCCAGCATGTCCACGGGCGCCCGTTGATCTGGCTCGATAACGCAGCAACGACGCAAAAGCCGCAGGCCGTGATCGACCGGCTCTCGGCCTTCTACGAGAACGAGAATTCGAACATCCACCGCGCCGCCCATGCGCTCGCCGCCCGCGCCACCGACGCCTATGAAGCCGCGCGCGAAAAAACCCGGCGGTTCATCAACGCCTCCTCGGCGAACGAGATCATCTTCGTGCGCGGGACGACGGAGGGCATCAATCTCATCGCCCAGGCCTATGGCCGCCGCAACGTCAAAAAGGGCGATGAAATCCTCATCACCTGGCTCGAACATCACGCCAATATCGTGCCCTGGCAGATGCTGTGCGCGGAGACCGGCGCCATTTTGAAGGTCGCGCCCGTCGACGACAAGGGCCAGGTCCGGCTCGACGAATATGAGAAGCTGCTGAGCCGGCGCACAAGGATCGTCTCCTTCACGCTGGTCGCCAACGCCATCGGCACGGTGACGCCCGCAAAAGACATGATCGAGATGGCGCATCGTCTTGGCGCCTGCGTCGTCGCCGACGGCGCGCAGGCCGTCTCGCACATGCCGGTCGACGTGCAGGCGCTGGGATGCGACTTCTTCGTCTTCTCCGGCCATAAGGTGTTCGGCCCGACCGGCATCGGCGTCGTCTACGGCAAGCCCGAAGTGCTTGAGGCCATGCCGCCATGGCAGGGCGGCGGCAACATGATCGTCGACGTCACCTTCGAGAAGACGATCTATCACGGGCCGCCCGGCCGCTTCGAAGCCGGCACCGGCAACATCGCCGACGCCGTCGGCCTCGGCGCCGCCTTCGACTATCTCGATGCGATCGGCATGGCCAACATCGCCGCCTATGAACACGAGCTGCTGATCTATGCGACGGAAGGGTTGAACAGCATCCCCGGCCTTCGCATCATCGGCAATGCGGATGAAAAGGCGGGCGTGATCTCGCTGGTGCTCGACGGCTGCCGCAGCGAAGACGTCGGCGCCGCGCTCGACCGCGAAGGCATCGCGGTGCGCGCCGGCCACCATTGCGCGCAGCCCATTCTGCGCCGCTTCGGCCTCGAAACGACGGTGCGACCCTCGCTCGCGCTCTACAACACCCGCGACGACATCGACGCGCTGGTCAGCGCCCTGCGGCGCATCTCCACCACGGAGCGATTCCGCTCACGCTAGGACGTCAACGGCAGGCTGGCGGCCCGCGAAACGCTCAATGATGAGCGGCGCGGGCTGCTGCTATTGTAGCGATCCATTCCGGGCGCCGATAACGACCGCGCGCCAGCGCCCCGTGCGCACCGTCGCTCCGGAGAATTGCGGTCGCGACCGTGGGGCCGAAAAACACGCGCCCCGAGCAAATTGTCATCTGATTGTCACTCGGCGTGCTTAGGTTGCGCGGCGTCGAGTGGCCGCACCGGCGTGATGGCCGCGAAGCAAGGCGGTGACCGGCGCCGGCAATCAAGTATTAAATGACATTTTTCGCCTAGTCCGCAGTCGTCTCACAGTCCGGACCTTCCGAACCGCTGAATAAGCCGTGTGGGATCAGTGTCTAGCATCGGCAACTCTCAAGACATGAAAGCATAGCGATGAAGCGAAACTTGACCATTGTGATGGCGGCCATGGTCGCCTTGGCCACGCAAATGTCGCAGGCGAACGCCGCCGACTTACGCCTCGTTGGATCTGGCGCCAGTTTTCCCTTTCCAATCTACTCAACCTGGTTCAAAGCCTTCAGCAAGCAGACCAGCGGCGTCACGGTCGACTATCAGGCCAAGGGCAGCGGCGCGGGCATCCAGGATCTGATCAACAACACGGTCGATTTCGCCGCCAGCGACGCCGCGATGACGCCGGATCAGATCGCCAAGGTCGATAAGGGGGTGGTTCTGCTGCCGATGACCGCCGGCGAGATCGTCCTCGCCTATAACCTGCCGGGTCAGCCGACGGGACTGAAACTGCCGCGCGACGTCTATCCGGACATTTTCCTCGGCAAGATCACCCGCTGGAACGACCCGCGCATCGCGGCGGCGAACCCCGGAGTAACATTTCCCGACTTGCCGATCACGGTGGTGCGGCGCTCGGATTCGAGCGGCACGAACTTCGTTTTCACCAAGCATTTGTCGGCGATCAGCCCGGCGTTCAAAGAACAGGTCGGGTTCGGCACGACAGTCAACTGGCCGTCGAGCGACAAGATAGTCGCCGCGCCAAAAAACGACGGCGTCACCGCAACGATCAAGCAAACGCCCGGCGCCATCGGCTATATTGAATGGGGCTACGCCAAACTGACCAAAGCCAACGTCGCTCTTTTACAGAACAAGTCCGGGAAATATGTAGCCGCCGGCGGCGAAGGCGGGGCACTCGCCCTCGCCAGCGCAGACTTTCCGCCAGATCTGATCGTTTGGGTCGACGACCCGACCGATCCGGGCGCCTATCCGATCGCCTCCTTCACCTGGCAGCTCTTCTACCAGAAGCAGGATCCGCAAAAAGCCGATTATCTTCGCAAGCTCGTCGACTACCAATTGACGGAGGGGCAGAAAATAGCCGATAGCATGGGCTATATCCCGCTTCCGCCGAGCGTGGTGGAAAAGGTGAAAGCCGCCTCGGCCAAAATTCAATAGGGCCTCCGCGCTGCGGCTCTTCTCGGGAGCGCGCGGCGCCGAATTGGCGCGAAAACGCAAGAGGTCGTCTGTGGTCTCGTTTGTTCTGACCGATTCCAAATCCGCGTCGCAGCCGCCGTCGGCTGCGGCGTATTTCGTCGATCGCGCGTTCTTTCTGGCCGCGGCGGCGGGCGCCTTCGCGATCATCGCCCTCGTGGCGTACATCATCTGGGAAATCGGCGGCCAGGCGCTGCCGGCCATCAGCAAGAACGGCGCGGCTTTCCTCGTCGATACCCGCTGGGACGTGCAGGGCCACTCCTTCGGCATCCTGCCGCAAATCTGGGGCACCCTCTACAGTTCGCTCCTCGCCTTGCTGATCGGCGGCTTCATCGGCATCACCATCGCGATCTTCCTCACTCAGGACTTCCTGCCGCCCCAGATCGCGATCGCCTTCCGCACGCTGATCGAGATGCTGGCCGCGATCCCGAGCGTGGTCTTCGGCCTCTGGGGCATATTCGTCGTTATTCCCTTCCTCCGCCCGGGCGCCAACTGGCTCCATGAGCACCTCGGATTCATCCCGTTTTTCGGGACTTCGCTGAGCGGCCCGGGCATGCTGCCCGCCGTCATCGTGCTGGCGATCATGGTGCTGCCGACAGTCGCGGCGATCTCACAGGACGCCATCGGCCTTGTCCCCTACAAGATCAAGGAGGCGGCCTACGGCATGGGAACGACGCGCTGGGAGGCCATTCTCAAAGTAATCGTCCCGACCGCCTCCGGCGGCATCTTCAGCGCGCTTGTCCTTGGCTTCGGCCGCGCCCTTGGCGAGACGATGGCGCTCGCCATGTTGATCGGCAACTCCAACCAGATCTCGCTGTCCCTTTTCTCTCCGGCGAACACCCTCGCGTCGCTGCTCGCCTCGAATTTTCCCGAGGCGGCCGCGGTCGAGCGCCAGGCGCTAATGTATGCGGCGCTGGTGCTTCTGGCGATTACGCTCATCGTCAATGTGATCGGGACGATGATCCTCGTCTGGACCTCCCGCAAGATGGCGAAAGCATGATGACGCAGACGACTGAAGCTGGCGGCGCGACCGCGCCGGGCACGGCGCGAACGCGAAAATCGTTCAACCTGCGGCACAATTCTCTTGAGCCGCGAGCGCTCAGGAACGTCTTTCTGACCGTCGGCGCCTGGCTGGTCGCGGCCCTCGGCGCCGTGCCGCTCTTTTCCGTTCTCTATATGCTGATCGTGAAGGGCGGCGCGCGGCTCAGCACGGAGCTTTTCACGGAACTGCCGCCGGCGGGCTTTGAAGTCGGCGGCGGCATCGGCAACGCCATCCAGGGCACGCTGGTCACCGTCGCGATCGCCTCCGCCATCAGCATTCCCATCGCCCTGCTCGCCGCGGTCTATCTCGCCGAATTTCGCCCCGACAGCAAAATCGCGGCGACGGCGCGCTTCCTGTCCAAGGTCCTCACCGGGTTTCCCTCGATCCTCGCAGGCGTTTTCGTCTACGCCGCCGTCGTGTTGCTCATGGGAAGCTATTCGGCGCTTGCCGGCGGCATCGCGCTCGCCGTCCTCATGTTGCCGACCGTCACCTTGACCGCCGAGGGCGCCATGCGAATGGTGCCGCAACGGATGAAGGATGCGGCGATTGGAATGGGCTGCACCAACGCGCAGGTCGTCTGGAGCGTGACGCTGCCGACGGCGCTCCCGAGCATCGTCACCGGCGTCATCCTCGCGGTTGCGCGCGTCGCCGGCGAGTCCGCGCCGCTGCTCTTCACGGCGCTGTTCAGCAATTACTGGCTACGCAGCGTCACCGAGCCCACCGCCTCGCTGTCGATCCTGATCTACAACTTCTCGAGCATGCCGTTCGACAACCAGATCGAGCTCGCCTGGGCTGCGTCACTAGTGCTCGTTCTAATTGTGCTGACCTTCAATATACTAAGCCGTTTCATCGGCCGTCCGCAGGTCTAGGGAGAAAATCGATGCCCGCGTCAGCTTCACTCGAACGACCGAAGGCGGATGCCGCCTTGGATGTCGCCATCGATTGCAAGGTGGACAAAATCTTTTACGGCAATTTTCTCGCCGTTCGGGATAGCGCGGTTCCGGTCGAGAAGGGCAAGATCACCGGGTTCATCGGACCCTCCGGCTGCGGCAAGAGCACCGTGCTGCGCAGCCTCAACCGCATGAATGATCTCGTCAAAGGCTTCCGGCTCGAGGGGAAGGTGAATTTCCTCGGCCACGACATTTACGCGAGCGGCGTCGATCCGGTCGTCGTGCGGCGCTACATCGGAATGGTGTTCCAGCAGCCAAATCCCTTTTCGATGAGCATTTTCGACAATGTCGCCTTCGGCCTGAAGCTGAACCGCTACAAGGGAGACGTCGAGGCGAAGGTCGAGCATGCGCTGAAGCGCGCGGCCCTCTGGGACGAGGTCAAGGACAAGCTGAAGGCGAGCGGCCTGTCCCTGTCGGGCGGCCAGCAGCAGCGGCTCTGCATCGCCCGCGCCGTGGCGACCGAGCCGACGGTTCTGCTCATGGACGAGCCCTGCTCCGCGCTGGACCCGATCGCGACGCGGCGCATCGAGGAGCTCATGCTTGAGCTCAAGCATGACTACACGATCGCGCTCGTCACCCACAACATGCAGCAGGCGCGCCGCGTCGCCGACGTGACGGCGTTTTTCTCGGTCGACATCTCGCAGGGCGGCCGGACCGGCCATCTCGTCGAGATCGGCCAAACGGACCAGATCTTCGATGCGCCCCAGGCGAAATTGACGAAAGAATATATCCGCGGCGAGTTCAGCTGATTTCTGGAACGCCAAAGCTCTTCCGGGCTTGAGCTTCGCCGGCTCTGATGGCGAAGGCGGCGGGCGAACGATGGCCGTGCTATGCTTTAGAATATATTGCTGTTCCCCACAGGTTATTGAGGCTATAAGCTCGATCAATGGTGTCGCGGGGCGATTCCCGCTGTGATTATCTCGCCCGCAGCTGTCGCCGATCTTGGAAAAAGCGCTATCTTGCAGATCAAGTGAACCTGCGAGCGCGGAGGGCGCATATTGCCGTTGCTCAATCTTCCTGCGATCGAGACGTCACTCCGCGGGCTTCAGCGCGCATTTCCGCAAATCAACAAAGAGCTGTTCGATCGACGCGATCCTCTCGATGACGAAGTGCTCGAAAACATGCTCAAGGGCTATGCGACCATCGACCGTCTTCTTGGCGAGGGGATCGACATTTTCGCAATGGGCCAACTTCATCATTGGCTCGATCTTAACGCCGTTGTGCTCTGCGGTTGCGACGCCGCCGTACGCACCAGCCACCACCGGCTCATGGAAGCGACCGAGAGCCGGTTCTACGAGGAGCCCAACGGCGGCATCCGCGACATCATGGATTGGTATGATTTGCACCGCGGCAGAAACGTCTGGCGCCGTGCGACGGGTGTCTTTATCCGCATGCTCAGCGATCCGCAATTGTTCATCGAGGGCAATCACCGGACGGGTGCGCTGGTGATGTCCTATCTTCTCGCGCGCGAGGGCCGGCCGCCTTTCGTCCTCACGGCGAACAACGCGCGTGAATTTTTCAACCCTTCCTCGGTAATCAAAAAGACCAAAAAGCGCAGCATGTCGATGCGGCTCAACATGCCGGGGCTCGGCCGGGCTTTCGCGGCCTATCTTGAACATCAGGCGAACCCGGCGTTTCTCCTGTCGACGCCGGCCGCCCCGGCGGCGAAGGGCGGCGTTCCCGTCGCGACATCCCCCGAGTAGAGGAGGAGTCCGGGGTCAAACTGGGCGTGCGCCGCCTGAGGCGTCGCGAAGATCAGCGATACCTCGCCGTCAGGGATCCGAGCAACCGACGACCGTAATTCGTCTTGGCCAGTTTGCTGGCGAGTTCTTCGAACGCGATTCGGTCGATCCAGCCATTCAGAAACGCGATCTCCTCCGGCGCGGCGATAATGTGGCCCTGGCGCTGCTGCAACACGCGAACGAACTCCGCCGCCTCCATCAGGGAATCATATGTCCCGGCGTCAAACCAGGCGAAGCCGCGTCCCAATTTCTCGAGCCTCAGCCGGTTTTCCCGAATATACAAATTGTTGAGGTCAGTGATCTCCAGTTCGCCCCGCGCCGAAGGTTTGAGCGACCGCGCGAGATCGACGACATCCGGCCCGTAGAAATAGATGCCGACGGCCGCCCATTGCGACTTCGGATTTTGCGGCTTCTCCTCAACGTCGAGAATATTGCCGTCCGCGTCGAAATCGATCACGCCATACCGCTCCGGCTGGTCAACGCAATAACCGAAAATGGTGGCGACATCGCCGGCTTTGGCGGCGCGTTGCAGCTTTTGCGACAGGCCGTCGCCGTAAAGAATATTGTCGCCGAGGATCAGGCACGACGGCGCGCCGGCGATGAAGTCCGCCGCGATGATGAAGGCCTGCGCGAGCCCGTCCGCCGAGGGCTGAACCGCAAATTCGAAGCTCAATCCCCATCGCCCGCCGTCGCCGAGCAGATCCTTGAAGGCGCCCTGGTCCTTCGGCGTGGTGATGATCATGATCTCGCGAATTCCCGCAAGCATCAGGGCGGACAGCGGATAATAGATCATCGGCTTGTCGTAGACAGGCAACAGCTGCTTCGACGTCGCAAGCGTCAGCGGATGCAGCCTGGTTCCGGAACCGCCCGCGAGGATGATGCCTTTACGCATTGGCGTGCGTCTCCCTCGCGTCGGCGCCGATGATGTTCATCCAAAACCTCTCACCCCGGGCCCGTAACGCCAAGCCTCTCGCCACGATAATCGCCAGAGCGGATGCGTTGCCACCAGCCGCGATTGGAGAGATACCATGCAACAGTCCGCCGAAGCCCCGTCGCGAATGTTTCCCGCGGAGTCCAGCCAAGTTCGCTGGTGATTTTGCCGGGATCGATCGCATAGCGAAAATCATGGCCCGGCCTGTCCGCGACAAAGGAGATCAATCGCGCACAGGATCCGCGTGTGTCGGAAGGCGCGAGTTCATCGACCAGTGCGCAGATGTCGCGCACGACCTCAAGGTTTGTCTTCTCGCTGCGGCCGCCGATCAAGTAGCTTTGTCCGACCCGCCCTTGCGTTGCGACGGTCAGCAGGGCGCGGGCGTGGTCCTCAACATAAAGCCAGTCCCTGACATTGGCGCCGGTTCCATAGACCGGCAGCTCCCGACCCTCCAGAGCGTTGATGATCGCCAGAGGAATCAGTTTTTCGGGGAAATGATAGGGACCGTAATTGTTGGAGCAATTGCTGATGATCGTGGGCAAACCATAGGTGTGGCGCCACGCGCTGACGAGATGGTCGGAGGCGGCCTTCGACGCCGCGTAGGGCGAATTTGGATTGTAGCGGCTTGTCTCGACGAATAAGCCCTCCGCGCCCAACGAGCCGAACACTTCGTCACTCGAGATATGATGAAAACGGAACGCATCCCTTCGCGCCGGGGCGAGCGAGCGCCAAAATCCGAGCGCGGCCTGCAGCAGCGTAAAGGTTCCAACCACATTGGTCCGCACAAATTCGCCGGGTCCATCGATCGAGCGATCGACGTGGCTTTCCGCCGCCAGATGCATGACGATCTCGGGCCTGAAGCTTTCAAAGACATCGCCCATCTTCGCGGCGTCGGCAATGTCAGCGCGAATGAAGGAAAAGCGCGGATCGGCGGCGACGGGGCTCAAGGATTCGAGATTTCCCGCGTAAGTCAGCTTGTCGATGACGAGAACCGAATGCTGCGTGCGCCAGACGATCTCCCGCGCCACAGCCGACCCGATAAATCCCGCGCCGCCGGTGACCAGAATGCGTCTCTCTTCCGTCACTAGAAGCCCTCGAATCTCAAGGGCGGGACAAAGTCCCTGAAGAACCCCGGTCCGGCCTCGCTCTCCGAAAGGATGGCGGCCTTTGCGCCGATCGGCCAGTTGATCTTCAAATCGGGGTCGCTCCAGTTGATTCCGGCGCCGCACTGCGGGACAAAAACGCGAGGCAAGTCGGTCTTATGGATTCCCAGCAACGCGAGTGGCTCCCTTTTGTCGTCTTGGCGGGCGCATCCGTTCCCCTGCCTCAAGGGCAGCGCAATACGACGCTTCGCGGACAGCGTGGACCTAAGCCGATGGCGGAAGGGGTGGGATTCGAACCCACGGTGGGCTTGCACCCACGGCGGTTTTCAAGACCGCTGCCTTAAACCACTCGGCCACCCTTCCATCGCAGATGCGCTCTATACGCATAAAGCGCGCTCTCCTCCAACCGCCCCGTTCGGCAGCCGCCAGTTCCGGCCTGCGCGAATCGGCGGATCAGATCGTCCGCGCCGCGGCAAGATCGGCACGATTTGGTAAGCACGTTTCGAGACATTTTAGTAAGAGTTCCGCCGTATCTCCATAAGCAAGTCGAAACGCTCGATCGGATTTTCCGCCGGCGACCGGACGTGACAGGGCCGCCGCGTGAGAGCTGGAGCCGCTTTCGCCGCGGTTTTGGTCGAATGCGTCTCGATAGCCCGAACCTCTGGTTTCGGAAAGGGGACAAAATGATCCGCAGACTGCTTCTGCCAATGGCGGCCGCCGCCGCCCTGGCCGGACCGGCGATCGCAGCCGACATTCCCTATGGTCAGGGCGCCAGCGCCTATACGCCCGTTCCGATCTTCACCTGGACGGGCCTCTATCTCGGCGGCCACATCGGTTACGCCTGGGACAACAACAATCTGACCGGCTGGGGCCCCTATTATGCCTTCTCCGGCGTCAACTATGCGCCGAGCGGCGTCATCGGCGGCGCCCATGTCGGTTATAATTTTCAATTCAATCAGATCGTCTTCGGACTCGAAGGCGACGTCGATGGGACCGGCGTCAATCAATCCTACAGTTGGGGGGCCGTCACCTATGGGACCCAAATTCCCATCGAGGGGTCGATTCGCGGCCGTCTCGGCTTCGCCCTCGACCGCGCCCTGTTTTACGCCACGGGCGGCGTGGCATTCGCTGGCGTCACGAACACTTATCAGACCTGGTTCGGCTATAATTCGATCGGGCGGTCGCTTGCCGGCTGGACCATCGGCGGCGGCCTTGAATACGCCTTATTCAATAATTGGTCGGTCCGCGCCGAATATCGTTACGCCGATTTCGGCTCGGTGACGGACTACCCTTTCGCTGCCGTTCCAGGCGGCGCCGTCACGCATCATGTGACCGAAAACGTCGTTCGCGCCGGCTTCACCTACAAGTTCGACGGGCTCTTCGGGCCGTCGGCGGCGCTCGCGAGATAGTGATGTCGCGCGCCATGTTTTCGACCAGATGGGCCTTCGACGATTGGGGGGAAATTAGCCGCGCGCGGCCAAATCCTTATCAATTTGCAAATTGTCCCGTTGCAGGAAAGTCACACCGGGCGAAATTGCGCACCGCGAACCCCGCTTTTTGCCCCGACTCTGTTTGTTGGGCAGCTGAAACGGGGTAGTTTGCCCTAGCTTCCAACCCTTGAAAGGAGAAAGCATTATGTATCGTCGTATTCTTTTAGCTTCGGTTGGCGCGATCGCGCTGGCCGGATCGGCGTTCGCCGCCGATCTTCCCTCCCGCGCGCCGCCGCCGGTCTATGTGCCTCCGGCCCCCATCTTCACCTGGACCGGCATCTATATCGGCGGCCAGATCGGCTACGCCTGGGGCACGTCCAACACCAACCTCGGCGATAACTTCGGCGACTATACGAGCTTCAGCACCAACAACAGCGGCGTCATCGGCGGCGCGCATGTCGGCTATAATCTGCAGCTCAGCCAGTTCGTCGTCGGCCTTGAGGGCGATGTCGACGGGTCGAGCCTCAGCAAGACCGTCTATGGCGATCCGCTCATTGGCGCCGGGACTGGATTCGGCGTTTATGTGCCGACCACGATCAGCGGCAATCTCGGCGTGCAGGGTTCGATCCGTGGCCGCGTCGGCTACGCCTGGGACCGCGTTCTGCTGTACGCCACCGGCGGCGTCGCCTTCGGCGGCTTCAACGGCAGCATTTCGACGCCGATTGGTTATGACAGCGCTTCGACGACCCGCGTCGGCTGGACGGTCGGCGGCGGCCTCGAATATGCCGTCACCAACAATTGGTCGATCCGGGCCGAATATCGCTACACCCAGTTCGGCCACTCCACCGTCTACGCGAACAACTCGTTCGGCCCGTCGGGCGTTTACTACCCGCTCCTTGGCGCGATTGGCGCGTACGGCAATCGCACGATCAACGAGAACCGCGTGCAGGTCGGCTTCAGCTACAAGTTCGACACCGCCGCGCCCGCTCCGGTCGTCGCCAAATATTGAGCCAAAGCCTTCGGGCTTCGACTTTCAAGGCGGAAGACAAAAGAAAGCCCGGCCAGTCATGGCCGGGCTTTCTTAGTTTTCGGCTTTACAAAGAGTTACTGCGCAAATCCGTATCAAACCCATATCTGGATGTGGCGCGGCCGCCACACCTCTCCAAATTGCGCGCGCTCCGCCTATTCAACAGTTGTTCGCCGCCAGAAACGCGGTAGTTTCGAGAAGCTTTGAAACCTTGAAAGGAGAAGCACCATGCTTCGTCGTATTCTTTTGGCTTCGGTTGGCGCGATCGCGCTGGCCGGATCGGCGTTCGCCGCCGATCTTCCCTCCCGCGCGCCGCCGCCGGTCTATGTGCCGCCGGCCCCCATCTTCACCTGGACCGGCATCTATATCGGCGGCCAGATCGGCTACGCCTGGGGCACGTCCAACACCAACCTCGGCGATAACTTCGGCGACTATACGAGCTTCAGCACCAACAACAGCGGCGTCATCGGCGGCGCGCATGTCGGCTATAATCTGCAGCTCAGCCAGTTCGTCGTCGGCCTTGAGGGCGATGTCGACGGGTCGAGCCTCAGCAAGACCGTCTATGGCGATCCGCTCATTGGCGCCGGGACTGGATTCGGCGTTTATGTGCCGACCACGATCAGCGGCAATCTCGGCGTGCAGGGTTCGATCCGTGGCCGCGTCGGCTACGCCTGGGACCGCGTTCTGCTGTACGCCACCGGCGGCGTCGCCTTCGGCGGCTTCAACGGCAGCATTTCGACGCCGATTGGTTATGACAGCGCTTCGACGACCCGCGTCGGCTGGACGGTCGGCGGCGGCCTCGAATATGCCGTCACCAACAATTGGTCGATCCGGGCCGAATATCGCTACACCCAGTTCGGCCACTCCACCGTCTACGCGAACAACTCGTTCGGCCCGTCGGGCGTTTACTACCCGCTCCTTGGCGCGATTGGCGCGTACGGCAATCGCACGATCAACGAGAACCGCGTGCAGGTCGGCTTCAGCTACAAGTTCGACACCGCCGCGCCCGCTCCGGTCGTCGCCAAATATTGAGCCAAAGCCTTCGGGCTTCGACTTTCAAGGCGGAAGACAAAAGAAAGCCCGGCCAGTCATGGCCGGGCTTTCTCCGTCTTGGCTATCACAGGATGCAGAGCGCCGCCCGCTTCAACCTGAAGGCGCGCCTGCGTGGCGCAGCAGCCACACATCGCGATATTGCGACCATCCTGCTTAATCACCGATTGTACAGTTACGGAATCGCGGTAGCCTTTGCGGAGGATTTTAGCCGTTTAGTGGAGACACATCATGCTTCGCCGCACTCTCTTGGCTTCGGTCGGCGCGATCGCGCTCGCAGGATCCGCCTTCGCCGCCGATCTTCCCTCCCGCGCGCCGCCGCCGGTGTATGTGCCGCCGGCTCCTGTCTTCACCTGGACCGGCGTCTATGTCGGCGGCCAGATCGGCTACGCCTGGGGCCAAAGCAACACGACCGTAAGCGACGGCGGCTACGCCAATGGCTTCACGCCCGCCACGCCGATCACGCCTCCTACTACAACTATAACTGCGTTAGCCGCCGCGGCGGCCGTCGTGGATCCCGTCATCCCCTTCACGCCCTACAGCTATTCGGATTTCAATCGTTTCAACAATAACGCCAACGGCGTGATCGGCGGCGCCCACGTCGGCTACAATTACCAGATCAATCAGTTTGTGCTGGGCCTCGAAGGCGACGTCGACGGCTCAAGTCTCAGCAAGACCGCCAACTTCGCGCCTTTCAGCAGTTATTATCAGGATTTCATTCCCACCACCGTCCACTCGAACCTCGGGGTTCAGGGTTCGATCCGCGGCCGTCTCGGCTACGCCTTCGACCGCGTCCTCGTCTACGCCACAGGCGGCGTCGCTTTCGGCGGTTTCAACACCACCGTTTCGACCGCCTACGCCAACGCCCTGTTCTACCCGGCCTTCTTCGGCAGCGACAGCTTCTCGAACACCCGCGTCGGCTGGACCGTCGGCGGCGGCCTCGAATACGCCATCACAAACAACTGGTCGGTCCGGGCCGAATATCGCTATACCGACTTCGGGCCGAGCAACAATGTCCTCGCCAATTCCTTCCCCGGGTTCAACGGCGACTTCCTCGGCGCGACAGTGCACACCAACCTCATCGAGAACCGCGTGCAGGTCGGCTTCAGCTACAAATTCGACACCGCCGCGCCCGCGCCGGTCGTCGCCAAATATTGAGACGGAGCCTGCGAGCTTCCACTTTACAAGGTGGATGACAAACGAGAACCCGGCCAGCAATGGCCGGGTTTTCTGCTCCTTGAGCGCCACATGCGCCCGGCGAACGGCTCACGGCTTTCTCTTGCAAGCCGCCTTCAGGCGTGGCAAGCACGCCTATGCGTTCTAATCTCCATCTTTCCGAACCCGCTTCCGGCGGCGAAAACCTGCACGTCGCGGCGGCGCCGCGGATCGCGTTCGTGTCGCTTGGCTGTCCGAAGGCCCTCGTCGACAGCGAACAGATCATCAGCCGCCTCAGGGCCGAAGGTTACGAGCTGACCAAATCCTATGACGGGGCGGCGGCGGTCATCGTCAACACCTGCGGTTTTCTCGACAGCGCCAAGGCCGAATCGCTCGCGGCGATCGGCGCCGCGGCGGCTGAAAACGGCAAGATCATCGTCACCGGCTGCATGGGCGCGGAGCCCGAGGCGATCGAAGCCAGATTTCCGAACCTCTTCAGCATCACCGGTCCGCAGGCTTTCGAATCGGTCATGCAGGCGGTCCACGCGGCCGTCGCGCCGCCGCACGATCCGTTCCTCGATCTTCTGCCGCCGCAAGGCGTGAAGCTGACGCCGCGCCACTACGCCTATCTGAAGATCTCGGAAGGCTGCAACAATCGCTGCTCCTTCTGCATCATTCCGAAACTGCGCGGCGATCTCGTCTCGCGCCCCGCCGCCGATGTCCTGCGCGAAGCCGAAAAGCTCGTCGCCGCCGGGGTCCAGGAACTGCTCGTCATTTCCCAGGACACCAGCGCCTATGGCCTTGACCTGCGCTATTCCGAAAGCCTCTTCCACGAGCGCGCGGTCAGGGCGAAATTCATCGATCTCGTCCGCGAACTCGGCGCGCTCGGCGTCTGGGTCCGTCTCCACTACGTCTATCCCTACCCGCATGTGGACGAAGTCATGGAACTGATGGCCGAGGGGCTCATTTTGCCCTATCTCGACATTCCGTTCCAGCATGCAAGCCCCAGCGTCTTGCGGGCGATGAAGCGGCCGGGCGATCAGGAGAAGACGCTGGAGCGGATCAGACGTTGGCGCTCCGTCTGTCCCGACCTCACCATCCGCTCGACATTCATTGTCGGCTTTCCCGGCGAAACGGAAGCCGATTTCGCCTTCCTCCTCGATTGGCTCGCCGCCGCGAAGCTCGACCGGGTCGGCGCCTTCAGATATGAGCCGGTCAAAGGCGCCGCCGCCAATCATCTTGGCCTGCGTGCAGGTCGAGCCCCGGACGCAGGAGATACGCTACCGCCGCCTTATGGAGCAGGCGCAGGCGATCAGCGCCCGCAAGCTCAAGGACAAGGTCGGCAAACGGCTGGCGGTCATCGTCGATCAGGCCGCGCCGCGGGCCGCCGAAGGGCGCAGCAAGGGCGATGCGCCCGAGATCGACGGCAAGGTCCACATCGTCTCGAAGCGTCCCTTGCGCATCGGCGAGATCGTCAATGTGAAGATCGAAAAGGCTGACGCCTATGATCTTTACGGGACGGCTGTATAGGCGAAACGCTCAGGAGTTGGACGCTCCGACAGAATTGGAGCCGCCGCTTCGCCGGTTCCCCACTTTCAGGTCCGATGTTCTAATTCGGCAGGGCCAGTTGCTTCGCCGATGGCACGGTCTTGGCGGTATTCAAATCATAGCTCTTGTCGAGCAGCGGATCGAGCGGCGTTCCCTCCGAAACATCGATGACGGGGGCATGAACGGCCCTGCCCTCGGTCGCCGCCGTCGCGCTGGCGATCTGGTCGCCGCGCGGCGCGGCCCCGGCAGTTTGCTGCGGCGCCAACGCCGCGGGCTGCGTCTCCGCCACGCTAACGCGGTTCAAAGCGGGCGCAGGCGCGGCAGCGGCCGTATCGGCTCCCGCAGCCGCCGGCGCGTCCGCCGCCCCGGAGTCGCTGACTGGACCATCGAGGTCGACCGCCCCGACGGCGCCCTTCAAAGAGATGCCGAGTTCGGCGAGGCCCGGCCCCAGCGCCAACGCGTTCGGCGGCGGCCTTGAGGCTGTCTGATCGCCCGGCGTCTTGCCGCCCCGGCCCGGCTTCGCCGCCGCGGTCCAGGGCGCGGCCCTGGCGAGGCTCAGGAGCCCCGAGCCATAGGCCTCCGCCATGGTTGGCGACCTGGCGGCCCCAGGAGCCGCCGGCGGCTCCAACGAGGCTGGCAGCGCCCCGTAAATCGAGCCTTGCTGTTCAAGTTCTCCGTGCTGGTCGCTGTGCGCGCGCCCCCGCGGGCGCGGGCGAAGCTCCGGCTGGACCCGGCGTAGTGAATGGAGCGGCCTTGTCCACATCCCCGCCCGCGCCGGCTTTGTCCTTCGCGTCTTTCTCGATCAAGCGCCAGCGCTGCACGTTGCGGTTGTGCTGGTCGAGCGTTTCGGCGAAGACGTGGCCGCCGGTTCCGTCGGCGACGAAGTAAAGATCTTGCGTGCGCGAGGGGTTCGCCACCGCCTCGAGCGCGGCCCGACCCGGATTGGCGATCGGCCCCGGCGGCAGTCCATCGATCGTGTAGGTATTATACGGCGTCGGCTTTTTGATTTCGCTGTCGCGCAATGCCGCGACCGAGCGTGCCTTTGCCGCCGACGAGGCCGTAGACGATGGTCGGATCTGATTGCAGCCGCATATGCTTCGACAGGCGGTTTAGGAAAACGCTGGCGACGCGCGATCTCTCGTCGGCCTTGCCGGTTTCCTTTTCGACGATCGAGGCCAGCGTCACAAGTTCATAAGGCGAATGGAGCGGAAGATTGCTGGCCCGGCGCGCCCAGAGCTGATCGACGAACTTTTTCTGGTCGTCCTGCATTTTCTTCAGGAGACCGACCCGTGAGTCCCCGCGCGCGACCTTATAGGTGTCCGGCAGAAGGCTGCCCTCCTTGGGCAAATCCTTGATATCCCCCATGAGAACGTCGCTATCGCGGAGCCGCTCGACGATCTGCAGCGTGGTCAACCCTTCGGGGATGCTGATCGCATGCAGAATCTGCTTGCCGCTGACGAGCGTATCCATCACGTCGCGCAGACTCGCCCCTTGCTTGAAGAGATATTCGCCGGCCTTCACTTTCGATCGTTTGCCTTCGACCAGAAGCGCGACATTCAGCGCGAAAGGACTGTCGATCACGCCCTCGCGCTCAAGTTCGCCGATGATCTCCGGCAAGTCGGTGCCCGGAACGATATAGAGGACCTTGTCGGCGGCGAGCGGGCCAGGCTCCCGCATGCGCTGCTCGCTCCAAATCATGCCGAGCATAGCGACGACGGCGGCGATCAGCAGAAACGAAAGGAAGCCGCTGACGGCCGAGAGGATCGGCCGGCGGCGGCTCGGCGGCACAGGGCGGCGGCGGCGGCGCCGCCTCCGGCTGGAGTGCTTCGTTCGGACTTTGCGGCGCGACCCTGTAGCGCGCCGAAACGGCCGCCGGCGCGCGGCTCCGCCTGTTGCCCTGCTTTTTTGTCCTGGTCTTTTGGTGGCTCGCCGCTCATCAACTCAACTCACCCGGCCGCCCTGATCCCGTCATTATATCGCCGCTCGACGGTTTGACGGACCGCAATTTTCGTTGGCCCGCTCCCGGTAGCAGCGAATCAAAAAAATATGGCTAATTCGGGTTCAGGAGCCAGCCGCACCGCTATCGGCCCGCCTATTCGGCGAGCTTGAAGATCAAACAGGCGTTCGTCCCGCCAAAGCCAAATGAATTCGACAGAACGAATTCGACATTGCGCTTGCGCGCCTTGTGCGGAACCAGATCGATCCTTGTGTCCATCGAGACATGATCGAGGTTCAGCGTCGGCGGCACGATCTGATCGCGGATGGCGAGGACCGAAAAAATCGCCTCGACGGCGCCGGCGGCGCCGAGAAGATGTCCGATCGCCGATTTCGTCGAAGACATCGACAGAGCGTTCACGCCCTCGCCGACGAGGCGCTGCACCGCCTGCAGCTCGATCTCGTCGCCAAGCGGCGTCGACGTGCCGTGCGCATTGATATAATTGATCTCGCCCGGCGAGATGCCGGCCCGCTTGATGGCGCTGCCCATGGCCCTGTAGGCGCCGTCGCCGCTCGGCTGCGGCGCCGTGATATGATAGGCGTCGCCGGACATGCCGTAACCGACGAGTTCGGCGTAGATGCGAGCGCCCCTCGCCCTGGCGTGATCATAGGCTTCGAGAACGACGCAGCCGGCGCCCTCTCCGACGACAAATCCATCGCGATCCTTGTCGTAAGGCCGCGATGCCTCCTTCGGCCTGTCATTGAAGCCCGTGGACAGGGCCCGGCAGGCGGCGAATCCGGCGATGCCAATGCGGCTGATCGGCGATTCGGCGCCGCCCGCCACCATGACCTCCGCGTCGCCGAGCGCGATCAGGCGCGCCGCGTCGCCGATCGCGTGCGCGCCTGTCGAGCAGGCCGTGACGACCGCATGATTCGGGCCGCGCAGACCGTGCTGGATGGAGACATAGCCGCCGGCCAGATTGATCAGCCGGCCGGGAATGAAAAAGGGAGAAACGCGGCGCGGGCCTTTCTCGTGCAAGATCACCGCGGTCTCGGCGATGCCGCCGAGGCCGCCTATGCCTGAACCGATGAGAACGCCGGTCTCGATCTGATCCTGGTAGCTCTCCGGCTTCCAGCCCGCGTCAGCCAGCGCCTGCGTCGCCGCCGCGACGGCGTAAAGGATGAAATCGTCGACCTTGCGCTGCTCCTTCGGCTCCATCCAGTCGTCCGGGACGAAGGCCGCGGCGCCGCTGCGCGGAACCGGCATGGCGATCTTGCAGGACAGATCGGACGTATCGAAGGTTTCGATGATGCGCGCGCCGCTTTCGCCCGCAAGCAAGCGTCTCCAGGTCGGCTCGACGCCGCAGGCGAGCGGCGACACCATGCCAAGACCGGTGATGACTACCCTACGCATGTTCGAACCCGGCCAATACGCCACGCTGCGCCCTGGCGAACGCCGGACGCCCTGGCCCTCCCGCAGCGCATTTCATCAGGAAAAATGTCGCGGTCGTCCCGCGGCGACTCAAAAATTCAAGCCGCCGTCGCCTTCTCGAGAAAGTTCACCGCGTCGCCGACGGTCACGATCGTTTCGGCGGCGTCATCCGGAATTTCAACGCTGAACTCCTCCTCGAACGCCATGACCAGTTCGACGGTATCCAGCGAATCGGCCCCAAGGTCCTCGATGAAGTTTGCATTGTCGACGACTTTGTCCGCATCTACCCCGAGATGCTCTATCACTATCTTTTTTACCCGCTCGGCGACATCGCTCATGGTCGTTTGATCCTCGTCCTCACTCATTTGTCGACATTGGCCGACGTCGATGCGCGGCGATGGGCGACATCGCCTTGCGCGCTGCTCGCTAGCTTGATCGGAAAGTCCGACGGTTCGAGATTGCACGCGCGGCGGCGAGCCGAAGTCCCAAAATCTGGTCCTTCAATCCCGCAAAATCGCTACCTGACTGCTCAACGCTGGCTTCGTAACACACTTCATTCCTATTGGCGAGAGCCGGCGCGCTGCGCCGGAAACTCGGCTTAATGCACTCAAATCATTGCCATTCCTCCATTAACATGCAGCGTCTGGCCGGTCACGTAGGCAGCTTCAGAACTCGCCAGAAAGACAACGGAGGCCGCGACATCTGCGCCTGTCCCAAGCCGGCCCATCGGCACGGCCGCGAGAACGGCGGCCCGCTGCTTCTCATTGAGGACGGCGGTCATCGGCGTTTCGATAAAGCCCGGCGCGACGCAATTGACGGTGACGCCTCGGGTCGCGACTTCGCCTGCAAGGCTCTTGAACATGCCGATCATGCCTGCCTTCGAGGCGGCGTAATTGCCCTGACCGGGGTTGCCGACGACGCCAACGACGGACGAAATCCCGATGATCCGGCCGTACCGCTTGCGCATCATGCTCTTGAGGCAGGCGCGGGCGAGGCGAAAGGTCGCCGTCAGATTGACGGCGATGACCTGGTCCCATTCCTCGTCTTTCATCCGCATGAACAGATTGTCTTTCGTCACGCCCGCATTGCTGACGAGAATGTCGACGCCGCCCGTGGCGGCGTCAGCGGCGGGAACGAGCGCCTCCACCGCGGCCGCATCGGCAAGATCGCAGGGAAGCACGTGGACCCGCGTTGCAAGCGCGCCCGCGAGGGCGTCGAGCGCATCGCGGCGCGTGCCGGAAAGGGCGACGGTCGCGCCCTGGGCGTGCAGGGCGCGGGCGATCGCCTCGCCGATGCCGCCGCTTGCGCCGGTGACGAGGGCCGTTCTGCCGGTCAAATCGAACATTGAGACGAACTCCCGAACGCTATTCAACCCAGCGCTTTATAAAGAGGAATATCTTCAGGCGTTCCGATCGAAATGCCGCTCGCCGCCGGGCAGACGCGCTTGACGAGCCCCGCCAGCACTTTGCCCGCGCCGCATTCAATGAAGACCGTAACCCCTTTATCCGCCATGAAAATAAGGCTTTCACGCCAACGGACGGGGGCGGTCGCCTGGGCGACGAGAAGACGGCGGATTTCATCCGGATCCGTCACTTCGGCCGCGAGCACATTGACGACTAGCGGCGCCGACGGCGGCCGGATTTCGACCGTCTGCAGCGCCGCCGCCATCGCCTCGGCCGCCGGCTGCATCAGGGTGCAATGGAACGGCGCGGAAACCGGCAGCAGAACGGAGCGACGGGCGCCCGCCGCCTTCGCGATATCAATGGCGCGGTTGACCGCGGCCGTCGCGCCCGACACCACGACCTGTCCGCCGCCATTGTCGTTCGCAACCGCGCATACGCCGCCGGCTTCCTCCGCCGCCTGTCGCGCGATGTCGTGCGCCGTCTCGACGTCGATCCCGAGCAAGGCGGCCATCGCGCCGGCGCCGACCGGCGCCGCGGCCTGCATCGCTTTGCCGCGCAGGCGGAGCAATTTCGCGGCTTCTGCAACGCTGAATGAGCCAGCCGCCGCCAAAGCCGAATACTCGCCGAGGGAATGGCCGGCGACAAAGCTGGCGTCGCGCGCAATATCGAGACCCGCTTCCGCCTCAAGAACGCGGATCGCCGCGAGGCTCGCCGCCATCAGGGCCGGCTGCGCATTGGCGGTCAACGTCAGTTCGTCTTGCGGACCCTCGAACATCAGAGCCGACAGCTTCTGGCCCAAAGCCTCGTCAACCTCGTCGAGAAGCGCGCGCGCCTGCGGGAATTGATCCGCCAGCGCCTTGGCCATGCCGACGGATTGCGATCCCTGCCCGGGAAAAATGAAGGCTTTCGACGTCCGACTCAAACGCGCTGATCCATATGGGCCTCAATTATGAGGGGTCAGCGACTCGCATTGCCGCAAGCGCCTGTCAAGCCGGGCGTCATTCTCTCCGCCCGCGTCGTCCGCGAACAAGATGCCCCTTCGCCGTGGCGCAGATGGCGTGGATGATGCTTCAAACGGCCTTGCGCGGGAGCGCGCCTATGCGCAATTTGGCGAGCGCGAACAGCAAATCGGCGAAGGACGGGGACCAGAGAACCGCGATGGGGTCAATTCCGGGCAAGGCCTGCGGCGAATGCAGCTTCTGTTGCAAGGTGCTTGAGATCGTCGAATTCGAAAAGCCGGCCGGGCTCTGGTGCGAACACTGCCAGAAGTCCGGCGGCTGCGGAGTCTATGAAACGCGGCCCGGCGTCTGCCGCGACTATGAGTGTCTGTGGAAGGGCGATCGCGCACTCGGCGCGCAGCTGCGGCCGGATCGGGTCGGCGTCATCCTGATGGAGGACCCCGATTCGGATGAATATCGCGCCGTTTGCGATCCGGCCAAACCGTTGGCTTGGCGCAATCCTCTCGTTTTCCGGCATCTTGTCGCCATGGCCAAGGCTGGCAGGATGGTCGTCGCCAAGGCCGGTCTGAAATCCTGGCGGATCTGGGCCAGCGGCGAGAGCGGCCCCTGCATCTGACCAACTGCGGGCGCCCGGCCGAGCTGGCCGGCGCCGCCGCAAAAAAGCAGGACCGGCGCCAAAGCGCCTTGCTTGTCGTCGAAATGGCGCTATAAAGCGCGCTTCGCGACTTCGGCTGGGGGCTGATCGGAAAAGCTCGTCTATCGGGCAGGACTAACGGGTCCGTTTTCCAGTGTCTCCGCCTTCGTCTGTCTCGTCGAGCCTTTCCGGGGCTCGAAGGGCTCTGCGCCGGAGCGTCGCGACAACGGTAAAGAAAGGCAATGAAAATGGCTCTCTACGAGCATATTTATCTCGCGCGTCAGGACATTTCCGCCCAGCAGGTGGAAGCGCTGACCGAGCAATTCAGAGGGATCCTCGAATCTCTCGGCGGCAAAATCGAAAAAGTCGAATATTGGGGCGTGAAATCGCTCGCCTATCGCATCAGCAAGAATCGCAAGGCGCATTTCACGCTGCTGAACATCGACGCCCCGCCGGCGGCGATCACCGAAATGGAGCGTCAGAGCTGGCATCAACGAAGATGTCATCCGGCTTCTGACCATTCGGGTTGAAGCGCATGAACAGGGACAGTCAGCGATGATGCGCAAGCGCGACGACGACGATCGCGGCGATCGCGGCGATCGCGGCGACCGGCCGGACAGGGGCGACCGCAGCCGCGCCCCGCGGCCCGACCGCGGCCCCCGCCGCCAGCGCGACGACGTCGCAACAAGCGAGGGTAATTTCTGATGACGACCGCAGCCGCGCGCCGCCCCCGCCGCCCCTTCTTTCGCCGCCGCAAGACCTGCCCCTTCTCGGGACCGAGCGCGCCGAAAATCGACTACAAGGACACCCGCCTCCTGTCGCGTTACATCTCCGAGCGCGGCAAGATCGTCCCTTCGCGCATCACCGCCGTGTCCGCCAAGAAGCAGCGCGAACTCGCGAAAGCGATCAAACGCGCCCGCTTCCTCGGCCTTTTGCCTTACGTCATTCGCTGAACCGGGGATTGCGGCTCGCGTGATCGCTTCGAATCGAAGCGATCACGTTGGAGCTATCGAAGGCAATTGACCGCATCGGCGTTTGCCGGGGCGGACGCATCGACCGATCGGCAGAGCGGCCGGTTCGGACATTGTGTTGAGCCGGGCGGGGGCGCAAGTTTCCGACCCGCCTCTAACCGCGCATTAGCGGGACAGCAGGGCAGTATGAAAAGTCGCATTTCTCAATTTGGCGCGACATACGCGGGCGCGGTCGGCGCGGGTCTCGCCTCGGCCGTGCTGTTCAGCCTCGTCACGCAAGGGACGGTCATCGCGATCGCCCTCGCCTATCTGTCGCCTCTGCCCATCATGATCGCGATGATCGGTTTTGGCCGTGCGGCTGGCCTCGTCGCGAGCGCGCTCGCCACCCTCGCCGTCATCGCCATCGCGTTCGTCCAGCAGGTCCAGGAAGCGTCCGACGGAGCGCCTCGGCCGCAGCGGCGCTCTCGGGTCTCGCTTTCGCGCTGAGCCTGGCGGCGCCCGCGTTGTGGCTCAGCTTCCTCGCCGCCCTGAGCCGCCCGAAAGACGCAGCGTCATGGAGCATTGCGACCGGCGCCGGACGCGCCTTCGCGCGGGACTACTATCCGCTCGAGCGCCTGCTCGCCTACGCGACCGCCATCTCGGCGACGATCGCCGTCGTCGCCACCATCGTCGTCAGCTCCCGCCATGGCGGCTTCGATGCGGCGCTGAACAGCGCCGACGAGGCTTTGACGCCGATGCTGGAAAGCCTCGCCGCGGAGACGCCATTACCGCGCGACGTCGACCTGCATAAGCTTGCGCGGCTGCTTGTACTCGCCGCGCCGCCGGTCGTCGCCGCCTCGACCCTTTTGATGCTGATGCTCAATCTGTGGATCGCCGGCCGCGTCGCCGAAGTCTCCGGACGCTTGCCGCGGCCATGGCCCGACATTCCGCACGAATTGCGCTTGTCCCGCGACTTATGCGCCTGTTTTTCTCGCCGCCATCGCGGTTGCTTTCGTCGGAGGCCTCCCGGGCGTTATCAGCGCCATCGTCGCGGCGGCGCTCGGCATGGCGTTTTCGCTTCAAGGCCTCGCGGTCGATCCACGATCTGTCGCGCGGACTGAAGTATCGCGCCTTTCTGCTCGGCCTCATCTATGCCTGCCTCGTCCTGCCCCCGATCACGCCATGGCCGCTGATCGTCTTCGCCGTCGGTCGGGCTTCGTCGAATCCGCCTTCTCCTTGCGCGATCGCAAGAAGAATTCAATTTCTCCAAAAACCTGATGTGAACATAGAAGGATTGAACAAATGGAAGTCATCTTGCTGGAGCGCGTCGCCAAACTCGGACAGATGGGCGACACTGTCCGCGTGAAAGACGGCTATGCGCGCAATTTTCTGCTGCCGGGCGGCAAAGCCCTCCGCGCGACCGCCGCCAACAAAGCCCGCTTCGAAGATCAGCGGGCGCAGCTCGAGACGCGCAACCTCGAATCGAAGGCGGAAGCCGCCGCCGTCGCGGAACGCCTCAACGGGCAGACCTTCGTCATCATTCGACAGGCGGGCGAAACCGGCCATCTTTACGGCTCCGTATCGCCGCGCGACATCGCCGACGCCATCACCGCGGGCGGCTTCAGCGCCAACCGCAACCAGGTTGCGCTCCGGGCGCCGATCAAGACCATCGGGCTGCACGAGGTTCCGATCCATCTCCATCCCGAGGTCGCCGCGTCGATCAGCGTCAATGTCGCCCGCTCGGCGGCCGAGGCCGAACGCCAGGCGGTCGGCGAAGAAATCAATGTCGTCGAGGAAACCACGATGGACGACCTTGGCCTTGAGGTCGGCGCCGCTCTCGCCGACGCCGGCGGCAGCCTCGGCGACAGATAAAGAGCTTCGCCTGGCTCCGTTCGGCGGTGCGATCGCGCTTTGATCCAAACGGCCCCGCATAGAACATGCGGGGCTTTTTGCTGCGCGCGTTCTATCCGAAGCTGATCACGCTCTCGTACTTGCGCATCCTTGATATGACGGCAAAAGGCCCGGCGCTTTCGCGGCCGGGCCTTTCTTTATGCGACGAAGATTTGATCCGAGAGATCAGAACGCGCGCTGGACGCGGATGCGGCCTTCGTATTCGTTCTCACTGCCTCTCCAGCTGGGCAGGCCCTGATTGTTCAGGATAGCGTCAGGGGCAAGGCCCACTGGCCGGGTCTGGGTCGCGTTGACGTACATGAACTCAGCGCCGATATCGAAGCCCTTGATCGGGGTCCAGACGAGGTTGGTGCCGACGCGGGCGGCCTTCAGGTTCGAAGCGCCGACCGCGCCGCCAAAGCCCGCCAGCGCATTGTTCGAGTAGTTGATCTGCGCATAGGATCCGAAGATGGCCGAGGCGAGGGTCGGGATCCAGTAATGCTTGTAGGCGGCGACGACTGACCAGCCGGTCTGCTGCTCGCAAGTGCCGCTCGCGGTGAAGATGCAGTCATACATATTGGCGTTCCAGCCCGCGCTGGTGTCCGCCGGCGTGAAGCCGGACCCATAGTAACGATTGCCGTTGACGGCGCCATATGAGGAGGCGAGGTTATTGCCCCAGACATAGCTGAGGGCGCCCTGTTCATAGGCGGCCTGCAGCCAAAGCTTATCGCCGGCCGAGAGGTAATCGACATTCAGCTGAACGCCGCCCTGGATCGCCCATCCATAGGCATTTGTCGTGTTCGCCGGGAAGGCGTAGGCCGAGCCGTTCGTAGCAAACGCGCCCGCTGTGCCTGGGGCGGAAGACGCGGCATATGCTGTGTTGGCGAACAGGCTGCCGCGGGCCTCATGTCCAGCGGCCGAGAACTGAACGGCGCCCCAAGGCTGATCGACGCGGACATTGCCGACGATATCCGGCCACGCCGTGCCCGCAGGCGTTCCCGTGAAACTGCGTGCCAGCGATCCCGCCGACGATGATCGGGCTGAGCGTGTTCGTGACCCCGGCGTGGGTGTAACGCCTGCGCCAAGGGTGCTGCCGATCGCCGCCTGGCGGGCATTTTCATCTTCAACCGAAAGTGTCGCCGACAAGCCACTGAAAATGTTACCTAAGGTCGCCGTATAGGCGATCAATTGGGTGGTCGCATTGGAGCCGGCGATGTTCTGATAGTTATAGGCGCTGGCGTAGAAGTCGAACATCGACTGCGCGCGGCCGGCCGTCAGACCTGCAAACTGAATGAAGGCCTTGTTGACGATCGTCGTCTCGCGGGTGGCGCCGTTTCCGGCGAAGGTATTATACAGCGTCGAACTGCTGGCGTAGCTGCTGCCGGTGGAGAGAGCGCCGGTATTGGCGGTCCCTGTTCCGACATAGGCGTCGAGGCGGATGAAGGAGCGCAACACGCCCCAGGGCGTCCCCGTCCGGGCGTCCAACTCAACGCGGCCGAGCGAATCCCAGCCATAATTGTCTCGTGAACGCGCATTAGCATATTGCGTGGACGTCGGAATGTAACCGAAGGCCGAAGCGCCGCCGATTTGGCGAAGGGCGGTCCCCGCTGCCCCGATTGGATTGAGGCCCGATGTGAGGGCCGTGGCTGCGCCGATGCCTGAAACGACGCCGTTAGCAGCAACCGGGCTGATGCTGTAGCTGGCGTCGTAAGACCGAACCTCGGTCATGGCCAAGCCGCCGACCTTGAGGCAGGTATCGGTGCCGGGGATATAGAAAAAGCCCGCGCCATAAGCGTCGCAGATGCGGACATATTCGATTGGCGCGGCCTGCCGCGTCGGCAGGTCGGCTGCTTGCGCGCCGACGACACTCACCAGGGCTGCCGCAGATCCCAGGAGAAGGCCCTTTATGAGCTTCATTTCAAACCTCCGTGTAAAAGACCCAATCAGGACCGGCTTGCCTTTTGACGCCATGGCGGCGGATGAACCGCTTAGTTCAAACCCGGCGTCAGATTGTCTGGACATCCTGCATCCCGCTCAATTGCCCGGCTCGAACGCATCATTGGCATTCGATCCCGAACTCGAGGATCGGGTTGGCCCCCCTTTCGCTCGCATTTTCATACTAGTGGCGGCGCGCACCTACTGTGAAACTGATTTTAAAGGCTTAAGCGCGTTCGGTCGCAAGGTGTGGCTTTGCTGCAACCTTTCCGACGTCCCGCATCCCGCCTGCGCGTCGCGGCCGCCGCAGGACCAGCTCTTTCCCGCCCGCATCTTGCCTTCGCCACAAGGCTCGGGCATATGTGCCAAATCAATCGGGACAGCGCCGTGAAGCGCCCTACCGCTGGTGTGGAGACGTGGCCGAGAGGCTGAAGGCGGCGGTTTGCTAAACCGTTATAGGGTTGTAAAGCCCTATCGAGGGTTCGAATCCCTCCGTCTCCGCCAGGTCAGCCTATGTCGCCCGATTGCGATCTTTGAAACAAGCGCCGGACGGGCATGGCAGCGCTTTTTTGGAGTTTGGCGGTGATGGATCTCGCTGGGAATCTCACCGGATTTCGGGCTTTTCGTCCCAGCCGACGGACTTGCCGAAGCAAACTGTTGCCCGCCGGAGCCAGCGCCTTGGTTGCGCTTTGCCTGAGCATCAGCGCGGCTTCGGCGGCCCCGGATTCCCCCGCCGGTCTCTGGTTCACCCAGAACGAGGGGTCGATCATCAAGATCGCGCCCTGCGGCGAGAATTTCTGCGGCACGTTAATTTGGCTGAAAGAGCCGGACGGGCTCGACGGAAAGCCAAAATCCGACACATTGAACGAAGATCCGGCAAGCGTGGCAAGCCCCTCATCGGCCTCGAAATCCTCAAGAACCTTACCGCCGACAACGACCGTTGGCGCGGCAAGGCGTATAATCCTGAGAATGGCAAGACATACGACATCACCTTCAAGGTGGTCCCGGATGAGGCGGCCGGCGACAAGGCTGAAATCGAAGGCTGCGTCCTGAAGATCCTGTGCAAGACCGACGTTTTCACCAAAACGCAAGCCGTCCCGAAGGGGCCTTCGCCGTCGCCGTGAACCGAGACCATGATTCAAGACATCGGCTTCCGGCCGCCCTGTTTTCCGCTTCGCAGCGAACGGCGCCGCGCCGCGTTGTGATTGAACGGATCGAAAGGGCTCGAGGATTGTTTGCGTCGGCCCGCAGCGCCTTGGGCCGCAGGGGCGCGGCGCTTTGCCTGTCGACGGCGCTCTGCGTCGGCGTGGCGGCTGCGCCAACGACAGGCGCTTTGGCGCAAGACTCCGCCGCCAAGCCGAGGCCGCCGGCCGTTGCGCCTCTCCCGCCCACCCGGCCAGCCAATATCGACCCGGGCTCTGATGACGCTGGCGCCCCTTCTCCGCTCGCGACGGCGCCAGCGAACCCGCAAGCCCCGCCGCTGGTCGCCCCGGACGTCGCCGAATGGAAAGCCGGCGCCACTGGGCCTTTGCCGGCAGCCTCGCGCCAGCGCATGCACGCGTGTGGACTCGAATGGCAAAAAATGAAAATGGCGGGCCAAGCGCTCGACAAATCATGGCGCGATTTCGCGCAAATTTGTTTGACCCGATAGAAACGGATCGGCGGCGCTTCGATCCTGTTTGCGCCCGGCGCCGGATCGAAGGATCAAGATGGGCGCCATTTGGGGAGCGCTACGCGCTTCACCATGCGGGCGGCTTCGCCCGCGCGATTCGACGCGATGAGATGGCGCGAAGCGTCGACGTTATTTTCTCAGAAATGATCGGGGCCGGAGGCGCGAAGGGAGTCTGCCGCGCATGCAAGCTGAACCATTTTCAGGAAATGTGAAAAATGGCTCGCGAAGACGTGACCAACGAACGAAGAGGAACATTTTCCGATATCCGTAGAACCGGAAAATGCTCTAGCTTCGATCGCCAGTCAGGATGCGAATCCTGCCGTCTCCATAGACCCGGCGAATTGCGTCGGCCGTCAGGCCGGCTCCGGCGGTGCGACGGGCGGCGTCGGCTTTGGCTTTGGAGCCGCCTTCCGCACGACCTTCTTGACGCTGGACTTCTTGGCGCTCGCCGATTTAGCAGGGGCCTTACGAGCCGCCGCTTTCTTCGCGACCGCTTTTTTGGCCGGGGCTTTTTTGGCCGCGCTCTTTTTAGCCGGAGCCTTTTTAGCCGGGGCTTTCTTGGCCGCGCTTTTTTTAGCCGGAGCCTTTTTAGCCGGGGCCTTTTTAGCCGGAGCTTTTTTGGCCGGGCTCTTCTTCGCCGCCGTCTTTTTGGTCGCCGTCTTCGCCGCGGTTTTCTTCGCCGGCGTCTTCTTTGTAGCTGCCTTAACCATGCTCGAACTCCCCTCCGATAATCGTCAGTCGGTTCATACGCCGACTAGAGGCTTGAAGAGGGTAGCGCTGTTCATGAGACGCGCAAGAGGCATTGCATGTGTAGCGTCATTGATTGCATGCAAACCGGCGGTCGATCACGCCGTCGCAACTGCGCTCGCGGCATTCGCGGACGCGAGCGCAAGCGATCGCAGCGGGCTTGATCATTGCGCGACGATCGTACGCGAGGCGATGGTCGCAAGCATGATGGAGACGATCGAAGGAGCGTTGAACGGCGCACGCGAAAGGCTTTCCCCGGAGCCCTCGTCCGATTTCAAAGCCATTGTTTTTTGAGGGTCTATTCTATTTTTTTGTGATCTTCGGCCGCGTGCTCGTAGCAGACGCGCCAAAGATATTCGCGCGTCGGCGAAGCCTTGAAGCCGCCGGCGCCTGGTGCCGCAGAGCCGCATCATGACTGCGGACAAATCGATTCTCGCCAAGCCGTGAAAGGGCATAGGGCTCGCATCAAAATTCGCGATGCGCCGCGCAAAAAAAAATTTCGTGCACATCCAAAAAAAATTGCGGAAAGGGGCGTCCATCGCGCTTCGATCGTCATGCGAGTCGCGAATCACCTGAAAATGATTCGCGATTCGCATGCGCTTTTCGCGCGTTGCGATGGCCTGTCGCGATCGCCTTGACGATGAGTCCGCAACGGCGAGCGCTCGAGCCTTCACCCGACGACGATCGCAAGCATCTAGATGCCGAGCTTGGATTTCAGCTCGTCGTTGACGGCTTGCGGATTGGCTTTGCCGCCGGTCTGTTTCATCACCTGGCCGACGAACCAGCCGATCATCGAAGGCTTCGCCTGCGCCTGCGCGACCTTGTCGGGATTGGCCTTGATGATGGCGTCGACCGCGGCGGCGATGGCGCCAAGGTCGGTCACCTGCTTCAGGCCGCGCGTCTCGACGACTTCGCGCGGATCGCCATCCTTGTCATCGTTGATGATGATGGCGAGAACGTCCTTGGCGATCTTGCCCGATATGGTGCCGTCCGCGATGAGGTCGACGAGCGAGGCGACCTGCTGCGGCTTGATGTGGGTCTGGGCGACCGGCAGCCCGACGGAATTGGCGTAGGCCGCGACATCGCCGGTCACCCAGTTGGCGACCAGCTTCGGGTCGCGCCTGACGCCGCCGGCGCCGACGGCCGCCTCGTAATAGTCGGCGGTCTCCTTGTCCGCGACCAGCACGCCGGCGTCATAGGGCGGCAGCCCATAGTCCTTGATGAAACGCGCCTTCTTGGCGTCCGGCAGTTCCGGCAAGCCGGCCTTAAGCTCTTCGACATAGGCCTCGTCGAATTCGAGCGGCAGAAGATCCGGGTCGGGGAAATAGCGATAGTCGTGCGCTTCTTCCTTGGAGCGCATCGAGCGCGTCTCGCCGCGCGCGGGATCGAACAGCCGGGTCTCCTGCTGGATCGTCCCGCCATCCTCGATGACGCCGATCTGGCGGCGCGCCTCCGCCTCGATCGCCTGGCCGATGAAGCGGATCGAGTTGACGTTCTTGATCTCGCAGCGCGTGCCCAAAGGCGCGCCGGGGCGGCGCACCGAAACATTGACGTCGGCGCGCAGCGAGCCCTGCTCCATATTGCCGTCGCAGGAGCCGATGTAGCGCAGGATCGTGCGCAGCTTCGTGACGTAGGCGCGCGCCTCATCGGACGAGCGCAGGTCCGGTTTCGAGACGATCTCCATCAAGGCGACGCCCGACCGATTGAGATCGACAAGGGACTCCGTCGCCGACTGGTCGTGGAGCGACTTGCCGGCGTCCTGCTCAAGATGCAGCCGCTCGATGCCGACCTCGATCTGCTCGGTCGGCGAAACGTCGACGGTGACGACGCCTTCGCCGACGATGGGGCTCTTGTACTGCGAGATCTGATAGCCCTGCGGCAGGTCGGGATAGAAGTAATTCTTGCGATCGAACACCGAGCGGAGATTGATCTTCGCCTCAAGGCCCAACCCCGTGCGGATGGCCTGCGCGACGCATTCCTCATTGATCACCGGCAGCATGCCGGGCATCGCGGCGTCGACCAGCGAAACATTGGCGTTCGGCTCCTCGCCGAACTGTGTGGAGGCGCCCGAGAAAAGCTTCGATCGCGACGTGACCTGAGCATGGATCTCGAGGCCAATCACAACCTCGAAATCGCCGGTCGCGCCCTTGATGAGCTTTGAGGGCTTTGCGTGGGTGTTCATGATCGTGCGCTCCATCGCGACAGGTAAGCAGTCAGCGCCATTTCGGCTTGCAACATTCAAGCCCACCATTTCGGCGGCGGCTTCAGCTTGGGAGCCGCATCTTCGATGACCTTTGCGGCGGCGAACAATGTCTCCTCATCGAAGGGGCGCCCGATGAGTTGCAGCCCGAGGGGCAGGCCTTCGCTCGACGTCCCCGCGGGAACGGCGATGCCCGGCAGACCCGCCATGTTCACCGTGACCGTGAAGACATCGTTCAGATACATCTCCACCGGATCGGCGGACCCTTTCTCGCCAAGACCGAAGGCCGCCGAAGGGGTCGCGGGGGTCAGGATCGCATCGATCCCGTCCGCGTAGGCGCGCTCGAAATCCCGCCGGATCAGCGTCCGTATTTTCTGCGCCCGCACATAGTAAGCGTCGTAATAGCCGGCGGAAAGGACATAGGAGCCGATCATGATGCGCCGGCGCACCTCCTTGCCGAATCCCGCCGCCCGCGTCGCCTCATACATGCCGACGATGTCCTTGCCGGGAACCCTGAGGCCGTAGCGAACCCCGTCGTAGCGCGCGAGATTCGACGAGGCTTCGGCCGGCGCCACGATGTAATAGGCGGGCAACGCGTAGCGCGTGTGCGGCAGCGAAATATCGACGATTGCCGCCCCTGACTCTTTCAGCCATTCGACGCCCTGGCGCCAGAGCGCGTCGATTTCGCTCGGGATGCCATCGAGGCGATACTCTCGCGGGATGCCGATCCGCATGCCTTTAACACCGCGGCCGACCGCGGCCTCATAATTCGGCACGGGCGCATCGACCGACGTCGTATCCTTCGGATCGTGCCCGGCCATCGAGCGCAGCAGGATCGCCGCGTCCCGAACCGTGCGGGCGATGGGGCCGGCCTGATCGAGCGAAGATGCGAAAGCGACGATGCCCCATCGCGAGCAGCGCCCATAGGTCGGCTTGATGCCTACGGTTCCGGTGAAAGCTGCGGGCTGGCGGATCGAGCCGCCGGTATCCGTCGCCGTCGCGCCGAAGCAGAGTTTGGCCGCGACCGCCGCGGCCGACCCGCCGGACGATCCGCCGGGAACCAGCGGGGCCTCGGATCCGGCGCGCCGCCAGGGCGAAATGACCGGTCCGAAATAAGATGTCTCGTTCGACGAGCCCATCGCGAATTCATCGAGGTTCAGCTTGCCGAGCATCACGGCGCCATCGCGCCAGAGATTGGCGCTCACCGTCGACTCGTAGGCGGGCGTAAAGCCTTCGAGAATGTGGCTCGCGGCGGTCGTCTGAACGCCCTCCGTGCAATAAAGATCCTTGATGCCGAGCGGTATCCCTTCGAGAGGCCCCGCCTCGGCTTTGGCGATCCGCGCGTCGGAGGCGGCCGCCATCGCCAGGGCCTTGTCCGGCGTCTCGACGATGAAGGCGTTGAGGATCCGCGCCCGTTCGATCTCGGCGATCTGCGCCCGCGCGAGTTCGACGGCGGAGACTTGCCCTTTCAAAAGAGCGTCGCGCGCTTCGGCGAGAGAAAGGTCGGTGAGTGCGGTCAATGTCGCGTCCGTTCTGCCTTGAGTTTCTGATGCTCGATGCGCCGAAATTTGCGGCGCGGCTATTCGACGACCTTCGGCACCTTGAAGAAGTGATCCTCGCTCGCCGGCGCATTGGCGAGAATGGCGTCGGCGATGCCGCCATCGGTCACGACATCGGCGCGCTTCTTCATCGGCATCGGCATGACAGAGGTCATCGGCTCGACCCCCTCGACATCGACGCTGGCCAGTTCCTCGACGAATTGCAAAATTGCGTTGAGTTCATCTTGCAGCTGCGGCACGTCGTCGTCGCTGACCTTGATGCGCGCCAGGTGGGCGATACGCCGCACCGTCGCCTGATCGACGGACATGAGTTCTCCTTGCCAAGACTTCTGAAGAAGCAGCCTATAGCACTGGCGGTTGGCGCGGAGCAATCCGCAGCTGGCACGGCCGATGCACGATCAGACCGCGGCGCGAGGAATCAAAGACCGGAGCGAAGACGGAGTCCCTCGTGAAACAGGAAATCCTGCGATCTTTCCCCAAGGACGAGGCCGGGCTTCCGCCGGTGCTTTTCGTCCATGGCGCTTACAGCGGCGCCTGGATCTGGGAGCATTTTCTCGGTCTTTTCGCCGATCGCGGCTACCCGGCCTACGCCTTGTCGCTGCGCGGCCACGGCGCCAGCGAGGGCGATCTCGCCAGCGCATCCTTCGCCGATTACGTGGACGACGTCGAGACCGCCGCCGGCGCAATCGGCGCCGAGCCGGTGTTGGTCGGCCATTCGATGGGCGGCCTCGTAGTCCAGCATTATCTGGCCCGGGGCGGCAGGGCGGCCGCGACTGGTGGCTCTCGCGTCGACGCCGCCTTCGGGCCTGCGCTCCTCCGCTCTATATATGACCATGTTTGCGCCCGACGTGCTGTTCCAGCTTTCGCTGCTGCAAAGTCTTGGCCCCGAATGGGCCTCGCCGGCCGTCATCGGCAGAGCGCTCCTTTCGAGCCGGTCGACGCCCGAATCCAGGGACCAACTGCTGCAAAAGATACAACGCGAATCGCCCCGCGTGAGCGCCGAATTGATGGCGCCCCCGCCGTTGACGCCGCCCGGGGCGGAGGACAGGCCACCGATCCTCGTGCTCGGCGGCGACGCCGATGTCTTCCTGCCGCGATCCGCCTTGCAGGAGACGGCCGACGTCTGGCGGTCGGACCTTGATGTGCTCAAGGGCGCCCCGCATGGACTGATGATCGACACCGCCTGGCGCGACGCCACGGCCGGGAAAATCATCGCATGGCTGAGTGATGTCGGCAGCCGACAGGAAGCCGGACGACAGCGCTCCGCTCAATAAGCGAGCCCGCCGCCGATCGGCGGCGCATCGACCTTGACGCCCGAGCCCGCCATGGCCGCGATGAACTCGCTCGGGTCCGGCGCGAGCACGGGGAACGTCCCGTAGTGACAGGGCACCACCGCCTCGAACTGGAAAAAGCGCCTTGCCGCAAGGGCCGCCGTCGCCCCATCCATGGTGAAGCGGTCGCCGACCGGGACGATGCCGATTTTCGGCTGATGGATTTCGGCGATGAGCGCCATGTCCGAGAAAATATCCGTGTCGCCCATATGATAGAGGACTGGCCCGTCCTTCGGCTTTATGACGATCCCGTTGGGATTGCCGAGATAGATAGATTGGCCGTTGAACACTGTCCCCGATGAATGAAGCGCCTGGGTCAGGCTCACCGAGAAGGCGCCGCAATCGATCGTGCCGCCTGTGTTCCCGGGATTGATGTTTTCGGCGCCCTGCCCGTTCAGGAACATGCAGACTTCGAAATTCGAAACGATCTGCGCGCCGGTCGCCTTCGCGATGTCGGCCGCGTCGCCGATATGGTCGTCATGGCCATGGGTGAGGACGATATGGGTCGCGCCCTTCGACGCCTGCGCGACGGTCCCGGTGAATTTCGGATTGCCGCTAAGAAACGGATCGATCAGGATGACCGCCCCCGACAGTTCGATCCGGAATGCCGAATGGCCAAGCCAAATCAGTTTCATCTGGAAGTCTCCTGGCGAAATAGCTCTGACGCCGAGCAGCATCAATAGTATCGAATGGCGCGTCGAGGCAATGAATTGCTGTCAAGGCGCAGTCCGAGGTTTGGCGTCGCGCCGCGACTGAGCATAGTGTGGAGCGCCGGCACGGCCGCCGCGTGACCGGTCCACGAGATTTAAGAGACTGAATGGCTGCGGAAGTCTTGAATATCGTCGACCTGCCGCCGCGCATCGGCGCGCGCCAGCGCCTCATCGGCGTCGATCTTGGCACAAAGACGATCGGCCTTGCGCTGTCTGACGTCGAGCGGCGCATCGCAACGCCCCTGGAGACAATCAGGCGGAGCAAATTCGCGGCGGACGCGGCCCGGCTGATCGCGCTCGCCGATCAATTCGACGTCGCGGCGCTCGTCATCGGCCTGCCCCTCAACATGGACGGGTCGGAAGGCGCGCGTGTGCAGGCGACCCGCGCCTTCGTGCGCAATCTCGGCGCGCTGACCTCCCGCCCCTTCGTCTATTGGGACGAGCGCCTGTCCACGGCCGCGGTGACCCGCTCGCTCATCGCGCAGGACGCCTCGCGCGCGCGGCGCGCCGAGGTCGTCGATCGAATGGCGGCGGCCTACATTCTGCAAGGCGCGCTCGACCGCCTGCGCTGGCTTGCGGACGCCCCGCCGTAACCCTCTTTATTCGCCGCCGCGAACTCGCGCGAGGCGGCTGTGTTTGCGGCCGTAGGAAAAATAGATCACAAGGCCGATCGCCAGCCATACGGCGAACCGTGATCCAGGTGTCGCCGGGCAAGCCCAAGCATCAGCAGGACGGCGGAGGCGGCCCCGAGCGGCGCGACGACAGCGATCAGCGGCGCCTTGAACGGTCGCTGAATCTCCGGGTGCGTGAAGCGCAGAACGAGAACGCCAAGGCAGACCACGGTGAAGGCGAACAGCGTGCCGATGCTGACCAGTTCGCCGACGAGGCCGATCGGCAGCAGCCCGGACAGGATGGCGACGATGCTCCCCGTGAACAGCGTCGTCAGATAGGGCGTGCGAAAACGCGGATGCACCTTCGCCGCGATCGGCGGCAGCAGTCCGTCGCGCGCGATGGAGTAAAGCACGCGGGACTGACCAAGCAGCAGCACGAGAACGACCGAACTCAGTCCAAGGATCGCGCCGAATTTGATCACGGTCGAAAGCCAGCCAAGTCCAATCACGTCGACGCCGAGGGCGATCGGGTCAGGGACGCTCAGCCGATCGAAGGGAACGATCCCCGTGATGACGACGCTGACCAGCACATAGAGAATGGTGCAGATGAACAAGCGATCCCAGAATGCTGAGCGGCATGTCGCGCTGCGGGTTTTTGGCTTCCTGCGCCGCCGTCGAGACCGCGTCGAAGCCGATATAGGCGAAGAACACGACCGCCGCGCCGCGAAGGATTCCGCTCCACCCATATTGGCCAGGTCCGGCGTTCGGCGGAATGAAGGCGCCGGCCGGGTTGTTCGCCGTCACCCAGTTCGCCGTGCTGAATGACGAGATCTCCGGCGAGGATGAAAGCGACGATGATCGCCAGCTTGATGGCGACGATGACATTATTGACCTTCGCCGATTTATTGATCCCGACGACGAGCAGAGCCGTCAATGCGAGGATGATGAAAACCGCCGGCGCGTTGACCAGCGCGTCCGTTCGCGCCCAATGGCCGCTCGCCGGATCGAAGGAAAATGGCGCGCCCGCCAGCGCCGCCGGCACCTCGATGCGGAGGCCGTGCAGAAAGCTCACGACATAGCCGGACCAGCCGATCGCGACGGTGGTGGCGCCGAAGGCGTATTCGAGCAAAAGATCCCAGCCGATGATCCAGGCGATGAACTCGCCCATGGTGGCGTAGGCGTAGGTATATGCGCTGCCCGCCACCGGAACGGTCGAGGCCATCTCGGCGTAGCAGAGTCCAGCGAGTGCGCAGACGACGCCTGCGAGAATGAAGGAGAGGCTGATCGCCGGTCCCGCGTAAGCCGCGGCGGCATGGCCGGTCAAAACGAAGATGCCGGCGCCGATGATGCAACCGATGCCGAGCGAAATCAGACTCGCGAGCGACAGAGTGCGCCGCAGATTGGGCGAGTCGGAGCCGAACTCCGCTTCATGCGCTTCGGCTTTAAGCTCGGCGACCGATTTCGTGATCCAGAGGCTCACGCCACCCTCGCTCTTGATCCGGAGGGCGAGACCAAAAAGCCGCGGAGCATTGCGGCCGCGTCATCTGTCGGGGCGGTTACGTCTATATAAAGAGTCATGAGCGTTCCTGTCGGAAGATCGCGGCGCCTGATTCCGCGATATGGGAGAGCGCCGCCTGATCGCGGCAACGTGTTGTCGCATGTCGAGGCCGCCTTGCAAGTGCTAGACCTTCCCTCGGCAGATCCCGCAGCCGCGACAGCAGCGAGCGACCCAAAACTGGAGGCGCGCCGTGAGAAACACGCTGGGCGACTTCGACATCGTCGTGATCGGCGCAGGGGCCGCCGGATTGGCCGCCGGCAAGCGGCTCGCGGCGTCTGGTCTATCGTTTACTATTCTGGAGGCCCGAGAACGCATCGGAGGCCGGGCCCAGACGCGCGTCGCAAGCGGCTTCCCGCTCGATCTCGGCTGCGGCTGGCTTCATTCCGCCGACCGAAACCCATGGACGCGGATCGCCGCCGAACTTGGGTTCACGATCGACAAGACGGCGCCGGTGTGGACCCGGCAAAGCCTCGATCTCGGATTCAGCAGACAAGACCAGGCTGCCTTCTCCACCGCCTCGGACGCGTTTTACGCGCGCCTCGCCGCCGCCGATCACGACGGGGGCGATTTTCCGGCGGCGCGCCTGCTGGAACCCGGATGCCGCTGGAACCCGCTCCTCAACGCCGAGAGCGCCTTTATGAACGGCGCCGAACTCGAGTCCGTCTCGGTCGCGGACTGGAAGCGCTACGATGACAGCCACGTCAACTGGCGCGTCGTCGAAGGCTATGGCGCGGCGATCGCGGCCTTTGGCGCGAGCCTTCCCATTCGCCTCGGCTGCGCCGTCACGCTGGTCGATCATGCGGGCCCGTCAATCGCGCTTGAAACCTCGCAGGGGCGCGTTACGGCTGAGGCCGTCATCGTGACGGTCCCGTCGCCTTTGATCGCCGGGCAAGCCATTGCATTCAGGCCGGCGCTGCCGGACAAACTCAGCGCCGCGGCCGTCCTGCCGCTCGGCTTCGCTGACAAGCTCATCATGACGGTCGATGCGCCGGACCTGCCGGCTGGCGGCCATCTCTTCGGCGATCCTGATGCGAGCGCCACCGGAAGCTATCATCTTCGTCCCTTCGGCAGACCGCTGATCGAGGGGTTTTTCGGCGGACGCCTCGCTTGTGATCTCGAAAGGAGCGGCGCCGGGGCCTTCTTCGACTTCGCGCGCGGCGAACTCCGCCGCTTGTTCGGGGGCGGCTTCGCCGCGCGCCTCGCCCCGCTGAGCGAGACGGCCTGGGCGCGCGATCCGTGGTCGCGAGGCGCTTATTCGCACGCGCTCCCCGGTCATTCGGATGCCCGCGCGAAACTCGCGGCGCCCGTCGATGAGCGGCTGTTCTTCGCCGGCGAGGCCTGCTCGAAGCACGATTTCTCGACCGCGCATGGAGCTTATCTCACCGGCCTTGAGGCGGCCGAAGAGGCGGTCGCTGCGCGGGCGCGAAGGCCGCATTAAAAGGCCCGTGCGTCTTGACCCCGCGCGCGAAATCGCACCACCTTTCGCAATTGCGAGAGCGCGTCACAAGCCGGAACTCCGCCGCCATGCCCCAGCCCTACAAGGTCGAGATCGCGACCTCGATCGAGAAGATCGATGCGGCGGAATGGGACGCCTGCGCCAATCCGTCGGCGCAAGCCATCGTGCCGAATGACGCCGTCGGACGCCGCCGAACCGAAAGTCTGGCGATGGCGAGCGCTTCAATCCCTTCCTGGCGCACGCCTTCCTCAAGGCGCTGGAGACCTCGAAGTCGGTCTCATCGCGGGCCGGCTGGTGCAGCGCCCATGTTCTCGTCAGGGGCGGCGACGGGCGTCTGGCGGCGGCGGCGCCGACCTATGTCAAAAGCCCATTCCATGGGCGAATATGTCTTCGACTTTGGCTGGGCCGACGCCTATCAGCGCAATGGCCTCGACTATTATCCGAAGCTTCAGGTCGCCGTGCCCTTCACGCCCGTTACCGGGCGGCGTCTACTGGTCGCGCCGGGCCACGGCGAAGCCGCGCGGCAAACGCTCATCGCCGGCCTGCGCGCCCTGCGCGAAAAGACGGGCGCCTCCTCGATCCATGTCACCTTCCCCACCAGAGCCGACTGGGACGCTCTGGCGTCGGCGGGTTTCCTCAAGCGGACCGATCAGCAATTTCATTTCCTCAACAGGGGCTACGCTGATTTCGAAGCGTTTCTGAACGATCTCGCGTCTCGCAAGCGCAAGATGATCCGGCGCGAACGCAAGGAGGCGCTGGCGAACGGCATCGAGATCGAAGCGCTGACCGGATCGGCCATCGCGGAAGCGGCATTGGGACGCGTTCTTCCAATTCTATATGGACACCGGCGCCCGCAAATGGGGGACGCCCTATCTGACGCGCGCCTTTTTTTCCGTCCGTCGGCGCGGCGATGGCGGACCATATCCTGCTCGTCATGGCGCAAACGGGGCGGCCGCTATATCGCAGGGGCGATCAATTTCATCGGCCGCGACGCGCTCTACGGGCGCAATTGGGGCGCGATCGAGGATCACCCCTTCCTGCATTTCGAGGTTTGCTATTATCAGGCGATCGAATTCGCGATCGCGCGGGGCTTGAGCCGCGTCGAAGCGGGCGCGCAGGGCGAACACAAGCTCGCGCGCGGCTATGGACCCGTCGCGACCTATTCGGCGCATGACATCGCCGATCCGCGTTTCGCGACGGCGATCGACGAATATCTGCAAAGAGAGCGCATTCACGCCGACATGGCGCTGGAGCAATTGGCCGAGATGACGCCGTTCCGGAAAGGCACCTGACGCTGGGCTTCCGGCGAAGGCCCCTTGACCCTCGCCGCGGGCTTTGCCTAATCAGGCTTCCCTAAATGGAGTTTGCGCGATGGCGGAGCCGGCCTACGACGACAGCAATATCTTCGCGAAGATCCTGCGCGGCGAAATCCCTTGCCACAAGGTTTATGAGGATGATGTCGCGCTCGCCATCATGGATGTGATGCCGCAGGCCGACGGCCATGTGCTGGTGCTGCCGAAAACGCCGGCGCGCAATATTCTCGACGTCGACCCGGATGTGCTCGCCGCGCTCGCGCCGCGCCTGCAGAAGCTGGCCAGCGCGGTGAAGACGCGCCCTCGACGCCGACGGCCTGACCATCTTGCAGTTCAACGAGGCCGCCGGCGGCCAGACGGTCTTCCACCTGCATTTCCATATTGTGCCGCGCTGGACCGGCGTGCCGCTGCGACCGCATAGCGGCGTCATGGAGAAGCCCGAGACGCTGGCGGCCTTTCGCGAGAGGATCGTCGCCGCTCTGGGCGCCGCCTGAGCGAGAACGCTTGCAATGAAAAAGGCCGCGGCGTCGCCGCGGCCTTTGTCCCATGATCGCTCCGACGCAGCAAAGGTCAGTGCTTCGTGTCCGACTCGTCGGCGGCGCCGAAGGGCTCTGGCTCGTCATCGTCGCCGAAGGGCTCGTCATCCTCGCCCTCGCCGTCGCCCTCGCTCCCTTTGAGGCGGCGGGCTTTGGCGCGGCGAACTTCCGGCTCCGCCCTAACGCGTTTCTTGCTGGCCTCGACAATATCGCGCTCTGGACGCGGCAGGATCGGACCTTCGGGGAAGACGAAGCCGAGCTTCGTTTCGCCATCCTCCTCGACGACGACCACCCGCACCGCGCCGCCGTTCTTCAGGCGGCCGAACAGAACCTCGTCGGCGAGCGGCGTCTTGATTGTCTGCTGGATCACGCGCGCCATCGGCCGCGCGCCCATCTGCTCATCATAGCCATGCTCGACCAGCCACGCGCGGGCCTCGTCCGCCAGCTCGATCGTGACGTTGCGGTCGGCGAGCTGCGCCTCGAGCTGCATGATGAACTTGTCGACCACCTTGATGATGACGTCATGCGGCAGATGCCCGAAGGTCACGACGGCGTCGAGACGATTGCGGAACTCGGGGGCGAACATCCGGTTGATCGCCTCCACATCCTCGCCTTCGCGTTTGCCGCGCGTAAAGCCGAACGAGGCCCGCTGCATGTCGGCGGCGCCGGCATTGGTCGTCATGATCAGGATGACGTTGCGGAAATCGACCTGCTTGCCGCTATGGTCGGTCAGCTTGCCGTGATCCATCACCTGCAACAGGATATTGTAGAGATCCGGATGCGCCTTTTCGATCTCGTCGAGAAGCAGCACGCAATGGGGATGCTGATCGATCGAATCGGTGAGCAAGCCGCCCTGATCGAAGCCGACATAGCCAGGCGGCGCGCCGATCAGCCGCGACACCGTATGGCGCTCCATATATTCCGACATGTCGAAGCGGATCAGTTCGACGCCGAGGCTGACGGCGAGCTGGCGCGCGACCTCCGTCTTGCCGACGCCGGTCGGACCCGAGAAAAGATAGCTGCCGATCGGCTTTTCGCCGTCGCGCAGGCCCGCGCGGGCCAGCTTGATCGCCGACGTCAGCGCCTCGATGGCCTTGTTCTGGCCATAGACCACCCGCTCCAGCGTCTCGGTGAGATGTTCGAGAACCTCGGCGTCGTCCTTCGACACGGTTTTGGGCGGAATGCGCGCCATCGTCGCGATCGTCGCCTCGACCTCCTTGATGCCGATCGTCTTCTTGCGCTTGTTCTCCGGCAGCAGCATCTGGCTGGCGCCTGTCTCGTCGATCACGTCGATCGCCTTGTCGGGCAATTTGCGATCATGGATATAGCGCGCCGACAGCTCCACCGCGGCCTTGATCGCCTCATTGGTGTAGCGGATCTTGTGGAACTCCTCGAAATAGGGCTTCAGCCCCTTCATGATCTCGATGGCGTCCGGCACCGATGGCTCGTTGACGTCGATTTTCTGGAAGCGGCGCACCAGCGCGCGATCCTTCTCAAAGTACTGACGATATTCCTTGTAAGTCGTTGATCCGATGCAGCGAAGCGTTCCCTGCGCCAGAGCCGGCTTCAACAGGTTCGAGGCGTCCATCGCGCCGCCGGATGTCGCGCCGGCGCCGATCACCGTATGGATTTCGTCGATGAAGAGGATCGCGTTCTTGTGGTTCTCGATCTCCTTCATGACCTGCTTCAGCCGCTCCTCGAAATCGCCGCGATAGCGGGTTCCGGCGAGCAGCGTGCCCATGTCGAGGGCGAACACCGTGGCCTCGGCCAGAACTTCCGGCACTTCGCTCTTGACGATCTTGCGGGCGAGGCCTTCGGCGATCGCGGTCTTGCCGACGCCGGGATCGCCGACCAGCAGCGGGTTGTTCTTGTGGCGCCGGCACAGCACCTGGATGGTGCGCTGAACTTCGGCTTCGCGGCCGATCAAGCGGATCGATGCGCCCCTCGCGCGCCTTCCTGTTTAGATTGACGCAATAGGCGTCGAGCGCGCCTTCCTTCTTCTTCGAATCGCCGCCGTCCTTGCCTTCCTTCGCCTCGCGCGCCTCAGCGTCCTCGTCGGCGCCGCGCGGCGCCTTCGACGAATCGGAGAGCCCCGGACGTTTGGCGATGCCGTGACTGATATAGTTGACGGCGTCATAGCGCGTCATGTCCTGCTCCTGCAGGAAATAGGCGGCGTGGCTCTCCCGTTCGGCGAAGATCGCGACCAGCACATTGGCGCCCGTCACCTCCTCGCGTCCCGAAGACTGGACGTGAATGACGGCGCGCTGAATGACGCGCTGAAAGCCCGCCGTCGGCTTGGCGTCTTCGCGGCCATCGCTGACCAGATTGTCGAGCTCCTGGTCGATGTAGTCGCGAAGGTTCTTCTTCAGATGGTCGAGATCGACCGAGCAGGCGCGAAGAACCGCCGAAGCGTCGCCATCATCCGTCAGGCTCAGAAGCAGATGCTCCAGCGTGGCGTATTCATGATGGCGCTCGTTGGCGACGGCGAGTGCGCGATGGAGCGACTGTTCGAGATTGCGGGAGAAGGACGGCATAGACTCCAACCTCTCATTTCTTTTCCATGATGCACTGCAGGGGATGCTGGTGCTTGCGGGCGTAATCCATGACCTGAGTCACTTTTGTTTCGGCGATTTCATAGGTGAAGACCCCGCATTCGCCGACCCCATGTTGATGCACATGGAGCATGATGCGAGTCGCCTCCTCCGGACCCTTGTTGAAGTACTTCTTCAAGACGGCGACGACGAACTCCATCGGCGTATAGTCGTCATTGAGAAGCAGGACACGGTACATATTGGGACGCCGCGTCTGCGTTTTGGTCCGGGTGATGACGGCCGTTCCCAGGCCCGACCCGCCCCCCTCGCCGCCTTTTTGCGGCTCCTTCGCAGCGCTGTGCCGCGCGGCGGCGAAAACGGCTCGGCAACGATCGCCGCGGATGCGCGTCGGAACCGAAGCTCCGCGCTCCGCGCGAGGAAACGATCTTGGAGGAAATCCGTCCGTCACCTCAAACCCCGTCCTCGAAATTTATCAGCTCGCTCCATTTAGTCATGCCGACCCCGAAACTCCAGTGAACAACGCGCTGGGCGTTCCGGCAAGAGGGAAATGGCCCATGCATCTCCACGGTTCACTATCGATATGAGGATAACTCAACTTCGAAATGAAATCCTTCCATCAGATTAGCAAAAACTGCGCCGCCGACCTATTTAGGGTCGCCCTCGGAGATAGGAGCCCGCATTCAGCGCCGGAAAACAAAAAAGCCCGGCAAAAGCCGGGCCCAAGGTCGCGAAAAAAATGCGGCGAACACGATGCCAGGGTGGCCTTAGACCAACCCGTCACACGTCGGCCGCCGCTATCCTCAAAATTGTGCTTCGCGTCGAAAACCTAGGCGTCGAGGCCATGCTCACGCACGGCCGCGCAGGCTCTCGAGGTTCCGCCGCCGGAACAAAGCCGCCAGAACCGAAGTCGCCGAACCCCTAGTCCTTGGAGGCCTGCACTTGCGCGATCGCGGTTTCGATCGGCTTGAACGCTTCCTTGGCGAGGTTGGAATAGAGTTCGCCAATCTTGGTCGCCTGCGCTACGAAATCGGCATAGGAGGCCTTGGCGAATTCGGACTGCAGCTGAATGGCCGATTCGAGCGACTTGACGCCGAGCAGCTTCTCAAGAAAAGCAGAGCCGCTTTCCAGCGATTTCTTCGAGTAATCGGTTGTTTCGGCGGCGATCGCCTGCAAGGCCCTTGACGAAAGACTGAGACGTCAAAGCCGCCGACTCGAGTTGCGTCTTGCTGATTTTCTGAAAGTCTTCGAAACTGTTTGCCATTTGATTTCCCTTGGTCGAGCGTGCGCCGACTCTTCTCAGCTCGAGGCGGCAAGCCGAGAGCGAAAGATGCTCCCCACGATGTTGATACCGCACCGCACAAATCACGTCAAGTTTATCTTGCACCGCACCATTTTTACCGTGACCGAAAACAAGGGGCTTCGAAGCTTCCTCTTAACCAAGCGGTAACCGAGCGGAATTAGCGTCATTTCAACTGTTTGCTTCGCACCAGCTCGGGATCGCCAGAATGTTGACGCAAGGCGCGACGGTTCGCCGCATGATGAGAGGCCGCTGCCGCATCCGGCCTTTCTCTGGCCCTCGCGGCGGTTAGCCTTCTCGCGGCGAGCCTTTTCATGACCTGCCTCCTCGCCGCGCCGGCACGAGGCGCACCATCGCGCGCACGCCCACCACGCAGCGCGAGAATACCGGCGCTATTTTCCAAGGCGTTTCGCGCACGAAAGACATGCGACGCATTCGCTTCGCTATAGCTCGCGTGCGAGCTTCCGCGCCGAGCCGGAATTTCGCGGCGATCGTCGTCGACGGCAACAGCGGCCGCGACTCTTTACGCGCGTAACGAGGACGAACCGCGCCATCCCGCCTCGATCACCAAAGTGATGACGCTCTATCTTCTGTTCGAGCAGCTCGAACGCGGGCGCCTCAGCCTCGACAGCCAATTGCGCATTTCCGCACACGCCGCAGCGCAAAAACCGACCAAGCTCGGCCTGAGGCCGGGCGAGACGATCATGGTCGAAGACGCGATCAAGGCCGTCGTCACCCGTTCAGCCAACGACATGGCCGTCGCCATCGCCGAAGCCGATCGGCGGCGACGAAGAGCATTTCGCCGAACTCATGACCCGCAAGGCCCATGAGCTGGGCATGAGCGGCACGCGTTTCGTCAATGCATCGGGACTTCCGGACGACGCGCAGATCACGACGGCGCGCGATCTTTCGATTCTCGGCCGCGCCGTCCAGGAGCGCTTCCCGCGCTATTATCACTATTTCTCGACGCACGCCTTCTACTACGCCGGCGCGACGATCCTGAACCACAACCATCTGATGGACCGCGTCGAAGGCATGGACGGCATCAAGACCGGCTATACCCGCGCCTCCGGCTTCAATCTGCTGACGTCGGTGAAGCGCGACGGCCGCTACATCGTCGCCGTGGTGATGGGCGGCGCCAGCGCGGCCTCGCGGGACCGCATCATGGCCGGTCTGATCGAAGACCAGATCGGCAATGCGCGCGACGGTTCGCACGGCGTCGGCGATCGAGGACGCGTCGCCGACCGATCTGCCGCCGCGGCCGCGCGCACGATGCGCGGCCGGCGACGCGCCGGACCTGCCGGTCCGGCTGCAGGCCGCAGCGCGAAATCCGAGGCAAATCGTCCAGCGCCGCGGCGCCCCCGCTCTCGCCTATGCCGAGCCCGAGACGCCGGCGCGTCAAACCAGACGCCGAAAATTACGCTCTGGGCGCTTCCGCCGAAAGCCCAGGCCCCGGCCGATCCGGTTCGCCTCGCCTCGATCGGGCCGGACGTTCCGGTCGACAAGCCGCGGCCGGCCTATGTTTCGGGCGCGGCAGGCCGCAGCCCGACGCCGCCGCCGCAAATGCGCCTCAAATCCGTCGCTCGCCAGAACTGGCGCGCTTGACGGATCGACCGGCCAAACAAGCGACGCGACCGCCTCCATCACAACGCCGTCGACGATGCGCAGGATCGCGGCCCGGCCCCGCGAAAGACCGCAAAGCGATCGAGAAACCGATCGAAAAGCCGGTCCCGCGGCGGAGGCGGAACCAGCCGACGGCGGCAAGGCGGAGGTTGCGCACCGTCCGGCCGCCGCCCGCACGCGGCTGGATGATCCAGATCGGCGCGACCGACGACGTCGCCAAGGCGAACGCGCTTCTGGCCAAAGCCAAGGCCGACGGCCGCAAGACCTTGGGCGCGGCGCAGCCCTTTACGGAAAAAGTGCAGAAGGGCGCGGAGACGCTATACCGGGCGCGCTTCGCCGGCCTTGAGGCGGATAGCGCGGAACTCGCGTGCAAAACCCTGAAGCGAACGGGATTTTCCTGTTTCGCAACGAAAAACTAACGCTTTGGCGAGCATTGTGAGCGCTCGCAGATGACCAAATCATGCTCTGAACGCCTCGGGCGCTACGAATGACGCCGCATCAAGACCTCTTTCGCTTCGTTTACCCGCGCCGCCAGATCCGTCGTCCCGCCATGATCTGGATGAAGTTTTTTCATCAGGGACCGGTGCGAGCGAACGACTTCTTCGCGCGTCGCGCCCTTTTTAAGCCCCAGGACCTCATACGCTTCATCCTTGGACATCGCGCCGGCGCGGCGGCGCGCCTCTGCCGCTCCGAGAGCCGCCTTGCGCCTCGTCTGCCGGACGCCAGCCGGAAAACCGGCGATCGAGATAAGCCTGCAAAAGACGGGCGCCCTCCGGATCGTCTCGACGGCAAAGGTCGTAGAGGACTTCGCACTGAGGCCGCGTCAGCGAATCTAGCTCCTTGCCTTCGTCCGGCCCGGCGAGAATGCTGCCGCGCATCTTGCCCGTCTCGTGATCGAGCTCCATTTCGATCATGGCCGACCGGACGCAGGACGCGCGGCCCGCGCCGCCGTCCTGGACCCCGTTGCGCCGACCCCTTGGCGGGCGATGCGAACATCCGCCAAATGCCGCCGTTGCCGATGTTAAGGAGCCAGAACCCCAGTCCGGCGAAGCCGATGCGCCAGCGCGACCCCGCCGCGCAACAGAAGAAACGCCGGCGATCGCCAGAGCCGCCGCGCCGCCGCTCGCGCTTGATCAGACGCGCGAGCGCCGCCGGGCTCGCCTGCGCGAACGCCCTAAGCCCCCCGAGCAAGAGCCAGATCAGCAGAAATCCAACAAGAAGATAAACCATCAGGCATCGCCACTCAGCGCATTTGCGCTAACAGAAGCTCGCGCCGCCGCGCCGCGCGAGCGCGCCTCGGCCTCAAGGGCGGGCCGGCCGCCGGAAGCGTAGGCCGCGACGGCGGAAAGAAGCGCCGCAAGCCGCTGCGGAGCGCCAGAGTCGAATGTCGCATAGGCGCCGCCGCTCAGCAAGGCGATCTGGCGGAAGGCCCGCTCGACGGCCCGGTCGGTTCCCTCCTGAAAAACGAACGCCTTGACGCCCAAGAAGCCCGGCCTGCCCGGCGAGTTCGGCGAGATCGTCGGCCTTTTCCTCCATCGCGTCGCCGATGAAGATCAAGGCGCGGACCGGCGAGCGGCGCGCTTCGTCGAGGACATGGCGCAGCACGCTGGCCGATTTGCGTATGGCCGGCCTCGACGGAGATTTTCGTCATCAGCGCGCCGAGGTCCTTGCCGCCGCTGAGGAAGCGCGAGGCCTTGCACTCGCGAAACCCGCGATAATAAACCAGCTGGACCTCGAGGCCGCCATGGGCGGCGGCCGTCTCGAACATTCTCGCCTGAAGCCCTTGCGCCAGATCCCAGGTCGGCTGCCGGCTCATCGTCGCGTCGAGCGCGAAGATCAGGCGTCCGCGCCCGGATGCGGCGGGCGCAGGCTTTGACGCCGCGGCGATGAATTGATCGATATCCGCCTTTCGCGTCGGGATTTCCGACGACGGAGCGGCCGTCCGATGAGCGCTGCACGGGTTCCTCGCCGTTCTCGGGCGCTTAGAGTAGGTCGTATTTTTCAATTGTCCAGAGTTCGGCGAAGGCGCCCGCGCTCCAGTCCCGCCACGCCGGCAGCGCCATGATGGCGTCCATATAGGCGCGGGTTTGAGGCGAAACCGGCGCGGCGTAAACATGCAGCCGGTTGACGACCGGCGCGAACATCGCGTCGGCGGCCGAGAATTCGCCGAAGAGGAAATGCGCCGTCGCGCGCCGAATTCGGCTCGCGCCATGCGCGAACGCCTGTTCGATGCGCGCGATATCGGCCGCCGCCTCTGCGGTCAGCGGCCGCTCCTTGACCGGCCGGCGCATGTTCATCGGCAGATGCGACCGCAGCCCCATAAAGCCCGAATGCATTTCGGCGCTCAGCGAGCGCGCCTCGCGCCCGCGCCGCGCGCGTCGCGCGGCCAGATGGCGCGGTCCGGAAAGGCTTCAGCGACATATTCGATGATCGAAAGCGAATCCCAGACGAAGCGGTCGCCGTCGCGCAGGACCGGACATTTGCCGGCCGGCGAATAGCGCAAGATTTCCGCGCGCGTCTCGGGGCGTCCGAGCGGCACGGTCACCTCTTCGAAGGGAATGCCGAAATGCCGCATCAGGATCCAGGGCCTGAAGCGACCATGACGAATAGGCCTTATTGGCGATGATGAGCGTATAGGTCACGGCGAATCCATCATTTCTGAGCGTGAAGCGGGGCGCCGACGCCTCGGGGCTCTAGTTTTGAGCGGCGATGCGAACGTCGGCGAGCGCCGAGAAAATTGATATGCTGGATTCGCGCGCCATTCGACAGGATTTTTCCGAAAGGCGATCGAATGGCGGGAGTCATCAGGGGGAAAATGCTCGACCTTTCCATAGCCGACAGCGTCGGCCTCGCCTTCTTCTTCGGCGTCTGGGTCTTCTTTCGGTTCGTCAATGAACGCGGACTCGGCAAGGCGACGAGCCTTTCGGTCCTCATGGACGAGCAACGGATGGCGTGGATGCGGGCGATGAGCCAGCGCGACACGCGCATCGCCGACGCCGGCATCATGTCGAGCCTTCAAAATGGCGCCGCTTTTTCGCCTCGACGTCGCTGATCGTGCTCGGCGGCGCGGCCGCGTCGATGCGGGCGACCGACGACGTCGATCAAAGTTTTCGCCGACCTGCCGTTCGGCCTGACCGTGACGCGGGGAAACTGGGAGCTGAAGGTCCTCGGCCTCGCCTTCATCTTTGGCTATTCATTCTTCAAATTCGCCTGGGCCTACCGTCTGTTCATCTATGCGGCGATCCTTGTCGGCGCGACGCCCGGGCCCGCATTCCCCGATGCCGTGGCGCGGGAAAAGGCGGTCAAGCCGTGCCGGACTGATGACCATCGACGCCGGCGTCCATTTCGCCAAAGGCCTGCGCACCGTCTATTTCGCCTTCGCCTATATCGGCTGGTTCGTCAGCCCCTATGTGCTCGATGGCGACCACGGCGTTGATTTTCCTGATCGTCATGAGGCGCGAGTTCTTTTCGGCCGCGCGCGCCGCTTTGACGCATGATTCCTGAACCGGCCACGATACCGGGCGAGCTCTCGGGACAGGCTCTAAGGCGCGGGAAACAGGGCGTTGGTCTTGTGCGTCAGGCGATAGGCGAGAAGCCCGATCCATTCGCGAACGGCGAAATCGAGCGTCGAAATGCGGTCCGACGGCGGAGACCGAGGAGTCCAGTCCCGATCGTCGCCGAAGGTGCGATAGGCGACGGGATAGGCGGTCACCCTGAAGCCGAGGCGCCGGAAAATCCCCATCGCGCGCGGCATGTGCCACGCCGAGGTGACGAGAAGCCAGGTCTCGTCCAGGCTGCGGCTTCACGAGGTCGCGCGTGAACAGGGCGTTCTCCCAGGTGTTGCGCGATTTCCCCTCAAAGCTCATGCGGTCTGCTGGGTCCGCCGAGGATCCAGCCAGAATTTTCGAACGCCGTTCGCCTCCGACCGCGCTCGTGCTCCAGCAAAATTGCCCGAGCCGCCGGTGAAGATCAGCCGCGCCGTCGGATAGCGCCGCGCCAGCTGCAGGGCCGCGATGAGCCGCATGCCGTCCTCGTCGAGCATCGGCTGCCCGCGGGCCTCCGATTTCGCTTCCTCAAGCCCGCCGCCGAGAACGATGATGCCGGTCGGCGCAGGAAGATCGGCGGGCGGCGGCGGAAACCTGTTCTCCAGGGCCGCAGCAGCGCCACGCCGATCGGCGTGAACAAGATATGACGAGCAGCCCGAGCAGTCGCCAGCGCCGCGAGCCGGCGGCCGCCCTCGCCCAGCGGGTGAAGGCGCAGCGCGACGCCGACGCTGGCGACGAGGACCAGGACGGTGACCGGCTCGGCGATCAGCCAGAAAACTTTGGAGACGGGAAAAAACATCGAGGCCGCCTCATGAATGCGGCTCAGCGCCGCGCGTGCGGCCACGGCGGCGGCCAGTTCAAGCGCGTCGTCATCGGATGAGCGTCGGTTTTTGAATCTTCGTCGGCTTCGCCCGCGGGAATAGCGTAGACGCCGCCGAGCCAGCGGTGCAGATCGACGTCGGCGCAGCGCTTCGAGCAGAACGGGCGCATTTTCTCGATCGCGGGCTTGCCGCAGATCGGACATGGCCGCGCCGGGGCGCCGGCGAAGACGGCCGGCATTGTCTTCGTCTTCGCGAGGGAGCATCGAAGGTTCGGGCGCTTTCGAGGTCATGCGGCTGTCACATGCGATCGCGCCAGGCGGCTTGGGCCGGATAGCCCTCGCCGACAAGCAGCGACATCGTCTCGTAGAGCGGCAGGCCGACGACGGCAGAATAGGAGCCGACGAGCTTCAACGCAAACGCCCCGGCAAGGCCCTGGATGGCGTAGCCGCCGGCCTTGCCGCGCCATTCGCCGGAGCCAAGATAGGTCTCGATTTCGTTCGACGACAGGCGCTTGAAGCGCAGCCGCGTCTCGACCAGCCGCTGACGCTCGCCGCCCTTCGGCGTGATCAGGCAGACGGCCGTATGCACGCGATGCGCCCGGCCGGACAACAGCCGCAAGGCATTGCGCCGCCTCGCTCACGATCTCGCATTTCGGCAGGATGCGGCGCCCGACGCTGACCACGGTGTCGGCGCCGAGGATGATAGCCGCCGGCGAGTTCCGGCCGCGTCGCGGCGATTTTGGCGGCGGCGCCGCGCCTTCTCCCGGGCGAGGCGCGACCGCGAGCGAGCGCGGCAATTCGGCCTTGCCCGGCGTTTCGTCGAGATCGCAGGGCAGAAGCGCGTCCGGCTCGATGCCGATCTGCTGCAGCAGCTCGAGCCGCCGCGGCGACGCCGAAGCCAGAACGAGCTTTGGCCGCCAGCGGCCCTCGGGAGCGCCGGATTGCGCCCCCTCCCGCCGCGCCGCCTGGGGGATGGCCGCGGCAGCCTTATCTGCGCGGTCACGCCGGCGATCCCCGGTCAATGTCCGCGTCTCGCCGTCGACGCACGCGATCTTCAAGATCGGCTCACTTGAAGCGATAGGTGATGCGGCCCTTGGAGAGATCATAGGGCGTCATTTCGACGAGCACCTTGTCGCCGGTGAGGACGCGGATGCGGTTCTTGCGCATTTTTCCGGCCGTATGGGCGATGATCTCGTGCTCGTTTTCGAGCTGCACCCGAAACGTCGCATTCGGCAGCAATTCGACGACAGTCCCTGGAAATTCAAGCAATTCTTCTTTCGACATCTGTTTCCTTATGCTTCAGCGGCCTCCGTCACGGCCGCCCGCCGCCGCGACGGCGCGGCGGACGAAAAACCGCTTTTTACCCGCCGCGAACCGCAAGTCCCTCCGGGGCTGCGCGAACCCGGCCGGATCCCCGCGATACCCAAGACGAATCCGGCGAAGACGAATGGCGCGCGACCCTAGTCGAGAACCGGGCGTTTGTGAACAGGCGCCGATTTCGGGCGGCGCGGCCGCGCGGTCAGGCGTGGGACGCGGCGCGGCGGCGACGCAAGCCTTTCGGCGTCGGCCGCCTCATAGGCCCTGAAGCGGCGGATCGCAAAGGGAATCGTCGCGAGATAGGCCGCGGCGCAGAAAATCAGCATCTCCATCGGGAATGTCGCCAGCAGGAGAAGGCCGGCGACGACGCCAAACAGCACCACGATGACATAGTCGCGCGGCACGCGGCCGATCTTCTTGCCGGAAAAATGCGGAATGCGGCTCGCCATCAACAGCGCGATGACCAGCACATAGGCGATATAAAGCCAAACCATGTAGCGCCCGTGCGGCGCCTCGAAAATCGACAGGCTGAGGTAGAGCGGCAAGAGGCCGACGATGGCGCCGGCCGGCGCCGGCATGCCGGTGAAGAAATGATCGCGCCAGGCCGGGCGATCGGGCTCCTCGGCCATGACGTTGAAGCGGGCGAGGCGCAAGGCGGCCGCGATGGCGAAAACGAGCGCGGCGAACCAGCCAAGGCTCTTGATCTCGTGCAGGCCCCAGAAATAGAGGATCAGCGCCGGAGCGACGCCGAAATCGACGAAATCGGCGAGCGAATCCAGTTCCGCGCCAAAGCGCGTCGCGCCGCGCAGCGCGCGGGCGATGCGCCCGTCGAGTCCGTCCAGAATGGCGGAGATGATGACGGCGATGACGGCGATCTCGAACTGACCCTCGATCGCAAAACGGATCGCGGTGAGGCCCATGCAGAGCGCGAGAAGCGTAACGAGATTGGGCAGAATGACGCGCACCGGAACGGCGCGGAAACGGCGCTTGCGCAACGGCGGCGGATCGAAGGCGTCGAACCCGCGCTCCTGCTCGCGCGCCATTTTCGCCGCGCGCTGATCGCGCCAGGGATCGGGCGTGCGGTTCGTCAAGGAGGGTCCCTTCATCGGCGGCAACATAGGCGCGCGGCCTGACGCCGCAAGCGCGCCTTCGTCCCTGCCAGACGCGTCCAGGCTCAAGCTTTTGCGCAGTCGTCCGCATGTTGCAGCGACGGGCTCTAGCCGAGGCCAAAGCGCAGGCGCAGTCTCGCGATGATCCCGGCCATGCGGCGTTTGACGGCGCAGAAAAAGGCCCAGGCCTGGGTCGCCCGCACGAAGGCCAGAACGCGGTCGCGAAAGTCGAACAGCCAGTCGATCAGCCGGGCGAACCAGCCGATCGTCCGCAGCTTGTCCCTGCCCGCGCTGTAAATGCGCTCGACCACGACGAAGGTGACGAAATAGGCGAGCGACGAAGATAACGACGCCCGACCATCACGTGGCCGGTGGCGAACAGAATGACGGCGAGACAGCTTGGCCGGTTCAGCGATCGCGAAGGGAATCGCGAGCAAAACCAGAATGGCGTAGGGCGGCAGCGCGGCGACGACATCCTGCAGCCGGATGACGAAACGAAGCTTCGAAAACCAGCGGATGAGCGGACGAAAAAGCGGCGCGGCGAGCGCATCGAGCGCGAGATAGACGATGATCAGCGCTTCCGCGACCAGCAGAAAGAGCTGGCGCACGCGTTGCGCCGCTTTTTGCGTCCAGGATGACATTCGTGAATGTCCGTCGCCGATGAGATGCGAATGCGCACGAATTCCGCGCTGTTTCTGTCTTATCGCGACGCGCTTGGCGCAAATCGGCCGTCAGGCCTCGCCTCGATGCACGCGCCGATGACGCGGCCGATCATGTAGCGCGCCGATTTGATCACGGCGCCGCCGCAGACGGGCTGCGAGACGAAATCGACCCAGGACAGAAGATCGGCCATGCGCGAGGCTTCGAGCCAGCCCTCGGGAAGCGCTTTTCCCGCCGCCCGATAGCCGGCGATCACGCCCGCCATGAAATCGGCGTCGTCGCCGAGAGGCGGACGCAGCAGATTGCCGAAATCGAAGGAAGGGCCGCCGGCGAAGGCGAATTCCCAGTCGAGAATGGCGGCGATGCGCCAGCCCCTTCCGGCGCCTGCTCGAGCAGAATGTTCGAAGCCGTTGAAATCGGAATGCGTCAGGATCGGCTGGCCGCGCCCAGGCGGAGGAGAGCACATGCCCTTCCCGCGCGACGAAAGCGTAGAGGGCCTCGGTCAGAGCGGCGCCGAGGCGCGCGCCGCCGGGCCCTTCGCGCAGACAATGGTCGAGCCAGGCGACGATCCCTTCATGTCCATGTCGAGATCGTCGCGCGGCGCGAGATCGGCGCCGAAAAAGCCTTGCCTGTCGAAGGCGAATCCGTGAATTGCGGCGAGCGCGCCGCCGACGCGTGCGGCCGACATCCCTCAGAGCGGCGGGCGCAAGACGCGGCGCCAGCGTATCGAGCCGCTCGCCGTCGATCCACTGCATGAACGCGAAAGGCAGGCCGAAATCGGGATCGGCGTCGCCGCTCGCCAGCACGGCCGGAACCGGCACGCGGGCGACGACGAAGGACAGCAGCGCGATCTCTTTGCGGCCTGCTGCTGGTCGCGCTGCCAGTAGCGCAGCAGCACCGTTTCCGACGGCGCCAGCCGGGAACCGATAACTCCAGCCGGAAATTGGTGTTGGCGAGGCCGCCGAAGGTCGCTCCACGCCTGACGACGCCGCGTCCGGGAAGGCGCGCGCGCGAGCGCCTCGATGCTGGCGCGGCGCGGCTCCAGAACCGCCTGCGTCCGGCTCCATTTTTCACGCAATGGTCGCGCTGCGCCCCGCAATCATCCCTACCTTCGCAAATCTATCTTTGGCGCGCTTTGCGGCCGGCGTAAGGATTGTCGCTGGTCTTCTTCGAGAGGCGGATCGGCACGCCCGGCAGCTCGAACGCCTCGCGCAGGCCATTGACGAGAAAACGCTCATAGCTCGCAGGCAAGGCGTCGAGCTGATTGCCGAACAGGATGAAATAGGGCGGCCGCGCGCGCAGCTGCGTCATGTAGCGGATCTTGATGCGGCGGCCGGAGACGGCCGGCGGCGGGCTTTTCTCCAGCGCCGCCGCGAGCCAGCGATTGAGACGCGCCGTCGAGATGCGCTTGTTCCAGACTTCATGGACGCGGAAGATCGAATGCATCAGATGCTCGATGCCCTCGCCGGTGGCGCCGGCGAGCGGAACGACCGGCGCGCCCTTGACCTGCGGCAGCAGCCGCAGCGCCTCCTCGCGCAGTTCGGCGAGCTTCGCGCTCTTGTTCTCGATCAGATCCCATTTGTTGAGGCCGATGACGAGCGCCCTGCCCTCGCGTTCGACGAGATCGGCGAGCGTCAGATCCTGCTTTTCGAACGGGATCGTCGCGTCGAGCAGCAAGACCACGACCTCGGCGAATTTCGCCGCGCGCAGCGCATCATGTCCGGCGAGCTTTTCGAGCTTGTCCTCGACCTTCGCGCGCCGCCGCAGCCCGGCCGTGTCGAACATCTTGACCTTGCGGCCACGCCACTCGAAATCGATGCCGATGGTGTCGCGGGTCAGCCCCGGCTCGGGGCCGGTGAGCAGCCGGTCCTGCCCGATGATCGTGTTCAGCAAGCGTCGATTTGCCGGCGTTGGGCCGGCCGATGATGGCGATGCGCAGCGGCTTTGAAAGATCGAGTTCGGAGCCGTCCTCGTCCTCGCCGAGAACGAGCCGCGCCTCGGCTTCGTCTTCCTCCGCCGGCAATTCGGTCTGCGCCGGCAGCGCCTCGCGGATCGCCGCGTAAAGTTCGGCGAAGCCGTCGCCATGCTCGGCCGAAAGCGGCACGGGATCGCCAAGGCCGAGATCATAGCCCTCGACGGCGCCGGCCTCGCCCGCGCGCCCTTCCGCTTTGTTGGCGATGAGGATCAGCGGCTTGTCGGCGCGACGCACGAGACTGGCGAAGAAGCGATCGTCGGGCGTCAGCCCCGTGCGCGAATCGAAGACGAAAAATATCGCGTCGGCGAGTTCGATCGCCATTTCGGTCTGCGCCCGCATGCGTCCGGGCAGGGATTCGTCATCGCCTTCCTCGAGCCCCGCCGTGTCGATGATCTTGAAGGCGAGATCGCCGAGACGCGCCTCGCCCTCGCGCCGGTCGCGCGTGACGCCGGGCCGATCATCGACGAGCGCGAGCTTCTTGCCGACGAGCCGATTGAACAGGGTCGACTTGCCGACGTTCGGGCGGCCGATGATGGCGATGGTGAACATTATTTTGCGGGCGCCTCGACAGCCGGAGCCTTGTCCGCGGGCGGCGGCGCGGCTTCAGCCGGAGCCGCGGGCGTCGGCGGCCTTTTTCGGGCGCGGCGCGGCGGCGCCTTGCCGGCCTGCACGAGGCCGAGGAACGCCTCAGCCCGCTGGCGCAGCGCCGAAGGGGCGCGCGGGTCGGAAACAATCATGTCGAGCCATTGCCCGGCAGCCTCGATATCGCCGCGCCTGAAGGCGGCGAGCGCGAGCAATTCGCGCAAGCTGTTGCGATAGGTGAAGCTCTGCCCGGCCAGCGCGCCGAATTTCTGCTCGAACGCCTTGGGGTCATCGCTGTCGACGCGCAAAATGGCCGCGCGGATCTGCGCCATTTCCTTGAACGCCTGATCGTAAGTCGGATCGGCGACGAGCGCCTCATAGCCCGCGATGGCGGCGGCGGGATCATGGCCTGCGATCTCATCGACGGCGCGAAGACGCGCGAGCGTGGCGTATCCCTTCGGCCCCGTCCGCGCCAGCGCCTCGAAAGCGGCTTCCGCCTCGGAGGATTTGCCATCAGCCGACAATTGCAGCGCCGCTTCATATTGCGCGCCAGCCGCCTCCGCCTTTTCGATGCGGAAATGCTGATAGATGCGGAAACCCGCCGTCGCCGCCACGACGAGAACCGCCGCGGCGATGAGCCAGCACTGATATCTGTTCCAGAATTGGACAAGCCGGTCGCGGCGGTAGTCCTCGTCGACTTCGCGGAAAAAATCACCACTCATATGCGTCTCTGGGCTCTTGGCCGGCTTTCGATCCTCGCGCCGGAACCCCGTCAGCTAGCATGGGCGCGGACGAAAGGCGACCCACGCTTTTCGTCTTTTGCGCCGTACGATCGCGGAGCCCACCTTCGCCGCCAAACGCCAGACAGCCGCGCGGGTTTCGACGCGCGACCTTGTTTCGCGTTCTCGCCCGCTATATGAACCTATGGCTTTCAAGCTGAAAGCGAAGCAATCGGGGCTTCGCCGCCGCTTTCCGTTCGCAGAAGGTTCATTCGATGAGCGATCCCAACGCCGCGGCCTCCGGCCAGTTCGTCCTTGGCGACATCACCGTCAACCGTTTGGGTTTTGGCGCGATGCGCGTGACCGGAAAGGGCGTCTGGGGCGAACCGGCGGACCGCGCCGCGAGCCTCGCGACGCTGCGCCGGCTGCCTGACCTTGGCGTCAACTTCATCGACACCGCCGACAGCTACGGCCCCGCCGTCAGCGAGAGCTTGATCGCGGAGGCGCTCTATCCATATGACGGTCTTTTGATCGCCACCAAGGGCGGCCTGACGCGCCCGGGCCCCGATATCTGGGCGCCCTTGGGGCGCCCGGACTATCTGCGCAGTTGCGTCGAAGGGAGCCTGCGCCGCCTCAAGCTCGACCGGATCGATCTCTGGCAATTGCATCGCATCGATCCGAAAGTGCCGCGCGACGAGCAGTTCGGCGTCATTCGCGACATGCAGAAGGAAGGCCTGATCCGCCATGTCGGCCTCAGCGAAGTCGGCGTCGAGGACATCGGCGCGGCGCAGAAATTCTTCCCCGTCGCATCGGTGCAGAACCGCTACAATCTCGTCGACCGCGCCAGCGAAGACGTGCTCGAACATTGCGCCAAAGCGGGCATCGGCTTCATCCCATGGTTCCCGCTCGCCGCCGGATCGACTCGCAAAGCCCGGCTCCATCCTCGACTCCATCGCAAAGAAAAAAGGCGCGAGCCCGAGCCAGATCGCGCTCGCCTGGGTTTTGAAGCGCAGTCCCGTCATGCTTCCAATTCCCGGCACGGGCAGCGTCAAGCATCTTGAGGAAAATGTCGCGGCGGCGAGCATCACTCTGACCGACGATGAGTTCCGCACGCTTGACGAGCAGGGCAAGGCGGCCGCGATAGCGCGCCGGATGGTTCACCGCGACGCTTGCGAGGAAAAGCTCATGTCGCTTTCAATGTATGACGTCACCGTTCCGGCCTTTCTCCGGGCTTTCGCGAACCTCTCGGCGATTCTCGCAAAGGCGGAAGCCCACGCCAAGGCGACGGGGCTCGATCCGAACGTTTATCTGGAGGCGAGATTGGCTCCCGACATGCTCCCTCTGACCGGCCAGATCCAGCGCGCGAGCGACACCGCAAAGGGCTGCGTCGTGCGTCTTGGCGCGGTCAGACGTCAGCTTTCCGGATACGGAGACGAGTTTCGCCGAGCTTGAAGCGCGGATCGCCAAAACGGCGGACTTGCTGCGCCGCGCGTCGGCGAGCCGACTGAACGACGCCGAGCACCGCAAGGTCGAAATGAAATTCCGCGACAGGACCATCACCTTCGATGGACGCGACTATGTCACCGGCTTCGTGCTGCCGAATTTCTATTTCCATGTCACGACGGCCTATGATCTGCTCCGCCATAAGGGACTTGAAATCGGCAAGGCCGATTTTATCGGCGCCTTCGACCGGCTTGAGGCCGGCGCCGGATCCTGAACGGCCAAGTTGGCGAAGCGGATGGAGCACATAGCCATGGGTCATCAAGCGGAAAGCCGCGAGTCCGCGCGTTTCGACCTCAACGAAATCGCGCAATCCTTTCCGCAGACAGCGCAAACGCTGCTGCTCGACACCTACCTGACCAATGAGCCGGCCGCCAGCGCGCGGGTCTTCAGGGTCTATCGCGGAACGCCGCCGCACTATCATGCGACCTGCGACGAATATCTCTATGTGCTTTCGGGCGAAGGGACGTTCTGGATGGGCAGCGCGGCGCAGTCGGGACGTTTTGCGCCAGGCTATTTTCTCTTCTTCAAGCGCGGCGTCGTCCACGCCTTGCCCGAGATCCTCGAAGGCCCCGTCGTGTTCTTCTCGGTCGATACGCCAAGGCGCGATCCGAAGGACATTATTTTCGTCAATCCCGAAGATGGAACGCCGGAAAGTTTCGTGGAGGATAAAAACAAGTGAAACGCGTCCCCTGACAGCGCGCCCGCCAGCGGGCCGCGACGCGGGCGGCGCGTTCAGCGTGATCAGAATTGCGACGGCGGGATGGAGCATTCCGCGGACCCTCTTCGGAAAAATTTCCTGCGAGCGGGTCGAGCCTTGCGCGATATGCCGGGGTCTTCAACAGCGTCGAAATCAACTCGACGTTTTATCGTTCGCATAGAGCTTCGACATTCGCGCGCTGGGCCGCTTCCGTTCCGGAGAATTTCCGCTTTTCGGTGAAAGCGCCGCGGGAAATCACCCATGTGAAGCGGCTCGTCGATTGCAACGCCGCGGTTGCTAAATTCCTCGACGAAACAGACTATCTCGGCGCAAAGCGCGGCCCAATTCTCATGCAGCTTCCGCCGAGCCTTGCCTTCGATTGCGCCCCGGCCGAAGCGTTTTTCACGCTCCTTCGCGATCTTTATTCCGGCCCCGCCGCCTGCGAGCCGCGCCACGCGAGCTGGTTCGACGCCAGAGCCGACGCGCTGCTGCGCCAATATCGCATCGGCCGCGTCGCCGCCTATCTGGCGCCAACGCCGCAAGCCGCTTTGCCGGGGGGCTTTCCCGGCCTCATCTATTATCGCCTGCACGGCTCGCCGCGCATGTATCATTCGGCCTATGCGGAGCCTGACCTCGAAAATCTCGCGGCGGCGCTGACAGGTAGCGCGGCGGCGCAGCGCTGGTGCGTCTTCGACAATACGGCCTCGGGCGCGGCGCTCGCCAATGCGCTGGAGCTGCGCAAGCTGATCGCCGGGCGCGGCGAATAGGGGCCATCGCCGGGCGGCCGCGATTCAGAGCAGCCCCAGCGCCATAATCTCTCGCGCCGCATCGCCTCGGGCATTTCCCTCGCCTCCCGACCCTTTCGCGAGATCCGGCGGCGCATCTTTCGGATCGAAATATCGCCAGCCCTGGACGGCCCGGCGCGGCCGGGCTCGACGGCGATCAATTCCGGCGCAAGAACCAGCGCGCAATGCGGCTTGCCGTCTTTTTACCACCGGCCGCAGTTCGAGCATTTTCTGCCGCGCGGCGATCCAGCCCCCGATGACCCAATAGAGAGACCGCCATCGAGAACCTCAAGCGCCCGCTTCGGCGTCTGGCGCGTGACATGGATGAGTTCAGGGCTGCGCCCTCGCGCCGCTAGGCCTGCCAGCCGCCGCGCCTGCCAGGCCGCGAGGTCGGACGAGCGCGTCGAGGCCGACGCATAGTTTGATGAGATGAACCGTCATCGCCGTATCACTTAGTCGTATACTCCGCCATCGGCGCGCGACTAGCGGCCGGGATGACGCGCTGCGCGGGCCTGACGGCAGGCGTAGGAGTGGATCGCGCGGCTTGCAACTATATCTTAGAGGGAATAGCTATAGCTTTGTTCTGGCCGCTGATCATGCTCTTCGACATCTTTCCTATTTCGTGACGCTCGCCCGCGAGCGCCATTTCGCGCGCGCAGCGGAAATCTGCAATGTCGCGCAACCGACTCTCTCGGCGGCGATCCGCACGCTCGAGGACGGCCTCAAGGCGCGACTTGTCGAACGAGACCATCGTTTCGTCGGCCTCACGCCCGAGGGCGAAAAGCTGCTCGCCTGGAGCCGCCGGATCCTTGCCGACTACAACAGCCTGCGTGACGATCTGAACGGCCTGCGGCAGGGCTTGACGGGAGTCCTGCGGCTCGGCGTCATCCCTTCGGCGATGCCGGCGATCTCATTCATCACGTCGCGCTTTTCGCCTGCGCATCCAAACGCCAGCGTCGAGGTTCAATCCTTGACTTCGCGCGCCATCGAGCGCGCGCTGGAAGCGTTCGAGATCGACGGCGGCGTCACCTATCTCGACAATGAGCCGCTCGAAAATGTGCGCCTGACGCCGCTCTATCGCGAGCGCTATGTGTTCGTCGTCAACCGCCGCCATCGGTTGGCCGGCCGGGCCGCGATCGCATGGGCGGAGGCCGCCGCCGAACGGCTTTGCCTGCTCAGCCCGGACATGCAGAACCGGCGCATCCTCGACAAGCTCGCCGCCTCGATCGGCGTGACGATCAAACCGGCCGTCGTCAGCAACTCGTTCCTTGGCGTCTGCTCGCATCTGCGCCATGGCGAATGGGCGAGCATCGTGCCGCATAATTTCTTTTATGTCTTCGGCGAGGCGCCTGATCTCGCCCGCCTCGATCTCATTGATCCGGTCCATACCCAGGCGGTTGGCCTTGTCCTTTCGGATCGCGATCCGCCTTCGCCGATGGCCGGCGCCCTGCTCGCAGCGCTGAAGGGCGTCGATATCGACGCCGAACTCGCCGCCGCTTGAAACGCGGCCCGATAGAGGCGAACTATCAGGCGTTCCAATGTTTTCATTATCTTTCCGCGAAGCATTAGCTAAGTCTTGAAACCGTTCGAGCGCGGACATACTTTTAACAAACGTCCAGATCGCTCGAATGAGGAAACGTCTATAGCTGCGCGCTAGATTTGAATAGACTTGAACTTTGTGATTCATTCTAATGTGCGCGGCTTCAGCCTGTCAATTCATGCCGGTTTGACGTTTTCTCTTTTGCTCTCAGCTGAAGGGAAGAAACATGGCAAAAGTCGTATTGGTTCTCTACGACGATCCCGTCGATGGATATCCGAAATCCTATGCGCGGGACGATGTTCCGAAGATCGATCATTATCCCGGCGGCCAGACCTCTGCCGACGCCCGAGGCGATCGATTTCACGCCGGGCGAATTGCTCGGCAGCGTCACAGGCGAGCTTGGCCTGCGTAAATATCTTGAATCGCAGGGCCACACCCTGGTCGTGACCTCCAGCAAGGACGGCCCGGACTCGGTGCTCGAGCGCGAGCTGCACGACGCCGAGGTGATCATCTCGCAGCCCTTCTGGCCGGCCTATCTGACCGCGGAGCGCATCGCCAAGGCCCCGAAACTGAAGCTCGCCCTCACCGCCGGCATCGGCTCCGACCACGTCGACCTGCAGGCCGCGATCGACCGCAAGATCACCGTCGCCGAAGTCACCTACTCCAACTCGATCAGCGTCTCCGAACATGTCGTGATGATGATCCTCGGCCTCGTGCGCAACTACATCCCGTCCTATCAATGGGTGGTGAAGGGCGGCTGGAACATCGCCGATTGCGTCGAGCGCTCCTACGACCTCGAGGGCATGCATGTCGGCACGGTCGCGGCCGGACGCATCGGCCTCGCGGTGCTGAGGCGGCTGAAACCCTTCGACGTGCATCTCCACTACACCGACCGTCACCGCCTGCCCGAAGCGGTGGAGAAGGAG
>CAVWTQ010000005.1:0-304071 GCA_963757985.1 uncultured Alphaproteobacteria bacterium | reverse complement strand
TCGACCGTCTCCTCGCGCGGGATGACGTCGACCTCGACATCGACGTCCTGCTCCCTTGTCCCGAGGATGATGCCCGCCACCGGCGAAATATCGGCGTAATCGCGGCCCCTCGCCAGCACGATATGGTCGTTCCCGATCAGCATGGCGTTGGTCGGATCGAGATCGACCCAGCCGATCTCCGCGCCGCACCAGAGCGAGACCCAGGCGTGCATGGCGTCGGCGCCCTGCAGCCTCTTTTTGCCCGGCGGCGGAATGGTGCGGATGTAGCCGCTGACATAGGCTGCCGGAAGGCCGAGCCCGCGCAGGCCCGCGATCATGATATGGGCGAAGTCCTGGCAGACGCCGCGGCGCTTCTGGAAGGCCTCGGAAATCGGCGTCGAAACCTGGTGGCCTTGGTGTCGTATTTGAAGTCGGCCCGGATGCGCCGCATCAGTTCGATCGCGCCTTCAAGCACCGGCCGCCGGGCGAAAAACTTTCCGCGCATAGTCGGCGGCGGGGGCGAAGCGCGGCACGTAGTGGCTCGGATGCAGGAAATGGGCGGGCGAATCCTTGTCGAGCGAAGCGCTGTCGAAGGCCTCCTCGCGCACCGCCTCGAAGGGCGCCGTCGCGTCCGCCTGCGGCGCCGGGCCGCGATCGACCTCGATCGCCGTATCGACCGTCACGATCAGATCGGAATGTTCGGTCGCGATGGTGATCAAGGTCACCCGATTGCCGAAAAAGCGGAGCGCGTTCAACCGATTGGGCCGGCGCCGGATCTGTCGTCGTCTCGGTTGCGAGAACGGTCTGTCCCGGCATGTCGATCGGCGAGAGCCGCAAGCGCAATGCGCGAATTTGACGGGCGATCCGTATTCGTAGGTCGTGACGTGGTGAATGTCGTAGATCACGCGAGGCCGCTCCAGCGGTCCGCGCGCGCATTGTGCGGACCTTGCAGAAAATAGCGCGCCGCGACGGCTTCCGCCAGATCAAGAAGGCTTTTCTCGAAACCGAGGATCCTGTCGGTCTCGAGGTCCGCGGCGACGGCCGTGGTGACTTCGGCGGTCAGCTTGACGATCTGGCGGTGGGGCTTCTCCGGCATGCCGTCATCGCTCAGCACCGGCAGGCTTTCCAGATGTTCGCCGAGCCGCTCCAGCTGGAACGCGACGGAGCGCGGATTGAAGGGATCGAGCACGACCATATCGCGAACGGTCCAGAGCTCGACCCCCATCAGGTAGCGCGAGCGATAGGTGATCTGCAAATCGGCGAGATCGAGCAGAACCTCAAGATCGTCGGACGGCGCCGTCGGGCCGGCGAACTGGCGCGCGAAGCGGCAGGAATTGATCGCGCGCTCGACGCGCCGGCCAATGTCGAACAGGCGCCAGCCGGCGCCGCGATTCATGTTTTCCTGCGCGAGGCCGGAGATCGCGGCGATGGTGCGCAGCGCGGCGTCGACCTGGTCATAGGCGTCGGCTTCGCTGAGCAGCGGCTTCTGGTCCGCGCCGAGAGTCTGGTCGAGCTCGCCGATCAGCCGCCAGGTGTCAGCCGAAAGCCGCTCGCGGATGACAGAGGCGGCGCGACGCGCATCGCGCACGAGCGACAGGGCGGATCCGTAATTTTCCTCGCTGTGCAGCGCGATGGCGCATAGCGCCAGCGGATCGCCGGCGGCCGTCTTCGGCGCCGCATGCCAGGCGATGAGGAGGCCTATGACCTTGGAGACCGTCCAGCCGGTGGTTCCGGTTTCGGCGTCGGTGTTGATCATGCGGCCGGCGAGACACCGGATCAACCGCAAGGTCGCCTCGACCCTTTCGAGATAGCGCCCGAGCCAGAACAGATTGTCGGCGGCCCGGCTCGGCAGATTGCCCATGAGGCGCCGGATCCGCGCCGTCTCGTTGGTCGGCAGCAGCGTGATCATTTCGACGGGCTTGTCGGCGAGCACCCAGACATCCGCCGATTGCACGCCCGCGCCCATCGACACGGCGCGCGCGTCGGCGCGATCGGAAATGCGGCAGAAGCCGCCCGGCATGATGGTCCAGCCGTTTTGCGTTCGCGCCGCATACACGCGCAGCACGAAGGGGCGCGGCGTCAGGCGGTCGTCGTTCCACACTGGCGTCGTCGACAGATTGACGACCTCCTGGCCGACATAGTCGATGCCGCGCTCGCCGATGGCGGCGATCAGCCGCGCCTTCTCGTCAGCGGTGAGCAGCCCGGCGATGACCGGCTGATGCTGCGGAAAGCGCAGCACGGGATTGCCGAACGCGCCGCCGATGGCGAGGTTGTCCATGTCGGCGATGACGGAGGCGCGCTCGGCCTGCTGGCCGCACCACCAGGTCGCGATATTGGGCAGGCGCAAATCCTCGCCCATCAGCTTGCGGCAGAGCTTCGGCATGAAGCTCATCATGGCGGGGGCTTCGAGCACGCCCGAGCCGAGCGCATTGGCGAGCGCCACCCCGCCCTCGCGAACGGCCTCGACGAGGCCGGCGACGCCAAGGCGCGACTGCCCGTTGAGTTCGAGCGGATCGGCGAAATCGCTGTCGATGCGCCGCCAGATCACATCGGCGCGCTTCAGCCCGGCGATGGTGCGCACATGCACCTTGCCCTCGCGCACGGTGAGATCGCCGCCCTCGACCAGAATGAAGCCGAGATAGCGGGCGAGATAGGCCTGTTCGAAATAGGTTTCGTTGAGCGGGCCGGGCGTCCAGAGGCAGATGCGCGGATCCGAGCGATCGGCGAGCGCGGTGAGGCCGGAGCGGAACGCCTGGAAGAAAGGCGCCAGCCGTTCGACATTCATGTCGCGGTAGAGCGCCGGGAAGGCGCGGGAGAGCACCAGCCGGTTGGCGAGCGCATAGCCAGCGCCAGAGGGGGCCTGGGCGCGATCGCCGACCACCCACCACCGCCCGTCGGGGCCGCGGCCGAGATCGGCGGCGTAGAAATGCAGGAATTTGCCGCCCGGCGGCGTCACGCCGTGCAGGGGATGCAGAAAATCGGCGGAGCCCGTGACCGCCGCGGCCGGAAGATCGCCGGCCGCGATCAGCGCGCCGGGGCCATAGATATCGGCGAGGACCCGCTCCATCAGCTCGGCGCGCTGCTCGATCCCCTGCGCGATCTCGCGCCACTCATTGGCCTCGATAAGGAGCGGCAGATGCGACAGGGGCCAGGTGCGCTCGCGCGTGTCGCCATAGCTGCGGTAGGAGACGCCGGCCTCGCGGATATGACGGTCGGCCGTGGCGAAGCGGCGCCCGATGTCGTCGGCGCCGAGATCCGTCATCGAATTCAGGTAGCGCAGCCAATAGTCGCGCGGGCGGCCGTCCTCGCCGATGAACTCGTCGGGGACGCCGGCGAGCGGCTTGTAATCGGCGATCAAGGCCGCGAGGCGATCGGCCGCGGTCGCCTCCTCATTGGTTGAGAGGGTGTCGCTGATGCTCATGTCGCGGATTGCTTCGGCCGAAAGGATTTGAGGACGGCGGCGTCGGTGTCGATGAAGGCGGCGCCGATGAGGTCGAGGCAATAGGGCACGGCCGGAAACACCGCGTTGAGGCAGGTCTCGATCGCCGCCGGTTTGCCGGGCAGATTGATGACGAGACATGGCCCCCGGTGCGCGGCGATCTGGCGCGACAGGATCGCGGTCGGAACGTCTTTGAGGCTCTCCTGGCGCATCAGTTCGCCAAAGCCCGGCAGGACGCGGGGCGCGGCGGCCTGCGTCGCCTCGGGCGTCAGATCGCGCGGCGCGGGGCCGGTGCCCCCCGTCGTCAGGATCAGGTCGCAGCGGGAGGCGTCGGCGAGGTCGATCAGTTCGTCGCGGACAGATTCGAAGCCATCGGGGATGATCCGCCGCACGATGTCGAAGGGGCTCGTCAGGATGCGCGTCAGATAGGCGACGATCGCCGGCCCGCTGCGGTCCTCGTAAGCGCCGATGCTGGCGCGGTCGGAGATCGTGACGACGCCGATTTTGGCCGGCCGCTTGGCTTCATCCGCCATTCTTGAACCTTTATTCGACCACGGCCGGCCGACCTTTGACTTACCCGCCGCCAGTCGCCGGCCACGGCCCTTATAGCGCAAAGCGGGCCAATCGCTTTGGAAAAAAGGCAGGCGCCGCCGCCGCTTGGCCAGCGTGGCGTGAAACGAATTTTATTCAAAATCAATTTCGATGGACTTCCACAGAGGCGATGCCGCTCAGGCCGTTACATAGGCGCCCGCGTTATCATCACGCCGAATACGGCCCGTTATTGCGCTGATCTGTGCGAAGGCGTTTTTTTGGCAGTTTGGCGATTTTTTGCTCAGCCGGTTGGGGCGGCTCGGGCGATCGGCTTGGGCGCACGACGGATAGCCCCGGAAAAGCGCGGGCGGCAGGCCTGTCCGCGCGAAGCCGAAATCGCGCGATCTTACTTAAATACATCTTGCCAATGATCAGGGTGTTCTCGCCACCTATGCTTCGTTTTATTTGGCGCCCGCGTTAATATAGAAACGATTCACTGGGGGCGATTTCCATGCTGCTTGACGATACTCCACCCGCCGCCGGGCGCGGCGCGCGTTTCCGCGAGATGCAGTTCACCGGCGACGGGCTCGTGCTTGGCGAGGGAACCGTTCTGGCGAAGATGAATGACGAAGGCCTCTGCGTCGATGAAGAACGCGTGCTGACCTGTCTCGCCGTCGCCTTCGGCCCGAAGGTTCCGCCGGCGGCGATCGGCGCCCTTCATCGGGCGGCGAAATGCTGGCGCAGCGGCGACAAGGCGCTCGCCGCCATTCATCTGGCGCAAATCGGCCTGCGCAAGATCGACGGCGAGGACGCGCATCGCCTGCGCCTCGCGGCGAAGCTGATCGATGGCGGCATGCGCCCGCGCGATCTGACGCGGGAGCTGGGGCTCGGCGAAGTCCAGCCCCACGTCAGCAAATATAGCGATAATCAACCGCGCGTGCCGGCCGGAAACGGCTCCGCCAGCGGGCAAGGGGCGGGCGGGCAAGGGGCGGCGGCTGGAGGCAAGGACGAGCGGCTGGTTGAAGGGAGGTCGGCGGCCGTCGGGCGTCCACACCCGGCAGGCAGCGGCGCCGCAACTGTCACGATTGTGCCGGGTCTTCCGAAAGATGCGATAGTGGTGCGGCGGCCGAATGGCAAAATAATCGATGATCCCGGTTCCAGAACCAGAAAACTCATGGCGCCGCCACGGGCAGATTTTCAGGAGGTCTATGCTGCTGGCCAAGGGATCGCAGATTTATCGCCGTTTCAACAATATGCCCCGGCCGGAACGGCGCTTCGCCAGTTCGGAACCTATGATTTTCAAAGAGATCGGGCGACAAACTCATTCTTCAGCGCCTACGTGCCTGCAGCCAATTACGCAATTGGCGTCTACATGGCGGGAGCTGGATACAATTTAATCACAACACATCTCATTTCCGAAGGATATGCTCTCCGGAATTCCAGAAACGCGCTGACCTACAATGATCGCAAATGGATAACGAGGGGTTGGGAGGATGCCAAGGCCGGATACTGGAAATAAAAGGGTTGAGCGCCGGAATAGCACGGTCCGGCGCAAACTCGTAATTTTCCTCGTCATCGGCGCGTCGATGCTGGCCGTGCTCTATGTGGGGAGCTTCATCGCGGCCGGCTTCTTCTTTCCAGGCGGTTGCGACGAGGGCATGGTGCAAGATCGGAGCGTTAGCAATGGCCGCGGCGATATTGCGGGCGAGTATCTCGAAGCCTGCACCGGTTTTGGCACGGTCCTCAACTATTCCGTCGTGCTTCGGCCTCACGGCGACGCTGGAAAGATCACGCTGGTTCGCTTTGACGAGCCGACTTATGCCTATCCCAAGCTCCACTGGCTCGATGACGACGCGCTCGTCGTCGAACTCGGCAAGGTCGATTTCGTCTGGTCGAAGCTCGATTCGGTCGGTCCGATCCGGATCAGCTATGTCTACACGACGGCCAGTTCGGGCGAGCTGTGGCGGGAGGCGATTGAGCCATTTACCCATTGAGGCATTCGAATGAAAACTGGTCTCTTTCATCGACAGGCGACCGACAGAGTTCGGCGATGACGCCCTTCGCATGGCGCGTGGTCAAGTGGACGCTTATTGCGTACGGGTCAATCGTCGGCGTTGGCGCCGTAATTGTTATTGGCGCCATATTCTATCTCGTGAACTCGGACCCGGACTCTTGTAGTTCCGGCGTCCTTGACTCGATCGAAACTCGAAACGCGCGCGGAGATGCGGCGAGAGCAGAGATAAAGAATTGCTTTCTTTTTGCGGCGTTCGTCAACACGTCGATTTCACTCGAGTTGCACGACGCTAATGGCATTTCGCCAAAGAAAACATTGATAGACTTTGAGTGGGCAGCCGACTCAGACGAACCAATCCTGCGCTGGATCGACGACAACACTTTGAGCGTCGATCTCGGCAAGGTTTACTGGGTCTCGTCCAGATTCACCAGATGGGGACCCGTCCGCATCATCTACGCCTACTCAGTGGTAAATTGACCCGCGTAAAGCCGATGCAGTGATCGCAAATGGATAGCGAAAGGTTGGGAGGATGCAAGGGTTGGATACATGCGCCCGCGCGGGCTGGCGGCGGGCGCTCTACTTGCCCCCCGGCGCAAATCTCTGATCGCTAAAGGGCGACGTCGACGGCGTCTTGATTTCGATGAAGGGGATCTCCGCCGCCGCATGACAGGCGTTGCAGGCCGTCGTGAGCCTGGCGAAGATCGCCTCGAGCTTGGCCGCATCCTTCGGCGCCGAATCGGAATTCAGGTCGGCGAGCGGGGCCGTGGCGTTCGTGACGTCCTCGATCGGAATGTTGCGGTAGAGCATCGCCGCCTGGCCGAGGCTTTCGCCGATCAGGGTCGCCTCGAAGCGCACGAGCGGCCAATTGCGGCCCTGAATCGCCTCCCATAATTTGATGTGGCGAAGCTGCACGCCGGCCATGATGTCGGAGAGCGCGACGGGCGAGCCCCCAATGCCGGGTTGTGCGAAGGGCACGTCATCGCCCCGCGCGGTCGGAACGGCGGCGAGCGCCGCGAAAGCCGCCACAGCCAAACCCGTCAAACGCTTCATGGCTCCACCCTCAAAACGACGCCGCAAGCGCGGGCTCCGCCGCGACAGTCGCACGATGTCCGCCCGGCCGCCCATGACCTGCCGCAAAGGCGGCGGTTCAAATTCTTCCCGTCCGCCCGGCGATTGTCTGGCGCGCCGCCAAGCCCTAACAGAAAAGCGCGTCCTCGTGCTGACGGCGAGTCTGGTCTATCTCCGTCCTTTTTCGCAATGGAGCCGGTTGCATGCAATCGACGAGGCGCCTTTTGGGCGTAATTTTTTGTGTGGCGGGGTTCGGCCTCGTCGCCGGCCCGGCGATCGCTGCGACCTGCCGCGATCCGGGCGGGTTCGGCGCCTTCATCGCCAGCGTCAGGAAGGAAGCCGCCGCGCAGGGCATTTCGGCGTCCGCGATCAGCGCCCTCGACAAGGTGAGCTTCGATCAGGGCATCATTTCGCGCGACCACGGCCAGGGGGTCTTTCGTCAAAGCTTCGCGCAGTTTTCCGGGCGCCTCATCAATCCCGGCCGCCTGCGCAAAGGCCAGGCCCTGCTCAGGCAATACGCCGGATTGTTCAGCCGGATCGACGAGGCCTACGGCGTTCCCGGCCCTGTGCTTGTCGCCATATGGGGATTGGAGACCAATTTCGGCGCGGATAACGGCCACGCGCCCACCCTGCAAGCGTTGGCGACGCTCGCCTTCGACTGTCGCCGCACCGACAAGTTTCAGGCCGAACTTCTCGACGCGCTGCGGCTGATCCAGCGCGGCGATCTGCCACTCTCGGCGATGCGCGGCGACTGGGCCGGCGAACTCGGCCAGACGCAATTCCTGCCCTCGTCCTACCTCAAATACGCCGTCGATTTCGGCGGCGGACGCAATCTCATCCGCAGCGTCCCCGACGCGCTCGCCTCGACGGCGAATTATCTGCGCGGATATGGCTGGCGCCGCGGGGCGGGCTGGGAGCCGGGCGAGCCGAATTTCGCCGTCATCAAGGAGTGGAACGCGGCCGACGTCTACGCGCGGACCATCGCGCTATTCGCGACGAAGCTCGCCGCGACGAACTAGAGCATTTTCGAGCGAAGTGGATACCGGTTCTCGTGAAGAAAATGCGATAAAACAAAAAGTTAGAGCTGCTTTCCGATTCCATCGGATCGGAAAACGCTCTAGCACACAGCTCCGTGGCTCGCGCAAGCCGCGGATCGATTCCAATAGTTTAGAGCGGGATGCGGGCGAAAAAGTGCTTACACTTTTTCTCATCCCGCTCTTGATGCGGCCGCTTCAGTGTCCGTCGATTTGCTTGCCCACAATTGCGATGGCCTGCTCATAGACGGTCGCGGCGTTCCAGGCCTGGATCGCGGCGAAATTGGGCTCGCCCGGCTGGTATCCGGCGCCCGCCGCCCAGCCATGGGCCTTGAGGAAATTCGCCGTCGAACTCAGCGCGCCGGCGGCGGTCTCGAGGCTTCCGCCGGTGCCATAATCGAGCATGGTCTTGGGCAGGAATTGCGTCTGGCCGATCTCGCCATGCATGGAGCCGCGCGTGCTCGCCGACAGCCGGCCGTGATCGATCAGCGTCAGAAATGCATTGAGCTGATCGGAAAAATACTCGGACCGGCGACAGTCATAGGCGAGCGTGGCCACCGACGACAATGCGTTCTGATTGCCCGAGACGGCGCCAAAACCGGTCTCGAAGCCCCAGATGGCGATCAGCGGCCCCGGCGGGACGCCGTAGCGTTGCTCGATCGACGCGAAAAGCGCCGCGTTGGACTGCTTCAACGCGCGCCCGCGCGAGGCGATCGCCGAGCCGCCGCGCTTGGCGAGAAACTCGTTGAGCGACACGTGGAAGCCATGCTGGCCGCGGTCGGCCCCGACCGTCGCCGCGGAATAGCTCGTTCCCTCGAGGGCGGCGATCCCGGCCGGCCCGATGCCCCTCGCCTTCGCTTCGGCCGCGAACTGGGTCTTCCACGCCTCGAAGCCCGCCGCCGAGTTGCCGCACTGCGCGGCGCCCGCTTGGCCGGACATCCCCAGGAGAGCCATCAAGGCTGCGACGGCGACTGTCCTGAACTGACTGCCCTTGGTCATTAACCCCCCTCCACGCCTTTGCATCAGACGAGACGCCGAACTCACCTCCCCACCCAGGCGCGATCACCGGCACTCGGCGCTTAAAGTGTCGCGCCCTTGATGTCAAAAGCTAACCGCCGTTATCCGGGGCGCGGCGACCGTTCTTCCCCAGCCTTGATGCGCGGGGGCCTCGGCGGGCGGGCCCTGATGAGAGCGAGAGAAGAAAGATGACGAGCTTTCGGCGGGGGCCTGATCTAATGGATGGGCCAGAAGGATCTGAGCACGAGCAGCAAAACGCCGAAGCCGATTCCGCTGATGAGCCATTTGACGAGAGCCAGTTCGGTCTTCACCACGGCGAGATCGATTTTGACCTCTTCGATATCTTTGCGTACTGCGACAAGGCTTAAATCGACCTGATCAAAGCGGCTGTCCTTGTTGGCGAGCACGGTGGCGGCGAGCTGGGCCTTGTCCTCAGGGGCGCCGGCGGCCTTCAGGGCCTCATAGATCTCGACAACCATGGTCGTCATTTCACAATAGCCTTTGGCTTTGAGCCATTCGTGGACCCGAACAAGAGCGGAAACGCCTGATCGGTCCTGACCGCCGAGCGCTTCATAGAAGCCCCCGGTGGCTAAGACAGAGATTACCACGCCTGGCTGTTTTCCGCATCCGGCCGCGGGGCGCGCGCACCCTCGCCTCGAATCGACGCCTCTACTGAAAATGATGGTACTGCCGCCAGTAGGGCGTGCGGCGCAGATGCTGATGCCTGTGGACGCCGACGGGCTTCGGATTGCCGAGCGCATTTGGCCCGAGGCTCTGCGGCACGGGCTCGGGGACGAGATGCTGATGCCGGCTGACCGGCGCAGCGCCGCCGCTGCCGATTTCGGCGGCGCCGCCGAGCCCTTCCGGATAGGGCGTCGGGATCAGGCTTTGGGCGGCATGGGCGCGCGGAAATGGCGCCAAGGCGGCCGCGATAAAAACCGCAACTCCGAATATTGCTTTCCACATTGCTATGCCCTGATGTCGAGATGTCGTTGCGAGCGCGCCCGGACCGTCATGGCCGCCCCCGGCATTGGCGCGGCGGGACCGCGCTCCGGATCGTCATGGCCGGGCCTGACCCGGCCATCCAAACTCGCAGCGTCGGCGACTGGATGCCCGGATCATCCCCGGACTTGATCCGGGGACCGGGCATGACGGGCCTTTCGACCGTGCTCCAAATCGTCATGGCCGGGCTTGACCCGGCCATCCAGACTCCTCCTGCGCCGCTACGCGTTCAGCCGCTCGTAAAGGTCGTCCCAGTCGGGGTTCAGGTCATGAACGAGCGCGAGCTTCCACACGCGCGGCCAGTGCTTGAGGTTTTTCTCCCGCTGCAACGCATCGCGGATGTCTTCGTAGCGTTCATAATAGACCAGCCGTTTCAAGCCATAGCGCCTGGTGAAGCCGTCGATGACGCCTTGTCGATGCTCAAAGGCGCGGCGCGAGAGATCGCTCGTCACGCCGATGTAGAGCGCGCCGTCGCGTCTGTTGGACATGATGTAAACATAGCCGCCCTTCATCGTTGAGGAGGTTAAGCGCTTTTCCGCCTCGCGTCATGGCCGTCCCTCAATCGTCATGGCCGTCCCCGGACTTGATCCGGGGACCGGGCATGACGGGCGTTGCGACCCTGCTCCCGTTCGTCATGGCCGGGCCCGACCCGGCCATCCAGACTCCCGGCGTCGGCGACTGGATGCCCGGATCATCCCCGGACTTGATCCGGGGACCGGGCATGACGCGTTGCGACCACACCCCGGATCGTCATGGCCGGGCTTGACCCGGCCATCCAAACTCCCGGCGTCGGCGACTGGATGCCCGGATCAAGTCCGGGCATGACGCCTCAAGGGATGGCGCCTGGATGCCCGGATCATCCCCGGACTTGATCCGGGGACCAGGCATGACGAGCGTTACGACCGCGCTCCCGGTCGTCATGGCCGGGCCTGACCCGGCCATCCAAACTCCCGGCGCTGGCGGTTGGATGCCCGGATCATCCCCAGACTTGATCCGCGGTCCGGTCATGCCGGGCGTTGCGACCGTCCTCCCGGTCGTCATGGCCGGGCTCGACCCGGCCATCCAAACTCCCGGCATCGGCGACTGGATGCCCGGATCAAGTCCGGGCATGACGCGGTGGCGTGCGGCGTGGCCAACCGTAGTCGTCATGGTAAGGCTCGACCCTACCAACGCCTCGACTTGCCCTTATACGCCCTTCGGGCCCCCAGGCATGAGGGGTTTTGCTCGATCGCGCTCCACATTCGCACCTGATTTCCGCACGGTTTAAGTGACTGATTTTATGGGATCGCCCTCGTCGAGCAAAATTTTTGAATTATGCACAAACAAATGCGCAAATTATTTTTACGACGTATATTGCGTATTTTCCGTATTATTGGTCTTTAATAAATACGCCACTTACGGCGAAGTGCAGGAGAATCGCTAAATGGCCCCATTAATCGAAATTTCCCCCCAGACCTTCACCCGATTGCAAGCCCACGCGATTCCGCTGGTCGATAATATCGAGAGCGTCATTAATCGGTTTATCGATCACTATGAGGCCAAAAGCGGCACTCCCATTGTCGATGCCAACAGCAACGGCGAACAATCAAATGCTCGGCAGTTCAGCCCGCTAACTCCGCCCGATCTCACGCATACAAAGGTTCTCGCCGTTGAATTCAACGGGAAGCCGCTCGACGGACGGACGAACTGGGGAAGTCTGCTGATCGCCGCCATACGCGAAGCAAAAGCCAAGACGAAATCCATCAACGAATTTAAGAAGCTGATTGTCGTCAACTACGTTGATCGACAAAAGGAAGATGAAGGCTACAAATTCTATTCTGACATTGGAATTTCGGTACAGGGGCAAGATGCAAATTATTCGTGGAAAGGCGCTTGCCACATCGCACAACAGCTTGGCTGCTCGCTTCATGTGACCTTTGTTTGGCGAGAGAAAGAGGGCGCGGCCTCCCCCGGCGTCACCGGCCAATTCTCGATCCCAGCTCGTCGGTCGTGATGAAAAAACGCCCGCGCTGGGTAGGTCGCCGCGCGGGCGGCAGACTGGGACGCGGGAGCTTTAATAGCAGTTCGTGTAAACGGTCTGTCCCATTGGCGTGCTGGTGCAGTTCACTGGGGCACGCGGTTGTGTAACCGGCATCTGATAGACGGGCACAGGTTGCGGTTTTGGAGCCATCTGATTCATAGCGGCCATCACTGCTAGAGCATTGGCGTTGCGCTGATTGATAAGTTCCTGCTGCTGCTGTGCCCGCGCTGTGGCCTGTTCGGTAAGCCCGCTCGTGGCTTGGGCGAATTGCAGGTGCGCTTCTTCAACGGTCAGTTCATGCCGATCCACTTTCGCGGATAAAACCTCGCGCAGCGCCATTTGTTGATCCAACAAATCCTTAGCTGTTGAATACATGTAGGTTGTGCGGCGGATCGCCGCATTGAGGCATTTTGCTTTTTCGAGGTGCGACTTTCCTGCGCCGGCATCGCAGGCCTGCGCTTCGCCGTGCAGGACGGCCTCCGCTTGCACCCGTTGCGCATTGTTGTCGGAAACACATCCGCCAAGCGCGGATGCCAGAAAAAACAAAACGAAAGCTCTAAACATCGCGCTTCCTCGGTGCCGCAATTTGGCATGGGCCTCAACTTACAGCTTAAGGTCTGCGCAGCAAAGCCTAACCGCTGCTCCTTGTCGCATAAGCCCCAATATGGAACGCAATTTTCCCTCCAAAACAATTCCGTTCAGCCCCCTCACCTCGACTTCCCCTTGAACGCCCTTGTTCCCCCCTTCCCCGCCGCGCTGCGGGGCGCGGGCCGTGCGCCCGCCCTTGGCTTGGCCTCGCCGCCGCCGAAATTATGCGGCCCCATCTCGTCGTCGGTTGGCTTGTGCGGGCGGTTGGCGGGTAGATTGGCGGCGCTTCCATATTTGCGCGCGCCCTTGTAGGCGCCGGCCTCGGATTCGACCTCGCGCTGGCTCGCTAGCGGATCGTCGGCGATGGCCAGTTCGACCGCCTGCAGGCGTTTCAATTCGTCGCGCAGGCGCGCGGCGGTTTCGAAATCGAGATCGGCGGCGGCGGCGCGCATGCGCTTTTCGAGATCGGCGACGGTCGCCTTGAAATTATGGCCGACCAGCCCGCCCGCCGCCGCGAAGCCCGCATCGACCGTGACATGATCCTGCTCATAGACAGAGCCGAGAATGTCCTGAATGCCGCGCTTGATCGATTCCGGCGTGATGCCATGTTCGGTATTGTAGGCGACCTGCTTCTCGCGCCGGCGGTTGGTTTCGGCGATGGCCCGGTTCATCGAGCCGGTGATCTGATCGGCGTAGAGAATGACCCTGCCGTCGACATTGCGCGCGGCGCGGCCGATGGTCTGCACCAGCGAGGTTTCGCTGCGCAAAAACCCTTCCTTGTCGGCGTCGAGAATGGCGACGAGGGCGCATTCGGGAATGTCGAGCCCCTCGCGCAACAGATTGATGCCGACCAGCGCGTCGAAGGCGCCGAGGCGCAGATCGCGGATGATCTCGATGCGCTCGATCGTGTCGATGTCGGAATGCATGTAGCGCACGCGCACGCCATGTTCATGCAGATATTCGGTGAGGTCCTCGGCCATGCGTTTGGTCAACACGGTGACGAGGCTGCGATAGCCCTTGAGGGCGACCTCGCGCACTTCGCCGAGCAGATCGTCGACCTGCGAGCGCGCCGGGCGGATCTCGACCGGCGGATCGATAAGGCCGGTCGGGCGAATGACCTGCTCGACGAAAACGCCGCCGGTGCGCTCCATCTCCCAGCTTCCCGGCGTCGCCGAGACATGCACCGTCTGCGGGCGCATCGCCTCCCATTCCTCGAAGCGCAGCGGCCTGTTGTCGAGGCAGGACGGCAGGCGAAAGCCATATTCGGCCAAGGTTGCCTTGCGTCGAAAGTCGCCGCGATACATGCCGCCGATCTGCGGCACGGTGACATGCGACTCATCCGCAAACACCAATGCGTTATCGGGCAGATATTCGAACAGCGTCGGCGGCGGCTCGCCCGGACGCCGGCCGGTCAGATAGCGCGAATAATTCTCGATGCCGGCGCAGGAGCCCGTCGCCTCCAGCATTTCGAGATCGAACAGCGTGCGCTGCTCCAGCCGCTGCGCCTCGAGCAGGCGCCCGCCGGCGTAAAGTTCGCCGAGGCGCTGCTTCAGCTCCTCCTTGATGCCCTTGATCGATTGCAGCAGCGTCGGACGCGGCGTCACATAATGGGAATTGGCGTAGATTTTTACGAATTCGAGATCCTGCGTCTTCTTGCCGGTCAGCGGATCGAATTCGGAGATCGTCTCGATCGAATCGCCGAAGAAATTGATGCGCCAGGCGCGGTCTTCATAATGGGCCGGGAACAGGTCGATGGTGTCGCCGCGCACGCGAAAGACGCCGCGCGAGAAATCGCCCGCCGAGCGCTTGTATTGCAGCGCGACGAGATCGGCGATGAGCTGGCGCTGGTCGATGCGCTCGCCGGCCTTCACCGAAAAGGTCATCGCCGTGTAGGTTTCGACCGAGCCGATGCCATAGATGCAGGAGACCGAGGCGACGATGATGACGTCGTCGCGCTCCAGCAGCGCGCGGGTCGCGGCGTGGCGCATGCGGTCGATCTGCTCGTTGATCGAGCTTTCCTTCTCGATATAGGTGTCCGAGCGCGGCACATAGGCTTCCGGCTGGTAGTAATCGTAATAGGAGACGAAATATTCCACGGCGTTATCGGGAAAGAAGCTCTTGAACTCGCCGTAGAGCTGCGCCGCCAGCGTCTTGTTGGGCGCAAGGACGAGGGCCGGACGATTGGTCCGCTCGATCACCTGCGCCATGGTGAAGGTCTTGCCCGAGCCGGTGACGCCGAGCAGCACCTGATCGCGCTCATGCGCCGTGAGGCCCTTGACGAGTTCCTCGATGGCGGCGGGCTGGTCGCCCTTCGGCTCGAACTCGGATGTGATCTTGAACGGGACGCCGCCTTCGCTCTTGTCCGGGCGCATCGGGCGGTGCGGCGTCCAGGGCTTCTTCGCGCGCAGGTTGGGGTCGCCGCGCTCAAGCAGATCCTTCAGCGAATCGACCGTCGCCTGGACGCCGATGACGCCCGGCGGCTGATACAGCGGCGCGGACGGCGCGCGTGCGGCGGCGTCGTCTAGGCCCAGCGCATCCGCGAGCTTCGCGTCGATGCGCGAAGCGGGGCCGGCCTCATAGGCGGCGCCCGGCGCTTCGGAAAAACCGCTGGAACGATCGGAAACCCCGCTGGAAACGTCGGAAAATCCAGCCGGGCGCTGGTTCAGCGCCGGATTGAGCAGGGCGGCGAGATGTTCGCCAAGCGGATGCACGTCGGGTCGCGACGCTTTCGAGCGCGGCGTTTTCGGCTTTTTCGCCGCGGGGCCAGGAGTGCGGGGAGGTTTCGGCATGCCGCCAATATGGGGCGAATCCCACCGCGATGAAAGGGCGGCGCCGCGGGCGGCCAGCCCGGCGCAAGCGTTCCTAGAGCCCGTCCACGACGACGCCGAGAAAGAGGACCGCATAGGCCGCGGCCAGCACCCAGAAGCGGTGCGCCGCGACGTAATGGCCGACGACCGGGACCTGCGTATAGAGCGTCGCTATCGCGGACCCCGCAAGAATCAACGAGATAAGGAAAGCGGGAAGGCCCGGCGGCGACAGTCTGAAACGCATGGCTTTGGTCCCGGATCGCTAATTAAGCTGAAGCTTACCTTCTGGAGAGCGATTCTGGCGAATTGCGGGTTTCGCGAGCGAATGGCGCTCAAATCACCGCGGTCGCCGCGAGCGCGCCGCAGACGGCCGCCGCGAAGAGAGCGAAATCATGCAGAGCGAGCAGCGAGCGCGGCGCGCCATGCGCGTGAACCCATTGCGTCGCTCCCAACGTCGCAAGCGACCAGCCGCAGCCGCCGACGATCAGCGCGAGATCGAAACCGGCCGCGCTCGTCTGGCTGCGCGCCGCGAGGCAGCCGAGGGCCAGCAGCCCGAGCCCGGCGGCTGTCGTCATCGCCGCGGGCGGGCGCCATCCGGCCGCGCCGATCGCGGCGGCCGGCGCATACATGGCGAGGACATGCCAGGCGATCCCGCCCGACGCCGCGCCAAGGCCAAGCCCGCAGCCCGCCATCGCCAGCGGCGCGCCGGCCATCAGCGCCATCATGCCGAACCAGGCGAGCGCCGCCGCCGCGGTGACGGCGGCGAAACCCGAAGCGTCAAAACGACCGCTCCCGTCCCGCTGCGAAAGTTCGATCGCCGCCGGCAGCGGCGCGGCCAGCATGAGGACGCATAATTGCGCGAGCCCCGCGCCAATCAGGGCGCCAGCTGGCGCGAGCGGCCCCGCCAGCGCCTGCGCGACGCCGACAATGGCGGGCGCTGCGAAGGCGGCGAGACTCGCCGCGCCGAGCACGATGGCGACGGCGCGGGCGCTGGCGCCGACGGCGTGGCGGTAGAAGAGGCCAAAGCCCTGCGCGACGCCAAGCCAGAAGGCGCCAAGGCAAAGCGCGGCGAACTGCCCGGAGGCCAGTCCCCATGCGGCGAGCAAGGCGCCGGCGACGCCGAGACTGGCGCCGAGCGCGAAGGCCGAGCGGCGGCCGAAAAGACCGCTCAGGAACGCGGCCGGAAAGGTCGCGGTCGCCGCGCCCGCCAGCATCAGCACGACGGGCGCCATCGCCGCCCGCGGCGTCGGCGAAAGCACCGCTCCGGCGATCGGCAGAGCCGCGAAGGCCAGCGCCTGCGCAAGCACGGAAAAGCCGAAGCCGGCGGCGATCAGCGCGAGGGATGCGCGGCCGGCCCGATCAGCGGTCGCATCATCGGGAAGATCGAAGTCGCAGGCGCAGCTTAGCAGGCCCGCGCGGCGGCCGCGAACCTCGGTCATGGCGCGAGATCGTCGTCGGAGAGCACCCGCATCGCGGCGCCTTCGAGGTCTTCATATTGGCCGTTGCGCAGCGCCCACAGGAAAGCGGCGAGGCCGAGGCCGCCGAGCATCAGGGCGAGCGGCACCAGAATCAGAAGAATCGTCATGGCGTCGCCTCATTGAGACGCGGCCGGCGCGGGCGTCTGGCGCCGGCGCGGCGCGTAAGGGCGGCAAGCTCCTGCGGCTGCCCGGCTGGCGCGCAACGCATTCAGCGTCACGACGATCGACGAGCCGGACATGGCGGCGGCGGCGATCAGCGGCGTCACCAGGCCCGCCATGGCGAGCGGCACGGCGACGAGATTGTAGACGACCGCGAAGAGGAGGTTCTGGCGCATCAGCGAATTGGCGCGGCGGGCGATGTCGATCGCCGCGGCGACCGGGGCGAGCCGCTCGCCGAGGAACAGCGCATCGGCCGCCGCCTGCGCGAGGCCCGACGCCGTGATCGGCGAGAGCGAGGCGTGCGCGGCGGCGAGCGCGGGCGCGTCGTTCATGCCATCGCCGACCATCATGACTTTGCGCCCTTCGGCCTTGCGCTCCGCGAGCCAGGCGATCTTCTCCTGCGGCCGCATGGCGGCGCGCCATTCGCCGACGCCAAGCGCCTCGCGCGCAGGCGCTGACCGCGGGCGCCGCGTCGCCGGAGAGGATGGCGACCTGCAGGCCGCGCGCCTGCAGCGATAGCGATGACCGCGCGGGCGTCCGGCCGCAGCTTCTGCCGAATGCGGAAGACGGCGGTTTCGGCGCCGCGCCGGAAAGCGATGACGGAGGCCTCGGGATGGGCCTGCCGCGCCGCCAGCGCTTCGGCTTCGAGATCGCAGAAGGAAGGCGCGCCAAGCCGCGCCTCCGCGGCCGTCGATCATGGCGCGAACGCCGGCGCCGGCGATCTCCTCGGCCGCGCCGAACGGCGTTCTGTCGTCGGCCAGCGCCGCCAGCGCCTGCGCCAGCGGATGATGGCTGGAGAGCGCAAGGCGCGCGGCGCATCGGATCGCCGCGGGCGAGGCGCCATCGGCGGCGTCGAGGCCGAGCTCCGGCAAAGTCAGCGTGCCCGTCTTGTCGAAGACCACCATGTCGACGCCGGCGATGCGCTCGATGGCGTCGCCCGCGCCGAGAAGGACCTTGGCGCGGAACAGCGCGCCCGCGGCGACGACCTGCACGGCCGGAACGGCGAGCGCCAACGCGCAGGGACAGGTGATGATGAGCACGGCGATCGCGGCGATGATCGCATCATGCGCCGATCGGCCGGCGAGCAGCCAGAAGATCGCCGTCAGGATCGCCATGGAATGGACGACCGGCGCATAGAGCCGCGCCGCCCGGTCGGCGAGGCGCAGGTAGCGCGTCTTTTGCGTCAGCGCGCCATCCATCAGCTTTTCGATTTCGTCGAGCAGCGTGCCGGCCCCGGCGGCGCGCGACGCGGATGCGGAGCGCGCCGCTGAAATTCAGCGTTCCCGCGAAAACCTCGCAGCCGACGGAGGCGGCGCAAGGAGCGGTCTCGCCGGTGACGAGGCTCTGGTCGATCTCCGAGCGCCCGTCGATGACGAGCCCATCGACCGGAATGCGCTCGCCGGGGCGCACCAGCACAGTATCGCCCGCCTTCAAGGCGGCGGCGGGGACGGTCGAGATTTCGCCGCCGGCCTCGATGCGCGCGGCGACCGGCGCGCGCAGGGCGGAGAGATTGGCGGCGTAGGAGCGGGTCTTGCGCCGCATCGCCTGGTCGAGATAGCGGCCGGCGAGCAGAAAGACGAGCAGCATGATCGCGCTGTCGAAATAGGCGTGCTCGGCGTGCCGGGCGGTCTCGACCACCGACATGGTCAGGGCGAGCAGAACGCCAAGCGAAATCGGCACGTCCATGTTGAGCGAGCGCGCCCTCGATGGCGCGGATCGCGCTGCGGAAAAACGGCTGCCCGGCGAAGGCCGCCGCCGGGAGCACGATGAGGCCGGAGAGCCAATGAAAGAAATCGCGCGTCTCCGGCGTGATGTCGCTGACCTTGCCGGCCCAGACCGAAACCGACAGCAGCATGATGTTCATCGCCGCGAAGGCCGCGACGGCGAGGCAGCGCAGCAGCCAGCGCGCCTGCGCCGCCTCGATATCCTCTTCGCGCGCCCGCGGCGCGAAGGGATGGGCGCGATAGCCGAGCGCGGCGAGGTCGGCGACGATCCGGGCCGGATCGAAGGCCGCCGCGATCCATTCGACGTGGAGCCGGCGCGCGCTGAAATTGACGCGGGCTTTGGTCAGGCCGGCGAGCTTGCAGAGCGCCGCCTCTATGGCGCGGATCGAGCCGGCATCGACAATGCCCTCGACGGCGAAGTCCATCCACGCCGCGCCGTCGTCCCGGCGCCGGACGAATGAGGAAAGATCGAGCGCCTCGGCCATGGACTTCTCTTGTCTTCTTGTCTCGTCTTCGCGATCTTCTCCGGTCTTAATCCCGGGTCTTGTCTCAGGCCGCCCGCATCCGTGAAGCCTCTCGGAAGCCATCCTTTTGTGGACCCTGCCTTACCGCAAGGCGATGCGATTGTCCGATTTGAAGACGCGCGCGCCGCCCTGCGTGGCTTCGATCTCGAAATCCCATGGACCGGGCCGGACGAGCGACGCGGCCGGCGTAAACGCCCGGCGCGGTCTCCGCGAGCGCCGTGCTCGTGTCGAACTTCACATTGGCCGGCGATTCGAGGCGGGCGGTGACGCCAAGCCCCTTTACCGGCGCGCCCGAGGCGTCCTGCATGCGGATCTCGATCGCGGCCGCGCCGCTATCGTCGCGCGCCACATGCCCGGAGACGCTCCAGCCCAGCGCCGCCTGCGCCTTGGCGGCGTCGATGTCCTTCTCGATAGGCGAGCCCATGCTCATAGGGGCTTGCTTCGGTTTCGCCGGTGAAGGTCGAGACGGCGCTATAGGCCATGTAGCCGTTGACGGCGAAGATGACGCCGAAACAGGCGGCCGCGATGCCAAGCGTCCTCCGTCCGGTGAGCGGACGTCCCGACGCGTCGTCTAAAGCTTCATAGCCTGACATGCATCGACTCCCTAGTCTCTGGCGTCACGGCGCAAAGAAATTGTCGACGGCCGTCGCCGTCTCCCCGGTCGCAAGATCCGTGACCTTGAAGACAAGCTGCTGGCTCGGCGGCGGGTTGGCGCCGGGCGGAATCGTGACGAGCATGCGCAATTCGAGAACCTGATCGGGCCCGACCTCGACGATCGGCGAACCGTTCTGCTGTCTGCTGGTCGCCGACGACGCGAGGCGGGCGTCCTGCGGCCGTTCGAGGCGCACCGCAAACCGGCGCGTCGCCGACTGGCGATTGACGATATGGACTGTCAGGGCGTTGCGAATCGAGCCGTCGGCCGTCTTGACGAACATTGGATTGCGATCGTGCATTGCGCTGACGGTCATGTCGTGGCGCCCGATCAGCGCGGCGAGCATGACGCCGCCGACGATGGCGATGACCGCGGCGTAAAGGATTGTCCGGCTGCGGATGGGCCTGAACACGCTTCGGCTCGCCGGCGAGGCGGCGCGCGACATTGACGTCGGTGTCATAGGCGATCAGCCGGGCCGGCCGCTCGATCTTCTTCATCACGGCGTCGCAGGCGTCGATGCAGAGACCGCACTGGATGCAGCCGAGACTTGGCCCCTCGCGAATGTCGACGCCGGTCGGACAAACCGCGACGCATTGGCCGCAATCGATGCAATCGCCGGCCTTCTCGCCATGCGCGCGCAACACGGCGGACTTCTTGATAGGATGTGCGCGGTTCGCCGCGATCATAGCGATAGGTGACGTTCAGCGCGTTCTCGTCGGTCAGCGCCGCCTGAATTCGCGGCCACGGGCACATGTAGACGCAGACCTGCTCGCGCATGAAGCCGGCGAGGACATAGGTCGTGGTGGTCAGAATGGCGATCCAGATCAGCGCCGCCGGCGCGCCCTGGAAGGTCGCCAGCTGGCGCACGGTCGTCGGCGCGTCGCTGAAGTAGAGAACCCAGGCGCCGCCGGTCCACCACGCGATCAACAGCCAGGTCGCGTGTTTGAGGAATTTCTGCCGCACCCGTTGCGCCGTCCAGGGCCCGGCGTCCTTCAGCATGCGCTCGCGCCGGTCGCCCTCGAACAGGCGCTCCGTCCAGAAAAAGAGATCGGTCCAGACCGTCTGCGGGCAGAGATAGCCGCACCAGACGCGTCCCGCGAGCGCGTTCATGAGGAACAGGATCATCGCGGCGAGGATCAGCAATCCGGTGAGGTAATAGACCTCCTGCGGCCAGATCTCGATGAAAAAGAAATAGAATTTGCGATGCGCGAAGTCGACCAGCACCGCCTGGGACGGCGCATCCGGACCGCGGTTCCAGCGCACGAAGGGCAGGAAATAATAGATGCCAAGCGTCACGCACAGGATGATCCATTTGATCCTCCTGTACGTCCCATGCACGCTCTGCGGATAGACCTTCGGCGCGGCTGCGTAAAGCGGCAGGTCATGCGAAAGATCTTGCGCTCGCGTGGTTCTGCGTCATCTCATCCAGTCGGTGCGTTCGGAACGGCGCGTTCATCGCGGCTTGCGGCCTATTGGCCGCCGCCGAGGGTATGAACGTAGACCGTCAAGCGCCTTGATCGTGGTCGGATCGAGACGGCCCTGCCAAGCTGGCATAATGCCGCCCCCTCCGTTTTGAATGCGATTCAGGATATCCGCCGTGGTCGGGCCGTAGAGCCAGACCTGCGTCGTCAGATTCGGCGCGCCGACATCGATATTGCCCTTGCCGTCCTCGCCGTGACAGGGCGAACAATTGTCGGCGAAAAGCTGCTTGCCCTTGGCGAGATCGGCGGCGGGGTCCGGCGCGTTGCCGGACAGGGTGCGGACATAGCCGGCGACATCCGCCATTTCAGCCTTGTTCAGAAGCCCGTCGCGGCCGAATGACGGCATCATGGTCGCATGCGTATCGGGGTCGCGCCGCCCAACGCGCGCCATGAGTGATCGTCGTCTGGATTTGCTCGAGCGTGCCGCCCCAGATCCAGCGATCGGCGTTGAGGTTCGGATAGCCTCGCGATCCCTGCCCGCCGGCGCCATGGCAAGGCGAGCAGTTCTGCGCGAAGGCGGCGCGCGCCCTCGGCGCGCGCGAAGGACAGCAAGCTCCGGAGTCTTTTCGATCTCCTGAAGCGAGGCCGCGGCGAGCTTATCGTTCATGCCGCTGCGCGCCTCCCTGCAGGGCGGCGATTTCGGTCGCGACGGTGCCGCGCGAACTCCAGTGCAGGATCCCCGGCGTCGCGCCGCCAAACCAAGGCCAGGCGGGGTACAGGATCCAATAGCCGATCGCCCAGACGATGCAGGCGTAGAAGGTGTAGAGCCACCAGCGCGGCAGCGGCGTGTTCAGCTCCTGAATGCCATCCCAGTCATGGCCTGTCGTCGCCGTTCCCGTCGCCTTGTCGACGGCGACATGTTTGTGCTCCGCCACGGATCAATCCTCCCTCAACGGAATGCGGGCGGCTTCATCGAAGGTCTTGCGCTTCGACGGCAGCAGCGCGTAAACGACCGCGATGATGAAAATCACGCCGAAATAGGCAAGGCCCCACGAGGCCGCAAATTGCTGTAGAACCTCATAAGTGGACATGGCCGCGCCTCACCGGATGTTGGCTTTGTTGTCGTAGAGTTTGAAGTCGATCTGCGTCCCGAGCGTTTGCAGATAGGCGATCACCGCGTCGGCTTCCGACAGAGCGTGCTTGTCGGCGCCAAGGTCGCGGGCGATGGCCTTGCGGGTAGCGCGCCTGCAGGCCGGCGACGCTCGGATCGTCGGCCAGTTCCCTGCGCCTTCAGATCGTCCTGCGCCTTGTCGATCATTTCCTGCGTGTACGGCACGCCGGTCATGGCCAGGGTCTTCATATTCGCGGCGATGTGCGAAGCGTCGAGCGGCGTTTCTTCAAGAAAGGCGTAGCTCGGCATGATCGAGGCCGGCACCAGCGCGCGCGGATTGCGCAGATGATCGCGATGCCAGTCGTCGGAGTATTTTCCGCCGATGCGGGCGAGATCCGGTCCGTTGCGCTTCGAGCCCCACTGGAACGGATGATCGTACATGCTCTCGGCCGCCAGCGAATAATGGCCGTAGCGCTCGACCTCGTCGCGCAGCGCGCGGATCATCTGCGAATGGCAGAGGTAGCACCCTTCGCGCACGTAGATGTCGAATCCGGCGAGTTCGAGCGGCGTTTTCGGCCGCACGCCATCGACCTTTTCGATGGTGCTCTTCAGGTAGAACAGCGGCACGACTTCGACGAGGCCGCCGATCGAGATGGCGATCAGAATGCCGATGCACGAGAAGGATCGAGTTTTTCTCGAGGATCGCGTGGCGATCCCACAAAGAGCGGCTTGGATTGGAGGCGGGCATGATTCCCTAGCTCCTATTCGGCCGGAGCGAGACGCGGTCCAGCCGCGCGGCCTCGCTTCCGGAACCGCTTCCGAGCGTCGGGCGAGGCGATCGTCATGTAGAGATTGTAGGCCATGATCAGCGCCCCGGCGAGGTAGAGAAATCCGCCGAACGCGCGGATGACGTACATCGGGTGCATCGCCTCGACCGTCTCGATGAAGGAATATTCAAGGAAGCCAAGCGAGGTGTAGGCGCGCCACATCAAGCCCTGCATGATGCCGGCGACCCACATCGCCGAGATGTAGAAGACGATGCCGATGGTCGAGATCCAGAAATGCCAGTTGACCAGCTTCAGCGAGTACAAGCCCCTTGCGGTTCCACAGCCAAGGAACGATGCAATAAAGCGCGCCGAAGGAGATGTAGCCGACCCAGCCGAGGCTGCCGGAATGCACATGGCCGATGCCCCAGTCCGTATAATGGCTCAGCGAATTGACGACCTTGACCGACATCAAGCGGTCCTTCGAAGGTCGCCATGCCGTAAAAGGCGATGGAGACGACGAGCATGCGCAGGACGGGATCAGTCCTGAGCTTGTCCCAGGCCCCCGACAGCGTCATCATGCCGTTGATCATCCCGCCCCAGGACGGCATCCACAGGATGATCGAAAAGGTCATGCCGAGCGTCTGCGCCCAATCCGGCAGCGCGGTGTAATGCAGATGGTGCGGGCCGGCCCAGATATAGATGAAGATCAGCGCCCAGAAATGGATGATCGACAGGCGATAGGAATAGACCGGGCGCTCGGCGCGCTTGGGGATGAAATAATACATCATGCCGAGGAACGAAGCCGTCAGGAAGAAGCCGACGGCGTTATGGCCGTACCACCACTGGATCATCGCATCCTGAACGCCTGACCAGACGACGTAGGATTTCGATGAATAAATCGAGACCGGGATCGCCGCATTATTGCCGAGAACCAGAACGGCGATGGTGACGATGAAAGCGAGAAAAAACCAGTTGGCGACATAGATATGCGGTTCGGCGCGCTTCATCAGCGTGCCGATGAAGACGGTGAAATAGGTCAGCCAGACGGCGACGAGGAGAATGTCGGCGTACCATTCGGGCTCGGCGTATTCCTTCGAATGCGTGATGCCGAGCAGATAGCCCGTGCCGGCGATGACGATGAAGAGATTGTAGCCGAGCACCACGAACCAGGGCGCGAGATCGCCGGCGAGGCGCGCGCGGCTGGTGCGCTGCACGATATAGAGCGAGGTGGCGAGAAGAACATTGCCGCCGAAGGCGAAGATCACCGCCGAGGTGTGCAGCGGCCGCAATCGGCCGAAATTGGTCCAGCGGCTGACGTTCAGTTCGGGAAAGGCGAGCTCGAGCGCGATGATCAGCCCGACCGTAAATCCGGCGATGCCCCAGATGACGGCGGCGATGGTGGAGAATTTCACCGGGCCGAAATTATAGTTCGGGCGATTGTCGATCGTCTGCGGCGGCGGATCGGCGTCGCGAACCTTGTAGCGCTGGTAGATGGCGTAAATGCCAAAGGCGCTGGCGAAGCAGATCAGCACCATGTGGAAGGCGTAGGCCGGGCGTCCAGGCGTTGAGCGCTATGAAAGCCGTCAAAAGCGTCAGGACGCCGAGTACGGCGGCGAGGACGAGCTCGCCGGATCTGAAGCTTTTGGCGGGAGAAACCGTCAGTGCCATGAATAGCGCCCCATTCGCTGCGTGCAGAATTGGTCATGCGCCCAAGCGGCACAGGAGCCCTCGGGCGGACGGCCGCTATCTATGAGAAGGGCGCGCTGTGCGGCAATGATGCAAATCAAATTAAAGCCGCGCCAAAACGTCGCCTTGGCTGTAGGCCGGACGGCGCGGATGTTCGTCGGGCCGATCGCCCCCGGCGCTCGGCACGCCGGCGTCACCGGGCCGTTGCGGCCGACGGCTCGGGCCTCGAGAAATCCGTCGCGGCGAGCAAGGCGGATGGCGTCCTTGACGTCGGGGTCGAGCCCAGCGCCGCCCTGCTCCAGATGACTGATGATCTTCGCCCGCATGCGCGGATCCCAGAAATGGGCGAGATGATCGGCGATGCCCTTGGCCGGGTCCGCGTGCTTTTGCGATTCGAAGAATTTGCCGATCTGATTGGCCATATAGACGAGTTTCTTGTCAGGCGACATTGGCGATGACCCGATCGACGATCCGTTCCGGATGGGTGAAAATCTCGAAATCCGCGCCGCGCGCGACAGCGACGATAGCGTCACGCCGCAGTCCTCGGCGAGCCGGATCGCGGCTGCCGTCGGCGCGGAAACGGCGACGATGACCGGAGCGCCCATCCGCGCCGCCTTCTGGATCAGCTCGATCGACACCCGGCTGGTCAGCAGCACGAGACCGTCGCTCGCGCAAACGCCGCCGCGACAGAGCGCGCCGGCGAGCTTGTCCAGCGCATTGTGGCGGCCGACATCCTCGCGCAGCGCAACGAGGCCCTGCGCGGGCGTCCAGAAAGCCGCCGCATGCACCGCATGGGTCTGCGCATTGAGCGTCTGTCCGGCCTCGATCGAAGCCATCGCCCTGACGATGTCGCCGCGCTCGAAGACGCCTGCCGCGCGGGACCGCGGGCGCAGAGCGCATCGCCTCGCTCGAGGCTTTCGATGCCGCAAAGCCCGCAGCCGGTCGGCCCCGCCATGCTGCGCCGCCGCGCCGCATAGGTTTCGCCGCGGTCCTCCGGCAGCCAGATCCTGACTTCGACGCCCGAGTTCGGTCGGGATGATCTCGAGGCTCGAAATGTCGGCCGGCTTCTCGATCAATCCCTCGGTAAGCGCGAAGCCGACGCCAAAATCCTCGAGATCGGCCGGCGTCGCCATCATGACGGCGTGCGTGATGCCGTTGAAAGTGAAGGCGATCGCCGTCTCCTCCGGCGCCGTGCGGACGGACGCGGACAAGCTCTTGCCCGCGCTGCGCGAGGCACTCGACGCTCACCGCCGGCGGCGGCGGCGCGGCGACGAAGATCGGCGTCGAAGTCGAGATCGCTCATTCGGCGGCTTCGACGTTGGTGAGGATGCGCCGGCTCTGCTCGGCCTGCTTGCGATAGCTCTCCTGCCATTCGCTCGGGCCGTTCGAGCGCGAGACCTGCACCGCGGTCACCTTGAATTCCGGACAATTGGTCGCCCAATCGGAGAATTCCGTCGTCACCACATTAGCCTGCGTCACCGGATGATGGAAGGTCGTATAGACGACGCCCGGCGCGACGCGGTCGGTGATCAGCGCGCGCAGCGTCGTCTCGCCGGCGCGGCTGTGCAGCTTCACCCATTCGCCGTCGTTGATGCCGCGCAGTTCGGCGTCGTGCGGATGGATTTCGAGCAGATCTTCGGGGTGCCAGGCGACATTGGCGGTGCGCCGCGTCTGCGCGCCGACATTGTAATGGCTGAGAATGCGCCCCGTCGTCAGCAGCAGCGGGAAGCGCGGTCCCGTCCGCTCGTCGGTCGCGACATATTCGGTGATGACGAATTTGCCCTTGCCGGCGGCGAAATGGCCGATATGCATCACCGGCGTGCCCTCGGGCGCGGCTGCGTTGCAGGGCCACTGGATCGAGCCGAGCTCATCGAGCCTTGCGAAGGATACGCCGGCGAAGCTTGGCGTCGTCCGCGCCACCTCGTCCATGATTTCGCTCGGATGCGCGTAATGCATGTCAAAGCCCATGGCCTTGGCGAGAAGCAGCGTGATCTCCCAGTCGCCATAGCCGTTTTTCGGGCTCATCACCTTGCGCACGCGCTGGATGCGCCGCTCCGCATTGGTGAAGGTGCCATCCTTTTCGAGGAAGGTCGAGCCCGGCAGGAAGACATGGGCGTAATTCGCCGTCTCGTTGAGGAAAAGATCCTGCACGACGACGCATTCCATCGCCGCGAGCCCGGCGGCGACATGATGCGTGTCGGGATCGGATTGCAGAATGTCCTCGCCCTGGATGTAGATGCCGCGGAAGGCGCCCTCGACGGCGGCGTCGAGCATGTTCGGGATGCGAAGGCCCGGCTCGTGATCGATCTCGACGCCCCAGAGGCTCTCGTAGACCTCGCGCGTCGCGTCGTCCGACACATGCCGGTAGCCGGCGAATTCATGCGGGAACGAGCCCATGTCGCAGGCGCCCTGGACGTTGTTCTGGCCGCGCAGCGGATTGACGCCGACGCCGGGGCGGCCGAGATTTCCGGTCGCCATGGCGAGGTTGGCGATGGCGAGCACCGTCGTCGAGCCCTGGCTGTGCTCGGTGACGCCGAGGCCGTAGATAGATCGCCGCATTGCCGCCGGTCGCGTAAAGCCGCGCCGCGCCGCGGATGAGATCGGCCGGAACGCCAGAGATCTTCTCGACCTCTTCCGGGCTGTTGCGCGGCTCGGAGACGAAAGCCGCCCAGTCCTGGAACTCCGACCAGTCGCAGCGCTCGCGCACGAACGCCTCATTGACGAGGCCCTCCGTCACGATGACATGGGCGAGCGCCGTCAGGACCGCGACATTGGAGCCGGGCTTCAGCGGCAAGGTGATAATCGGCCTCGACATGCGGCGTGCGCACGAGATCGATCCGCCGCGGATCGATGACGATGAGCTTCGCGCCCTCGCGCAGCCGTTTCTTCATGCGCGAGGCGAACACGGGATGCCCGTCGGTCGGATTGGCGCCGATGACCAGCATCACGTCGATATCGTCGATCGAATCGAAATCCTGCGTCCCGGCCGAGGTGCCGAAGGCGGTTTTGAGGCCATAGCCGGTCGGCGAATGGCAGACCCGCGCGCAGGTGTCGACATTGTTGTTGCCGAAGCCGCCGCGGATCAGCTTCTGCACCAGATAGGTTTCTTCATTGGTGCAGCGCGACGAGGTGATGCCGCCGATCGAGCGCTTGCCGTAAGCCGCCTGGATGCGCTTGAACTCGGACGCCGCATAGCCGATCGCCTCCTCCCAGGAGACTTCGCGCCAGGGCTCGCTGATCGTGGCGCGGATCATCGGCTTCAGGATGCGGTCGCGATGCGTGGCGTAACCCCAGGCGAAGCGGCCCTTGACGCAGGAATGGCCGTGGTTCGCCTTGCCGTCCTTGTAGCGGGACCATGCGCACGACTTCCTCGCCGCGCATCTCCGCCTTGAAGGTGCAGCCGACGCCGCAATAGGCGCAGGTCGTCACCGCCGAATGTTCGGGCAGGCCGATGTCGATCACCGATTTCTCGGTGAGCGTCGCGGTCGGGCAGGCCTGCACGCAGGCGCCGCAGGAGACGCATTCGGATTCGAGGAAAGGCTCGTCCTGGCCGGCGGCGACCCGGCTCTCGAAGCCGCGTCCGTCGATTGTCAGCGCAAATGTGCCCTGCACTTCCTCGCAGGCCCGGACGCAGCGGTTGCAGACGATGCATTTGGCCGGATCATAGGTGAAATAGGGGTTCGACTGGTCTTTCGACCTCGTCGAAATGATTGGCGCCCTCATAGCCGTAGCGCACTTCGCGCAGGCCGACGGCGCCGGCCTGGGTCTGCAATTCGCAATCGCCATTGGCGGCGCAGGTCAGGCAATCGAGCGGATGGTCGGAGATGTAAAGCTCCATCACGCCCTTGCGCAGCGCTTTGAGGCGCGGCGTCTGGGTCTTGACGACAATGCCCGGCGCGACCGGCGTCGTGCACGAGGCCGGCGTGCCGTTGCGGCCCTCGATCTCGACGAGGCAGAGGCGGCAGGAGCCGAAGGACTGCAGCGAATCGGTGGCGCAGAGCTTGGGGATTTCGGTGCCCATCTCCATCGCCGCGCGCATGATCGAGGTGCCCTCGGGCACGCTGACCGATACGCCATCGATGGTCAGCGTGACGGTCTTTTCGGATTTCGCCGCGGGCGTGCCGTAATCGACTTCTTTGATGAGAGCCATGACAGTCGTCCTTACTCGGCCGCCAGCGCGTGGCGCGGCGAAAATCTTCCGGGAAATGGCGAAGCGCGCTGAGCACGGGATAGGGCGCAAGGCCGCCAAGCGCGCAGAGCGAACCGAATTTCATGGTCTGGCAGAGGTCCTCAAGAAGCGCGATATTCTCGTCGACCTTGACGCCGCCGATGATGCGCTCCATCACCTCGACGCCGCGCGTCGAGCCGATCCGGCAGGGCGTGCATTTGCCGCAGCTCTCGATGGCGCAGAACTCCATCGCGAAGCGCGCCATCTTCGCCATCTCGACGGTATCGTCGAAGACGACGAGGCCGCCATGGCCGATCAGCCCGTCGCGGGCGGCGAAGGCCTCATAGTCGAAGGGCGTATCGAAAAAGGCGGGCGGAAAATAGGCGCCGAGCGGGCCGCCGCATTGCACGGCGCGCACCGGCCGGCCGGACGCGGTCCCGCCGCCGATCTCCTCGACGATCTCGCCAAGCGTGAGGCCAAAGGCGGTCTCGAACAGGCCGCCGAAGCGGATGTTGCCCGGCGATCTGCAGCGGCATTGTCCCGCGCGAGCGGCCCATGCCGAAGCTGGCGTAGAATTCGCCGCCGCGGTCGAGGATGGTCGGGATGGCGACGAGCGAGAGGACATTGTTGACGACCGTCGGCCGCGCGAACAGGCCCTTATGGGCGGGCAGCGGCGGCTTCGCCCGGACGACGCCGCGCTTGCCTTCGAGGCTCTCCAGCAGCGAGGTCTCCTCGCCGCAGACGTAGGCGCCGGCGCCGATGCGCAGTTCGATGTCGAACGCATGGCCCGAGCCGAGAATGTCGGCGCCCGAGATAGCCGGCCGCGCGCGCGACGCTCGAGCGCCTCCTCGAATGTCGGCGCCGCGTGCGGATACTCCGAACGCAGATAGACGTAACCTTTGCTCGGCGCCGACGGCGATCGCCGCGATCGCCATGCCTTCGATCAGCGCGAAGGGATCGCCCTCCATGATCATGCGATCGGCGAAGGTGCCGCTATCGCCCTCGTCCGCATTGCAGACGATGTAGCGGCGGTCGGCTGGCGCGTCGGCGACGGTCTTCCATTTGATGCCGGTCGGAAAGCCCGCGCCGCCGCGCCCGCGCAGGCCTGATTTCGTCACCTCGGCGATGGTCGCCGCCGGTCCGATCTCGATGGCGCGCCTGAGGCCGCGCCAGCCTGCCAGCGCGGCGTAATCGTCCAGCGAAACCGGATCGATGATTCCGCAGCGGGCGAAAGTGAGGCGGGTCTGGCGGGCGAAGAAGGGATGGTCTTCGGTCTTGCCGATGCCGAGCGCATGCGCGCCGCCGGCAGAGAAGCCCAGCGTCGAACAAAGAGCCGACGTCGGACGCTTTGACCGGCCCATAGCCGATGCGGCCCGCCGGCGGTCTCGACCTCGACCAGCGGCTCCAGAAAGATCATGCCGCGCGAGCCGGTGCGGATGATTTCGACCGCCGCGCCGCGCGCCTGAGCCTCCGCAGCGATTTTTGCCGCGACCTTATCGGCGCCGAGGGCCAGCGCCGCGGCATCCTTCGAAACGAAAATCCGGGTCATCCGCGCACCGCGTCCAGAGCTTCCGCCAGGCTTTCGGCGTCGAGCCGGCCGATCGACCTCGTCGTCGAGCAGCGCGGCAGGCGAACAGGCGCAAAGGCCGAGGCAATAAACCGGCTCGACGGTCAGTTCGCCATCGGCCGTAGAGCCATGCCAATCGATGCCGAGCTTGGCGAGAAAGTCCTCGGCCAGCGCCTCGCTTCCCATGCTCTGGCAGGCTTCGCCGCGGCAAAGCTTCAGGATATGGCGGCCGGCGGCCTCGCGGCGGAAATCATGGTAGAATGTAATAACGCCGTGCACTTCGGCGCGGCTGAGGTTCAGCGCTTTGGCGATGAGCGGCGCGGCGGCCTCGTCGACATGGCCGAACTCATGCTGCAAGGCATGAAGAATCGGCAGCATGGGCCCTTCGAGACCGGCATGCTCGCTGACGATCGCCTCGGCGCGCGCGGCATCCCACGGAGTCGCCTGATGCATATATTCCACCCGACTATTGATTTATTGTAGTAGAGAAGGTGCGGTGGCGGCCCCGGAATATCAATGGGGGAGTTTCGTTGGCTGATAGATAGCGTCTATAGCCCGTTAGCGCCCGAACTATTAAACAAGTCCGGCCGCGCAACGGCCGCGACTTTGCGGCAACGACCAATCTGCGGGGTGAACCGGCGTATCTGCTTCATGCGAAACGCCAGTCGTCAAACCCGCGATCGCGCCGGCGGGTGGCCCCAGCCCACGCGGCCTCACCTCATCGGCTCCGTGGCCGGGCGGCATTCGTGCAGATAGAAGCCCGCCAACGGATCGACGTTCCCGCGCCAGGGCGCATTGTGAATGATGCGCCGCGCATCCGCCAAACCCGCCTCCCAGCGCGCCTTGATCCCGGCGCGGCTGAAGTCGATGTCCTTGGTGTGATCCTCGCCCTCCAGTTGCGGCGCGAGAAGCCGCACCACATGCATTTGCGTCAGGCATCCGTAGCTCGCCATTTCGCTTACGAGAGGCGTGTCGCGCTCCTCTTGCGGCACGCGCGCCGCCAGTTCCGCAACGATGTGCCGCAAGCGGTGGAGTTGCTCCTGCCGTCTGATCTGCGCGACGGTGCGGCTACAATATTGAATATCCTTCTGCCGGTTCAGCACCTCGGTGATGGTTTCGGGCTCCTGTCCGTCCGGGTTCCAGATGTGGACCGCGAAAATCAATGAATTGCGCCGCGGCCTGTCGTCGAACACAGCCTCGACCGGCGTATTCGAGAGAATGCCGCCGTCCCAGTACAAGTCGCCCTCGATCCGGACCGCCGGGAAGGCTGGCGGCAGCGCGCCGGACGCCATGACGTGACGCACCGTGATCGGCGCGTCGCGGCTGTCGAAATAGCGCATTTCGGCGGTTCTGACATTGGCCGCGCCGACGGTGAGGCGCGGCGCGCATTTGTTGACGAGGGAGAAATCGACCAGTTCGCTCAACGTCGCCTCAAGCGGCTGCGTCGAATAGTAACCGGCCGAGTCAGCCGCGAGCCGAACCTCGGGTCCGAGAAAAGCGCGCGGATTGGGCTTGAAAAAGTTGGACACGCCCGACGTCAGCGTGATCCAGTTCGGCAGGCTCATGCCGAAAAAGGGAAAACAGGCGGCGGCCTCGACGACTGGATCATGTGCGACGCAGTCCCAGAAAGCGCGCAGCTTCGCCACTCGATCGTCCGGCGCGGCGCCGGCGATAAGGCAGGCGTTAATGGCGCCGATGGATGTGCCAATCACCCAATCAGGCTCAATGCCCGCTTCATGCATCGCCTGATAGACGCCAGCCTGGTAAGCGCCAAGGGCGCCCCCGCCCTGCAACACCAATACGATCTGGCCGACGTCTGACATATTCGCGACCTCGTAAATCATCGCGCCGAAGCGCCGGATGGTCCGTCCCGATCAGATCCCCGCGTACCATTCATAGCCGCGATCGGGCCAGAATCCGCCTTTGCCGCGACCGATGCTATCGAAGCGGTCCGTCAACTCGACCCGCATTACATATTTTGCATGTTTGTAGCCGAGTTGCCGCTCCACCCGCAGCCGCAGCGGCGCGCCATGGCCGACAGGAAGCGGCGCGTCGTTGAGGCTATGCGCAAGAATGGTTTGCGGATGAAAAGCGTCGATGAGATCGATGCTTTCGTAATATTGTCCGGTGCCGTCGAGCGCGTGTTCATACCAGTCGGCGCAGTGGAACACCGCAAAGCGCGCGGCCGGCAAAAGCCCGGCCCGCCGTAGCACGATGGACAGCGGAACGCCCTGCCATTTGCCGATGGCGCTCCATCCCTCGACGCAGTCATGGCGCGTGATCTGCGTGCGCTGCGGCAGGTTGCGCAAGTCTTCGAGCGACAGCTCGAGGGGCCTTGCGACCAGCCCATCGACGCGCAGGCGCCAATCCACGAAATTGCTTTCGACAAGGGCGGCATATTCATCGCCCTCGGGCTTGTGGGTGCCATTCACCTTGAACACCGGCGACAGATCGGCGGCGGAAAATTCGCGCGCCATCGAATGGCCGCCGCCAAGCAGTCTTTGGGCGCGATAGGTCAGCCCCTCGGCCGAGTCGAGGATCGACACGACGTCGGGCGAGTCGGAGACGTCGCAGCCGCCAAGCAGCGCGGCGCCGAGGCTTGCTCCGCCAAGGGTCAGAAATCGGCGCCGCGGAAGACGAAAGCTACGCATGGCCGTCCTCCGGATAGATCACGAACTTGCCGGTGATCATCGAACGCAGCTCATTGATCGGGCCCGCGAGCAACACCATCGCGACATGCACGAAAATGAACAGGACGATCAGGTTTGCCGCGATGAAATGGATCGTCCGCGCGGATTGGCGGCCCTGGAAAAGCGTCACGAGCCAGGGCAGGATGGCGTCCATCCCCGGCGACATGGTGAGGCCGGTGAGGATCATCGTCGGCAACAGCACGCCGATCACGCCAAGATAGGCGAATTTCTGCAGCGGATTGTAATGGCGCGCCTCCTCGCCGCGCGGAAATTTGAGCCGCAGATGATCGATGAAATCTTGCCAAGACAGCCTTCGGCCGCACCTGCTCGCGGTTCGGAAGAAGATCGCGGCGCAGGTGTCCGCTGGCGATTCCGCCAACGTAATAGACGAGGAGATTTGCAACGAACAACCAGGCGAAAAAGAAATGCCAGCGGCGCCCGAGCGAAAGATCGCGGTAGGCGGGGAGCGTGACGAAGCGCGGAAAGCCGCGCTCGACGATTTCGCCGTTCGGATTGGCGGAGACTCCGAGGACGCCGGTGGTATTGAGCGTCGCTGAGCCGATCTTCGCGAAGCCCGTGAGCCTGCCGTCGCTCGATTCATCGGAGCCGATCTCGAAAAGAGGCGTGTCGGCGTCGGCGCCGTATTGGCCCCAGTAGAGCGCCGGATGGGCATTGAAGATCTGCAGGCCGCTCATAAGCAGAATTATGACGCAGACGAGATTGATCCAGTGCGTTACGCGGGTCACGAGCGCGTGGCGAAAGACGACCCGCTTCAGGCGCGGCGACGGCGCGAGATCCGCCTCTCGGATGTCGGTCATCGTCCTCATCGCCCTCATCGCCGCCTCCCGTTCTCAAGGCCATTGAAGTCCGCCGATCCGCTCCGGCGCAAGGCCCGGAGCGGATCCGTCCCGTAATTACTTGCTGTCGCTCTTCATCGAGTCGCCTCTTCATGGAGTCGCTCTTCATGGAGTCGCTCTTCATCGAGTCGCTCTTCATGGAGTCGCTCTTCATGGAGTCGCTCTTCATGAGTCGCTTTTCATCTGGTCTTGCGTCGTCGTCGCGTCGGACTTCATGGCGTCGTCGGCGAAGGCCGCGCCGGCATAGATCGAGCTGGCCGCAACGATGGCGACGGCGGCGAAGCGGGCGATGGCGTGTCTGGCGATCATGACGTTACTCCTGCTAATCTTTAGCGCCGGGCTGGCGCGCCTCAAACCGCCGCCTGCACGTTCGCAGGGGCGCGACTTGGGAGAACGGTGAGGCCGGCGACCTTCGCCGACTGCAACGCCCTACCACGATAACGTACGGCGGCATCGAGCCGTTACTTCGTTCGACAATATTTTTTCCAGATTGGCGGCGAAATGAAGCGCGGCGCCCGCGACCATTTACTTGATGGAAATTACCGTCTGTCCCTCATTGGCTCGCTGTCGTTTGCGATGCGCAGGCCTGCGCGCGCGCCGCCGAAGCATTCGAGTCGGCAGGATCGTCGGATGGATGAAGTTCGCTCAACGGCCGCGATATGCCGTCCGGACAGACGATACGCACGTGAAAACGCTTGAGGCGTCTTGGATGGGGCACGCCGCAGCTATGCGCGATCACCTCGACGTCATGACGCAGGTTGACGCAATAATTCGCCACTCTCACAGCCTTGTCGGTGGGGTCAAGGCCTGTCTGCAGTCGCTTGTCATGTGTGGTGACGCCGGTCGGGCAGGTGTTCTTGTTGCACTTCAGCGACTGGATGCAGCCGAGCGCGAACATGAAGCCTCGCGCCGAGTTAACGAACGTGGCTCCCGCGCACAAAGCCCAGGCCACGTCGGCCGGCGTCGTGAGCTTGCCCGATGCGATGATGGGGATGCGTTCGCCAAGGCCGTGCTTTTTGATGATGTCTCGCGCCAACGGCAGCGATTCGCGAATGGAAAGGCCAACATTGTCCATGAGCGCCATCGGCGCGGCGCCGGTGCCGCCGTCGCCAGAATCCAGCGTGAAAAAGTCGGGTCCGGCGCCGCGCTCGCGGACCTTGGCCATCAGGTCGTCGAGCCAGCCATAGGCGCCCAGCACCGCCTTTACCCCGACCGGCTTTCCGGTGATCGCTTTGACCTTGTCGATGAATGCGAGCAGATCTTCGTTGCTGTTGATCTCGGGATGGCGATTGGGGCTGATCGAATCCTCGCCGACCGGGATGCCGCGGATGGCGGCGATCTCGGCCGTCACCTTAACGCCCGGCAGTATTCCCCCCTTGCCGGGCTTTGCGCCCTGCGAAAGCTTGATCTCGAACATTTTCACCTGCGGCAGCGCCGCGAGTTCCCTCAGCGCTGTCCTCGTTCAAGGTCCCGTCGGGGCGGCGAACGCCGTATTTCGCGGTGCCGATCTGGAAAACGATGTCGGCCCCGCCTTCGAGATGATAGGGCGAAAGACCGCCCTCGCCGGTGTTCAGCCAGCATTGCGCCAGCCTCGCGCCTCTCGACAGCGCGAGCACCGCTGGGGCCGACAACGCGCCGAAGCTCATGCCCGAAATATTGAAAAAGGATCGGGCTGCATAAGGGTTCGGGGAATCGGGGCCGATGACGAAAAACGGCGTCGGTTCGATATCTTCGTCGAGGGTCGGGTAGGGACAGTTCACGAAAATCGGCGTCCCCGGTTCCTTGATGTATTTGGTCGATCCGAAGGCGACGGTTGAATCGCTGTTTTTTGAGGCGCGTTCGACCCAGCCCCGCTCGGCGCGATTGAAGGGAAGCTCTTCGCGATCCATCGCAAAGAAATATTGCCTGAAGAATTCTCCGAGACTGGAGAGAATATGGCGCATGTGCCCGATCACCGGGTAGTTGCGCAAAACGGCGTCGCGGCTTTGCAGTCGGTCCAACACAAAAACAACGAATATAAAAATCGCTCCGCAACCAAGCGCGAATACAAAAAGCGTGGATAGAACATCCAGCGCTTGCATTACCGAAGATGACAGGCGCGGTCATGAACAGAGGCCTTTCCGCGTTGGATGTTGTCCCGCATCGAGCGGCGACGACGGCTTACGCAATTGCAGCGAAAGCGTGGGCGGCGGCAGCGGCGCGCCGCCCGTTATTTCCGATCAGCCCGGCACGTTGCGATTGCCGGCCTCCTCCAGAAGCTGCTGGATGACGCGCTCCGAATTCTCGTAATCATGCTCGCCGAAATGGTGATGACGGATGCGGCCCTCGGCGTCGACGAAATAAGCCGCCGGCCAATATTCGTTGCCGAAGGCTCTCCAGATCGCATTGGCGTTGTCGATGGCGACGGGATAGTTGATCTTCAGCCGGGCGACGGCGCTGCGCACATTGCCGACATCCCTTTCGAAGGGCAGTTCCGGCGTATGCACGCCGACGACGACGAGGCCGTGATCGCGGTATTTTTCAGCCCATGCGCGGACATGGGGCAGCGCGTTCAGGCAGTTGTAGCAATTGAACGTCCAGAAAACCACCAGCACCACCTTGCCGCGCAAAGCCTGCGCTGTCAGCGGCGGCGAATTCAGCCACTCCGTTGCGCCGGCGAAGCCGGGCAGCGCGCCTTCGACCGGCAGATCGGCGCTGGTTGAGGCCGCGAGTTCTGGTCCTCGCTGGCGGTCTCGCTGAAGGCGACGTCAATAAGCAGCGGCGCGCCGCGTTGTTCGGTCGAGACCGAGCTTCGCTGGTCGCCCGAGACGGGCGAGGCACGGCGTCGGAGGCCGGCGTCCGTTCCGACGCGGCGGCCTTGTGCGCGCCGGTCCACTCGAGCAGCCTCTTCTCAAGCGATGCGGTATCCGGGGCGTCGACCCGCGACAGAAGCTGCGCGTCCCAGCCGAAGGCGACGGCGGCGACGCCGGCCAGCACGGCGACGCCAAAACCGCGACGCAGCCATTCTCCGGCGCCGAGGGCGCGCTTCAGCGCGGCGCTCACTCTCGCTCCGGCGAGAAGCGCCAATGCAAGCGACGTCGCCGCGCCGAGCGCATAGGCGAGGATGAGCAGCGTCGTCGCGACGCTCGCGCCGTTGAGCGCGGCGCCGGTCAGGATAAGGCCAAGGATCGGGCCTGCGCAGGGCGCCCACAGCAAGCCCGTGGCGACGCCAAGCAGGGCGGAGGCGAGCGGTCCGGCGCGTTCATCGCCGGCCGGGCTCGAGCGCGACAGCTGGCGGCCGAGCGCGACGAATGGCCGATAGAGCCATTCGGCGAGGCGGTCTGACAGAAGCGTCGCCGCGAACAGGGCGAACAGCGCCAGAGCGGCGGCGCGTCCATATTGGTTCGCAGCCAGCGCCCAGCCGCCGCCGACGGCGGCGAGCGTGGCGACGCCCGTGAAGGCGCCCGCCATGCCAAGCAGGAGCGGCAGCCCGGTTCGCGTGAAGCGCCGCCCTGCCCCGGCGAAGACGAAAGGCAGCACCGGCAGGATGCACGGACTAAGGATGGTGAGGACGCCCGCGAAATAGGCCAGAACTAGAAGAGTCATGTGGTGTCCCTCTTTCCGTGAGCGCTCGGCCGCGGCGAGGCCCGGCATGAGGGCCAGCGAACGTCGCATTCCCGTGTTCGGAAGGAGGATGGTCGCCGTTACATCGCGGCGCGCGCCAGGGACCTAACGTCTGCGTGATGGCGGATGGATGCATCCCCCTTTCGCAATGAAGTCAGCCAGAACTGGACTGGAACGCTGTCGGCAACAGCGCGCGATCGGAACGGATCGAAGGGCGCCAAGCGATCAAGCAGGGTGCGAGGAGCGAACGGCGGCTAGGCCAAACCGGTTGTCATTCGCTCTTGTCGGCTGGGCGCCATCCGACGATAAAAGTGTCTAGTTCTTCACCGGTGAGAGCATTCCACCAGCAATCGTCGCGAAAGATGACTGGGAACGGGATCAAATATCGGCCCCGGTGGTCCGCCCCGAGCACACGGACGATCGCGCCCTCTTCGGGCGCCGTCTCGCTGTTCCATTCCGTTTCGGGCATTCCCTCGACCCTAATGCAAATTAGCGGGCCGGCGGATCATATTGCTAAATTCGAGACGGAAACATGGCGGCGGAGCGCGCCATAAGGGAAGGCCAAACTGTTTGGGCCTGAAAAAGCATTGGTCTCGACCAACCCCGCCTAATCCTTACCATAAGCAGGATCGCAAATGACGGCCCGCCAAAAATTCGCCATACATGTGGCGATTGCGCCACAATTCTTCGTGAGTCCCGCAGATGTCCGTCGGATGGCGGGTGGGGTGCAGCAATCCCTTTCATCGGAGGGGCGGCTTCTGCGCATAAGCCGTCCCTCCCTCCCTGGTCTTTAAAAATATTACGTTCTTAAATACGGATAGTTCCCCGCATACTGTGATGATTGTCAAATTTCCACAGCGTAGTTGCGTGCTTTTGTTCTATTCATGGTTAAGGCCGGGGAAACCGCGCGGAACTCGCGCTTTGACGCGGGCTGCGAAACCCGCTGAAATCCCCTCAAGCGCACAAGCAAGACCAGCGGACGGCGGTATCCAGCGCAGGGGTTCTGTACGCCGCGCGGCTTCAAGAGCGCCACGCGTTATCGCTACGAATTTGGTCGCGGGAAGGGTCGGCTTCTGCTTGATTCGACGCGAGGGCCGAAATTCACGCCGCCTGCTTCCTCGAAGCTTCCCCCGCAGGAATCGAGCGCGAGATCGCCAGCTTAATGCGTTGATTTGCTTGGTGGAGCTGAGGGGAATCGAACCCCTGACCTCTGCAGTGCGATTGCAGCGCTCTCCCATCTGAGCTACAGCCCCGTCCACCGCGGCTGTTTACGCGACTGCGCGTGAGGGCGCAAGTTCATTGGCGCGGCCTTGCGCGGACCAGTGTGCGGAGGAAGGGGGCGTTCGCTGTCGCCCGCCGGGACGGCCCGTTGGACGGCGACCACGGTCTCGCCTCGCCTTGCCAGTCCGGCTCAAGCCGCGTAAACGAGGATCATCCTGCTGAGGCTTTGGAGTTCCCATGCGCGCTCTTCTCGACGTCATCCTGCTGGCTCTCGATCTTTATACCTATGTCGTGATCGCAGCGGTGATCCTGTCGTGGCTGATCGCCTTCAACGTCGTGAACACCTATAATGGCGTCGTCCGCGCCATAGTGACCGCCGTCAATGCGCTGACCGAACCAGTCCTGCGCCCGATCCGGCAATTCCTGCCAAGTTTCGGCGGCCTGGATATTTCGCCGATCATCCTGTTTCCTGATCATCTTCCTGATCCAGCGCATCATTATCGATTACATCTATCCGAACGTCTTTTGACCGCCGGCGTCGCCTCCGATTCGGCGCCGCTTCCCTGGAGCCTTCGCGGCGGCGCTGCTTGTTCTCTCGGTCCGCCTGACGCCCAAAAGCGCGCGCGACGAAATCGGCGCCATCGATCATCTCTCCGACGGTCGGGCCGTCCTGAAGGCGCGCGTGCGCGCCGCGCCGCAGGACGGCGAGGCGAATGCCGCCCTTATCAAGCTGATCGCCAAAACGCTGCGCATTCCGGCTGCCGCAATCCGGCTCGAGTCCGGGGCGACGGCGCGCCTCAAAACGCTGGTGCTGACGGGCGACCCGCAGGCGCTCGAAGCCGCGCTCGTCGTGCGCCGCGCGGGGCGCGGGGTTAAAACTCAGCCGCCGAGCCCGCGGAAGAAATCCCAGATCAGCCGCGCGCTCTCGATATCGTTGTTGTGCAGGCCGGCGCCATGCGCGGACTCCGCGCCGGCGCCGCCCCGGCCGGGAACCGAATGGCCGCCGCCTTCGACCCGCAAAAGCTCCACCGGGACCTTGCAGCCGTTGAGTTTGTCGAGATAGGCGCGCGTGCCGTCGCGCGTGTCGCGGTCCGGGATAGCCGTCGTGCTGCGCCCCTCGCCGCATCCCGCCGCCTTGGCGAATACCGCCAGCGTCGCATCGACTGAAAGCACGCTTGTCTTGGAGGCGGCCAAATTCACCTTGCCGCCGGCGTAGGGAATTGATCCGTCGGCCGTGCCGGCGATCATGATCAGGGGAACCGGCCGCGAGGGCTTGCAGGAATCGGAGAGATCCGCCGGCAGCGCGGTGACCAGCGCGGCCGCGCCCGCGAAAAGAGCGGCGTTGTCGCAGACGATCCTGAAGGCCGTGAATCCGCCATTCGCGACGCCGACGATGAAGACCTTGCGCTTATCGATGATTCCATCGGCGACGAGCTTGCTGATGATGTCGCGCACGAAGGCGGCGTCGCGCGTCGCGTCTGGGCCCGGCGCATCGCTCCAGTGGCCGCCGACGGGATCTGGATAGACGAGGACCGGCCCCGCAGAGCCGGCCATTTCCTCGAGGCCGAAGATTCGCTTGAGATGAGGCCCCTTCTCGCCGGTGCTCCGCAAAACGATCACGAGAGGGCGGCGCGCCTGTTTCAGGCGGCGATTTTGGACCAGAATGGCGGTGCGGGCGATCCCGCCGGATTCGATCGAAATCCGGCCGGAAGCCGCGCGGGCCGCCCCCGGCAGCGCGACGAGCGCCAGCAGCAGCGCGAAGATCAGCGCCGCAGCAAGCCGCAGCGACGATCGAACCGCGCCGCGGCCGAGGCAATGCCGTCCGCCGCGGCGGACAAGGAAAAGCTCGTTGCGCCGGGCGGTCCTGTCTTGAAAAATCGTCAATAACGCACCCCCCGAAACGCTGCTTCCAAAGCGCCGTCGCGACCGCTCGCCCAAAGGCGGGAGCGAAGCGTCGTCGCCTGTCGCCAAGTCAGCGCCGCAGCCGCTTGCGAATTCCCGCCATTCTTCTACCGCGTCCGAGCTTTTTGCAATAAGCAAAGGCGATGCGCCCGCCTCCGGGAAGCGCGCTGCGTCAATTTTCTGGCTCGATTGCGTTGCCCGCCACTCTGGTTTGCGTTAATGGAAAGCTTAAGCGTCATTCACGAAGATCGGATTTAGCTTTCATGACAGAGGTCGAGGTCAATCTCAGCCGCCCCGAAAGCCGCCGCCCTCTGTCGCCGCATCTCGAGATTTATCGCCCGACGCTGACGATGATGATGTCGATCGCCCATCGCATCACCGGCGTCGCGCTCTATGGCGGCACGCTTCTGCTGGCCTGGTATCTGATCGCCGCGGCGAGCGGTCCCGGCGCGTTCGCGGCGGCGTCCTGGTTCCTGAATTCGATCATCGGCAAATTCATCCTGTTCGGATTCACCTGGGCGCTGTTTCATCATCTGCTTGGCGGCGTGCGTCATATCATTTGGGACGCCGGCTATGGTCTCGATGATCCGGAGCGCGAATGGCTCGCCAAAGCGACGCTGATCGGCGGCGGTGCGCTCACCGTGCTCGTCTGGATCATCGCCTTGCTCCGCGCTTGAACCTTAAGCGGACCGCCGCGGCTCTTCGCGTCCGCGGCCGGCCGGCTCCATTTGAAGGACTTGAAGACCCTCATGACGCATGATGCAGCACCGGTTCGGGGCGCCGCCCGGACGCGCACTCTCGGCTCGGCGAAGTCGGGCGCCGCCGACGCCTGGCGCATGCACGTCACCGCGGTCGCGCTGATTCCCCTGTCGCTCGCCTTCGTCTGGATCGCAGTCTCGCTGGTTGGCAAGGATTACGCCGGCGCGCGGGCCGAACTGGCGCAGCCCTGTCAGGCGATCGTCCTGCTTCTGTTCATTCTGGCCGGCGTCGCGCACATGAAGACCGGGATGCAGTCGATCATCGACGATTACATTCATTCGCCCCACGCCAAGGAATGGGCGCTCGTCGCCAATTCCCTGTTCTGCGCGGGCCTTGGCGCCGCCCTGATTTTCGCCGCCCTGAAACTCGGCCTGTCGGCCGGCTCGCCCTGATTTCGATGCGGCCCTTTTTTCGTGATCCGGCGGCGGCGAGTCCGTCGGATGTAGCAATGATTCGAAAGGCGACAGAATGGCCTCGAACGGCACGTTGAACGGCGGCGCAGGCGCCATCGAGGATCGGCGCCGCCTATCCGATCACCGATCACAGTTTCGACGTCATCGTCGTCGGCGCCGGCGGCGCGGGTCTGCGCGCGACCGTCGGCTGCTCGCAGGCGGGATTGCGCACGGCCTGCATCAGCAAGGTGTTCCCGACGCGCTCGCATACGGTGGCCGCGCAGGGCGGCGTCGCCGCCTCGCTCGCCAATATGGGGCCGGACAACTGGAAATGGCACATGTACGACACCGTCAAGGGGTCGGACTGGCTCGGCGATCAGGATTCGATCGAATATCTCTGCCGCAACGCGCCCGCCGCCGTCTACGAACTCGAACATTGGGGCGTGCCGTTCTCGCGCACCGAGGACGGCCGCATCTATCAGCGCCCGTTCGGCGGCATGACCACCGATTTCGGCCGGGGGCCGCCGGCGCAGCGCACCTGCGCCGCCGCCGACCGCACCGGCCACGCCATGCTGCACACGCTCTACGGGCAGGCGCTGCGCTACAATACCGAATTCTTCATCGAATATTTCGCCATCGACCTCATCATGGAGGATGGCCGCTGCCGCGGCGTCGTCTGCCTGAAGCTCGACGACGGCACGATCCACCGCTTCCGCGCCCAGCTCGTCATCCTCGCCACCGGCGGCTATGGCCGCGCCTTTTTCTCCTGCACCTCGGCGCATACCTGCACGGGCGACGGCAACGCGCATGGTGCTGCGCGCCGGCCTGCCGCTGCAGGACATGGAGTTCGTGCAGTTCCATCCAACCGGCATCTATGGCGCGGGCTGCCTCATCACCGAGGGCGCGCGGGGCGAGGGCGGCTATCTCACCAACGGCGCGGGCGAGCGCTTCATGGAGCGCTATGCGCCTTCGGTGAAGGATCTCGCGCCGCGCGACATGGTCTCGCGCGCCATGACGGTGGAGATCCGCGAGGGCCGCGGCGTCGGCAAGAACAAGGATCACATCTATCTCCACCTCGATCATCTCGACCCGAAGATCCTGCATGAGCGGCTGCCCGGCATTTCCGAGAGCGCCAAGATTTTCGCCGGCGTCGATCTGACCAGCCAGCCGATCCCGGTGCTGCCGACGGTGCATTACAACATGGGCGGCATCCCGACCAATTACCATGGCGAAGTGGTCATCAAGAAGAACGGCGATCCGGACGTCATCGTCCCCGGCCTGATGGCGCTTGGCGAGGCGGCCTGCGTCTCCGTGCATGGCGCGAACCGGCTCGGCTCCAATTCGCTGATCGATCTCGTGGTGTTCGGCCGCGCCGCCGGCATGCGCGCCGCCGAGATCGTGACGGCGGGCGCGAAGCAGCCGGAGCTGCCGGCCGATTCCGCCGACCGCGCGCTCGAGCGCCTCGACGGCTTCCGCTACGCCAAGGGCGCGATTCCGACCGCGCAACTGCGCCTCAGCATGCAGAAGGTGATGCAGAACAATTGCGCCGTCTATCGCACCGGCGAGACGCTCGAGGAAGGCTCGAAGCTGATCCATGAGGTGTGGGCCGCGCGCGATCAGGTCGGCGTCACCGACCGCTCGCTGATCTGGAATTCCGATCTCGTCGAGACGCTGGAGTTCGACAATCTCATCATCCAGGCGGTCGTCACCATGGACGGCGCCGGCAACCGCACCGAATCGCGCGGCGCCCACGCGCGGGAGGATTACCCGCAGCGCGACGACGTCAACTGGATGAAGCACACGTTGGCCTCGATCGACCCCGACGCGCGCAAGGTGACGATCGATTACCGCCCGGTGCACAGCTACACCATGACCAACGAGATAGCCTATATCGAGCCGAAGGCGCGGGTGTATTGAGGCGACTCCGCACACGTCGTCCAGCGCCGACCGTTCGAAACCACTCTCATCTGACGCCGGAAAACCAACATGGTCGAACTCGTCCTCCCCAAGAACTCGCGTCCCCTCCCCGGCAAGAGCTGGCCGAAGCCGGCCGGCGGCCAAGAGAGCTGACCGAATTCAACATCTACCGCTGGAACCCGGACGACGGCGGCAATCCGCGCATCGACACCTATTTCATCGACCGCGACGATTGCGGACCGATGGTGCTCGACGCGCTGATCTGGATCAAATCCAACATCGATCCGACGCTGACCTTCCGGCGCTCCTGCCGCGAAGGCATCTGCGGCTCCTGCGCCATGAACATCGACGGCGCCAACACGCTCGCCTGCACCAAGGCGATCGACGACATCAAGGGCGCGGTGAAGATCTATCCGCTGCCGCATATGTCGGTGGTGAAGGACCTCATTCCCGACCTCACCAATTTCTACGTGCAGCACGCCTCGATCCAGCCCTGGCTGCAGACGAAGTCGCCGACGCCCGAGAAGGAGTGGCGCCAGACGCCTGAGGAGCGCGGAAAACTCGACGGGCTCTATGAGTGCATCCTCTGCGCCTGCTGCTCCACCTCCTGCCCGAGCTACTGGTGGAACGGCGATCGCTATCTTGGCCCCGCCGTGCTGTTGCAGGCCTATCGCTGGCTGATCGATTCGCGCGACGAGGCGACCGGCGAACGGCTCGACAATGTCGAGGACCCTTTCCGCCTCTACCGCTGCCACACGATCATGAATTGCGCCAAGACCTGCCCCAAGGGACTCAACCCGGCGAAAGCCATCGCCAGCATCAAGTCGATGATGATCGAGCGCCAGATTTAGGCTGAGACCCTCAGGGAAGCCCGGCCGCCTCCATGTCGCGAAACACCCTGGTCTGGAACGCGTCGTCCTCGCCTTTCGCCAATAGGCCCGCGTTGGCGGCGATGAAGCCGCACAAGGCCTCGACCCAGGGCGCGTCCGCCTTGGCGAAATCGCCCAGCACATAATTATGCACGAGCGCCCGGTCGCCGGGATGGCCGATGCCGATGCGAACCCGCCGATAGTCGTTGCCGATATGGGCGGTGATGGATTTCAGGCCATTGTGCCCGGCGTTGCCGCCGCCCGTCTTGACCCTCACCTTGCCCGGCGGAAGATCGAGTTCGTCATGGAACACGACGATGTCGCGCGGCTCGATCTTGAGATAGCGCGCCGCGTCGCCGACCGCCCGGCCCGATTCGTTCATATAGGTTTGCGGCAGCAGCAGGACGACGCGCTCGCCGGCGAGCGCGATCTCGCTGACGCAGCCCGTGAAATTTGCTGCGAAACGCGGGCGCCGCGGCGGCGCGCGCGATCGCCTCGATCGCCATGAAGCCGATGTTGTGGCGGTTGCCGGCATAGGCCCTGCCGGGATTGCCGAGGCCGACGAAAAGAATCATGGCCTCCGCCTGATCGCGCAATCCGCAGGCAATCGGTCCGCCTCTTCAATCTGAAAGCGAGAGGCGGACCGGATGCATCTGGCCTTGGACGCTATTTCTTCTTCGCCGGGGCGGCCGGCGCAGCGGCCGCGGCGGGCGCAGCCTTGGCGGCCGGCGCTCCCTTCGCGCCCTTGGCCGGGGCGGCGGCGGCGGCGGCGGCGGCGGCCGCATCTTCGGGGACGACCAGCGGCGGCGTGATGGTCACGATGGTGAAATCGCGCTCGCGCTGGGTCGGCCTGCAGCCGGCCGGCAGGGGCAGCGCGGTAAGATGCAGCGAATCATTGATGTCGAGTTCGGCGAGATCGGCGATCACCGCCTCCGGGATGTCGTCCGCCGGGACGCGCATCTCGATCGAGTGGCGAACGATGTTCACGCTGCCGCCTTTCTTGACGCCCGGGCATGTCTCCTGATTGAGGAAATGCACCGGCACCTCGACGCGCAGGCTCGCGCCCGGCTTGAGGCGAAGAAAATCGACATGAAGCGGGAGATCCTTGATGGGATCCAGCTGATAGTCGCGCGGGATGACGCGCTGCTTTGCGCCGCCGACGTCGATCTCGAAGAGCGTCGTCAGAAAATGCCCGGCATAAATCAGTTTGTTCAGTTCGCGAAAATCCAGCGTAATCGGCTCGGCGGGGTCGCCGCCGCCATAGATTACGCCGGGAATGCGGCCTTCACGGCGAACGCTGCGGGCGGCCCCCTTGCCTATCCCGCTACGCACCGTGGCCGCGAGAGTTTTCGTCTCGGCCATGTTGCTGTCCTTCAAAAAAAGAAATTGCGCCCTCGCCTCCAGGGGTGTCGGAAGGGACGCAACGCGGCTTATAAAGGCGCGGAAGCCGCAGCGCAAGATTCGGGAAATGCAAGTTTTTTGAAATGAATATCCCGAGCCCGCACCTTCCTCCGCATCTTTCGCCGTATCTTTGAGGTTGAATCGCCGATGGCCCAAGCCGAGGGCGCGCAAATAGGGCCGTCGTTGCTTCAGAAAGTCGCCAGACGGGCGCGCACGCTCATCCGGCGCGACGAAATAAGCCTGATCTTTCTGGGCTTTCTCAGCGGCTCGACAGCCGGCCTCTTCGCCGCCGGCATCCTGAAAGCCTCGCTTTTGCTGCATCTCGGGCTGTTCGGGAGCGAGCATTTGAGCGCGCTCGCCAGGATCGAGCCGCGCTGGCGCGCGCTGGCTCCGCTGGCGGGCGGGCTGCTGCTCGGCCTCTCCGGAATTTTCATCCGCAGATGGCGCCCGAACCGGCCGGTCGATCCGATCGAGGCCAATGCGCTGCGCGGCGGCCGCATGTCGCTCTCCGACAGCATTGTCATTACGGCGCAGACGGTCGTCTCGAACGGCTTTGGCGCATCGGTCGGGCTCGAGGCCGCCTATACGCAGATGGGGGCGGGCTTCGCCTCTTTCATGGGCGCGGCGCTCGGGCTGCGGCGGCCCGATTTGCGCACGCTGGTCGCCTGCGGTTCGGCCGGGGCGATCGCGGCGGCTTTCGGCGGTCCGTTGACGGGCGCCTTTTACGCCTTCGAACTGATTCTCGGCGCCTATACCCCGTTCGGCCTCGCGCCCGTGGGCGCGGCGGCGATCGGCGGCATCCTCTCGGCGCGCGCACTCGGCGTCGGCAGCCAATTCGCGAGAACGGCGATCTCCGGCGTACATCTTTCCGACGTCGACATGGCGCTGCTCGTGCTGCTTGGCGTCCTTTGCGCCGCATTCGGCATCGCCATCATGCGCGGCGTCGCCTTCGTCGAAGGGCTTTTCCGCTGGACCCGGCTGCCGCTGGCGCTGCAACCGGCGATTGGCGGCCTGATCGTCGGAGGCCTTGCGCTCGTGACCCCCGCCGCCCTTTCATCGGGGCACGGCGCGACGATTGCGCTCTTCGACGCCGCGCCCGCCCTTTCCGCCATCGGTTTGGCTTTGGCCGTCAAATCCGTCGCCTCGATGATCTCGATCGGCTCCGGCTTTCGCGGCGGCCTCTTCTTCGCCTCGCTCTATCTCGGCAGTCTGATCGGCCAGCTCTATTGCCACGCCATCGCCCTTTATTTTCCCACGGTCGCGCTGGATAGCGCGATCGGCGCCGTGGTCGGCATGACCGGCCTCGCCGTCGCGGTGGTCGGCGGCCCTTTGACGATGAGCTTTCTCGCCCTTGAGACCACCGGCGATTTTGCGCTGAGCCTCCTCATGCTGGCCATCGCGACGCTCGTCTCCGTCATCGTGCGGCGGAGCTTTGGCTATTCATTCGCGACATGGCGCATGCACCTGCGCGGCGAGTTGATCCGCAGCGCGCAAGATGTCGGCTGGATGCGCGATCTGACCGTTGGCCGATTGATGCGCACCGACGTCGAAATCGCCAGCTTCAACATGCGAATTTCAGAATTCAGGCAGCGTTTCGCGCTCGGCTCCGCCCAATGGGTGGTCGCGATCGATCCTCTTGGCCGCTACAAGGGAATGATCTTCGTTCCCGACGCGCATCTGGCGAGCGCCGACACGGGCGACGCGGACCTCGACCTCGCGTCGCTGTCGCGCCTGCCCGACCAGTTTCTGGTCGCCGAGATGAACGTCAAGACCGCGGCGCAGATCTTCGAGCAAAGCGAAAGCGAGGCGCTGGCCGTCGTCGACAATACGACGGACCGGCGCGTCATCGGGCTTTTGACAGAAGCGCATTTGCTGCGCCGTTACGCTGAAGAACTCGACAAGGCGCGCCGCGAGCTGTCAGGCGAGACCTTCGGCGCCGCCAACTAGCAGTCGTGGGAGGCGCGCGAAAGGCTTCTATGGCGCCTATTCGGTTAAATCGCCCTGTTCCTACAATCGTTCGCATTACGCGGTTGACGGCCGTTTGCGCGGGTTTATTGTCTGATTTGATTGCATTTTAAAAGTTACCTCGCCTCAAGATGTCGCGCGTGAAAAGCCATGTCGCGGCCGGAAATTTCCTCCGCCTGGGGCGCGGCCCATGGTAATGAGGTAGGCAATGAAAAGGTTCGTTGCACGAGCCAATATTGCGCGTTTCCTGAATTTGCTCGAGCGTGAGACCGATCCCAAAGAACGACGAATAATTGAAGATTTATTGGCTGCCGAAGAGCAAAAGCTCCGGGAAGCAATTTCAGCGGCTCTGGAAGAGGCGCCTAAGCAGATGCGAGACGCCGCCGAATAACGCTCATCCTCGTCGCCAGGCTTCGGAGCGTCTTGATCGTCGCGTGGGGCATCGGCGGCGCATCGGTCGTCAGGCCAACGCCCTTGTCGTCGCGCTTCTATCTGGCGGGATCGGCAGGCGGGCCCGTGGTTCAGGGCGCCGGCGCGCCTTGAAGCGCGTCGCACGCAACTCGCCGGGTTGCCGCCCGGGCGGACTTGCCGCAAGCCGCAACGGTGCGCTATCATTTTTGGCGCAGCGCCAGAGTCGAAACTGACCAAAGCCTTGCGCGTCGCTGCGCAGCTGAACCTTCAACCATCCATCGCGACGCGCGGTCATCAGCCTGCGCCAGAGGGACCACGTCCATGTCCGAGGCCTCAACGATCGCCCCGTCCGCCGCCGGCGCCGAAGCAGGGCCTTCGGGCGATCAGATCATCATCAACGGCGCATCGCTCGGTCTCGACGAGATCGTGAACCCGGCGTTTCTGGCTCCAAAGCGGGTCAATGCCCTGCATGAGGCGTTCATCGGCGCCAAGCCGTTTCCGCACATCGTTTTCGAAGGTCTCTTTTCTCCGCGTCTTCTCGAGATGATGCTGGCCGATTTCGATCGGCTGAACTGGAGCGACTGGCGCCGCTACGATAACCCCAACGAATTCAAGCGCGGATCCGCGCCGAAAACGCGGCTCGGGACTGCGAGCCAGCTTTATTTCAACACGATACATTCCGGTCAATTCGTCGATTTCATTGAGAGGGTGACGGGAATCGAGGGACTCGTCACGGACCCGGAGCTTTTTTCCGGCGGACTGCATGACATCCCGACCGGCGGCAAATTCGCCATGCATGTCGATTTCAACCAGCATTCGGTGACGCGGCTCGCCAATCGCCTGGTCTTCATCACCTACCTCAACAAGGATTGGCTGCCCTCTTACGGCGGCGGCCTCGAGCTTTGGGACGTCGAAAAAAACGAACCCGTCGTCGAAATCCTTCCGGAATTCGGACGCTCGGTTCTGTTTTATCAATCATCCAAGAGCCTGCATGGACATCCAAAGCCCGTCGCCGCGCCCAATGGCCGGCCGCGCCGTTCGGCCGCGGCCTATTTCTACAGCAATGGGCGCTCCGACGGCGACGACCTGAATTTCCACACGACGCAGTTCGCCAGCGTCGCGCAGCTGCCGGCGCGCGACAAACTGATGAACGTGCTGAAATATCTTCTGCCGCCGGTCGCCTTCGACGCCGCCCGCAAGGTGAAGTCGCTGCTGCGCTAAATGGCGGCCGCGGCGTCGCGCTCTATCCACATCGCGCCAAAATGATCTAGGATCACGACTCATTTGAGGGGTCGCTGTCCTTGGCCGTTGGTTCCCGCCGTCTCGTCGCACCCGAATCGCGTGAAGGCGACGCCGAAACATCGCTGCGCCCGCTAAGCCTCGCCGACTTTACCGGGCAGGCGGCGGCGCGCGCCAATCTCAAAGTCTTCATCGAGGCGGCGAAGGCGCGCCGCGAAGCGCTCGACCATATCCTGTTCTGGGGGCCGCCGGGCCTCGGCAAGACCACCCTGGCGCAGATCGTCGCGCGCGAACTTGGCGTCAATTTCCGCTCGACTTCAGGACCCGTCATCGCCAAGGCCGGCGATCTCGCCGCCCAGCTGACCGGCCTCGAAGAGCGCGACGTCCTCTTCATCGACGAGATCCACCGCCTCAATCCGGCGGTCGAGGAAATCCTTTATCCCGCGATGGAGGATTTTCAGCTCGATCTCATCATCGGCGAAGGCCCCGGCGCCCGCTCGGTGAAGATCGATCTCGCCAAATTCACGCTGATTGGGGCGACGACCCGCGCGGGCCTCTTGACGACGCCGCTGCGCGACCGCTTCGGCATTCCGATCCGGCTCGACTTCTATACGGTCGAGGAGCTTGAGCGAATTGTCCGGCGCGGCGCCCGCGTCCTCGCGATCGCCATCTCCGACGACGGCGCCAATGAAATCGCCAAGCGCGCGCGCGGAACGCCGCGCATCGCCGGGCGCCTGCTGCGCCGGGTGCGCGATTTCGCCGCCGTCGACGGCGATCCCGAAATCACCCGCACGGTGGCCGACAAGGCGCTGAAGCTTCTCGATGTCGACGACATCGGCCTCGATCAGATGGACCGGCGCTATCTCGGGACGATTGCGCTGTCGTTTGGCGGCGGCCCGGTCGGAATCGAGACCATCGCGGCGGCGCTCTCCGAGCCGCGCGACGCGATCGAAGACATTATCGAGCCCTATCTCATCCAGCAGGGCTTCCTGCAGCGCACGCCGCGCGGCCGGATGCTGACGACGCACGCGTTCCGTCATCTCGGCCTCGCCGAGCCGCCGCGCGAGAAAACGCAGTTTCAGCTTTTTTCCGAGAGCGACGGCGCGGACTGACGAGGCGGCTTCGGCCCTCGGCGGGCGCCGAAGCGCCAGCGTGTTCCTTGAATCAAGCTCTCATCGCCATAGTTTCGGGCGCTGAGGCCAACGCCCCGGCGCTCCCCTCGCCCCTCAAAGGATCGGCGGCGGCGCGCATCAGGGCGATCCGCGCGGCGACCGTTTGCGCGATGAGCTTGCGATCCGCCCCTCGTGCATAGCGCAGCGGCTCGCCGAAAATGAGATCGCAGCGCAGCGGCTCGCCCGTCAGCACCGACCAGACATGCGGCAGCAGGAAAGCGTCGCCGACCCAGGCCGCCGACGGCGAGGAATAGGTGATCGCCACCGGCTGAATGGCGACGCTGTCGACCTTCGCCGCCCGCGCGAGCAGATCCCGCGCGGCGGCGAAATGCGAGCTGTGGAATTTACGCAGGAAAAGCCCATAGCCCGTCGTGCCTTCCGGAAACAGCAGCACCGAGCGGGAGTCCAGCATGCGCTCGGCCATCGCGCCATTGGCGGCGGGAATCGACCGGCGCCGCGCGCGATCGACGAAGACGGTTCCCTGCAGCCGCGCGAAAGATCCGACGAAGGGCCACGCGCCGACCTCCCGCTTGGCGAGGAAACACAAGGGTTCGACGCTGGTCAGAACGAGAATGTCGATCCACGAGATGTGGTTGGCGGCGACGAGCCGCGGCTGATCCGGCGCGGGTGCGCCCTCGACGCTAAGACGCACCCGCAACAGCCGGATCAGGATGCGGCAAAGAACCACGGGAATCGACGCCCGCCCCGGCCAGCGCAGACGCAGCGCAATCCATTGCAGGGGAACGGCGACGCCAAAAAAGAGAAGGAGCGTCAGGCCGATCATGAAAAGGCGCAAAACAGCCATGACGGCGAGAAGTCCTTAAATCGATTCGGCGTTCTTTACAGCGCCAGACTTGCAGTTTCATGACATTGCCAATCCATGGACCGATCGACCCGCCATCCGGCCGACCGCGGCGGCGGCCGGCCGCCTTGTTGCGTCATCAAAGTTTCGCATCGCGCCCCTAGTTTGCCGCAAATGCTTCCTCTTTGTGATTCGACGTTTCATGTGGCCCCTCGACACGCCTTTCAGCGGGATCACAAACGCCCCCGCCCGCTTCATCAAGCCGCGCCGCCTCGTCCGCGACCTCAAAGGCCTGCCAGCCGTTCTTGGCCGCTTCGGCCCTTTTGAAATCAGGCTGGCGACGACGAAGAAAGAGATCCGCAAGGCGCAGCGCCTGCGTTACGAGGTGTTCTTCGAGGAAGGCGGCGCAAGCTCCAATCAGGCCTCGGCGCTGGTGCGGCGCGACATCTGCCCGTTCGACGCTTTTTGCGACCATCTTCTCGTCATCGACGTGGATACGGTCAACCGGTTCGGCCGGCCGAAGCCGAAGATCGTCGGCACCTATCGGCTGCTGCGGCGGGACGTCGCCGAGCGCAATCTCGGCTTCTACACCCAGCGCGAATTCGATATCGCGCCGCTGCTGGCGCGGCACGCCGACAAGCGATTCCTCGAACTCGGCCGCTCCTGCGTCCATCCGCAATACCGCTCGAAGCGCGCCATCGAACTGTTGTGGCGGGGCCTCTGGCGCTATGCGAAACACCACCGCATCGACGCGCTGATCGGCTGCGCCAGCCTGCCCGGAACCGATCCGCGCCCGCTCGCGCTGGCGCTCAGCTTCCTGCATCATCAGGCGTCCGCTCCCGCGGAGTGGAGCGTCAGGCCGGTCGCGGGGCGCGCCGTGAAAATGGACATTCTCGACAAAAGCGCCATCGACGCGCGACGCAGCGTCGCCGCCCTGCCGCCGCTGCTCAAGGCTTATCTGCGGGTCGGCGCGAAATTCGGCGACGGCGCGGTGATCGACGCCCAATTCGGCACCATCGACGTCTTCACCATCATGCCGCTCGCCGACATCGAGGACCGCTACATCAGCTATTACGGCGCGCCGATGGAGATGCCGGAAAGCACCATCGCCTGACCCTGCGCCTAAACCCTGCGCCTGACCCCGGCGGTCACGAGCCTTTGGCGGCGAGCTGGCGCCTATAGGCTTCGAGCGGCAGGCCGCCCACGCCCCAATTCTCGAGATCGACTTCGTCGATGACGACGAAGGTCGCCGCCGGCGACTTGTTCAGCACTTTGACCAGAACATCGGTCACCCCCTGGATGAGGGCGGCCTTCTGTTCGGGCGTTGCGCCCTCGCGGGTGATTTTGATGTTGACGATAGGCATGGCGATTTCCCGTCTCGAACGCGCGGCGCGCGGCCTCGAACTCAATCGATCAAATGCGCCCCATTGGGAAGGGATTTATTTGCGAGCCCCGCGCTAAAATCAATGCGGATATCGGGACAGTCAGTTCCGCGCAAGGCCTTGCGGAAAGACTGCGTCCGCGTTCCGGGGATAATGGCATGCTGACGTCCACCCAATATTTTACCATGCTGACCCAGAATTACTCGAAAAGCCTGGCGAACACGGCGACCGAACCGACCGTGCAGAGGCAAACGCAATATTTCGAGGCGAATATCGGCAAGGTAAAAACAGTCAACGATCTTTTGAATAACAGCCAACTTTATAATTATGTCATGACCGCTTTCGGGCTGAGCGACATGACCTACGCCAAGGGACTCATTCGCCAGGTCCTCACGGGCGGCGTATCAAGCAGCAAAAGTCTCGCCAATACCCTGAACGATCCCCGTTACAAGGCGCTCGCAACGGCCTTCAACTTCGCGGCGAACGGCGCGGCGACGACGAGTTCGGCTTCGACGGTGCAGACGACCGTCAGCAATTTTGACGAACAGACGCTGGAGACGAATGTCGGCAAGACCAGCCCCGGCGCCCAGATGGCGCTCTATTTCCAGCGCATGGCGCCGAGCATCACCAGCGCCTACAGCATCCTCGGCGACCAGACGCTTCTCAAAGTCGTCGAGACGGCTTACGGGCTCTCTTCCTATATGTCCACAGAACCCATCGACCAACAAGCGAACACGATCGGCGGCCTCGTCAATATCAGCGATCTGCAGAAGCCGGCCTATCTGAAGCAGTTGATTTTGCGCTTCACGGCGAATTATGACGTCAACAACCCCTCGACCACCTCGACGACGCCAGCCAACGCGCTTCAGATCTCGTCGCCGGGCATCAGCCAGAGCCTGCTTCTCAGCATCGCCAGTTTGCCGCAGGGAGGATCGTAATCCGTGCAATCCGGGCTCTATGTCACTTTGTCCGCCGCGGTCGCAGTCGACCGGCGCATGACGACGATCGCCGCCAATATCGCCAACCAGAGCACGCCGGGCTACAGGGCGGAGGAGATCAGCTTCAAATCCCTCCTCTCGAAAGCCGACGCCAATCCCGTCGACTTCGTTTCGCAGGGAGAATCCTTCATCTCGCGCCGACAGGGCGTGCCGATCAAGACGGAGAATCCGCTCGACGTCGCCGTCCAGGGGCAGGGCTGGCTGGCGCTGCAGACGCCGGACGGAACCGTCTATACGAAGGATGGCCGAATGCACATGCAAGAGTCCGGCGCGCTCGTCAGCGTCGACGGCTATCCGGTGCTCGACGCCGGCGCCGCGGCCATTCTGCTCGATCCGAACGCCGGGCCGCCGACCATCGCGCAAGACGGAATGATCACGCAAAAGGGCCGCCAGATCGGGGCCATCGGCATCTTCACGCTCGACGACGGCGCCAAGCTCAAACGCTACAATAACTCCGGCGTCATGAGCGACAAGCCGGCCACTGCCGAACTCGACTTCGCCAATAACGGCGTGGCGCAAGGATTTATCGAGAGCTCCAACGTCAATCCGGTCCTTGAAATGGCGAAGCTCATCATGGTGTCGCGCGCCTTCGAGAGCATTTCTTCGGCGACTGAAGGTTCGGAGACGACGCTGAAAGACGCCATCAAGACCCTCGGCGCGACCTCGTGACCGCCGAGCCGCGCGCCAGCCACGCGCTCGCCTGGCTGGAGCGCTGCGTGGCTGAGGCCGCCGCCGAGCCGCTTGTCAGGGTCAGCGGCGCCATCACCGAAGTTTCGCCATCGCATGCGCGCGTCGCCGGACTGTCGGCCTTTCTGAAGCTCGGCGAATGCGTCAGCTTCGGCGCGGATGGATCGACGCATCGCGCCGAGGTGGTGCGCATCGATGCGCAAGGCGCGAGCATCAAGGCCTTCGAGTTGAATACGCTGACGAGCCTTGGCGCCCGGGTGACGCGCGAAGGCCCCTTGCGTCTGGCTCCGCATCCAAGCTGGAAGGGCCGCGTGATCAACGCGCTCGGCGTTCCGATCGACGGCGCGGGACCGCTGCGGCAAGGCGACCAATGCGCGGAGATCGACGCCGCGGCGCCGCCGGCGATGCGCCGGGCGCGGATCGTCAAGCCCCTGCGCACGGGGATCCGCGTCATCGATCTTTTCACGCCGATTTGCGCCGGGCAGCGCATTGGCGTTTTCGCCGGCTCCGGCGTCGGCAAGTCGACCCTCCTCGCCATGCTCGCGGGCTCGCGCGACTTCGACGCCGTGGTGATCGCGTTGGTCGGCGAGCGCGGCCGCGAGGTGCGCGAATTTCTCGACGACGCGCTGGCGGCCAATCGCGCCTTCGCGGTCGCTGTCGTCGCCACCGGCGACGAAAGCCCGACGATGCGCCGCCTCGCGCCGCGAACCGCCATGGCGGTCGCCGAGTTCTTTCGCGACAGAGGCGATTCCGTTTTGCTCATCGTCGACTCGATGACGCGCTTCGCCCACGCCGCCCGCGACGTCGCCCTCGCCGCGGGCGAGCCGGCCGTCGCGCGCGGCTACGCGCCAAGCGTCTTCAGCGATCTGCCGCGGCTGCTTGAGCGCGCGGGACCCGGCGAAGAGGGCAAGGGCTCGATCACCGGCATTTTTTCCGTCCTCGTCGATGGGGACGATCACAACGATCCCGTCGCCGACGCTGTCCGCGGCACGCTCGACGGCCACATCGTTCTCGACCGCGCCATCGCCGACGAGGGGCGCTTCCCGGCCGTCAACGTGCTCGGCTCGATCTCGCGTCTCGCGCAGATCGCCTGGACCGGCGAACAGCGCGGCCTCGTCGTGAAATTGCGCGGGCTGATCGCGCGGTTTGAGGATACGCGCGATCTTCGCCTGATGGGCGGCTACCGCGAGGGCAATGACCCGGAGCTCGATCAGGCCGTCGCGCTCGTCCCCAAAATCTACAAGGCGCTGGCGCAGTCGCCGCAATCGCCGCTGAGCCGGGACGCGTTTCGCGAACTCGCCGAGATGCTCGCCGGATAGGCGCCTTTCACTCGACGCTGTTGATGAGGTTCACATTGCCGCCGACGGCGGCGGTGTTGATCGTTATCGTCCGCTCGACCGCGAAGCGATCGAGGTAATGCGGCCCCCCCGCCTTCGGCCCGGTGCCCGACAGATTGAAGCCGCCGAATGGCTGCGTCCCGACGACCGCGCCAATCATATTGCGGTTGACATAGCAATTGCCCGCAAGGCGCCGGTCAAGAATGCGCGCGATGGTTCCCTCGATGCGCGAATGCACGCCGAGCGTCAGTCCGAAGCCATTGGCCTCAATGGCGTCGAGCAGCGAATCGAGTTCGGACGCCTTGTAGCGCACGACGTGGAGGATCGGCCCGAAAATCTCGGCCTTGAGGTCGGAGGCGACGCGCAATTCGAAGATATGCGGCGCGACATAATAGCCGCCCTTCGGCGCGCTTTCGCGGGATTTCGCCAGCGAAATGCCGGGTCGCGCGCTGCGCGCGCAGCGAATTCGATATGCGCGAGGAGGCCAGTCCGCGCGGCGGCGTCGATCACGGGCCCGATATCGACGCCGATGTCGCGCGGATCGCCGATTTTGAGCTCGCGCGCGGCGCCGGCGATCATCGCGATCATCTTGTCGGCGACATCCTCCTGCAGGCAGAGCAGCCGCAGCGCCGAGCAGCGCTGCCCCGCCGAGCGAAACGCAGAAGCGACGACATCATCGCTCACCTGCTCGGGCAGAGCGGTCGCATCGACGATCATCGCATTGATTCCGCCGGTCTCGGCGATCAGCGCCGCGATCGGACCGTCCTTGGCCGCGAGCGCGCGGTTGATCCGCGCGGCCACTTCCGCCGACCCGGTGAAGGCGACGCCGGCGACGCCCGGCATGGCGACGAGCGCCGCGCCGGTTTCGCCATCGCCCTGGATCAACTGCAAAACCTCTTCCGGAACCCCGCAGCGATGCAGCAGCGCGACGGCCTCGATGGCGATCAGGGGCGTCTGCTCGGCGGGTTTCGCGAGCACGCTGTTGCCGGAGACGAGCGCCGCGGCGACCTGGCCAAGGAAGATGGCGAGCGGAAAATTCCACGGGCTGATGCAGACGAAAACGCCGCGTCCGGCGCAATGGAGTTTGTTGTCCTCGCCCGTCGGCCCCGGCATCGTCTGCGGCGAAGCTCCAGCGCGCGCGCGCGAGGGCCGCGTAATAGCGCAGGAAATCGATCGCCTCGCGCCATTCGGAGACCGCGTCGGGAAGCGTCTTGCCCGCCTCGCTCTGGAGCAGGCGCAGCCAGCGCGGCGCCTCCGCTTCGAGCCGTCGCGCCGCTTCGTCGAGGCAGGCGGCGCGGCGCGCGACCGGCGCGCGGGACCAGGCGTCAAAAGCAGCTTTGGCCCTCTCCATGGCCTGCGCGAGATCGCTCGCTTCGGCGTCCCTGACGACGCCAAGCACCGTTGATCCATCGATCGGCGAGACGATTTTGCGCTCGTCCCGCGCCGCCCGCGCCCGCTTGTCGTTTCGGCCCCGGGCGCCGGCGACGATCGCCGCCGCCTGGCGAGCCTCGGGCGTCCCCGCGAGGCTCGCGACGAGCGCGTCGAGCGCTTGGGCGTCGCCGAATTCGACGCCGGCCGCGAGCTTGCGCGACGGCGAGGGAATGTCGCGCGGCAGGGCGAGCCCCCTGGCCCGCGCGTGCGCGGGGTCGCCGACGATCGCCTGCGGCCGCCGCAGCAGTTCGGACGGCGGAACCGCGCGATCGCCGAGCCGCGACACGAATGACGAGTTGGCGCCGTTTTCGAGCAGGCGCCGGACCAGATAGGCGAGCAGGTTCTCATGCGCGCCGACGGGCGCGTAGATGCGGCAGGCGGCGGCGGGATAGCGTTCGCGAAGACCAGCGTAGAGATCCTCGCCCATGCCGTGCAGGCGCTGGAACTCATAGCCCTCGACGCCGCCGGCGATCTCGACGACGGCGGCGACCGTCAGCGCGTTGTGGGTGGCGAATTGCGGGTAGACGACGCCGCGCAGCGCCAGCATCTTTCGCGCGCAGGCGATGTAGTTGAGATCGGTCATCGCCTTGCGCGTGAACACCGGATAATCGGAAAGGCCGCGCTCCTGCGCGCGCTTGATCTCGGCGTCCCAATAGGCGCCCTTGACGAGCCGCAGCGTCAGTCGGCGGCGATGCTGGCGCGCCAGCGCCGCGACATGATCGATGACCGCCCCCGCGCGCTTCTGATAGGCTTGGACGGCGAGCCCGAAACCGGCCCAGTCACCCAGCGATGGATCGGCGAGCGCATGCTCGATCACGGCCAGCGAAAGCTCGAGGCGGTCGGCCTCCTCGGCATCGATGGTGAGCTGCAGGTCATGCCGCTTCGCGATCCGCGCGAGATCGATCACGCGCGGCGTCAATTCGGCGAGAACGCGCGCGCGGGACAAGGGCTCGAAACGCGGATGCAGCGCGGAGAGTTTGATCGAAATGCCGAGCCTTTCGGGCGCGGCGGCGGCGGACGATCCGCCGATCGCCTCGATCGCATGCGCATAGGCGTCGAAATAGCGCGCCGCGTCGGCCGCGGTGCGGGCGCCTTCGCCGAGCATGTCGAAGGAATAGCGCTTTGACCTCGCATCGCGCGCGGAGGCGCGGCGCAAACTGTCCTCGATGGTCTCGCCGAAGACGAAATGGCGCCCCATCAGCTGCATCGCCTGCCGCGCGGCGGCGCGCAACGCGCCCATGCCGATCCGCCGCGCCGCCGCTGCGATGACCCCCTCCGCCGTCTTGCCCTTGTCGATCATCCGGGCGGTGGTCCCGAGCGCCCAGGCGGCCGCCGCGACGACAAGCGGCTCCGGGCCAGGAGCATTGGAATCGGCGGCCGAATCCGCCCCGTCCGCGCTCCAGCGCGCAGCGCCGATCTTTTCCTCGATCAGCCGGTCGGCGGTCAGGGAATCCGGCACCCGCAGCAGCGCCTCGGCCAGCACCATCAGCGCGAGGCCCTCCTCCGACGACAGGGAATATTCGCGAAGCAGGTCTTCGATGCCGCCGATTCGAGCAGTTTTCGCGCCGCGCGCCGCCGCGATCAGATGTTCGCCGAGCCGGTCGATGCGCGCCTCGGCCTCGTCGCCGAGGGACGCCCCTTTGAGAAGCTCCGCGGCGATCGCCTCGTCATCCGGCGCATAGGGCGCCGCGAAAAGCGGGAACTGCGCGTCTGATGTCATAGCGGACGAGACCTCACGGCCGAGACCTCATGGAGAGAACGTCTCCGGCATGAGGTCGTCGAATACATATAGGCGCCGGCTTCTTCCCGCCAAAATCGGCGCAAGCGCGGCTTGGATCATCCGGCATAGCGTTCGGAGGGGGCCGCGCAATCGTCCAGCGCCGCGCGAAAGGCGGCGACGGCCTCCATGAGATCGTCCTCCGCGATGACGAGCGGCGGGGCCAGCCGCAGAACGCTCTCATGCGTCTCCTTGGCGAGGACGCCGCGCCGCATCAAGGCGAGACAAACGTCCTTGGCCTTGACCATGGACGCGTCGAGTTCGACGCCCGCCCAAAGCCCCTTGCCGCGCACCTCGACGATCGCCGGATGGTTGATGGCGCGCAGCGCCTGAAGCAAAACCTCGCCGAGAACGCGGCTGCGCTCGGCGAGATTTTCGTCCCGGAGCAATGCGATCGCCTCGCGGCCGACGGCGGCGGCGAGCGGATTGCCGCCGAAGGTCGAGCCATGGCTGCCCGGATCTGAAGACGTCCATCAGCGAACGCCGCGCGACGAATGCCGAGACCGGCATCAGACCCGCCGCCGAGCGCCTTGCCGATGATCAGGCCATCGGGCCTTGCGTCTTCATGCTCGAAGCAGAAATTGCGCCCTGTGCGGCCAAAGCCGGATTGCACCTCGTCGAAGATCAGGAGGATCCCGTGCCGGTCGCAAATGCGCCGCAGACTGGCGAGATAGCCGTTCGGCGGAACGATGACGCCGGCTTCGCCCTGAATCGGCTCGACGAGGACGGCCGCCGTGTGGCGACCGATCGACGCCTCGATCGCTTCGGCGTCGCCGAAGGGCGCGGCGACGAAGCCGGGCGCGAAGGGTCCAAAGCCGCGCCGGGATTCGCGGATCGTCGGAAAAGCCGATGATCGTCGTGGTGCGGCCGTGAAAATTCCCCGCGGCGACGATGATCTCCGCCTTGTCGGCGGGGATCGCCAGCTCGTCATAGCCGAAACGGCGCGCCGCCTTGATGGCGGTCTCGACCGCCTCGGCGCCGCTGTTCATCACAAGGCAGGCGTCGAGCCCGGTAATACGCGCCAGATCCTCGTAGAACGCGCCGAGATTGTCGGAGTGAAAGGCGCGCGAGACGATGTCGAGCCGCTCCAGCTGGCGCTGCATCGCCGCGACGAGACGCGGATGCAAATGGCCGAAGCTCGCCGCCGAATAGGCGCTCATCATGTCGATGTAGCGCCGCCCCTCGACATCGAACAGATGCGCGCCCCGGCCATGCGACAGCACGACCGGCAGCGGCGCGTAATTCTGCGCGCCGAAGCGGATTTCCCTGTCGATGAGGTGACGCGGGAGCATCGATGCGGTCCTGACCCAGCTTAATCCAGCAGCCAAGCTAACGTATGTTTGGGGGCGAGATCATGGCGCGAAAGCGCCCCCTTCGGGCAATCGGCCGGGCCATTGGCGACGAACTGCGGCGGAAGTCGCGGATGGCGGCGTCCCGATCACGCTTCATCGCGGCGGCGCCCCGCAGGCGGCCCTCGCCCGTCGCCGCCTTTCGCTTCGCGCGGCCGCGGCCATTTGCCGGGCCACGCGACAATATGGCCAGGATAATCGTCGAGGGCGACCTCGGTCTCCGATGCCGCGACCCTGCCCCGCACCGAGACGCCCGCCTCATGCACGGTCGCGGCCGAGCCCGACACCAGAGGGTGCCACCAGGCGAGGTCGCGGCCCTCGGCGATCAGGCGATAGGCGCAGGAAGGCGGCAGCCAGGTGAGGCTGCGCACGGTTTCCGGCGTCAGCTTGATGCAGTCGCGCACTTTGCGGCGGCGATGGGCGTAGTCGGCGCAGCGGCACGCCGCGGCGTCGAACAGCTTGCAGGCGACGTCGGTGAAATGAATTTGGCCGGTGTCCTCGTCCTCGAGCTTGACGAGGCAGCAGCGCCCGCAGCCATCGCAAAGGCTCTCCCACTCGGCCTTGTTCATGGCGTCGAGCGTTTTCCGCCGCCAGAACGGCTGCGCGGTTTCTGCGCGGGCGGCGGCGTTGTCACACTCGGGCCCGGCGCCGGCGGCGTTCGCGCGCGGCTCGGCCGAGGGTCTTCAATACGCTGCGACATGAATTTCAGACCAATTTCGTCACTGGGGCCAAGTCTGAGACCCGGGGTTGCGCCTCCCTATGACATTCGTCAAGGGCTTGCTAAACTGCGCTTTGGTTTGGCGGACTTTTTTTTGGGGAGCGATGAAGCGTGTTTGACGATCTGCGCAAGACGCGGCTTTGGCGCCGGACGGCGCTGGCGCTGCTCGCCTTCGACGCCTTCGTCGACTCGTCGCTCTACGCCGGAGGCGCCTGGGCCAAAGAGCGCTACGCCGCGTTTTCCGCGTTCATGGACAGGTTTCACGTGGCGGGCCTTCGCCGCGTCCTCACCGAACTCGCCAGCGAGACCCTGACGCTCGGCATCGGGGCGGGCCTTGTCGCGCTCGACCCTTGCGGTTCCGGCGTTTCAGGAGACCTCGGACGACTGGCTGAAGAAAGAAGATCTCGCCGTCACGTTTCTCGACCGCTACGGCCAGGAAGTCGGCCGGCGCGGCATCAAGCATGATGATTCGGTGTCCTTCGACGAACTGCCCGAAAATCTGATCGAGGCGGTGCTGGCGACCGAGGACCGGCGCTTCTTCGACCATTTCGGGGTCGACGTCATCGGCACGCTTGCGCGCGCTCACCGTCAACGCGCGCGCCGACACCGTGGTGCAGGGCGGCTCGACCATCACGCAGCAGCTCGCCAAGAATATCTTCCTCTCCAACAAGCGCACGCTGGAGCGCAAGATCAAGGAGGCCTATCTCGCCGTCTGGCTCGAATTCCGGCTGCCCAAGAAGCGAGATCCTGCGGCTTTATTTCGATCGCGCCTATCTCGGCGGCGGCGCCTTCGGCGTGCAGGCCGCCTCGCAATTTTATTTCGGCAAATCGGTGCGCGATCTGACGCTCGCCGAGGCCGCGATGATCGCCGGCCTGTTCAAGGCGCCGACGAAATACGCGCCGCACGTCAATCTGCCGGCGGCGCGCGCGCGGGCCGCGGACGTCCTCAACAATATGGTCGACGCCGGCTATCTGACGGAGGGGCAGATTTACGCGGCGCTGCGCAATCCGGCGACCGCCGTCGACCGCAGCCAGGCGAGCAGCCCCGACTGGTATCTCGATTACGCCTATGACGAGGTGAAGCGGCTGAGCGAGGCGAAAAAGCTCGGCGACGACCGCGTGCTCACGGTGCGCACCGCGCTCGATTCCGGCCTGCAACAGCATGCCGATGCGACGATCGAGGACGCGTTGCGCCAATCGGGACCGAGCTATCACGCCAAGCAGAGCGCGATGGTGATTTTCGAGCCGACCGGCGCGATGCGGGCGATGGTGGGCGGGCGCGATTATGGCGCGAGCCAGTTCAACCGCGCGACCGACGCGCTGCGCCAGCCGGGCTCCTCGTTCAAGCCGTTCGTCTATCTCACCGCTCTCGAGACCGGGAAGTTCAAGCCGACGACGATCGTCGTCGATGCGCCGATCTGCATCGGCAACTGGTGTCCGCACAATTACAAGAACAGCTACGCCGGCTCCCTGCCGCTGGTGTCCGCGCTCGCCCATTCGCTGAACACCGTCGCCGTCCGGCTGTCGATCGCGATCGGCGAAGCCGATTCGGTCCCCGGGCACAACAATGTCTTTGAGGAAGCCAAGCGCGGCCGCGCGAAAATCATCGAAACCGCGCGCGCGATGGGCTTGACGACGCCGCTCGTCGACACGGTCTCCCTGCCGATCGGCGCGGCCGAAGTCACGGTCGTCGATATGGCGTCGGCCTATTGCACCTTCGCGAACGGCGGCCTGCGCGCGCCGCCCTACGCCGCGGTCGAGATCGCAAACAGCCGCGGCGAGGTGATCTATCGCCATGACCGCGACGCGCCGCCGCTGCGCCGGATCGTTCCCGCCGATACGATCGAGACGATGGATTCGATGCTGATGCAGGTGGTCCTCGCCGGCACGGGAAGGCGTGCGCAACTCGACAACATCGAGGTCGCCGGCAAGACCGGCACCACGAACGGCTACAAGGACGCCTGGTTCATCGGCTTCACCGGCAATTATGTCGGCGCCATCTGGTTCGGCAATGACGACGACACGCCGATGAACAACATGACCGGCGGCACCCTGCCCGCCGCGACCTGGCATGACGTGATGGCCTATGCGCATCAGGGCATCGACCTCAAGCCCTTGCCGGGGCGCCCGGCGCCGGCCGTTCCCGCCGCGCCCGCGACGGTCGAGCGCCGGCGCCGCGGCGCCGGGGTCCTCAGCGCCCCGTGAGCCTGTCGTCGCTCTCGGCCGAGGTCCTGCGCGCCATCGCGGACGAAATGACCGCGGCCGAGAAGAAAAGGCAGGACGCAGGGGCCAGCGCCGCGCGGGCGGCGGCTGCGCCCGGCGGCGGCTGAGGCGCGGTTTTGGACGCGCTTGTCGAGAAGAATATCTCCGAGAACAGATTGCGAGAGCGCGTGGCCCTGATCGGCAAATTCCTGCTCGCCGGCCTGGCCGGTCTCCTCATCGGCCTTGGCGTCACCTTCGCGGCGCTGCGCAATGGCGTTGGCTTCGGCGCCGTCAAGGCGGGCCCCTGGACCGCCTGGCCGAAGGCCGGCGGCGACGCGATATCGACCCTTATCTGCGCGCCCGGCTCACCCGTTCAGGCGAAATCCCGCTCGGCGCATCGGAGGGCGTCGGCTTCATCGCGGAGAACGACAGCGCGGGGGCGCGGCTTGACGGCGCGTGCGATTATACGGTGAGCGGGCAGACGCCGCAGGCGCGCTACTGGACGCTGACCGTGATGACTCCCGAAGGCCGTCTCATTGCAAATCCAGCCGGGCGCAACGGATTCACGTCGAGCGAAATTCTGCGCTCCGCGGATGGCGGCTTCGCCATTGCGCTCTCCCACAACGCCCGCCCCGGCAATTGGCTGCCGCTCACCTACAGGAAAGACTTCATCCTCGCTCTGCGGCTGTATGAAACCGAATTCAGCGCCGGCGCGCTCGCCTTCGATCCGGCGAACCTGCCGGTCATCGTCAAAGGGTTTTGCCGATGAGCGGCCTCGATCGCTTCCTCGCCGCGATCCTCTGGTGCTCTCGCGGTTCTCTGCGTCGCGGGGCTGGTTCACATCCTCGCCGTCTTCAACGTGCCGAAGTTCGAACGAAACGGGGCTTTCGGCCGGATCGCCGCCCTGACGAAGGCGGAGCGGACTGACGCTGCTGCCGCGCGTCGCTCCCGGCGCCGAATGGGCGCCTTTCTCCGACCCCGCGCTGGCGCAAGGCGCATGCCGGTTCGATCTCACGCATAATCCGATGCGTCTTCGCGGCGAAATCGATGGCGACAGAATGCTGACCCTGTCGTTCCGCACCCCCGCCGGAGACATCTTCTATTCGATGACCGACCGCGCCGCGCAGCGCGGCGCGATCGACGTGCTGCTGCTTACCGCCGACCAGCTTGAAACGCTTGAGGCGGAGACCGATGAGGACGAGCCGGCGCCGCAGGAGTTGCGGCTCGTCGCGCCGACGACGAAAGGGTTCGTCCTCGTCAATGCGCTCGCCGCGTTTCCGAGCGGCAGGCTCGAGGCGGAGCAACGGGTGAAAGCGATCTCCTGCGAACCCGAGACGGCGGCGCAATGACGGGCCGGGATTTCTGATCGATCAATCGGAATCGGCGAGGCCCGGCGCGCCGGATTTGGCGCCGCCCCTGCTTTTGCGCGATGGCTTGCCGAGGTTGCTGGCGGCATCCTTGGCGGAGGCGCGGGGCGCGCGCTTTGCCGGCGGCGCGCTCTCACCATTGTTGTCGCGACTCAGGGTTTCGCGCCGAACGCCCGTGAAAAACAATATTGTCGCCCATCGCCTTTGGGCGCGCCTTGGCCGCAACGCGTTTTTCGGCAATCTGAAAGCGATCAGCTCACCCATTGTCGTGGTCTCCGAATGGGTCGCTCGGGAGCGGCTCGCGGGCGTCGCCCGCCTTATTCACGCAATCACTTTACTGCCGCGGTCTTGCAAAAGTTTCAACTGCAGAACCAAAAAGAGATCCTTGCGCCTCAAGCTTCCGACATCATTGCCTGTTTGCGTGGATAGGAAAGCGCGCAATCGCACTTCTGACTCAATGCGCCGGCCGTTCAAAGGAACTGGCTGAGCCCGGGGATCGCGGCCGCGACCTGCCGCACGCGCTCCTCGCCGGCCTTCTCGCCAGCATAGGCGAAGACTTCGTGTCCGACCGCCTGCATCTGCGTCATGTCGAGGCCAAGGCCCGCGAGGCGTCCGGCGAGACCCATCAGGCCGCCGCCAATGCCCATCAGGCCGCCGAGCACGCCGGCGCCGGCGTGCTCGGCAGCCGCGGCCGCCGCCTCGGCGCCCGGCACGGTTGCGAATAATTCGTCGACGTCCGGCTTTGGCCCCTCTTTGCGGAGGAACGCCAAAATCGCGCCGATCGCCTTTTCGGCGACCTCCGGCTCAACGCCGGCGGCGGCGGAAACGCGCGCAATCAGATCCTGCATGTCAGTCCTGTTCCCGCGAATGGGAGGCGCGCGCAAACGTCCCCGACCGAACCGTCATGAAACTGTCGTGGCGCAAAGCTACGAAAATCGCACCAATCACTCGGCCCTTTCCGGGACGGTTTTCGCCCCGGCCCGGGCACGAGGAGACGTTCATGACATCGCTATCCTCGCCAGACATTCTGGCGACGCCGAGCGTAAGCTCGAAGCCCGATCTCAACAAGCCGATGTCGCCGCTGGCCCTTCTGATCTTTTTCGCGGTCATCGCGCTCGGCCTGTTCTTCGCCGCCTTCAGCATTTATCGCGATATCGCGGCGTCCGGGACCCCCGTCACGGCGGTGCTCCCCTTCGTTCTGCTCGGCCTCGCGCTGGTGATCGCGCTCGGGTTCGAGTTCGTCAACGGCTTCCACGACACGGCCAACGCGGTCGCCACCGTGATCTATACGCATTCGCTGGCGCCGCCCATCGCCGTGGTCTGGTCGGGCGCGTTCAATTTTCTCGGCGTCCTGTTTTCGACCGGCGCCGTCGCCTTCGGCATCGTCTCCCTGCTGCCGGTCGAACTGATCCTGCAGGTCGGCTCGGAGGCGGGCTTCGCCATGGTCTTCGCGATGCTGATCGCGGCGATCATCTGGAATCTCGGCACCTGGTGGCTTGGGCTGCCGGCCTCGAGTTCGCATACGCTGATCGGCTCGATCATCGGCGTCGGCGTCGCCAACGCGCTGATGCGCGGCCGGGACGGCACCTCCGGCGTCGACTGGGGCAAGGCCACCGAGATCGGCTATGCGCTGCTGCTTTCGCCGATTGTCGGCTTCGTCTGCGCCGCGGGCCTGCTGCTGATCATGAAGTTCCTGATCAAGGCCCCGGCCCTCTACAGCGAACCGAAAGCCAACGCCGCGCCGCCGGGCTGGATCCGCGCCCTGCTCATTTTCACCTCGGCGGGCGTTTCCTTCGCGCATGGCTCGAACGACGGGCAAAAGGGCATGGGCCTCATCATGCTCATCCTGATCGGCACGGTGCCGACGGCCTACGCCCTGAACCGGTCGATGCCGGAAAGCCAGATCGCGAGCTTCATCGAGCATTCGCAGGCAGCCTCCAAAGTGGTCGACGCGAAGGCCGCCGGCTATGACGTCATCGGCGACCCGCGTCCGGCGGTGACGAGCTACATCACGACGCATGAGATCAATGAGGGCACCTTCCCTTCGCTGGCCGCGCTGATCCGCGACATCGCCGATCAGGTGCAGCATTATGGCTCGATCGCGAAGATTCCGGCGGCGGCGGCGGGCAACACCCGCAACGACATGTATCTCGCCTCCGAGGCCATCCGCGTCCTGCAAAAGGACAAGGCCAGCGACCTCAGCAAGGAGGACATCGCGACGCTCGCCGCCTACAAGAAGAATCTCGACAGCGCGACGAAATTCATTCCCGACTGGGTCAAGATTTCGGTCGCGATCGCGCTTGGCCTTGGCACGATGATCGGCTGGAAGCGGATCGTCGTCACCGTCGGCGAGAAAATCGGCAAGACGCATCTGACCTACGGTCAGGGCGCCGCCGCCGAACTCGTCGCGATGGGAACCATCGCCGCCGCCGACAGCTTCGGCCTGCCGGTTTCGACGACGCATGTGCTCTCCTCCGGCGTCGCGGGAACCATGGCGGCCAACGGCTCCGGCGTGCAGATGTCGACCATCCGGGCCCTTGCGATGGCCTGGGTGCTGACGCTGCCCTGCGCCATCGCGCTGTCGGCGACGCTGTTCTATCTGTTCCGGCAATTGGAGCGGTTCATCTAGGCCGCGCAGGCGCCAAATACGGCTTCGAAAAAGGCGATCATGTCTCGGCATGATCGCCTTTTTCGTTGGTGAGCCTCGTTTAGTTGATGGGCTCGCCAGAGTCGGCGGCGAGCCTGCGCATCAGGGCCGGCGTCAGTTCGCCGTTGCTGACGCGGTGATGGTCGCGCTCATAGCGCTCGATCGCCTGATGCGTCGTCGCGCCCATGACGCCGTCGGGTTTCAACACGAAGCCCAGTTTGACGAGGGCCTTCTGGACGGCGAGCACCGTTCGCGTCGATGGCGCCGGCGCTTGCGTCGTCTCGGGTTCATGCGCCTTGCCGAGCAGCAAGTCGGAAATCGCGTCGCGCGGCGCGGCGTCCGGCGCATCGGCGGGCGTCGGGCGAGCGGCCGCGGCCGGGACTTTCTCCTCGGCGGCGGATTTTGCGGCCGGGACATCCTCCGCGCGCGTCGGCGCGGCCGGCTGCGGTCTCGGCGCCAGGATCGGGGGCGGCGCTGCGGCAAGCTCGGCTACGGCGGGTTCCTTGATGACGAGAGTCGCCGGGGCGTGGGCGAAGAGGGGCGCCGGATGGCGCGTTTTCTGCAGTGAAAGTGCGTTGAATGCGATTCCGCCGAGCGCCGCGACGCACAGCGCGCCCGCGGCGACGCTGAACAGCCGCCGCATTTTCGCCGACGACAGGCCGATGCGGCGCTGTTTCGCCTGGGGGCTCGCGCGTTTTGACCTCCGCCTCGGCTTTGACGGCTCGGTCAGCATGAAATCATGGTTGGCGGCGGCTAGAGCTTCACGCAATTTTCTTCACCGTGATCTGTTGGAGTAGGTCGCGCTGCTCGTCGCCGCGGCGATAGCGCGCAATGGTTTCGATGCTGGCGCAGGTCCGCGCGGCCTCAGTGGCCGACCGGCAGTCCAGCGGCAGCCGGACAAGGACGCAGGTGCCTTGATCGAGCTCGCTCGCCACCGCGATCGATCCTCCGTGGAGTCCAATGAGACCCCGGACGATAGAAAGGCCGAGCCCGGTGCCCTCGAAGGGCCGATCGAGCGATCCCTTCGCCTGGAAGAAGGGGCTTCCGATTCGGGCGAGGTCCTGCGCGTGAATGCCGACGCCAGAGTCGGCGACGACCAGCAACAGCGTGTCGCCCTCGGCTTGCGCGCGGATCGAAACCTCGCCATTGGCCGGGGTGAACTTGACCGCGTTCGAGAGCAGATTGATGAGGATCTGTTTGAAGGCGCGCCTGTCGCCGATCACCTCGTCGAGACCGTCCTGGCAAGCGCGCACAACGGCGATGCCGCGCTCGGCGGCGTTGAGCTGAACCATATCGCAGCAGCAATCGATCAGCGGCCGCAGCGCGAAAGGCGCGGGCTGCAGTTCGAAGGCGCCGGCCTGAATTTTCGACAGGTCGAGTATCGAATTCACCACGGAAATCAGATGTTGCCCAGATTGATGGATGATCGCGGCGTATTCGCGCTGCTTCGCGGGATCGTCCGGCGTCAGCTCCGCATCCCCGAGAATTTCCGAAAAACCGATGATTGCGTTCAGCGGCGTTCTCAGCTCATGGCTCATATTGGCGAGAAAATGGTCTTTGGAGAGGCTCGCCTCCTCGGCGCGGGCTTTGGCCGATTCGAGTTCGTCCTGGCGCCATTTCGCCTCGCTGATGTTGCGGAAGATAGCGATGGCGCCATGTCCCCTCGCCCCTCGGCCCGTCAAACCTCCTTGGCCCTCGGCGCATCGACGCGCCCGCATGTCGAGCCAGAGGAACACTGGCTCCGTGTAGGGACCGCGATCGACGAGACCCGAGGTGCGCAGGCGCAATGTCGCGTTGACGGTCTGGCCGCCCGCGCAGGCCTCGGCGATCGCATTGAGGAAGGCGGGGCGGTCCGCGACATGGACATGCTCGAAGAAGCCGCGCCCCATCAGGCGCCCCGTCGGCAGGCCGAAAAGAGCCTCGCAATTGCCGCTGACGGAGGTTGCGGCGCCTGAACGATCGTGCGTGACGACGACATCGCCCATGGTCTCGGTCAGAATGCTGAACCGCTCGGCCTGAATCCGCGCAATTCGCAAACGATGGATGTCGCGCCGCCGGAGGAAGATCGCGGTCAGCAGAGCAAAAGCGACGGCCGGAACGACGAAAGGCGCGTCGCCCGCAAATCCTGAATCGGCGTTGAAGAAGCCGAGGGCGCCAGCGAGGGCCAGCGCCGCGACGGCGAAGGCGGCGAGGATGCGGCTGACGGGGATCGGCGCCCAGTTGAGACTGGCGATCCGGTCTTCAAGGCTCAAGGGATGACCCACGACATGCTCCGCGCTTCGCCGCGGTCCGTGCCGCAGCGGTTCGAAATGCAAGGTGGCGCCCGCGTCTTAAGTTCGCCCTAAATCGCTGTGTCCCGCTTGCGTCAGCCGCCGCGAAAATCGGCGCTCTCGCCGCGATGGGGCCGGCAAACTCTGTCTATGGTGTAGAAATCCTTTCGGGAATTGCTTGCGGACGAAGAGGTCGATTCACGAGGGCCCATGCGGGTTTCGCCTTGTGCGGATTTTAAGATATTTCGCGTAAGCCCTGGTCGCCGCCAAAGAGCGTGACGATTCAGAACGCATATCGATCATGCTTTTTATCTCGTTGTTTCACCGCATGATCTGATCCAAAAAGTCTGCGCCTTTTTGAGATCGTGCTCCAGGAGGGCGATCGATGTGGTTTCTGATCCGCGCCGCGTTCTGGCTTTCGATCGTGTTCGCCTTGTTGCCCTGGCCGGACAACTCTGGCGTCGGTTCCTCGCCGCCGGCCGCGATCTGGTCCAGAACGCGGGACGCCATCGGCGCGGCGCTCGGCAAGGCCCGGGCCGCAGGCGAGAAGATATGCACGGATTCGCCGCTCGCCTGTCTCAAAGCGGCGGCGCGTCTCGATCAGTTCACCGCGGACAAACGTGCGGATGACGGCGTCCACGGAGCTGGCGCGGCCCGGCAGCCTCCGCCAGCCGGTCAACTCAAGGCGGCGCTCGGCGGACCGCCGTCGCGCTGACGCGCCCCGCCGCAAAGATTTTTCAGTGGCTACCGGACGAAGGCCCCCATATAAAAAGAGGAAGTTTGTCCTGAGCTGTTGCGGGTCGCTATGAGCATCGACGAAATCGCTGAGAATTTTTCCTATCTTGAGGATTGGGACGACCGCTACCGTTATCTGATCGAGCTTGGGCGCACGCTTGAGCCGCTCGACGAGGCCGCGCACAATGACGTGAATAAGGTTCGCGGATGCGCCAGCCAGGTCTGGCTCGAAACGCGCGCCGCCGTCGACCCTTCGGGCGCGCCGGTGCTGACGTTCAGGGGCGATAGCGACGCGCATATCGTGCGCGGTCTGATCGCTCTGATTCTCGCGCTCTATTCCGGACAGACCGCCCCGCGGATTCTGGCGACCGACGCGCAGGATCTGTTCAAGACGCTCGGACTTTCCGCGCATCTGACGCCACAGCGCAGCAATGGCGTGCGCGCCATGGTCGAGCGCATCAAGGCCGACGCGCGCCTTGCGGCGGCCCAAGTCGATTGAGACGCCGCCTTCCCCGGTTTTAGCCTGATCGCCGGCGATGGCCGTCTCTTGATCGGCCTCGAAACATCGCGCCGCAGGAGGCCCGCGGCGGAAGCGTCAGCTACGCGCGCCGGCGTTGCTGCCCAAGACCCATCTGCTTCGCCAGATTCGAACGCGCTTTGGCGTAATTCGGCGCAACCATGGGATAATCGGGCGCAAGACCCCATTTCTCGCGGTATTCGTCCGGCGACATATTGTATTGGGTGCGAAGGTGCCGCTTCAACGACTTGAATTTCCGGCCGTCTTCGAGGCAGACAAGGAAATCGTTGGTAACCGATTTCTTGGCCGGAACCGCTGGCTTCGGCGTCTCGACCGTCGGCGCAACCACGCCGGAGGTAACGCGCAACAGCGCCGAATGAACCTCACTGATGAGGGAAGGAAGATCGCTCGCCGGCACCGAATTGTTGCTGACATAGGCTGACACGATGTCCGCGGCCAATTCGATGTAACTGTTAGAACCTGACGTATCGCTCATGGCGCTCAATATCCCGAGTAGAAGGCGTCGCCGCAGAAACATGGACCAAATATGGGAACCACAATTTCGGCAAAAGGCGACAAAACCGTATCAGACAGAAGTTCTTTTGATCGATCGTCTCGAATCGACGCTGAGGAACTCCGCCCTTTTCTAAGACTGAAATAACGTAACCGCAAGTAGCAAAGAACAAACTTTATTGCGGACCAGCAAAAAAAGCGCAAGATGCTCCCATTTCGATCAGATCAACGCAGCTGTGAATAAGGTGGGATCAAAGATCCAGTTTCACCGGCGCAACGCCAAACAAGTGCTTATAATCAACAGCGAAAATCCGATCGGACGGCGCCGCCTCGGCTTGCTGAGGAAGGTGCGGTTGAATATTTTGCGCCAGCGGGACCAAACATGACCGCCGCGCCATCGGTATAAAGCAACGGCGCAAAAACCGCCGGCTCAGCTTGCGGTCGAGGTCGAGTGCGAATAGGCCTTTCGAGCGATGCTCGACGCAGGGGCCGCCACCAAAGGGCACGAGCCGACAAACATCGCCGGAAGGCGGAAGCGACGCACTGTCGCCAGACGGAAAGAGGCGAACGGTGACGAACAGGCTTCCCGACCCCCCGGCCGCAGTCGAAAAACGAATCGAGCTGAAAACCGCGCATGGCGTCACGATCGAGGACGAATACGCCTGGCTCAAAGCGGCGAACTGGCAGGAGGTCCTGCGCGATCCCGCCGCCCTCCCCGCTCCCATCCGCCAGATCGTCGAGGCGGAAAACGCCTTCGCCAACGCGGTGCTGGCGCCCTTCGACGCCTTGCGAAAAGCGCTGGTCAAGGAGATGCGCGGACGCATCAAGGAGGACGACGCCGAGGTTCCACTGCTCGATCCGCCCTATCTCTACTACATTCGCCACAATGAGGGCGGCCAGCACCCGATCTTCTGCCGCGCGGTGGAAGACGGCGGCGCGGAGGAGACGCTACTCGATGGCGACGCCGAGGGCGCCGGCAAGGTTTTCTTCGACATCGCCGAAGCGCGCCATTCGCCCGATCACGCCAAGCTCGCCTGGAGCGCCGACGACAATGGCTCGGAGCTGCACGCCATTCGCGTCCGCGATCTTCAGCCTCGGCGCGGACAGCGCGGACGTCGTCCGCGATACCGACGGCAGCCTCGTCTGGACCGCCGATTCGCGGCAGTTCTACTATGTGCGCGTCGATGAGAATCATCGTCCGGCGGCCATCTTGCGGCACGAGGTCGGCGCCGATCCAGCGACGACGCGGTCATCTTCGAGGAGCGCGATCCGCGCTGGTTTCTGCACATCCGGCGCAGCCAGTCCGGCGCCTTCGCGATCGTCAGCGTCAGCGATCATGATGCGTCCGAATGCCGCCTGATCGACCTTACCGATCCCGCTGCGAAGCCGCGTCTCATCGAGCCGCGCGCGCCTGGCTTGCGCTACGAGGTCGAGCATCGCGGCGAGCGGCTTTATATCCGCACCAACGCGGACGGCGCCGAGGATTTCAAGATCGTCAGCGCGCCGCTGCAATCGCCCGGCAAGGCGTTCTGGGTCGATGAAGTCGCGCCACAAGCCCGGCCGCATGATCGTCGCCCTTTCGCTGTTCCCCGATTATCTCGTCCGCCTCGAGCGCGAGGACAGCTTGCCGCGCATCGTCGTCCGCAGCTTCGAGACCGGCGAGGAGCGCGCGATCGCTTTCGCGGAGGAGGCCTATTCACTCTCGATCAGGGAGCGCCTCGACTATCGCACGCAGGTGCTGCGCTTCACCTATTCCTCGATGACGACGCCGCCCGAGACCTATGATTACAATCTCGTCACGCGGCGAACGCATCCTGCGCAAGCGCCAGGAGATCCCCTCGGGCCATGATCCCGCCGACTACGTCACGCGCCGGCTTTTCGCGCGCGCGCCGGACGGCGAAGAAGTGCCCGTCTCGATCCTTCATCGTCGCGATCTTGCGCCGGACGGCGCCGCGCCGGTGCTGCTCTACGGCTATGGCGCCTATGGCTATCCGACGCCGGCGGCGTTCAGCGCCACGCGCCTTTCCCTCGTCGATCGCGGCTTCATCTCGGCGATCGCCCATGTTCGCGGCGGAACGGAAAAAGGCTGGCGCTGGTACACCGGCGGCAAGCTCGCCAACAAGCCGAACACATTCTCCGACTTCATCGCGGCGGCGCGCCATCTGATCGAGATGGGCTTCACCAAAGCCGGGGCGCATCGTCATCCAGGGCGGAAGCGCCGGCGGCATGCTGATGGGGGCGGCCGCCAATCTGGCCCCCGAGCTCTTCGCAGGCGTCATCGCCGACGTGCCTTTCGTCGATGTGCTGAATACCATGCTCGACGCCGATTTGCCGCTGACGCCGCCGGAATGGCTCGAATGGGGCAATCCGATCGCTCGACGCCGACGCCTTCGCGACGATCCGCTCCTATTCGCCCTACGACAATGTGAAGGCGCAGCGCTATCCGCCGATCCTCGCGCTCGGCGGATTGACCGATCCGCGCGTCACCTATTGGGAGCCGTTGAAATGGACGCCAGCGCCTGCGCGCGACGGATGACCGGCGGCGGACCGATCCTGTGCAAGACCAATATGGGCGCGGGCCATGGCGGCGCGCCGGGCCGTTTCGATCGTCTCGAGGACGTCGCCCTGCAATACGCCTTCGCGCTGGCCTGCGTCGAGGGCGCCTTCGCTGCGTCCTGAGGCGCGAGCGCGAGCGCGAAGCGGCCTACGAGTTCGCTGCGCGTCTGGGATTCCATGAAAGCCTTGAGTTCGGCCATCGACGAAAAGTGAAACGCGCCGAGCGTCGAACGCGCGTCGATCGATCCGTCGGCGAACATCACATAGCTCGTTCCTTCGGATTCGTAACGGCCGATGACGTTGAACCTGTCGTCGCCGCGGTGCGGCGGACTTGCCGCCGGCTTTTCGGCGGCCGAGCCGCGTTGGCGGCGACGACGCCTCGGCTGGCGCGGCGGGCGTCCCTTCGGCGGCGGGCTGCGAGGCCGCGCGGTCCGACCCCGCGGACGCCTCGGACTGCTCCGCTTTGGGGCGCGGCGGCGCGCGTCGCGGCGACCTGCGCCCGCGTAGCGCCGAAGTGTTGCGGCGCAATGTCTTTCAGGTCGAGCGCGCGCGGCAAGCCGAAGGGGCCGGCCGGCGCCGCGGCGCCTGCTCGACCGGCCGCGGCGGCGGCTCGATGGGCGGCGGCGGCGCCAGCGAGGCGAGGGCGTCCGCTTCGACTTCTTTCGCGGGCGGCGGCGCCTCGATTTCGACGCGGCGCTCAGCGACGTGCGCTTGATCGTCTCCGCAACGACCCGGCGAACGTCTTCGATCGAGGCCTCAGCGCCCCTCGCGGCCGCCGGCTCTGCGCGCGGGCTGGCGACAACGGCAGGCTGTGCCGCCGCCGGCGCGGCGGCGGCTGGCGCGAGGGGTTCGGCGTCAGGCGCGCGGCCCACATCGTCAGTCGGGAGCGGCGTCGCGCCGTGTGGCGAAGCGCCGGTCATGGCTGGCGGCTCGGCGCCCTCCATGGCGCGCGTCTCAGCCTGCCATGGCGTCTCGGAGAGGCGCGCCCGCGCGCGCTTTCGGCTTTGAGGAGCGCGCGCAGGCCCGACAGGCTGTGCAGGATCATCGCAAGCGCAATCGTGACGATTCCGCCTGACAGCGCCGCGGCCCCGCCGATGACGCTCGCCCAGCCGCGCTCGACATCGATGATTCCGTAACCGAAGGAAATCGAGGCGGCGCCGCAAATCGCAAGCAAAAGGCCGAGGGCGAAAACCAGATAGCTCATCTCATGTATCCAAGACCGGCATCCAAGCGCGGAGAGTTCCCGAATTCAAGTCGCAAGAGGCAAGATGCGCGCCGCGGGTTCAAACTAAGCCGAACGCCTACCGGAAAGCACCGTGATCGGACAATAGGCGAACTTCCCCCAATTCGCGACTCATTGCGAATTGCGCGAATGACTTGCTTGCGGCGAACGATTTGCGACCGGAATGCATTAAAGAAGCATAAATTTCCAAAGTGCTGGACAGGACCGCCCGAAGTTCCGGCAAGGCGCCTAAAGAAGGTTGCTGCGCAGCTTCCGTCCGTCTAGTTAAGGGTCTGCGGAGCGGCTTCGACGCCGCCCCCTCGGGCCGCATGCCGTTACCTCAGGAGTTGTCAATGTCATTCACCCTGCCTGAACTCCCCTACGCCTATGAGGCGCTCCAGCCCTATATGTCGAAAGAGACGCTGGAGTATCATCACGACAAGCACCACGCCGCTTACGTGACCAACGCCAATAATCTCATCAAGGGCAGCGGCCTCGAAGGCAAACCGCTGGAAGAGGTCGTCAAGGACTCGTTCGGCAAGAACGCGCCCTTGTTCAACAATGCCGCGCAGCACTATAACCACTTGCATTTCTGGAAGTGGCTGAAGCCGAATGGCGGCGGCGCGATTCCGGGATCAGTCGAGAAAGCCATCATCGACGGACTGGGCTCCGTCGAAAAAGCCAAGGCGGACTTCATTCAGGCCGGCGTGTCGCAGTTCGGCTCGGGCTGGGCCTGGCTCGCGGTCAAGGACGGCAAAGTCATCGTCAGCAAGACCGCCAATGGCGAGAATCCCCTCGTTCATGGGGCCATTCCGATTCTCGGCGTCGATGTCTGGGAGCATTCCTATTACATCGACTACCGCAATCGCCGACCGGATTATCTCAAGGCCTTCGTCGACAATCTCATCAACTGGGATTATGTCGAGGAGCTCTATTTGAAGGCGATAGCCTGATTGGCCGGCGTGGCCGGCGCGTCTACGCGCCGGCGGCCCCGAAAAACCTGCGACAAACTGACCCGGCGGTTTTAGCCCTCGGTCGGGCGGTTACGCCGTGGCCGCCGGCTCGGGGGCTTGCGAACGGCGCCCTCGCGCGCGCCGGGGCTCGCCGGCGGCGGCCGAGATCTGCTCGACCACCTGCACGGAACTCGCCTGCGGTCCCATCACGCCCTCGGTGGTCGCGCGCGTGATCTGAACCAACGCGCCGATCCGAAGGGCGTCGAAACTGCCCCGCACCACGCAATTGCGCGTGAAATAAAGATCGGCGCCGCCCTTCACCTCCACAAAGCCGTGGTTCTGGTCAGAAAACAGGCGCACGACGACGCCGGATTCGAGGGCGTTCTCATGCCGCTTCACATTTCCTTTCTTGATCTCCGCGACCTGTTCGAGCCGGCGCTGCATCGCGTCGAAAACCCGATTGACGAGACCGCTCTGCTCGCCTTTCCGCTTCGCATCCGATTTGGCGACGATCAACGGCCGGCCTGGCACCTCCACTTCGACCGTGAGGGCGAGCGGCATGATCGCTTGCTGCGGTCCGCGATGCGACACGCCGGCGACCACTCTGCACCCGATGATGTGGTCGTAGACGTGCTCCAGCCGTTGCACCCGCTCCTCGATGAGCTTTGCAAGGGAAGCCGAGTGCTGGATGTCGCGAAATACGATCTGCAGCGGTCGATCCATGCGATGTCTCCTCTGGAATGACGGGCCGGTCCGGACAGACGCCCCGAGGGGCTCGGCGGAGACGGCGAGGCCGCACGCCGGGCCATCTAAATAAACCGCCCGGAAAGATTAAGGTTCCGTGCCCCAACAATGCAAATCGGCGCAAAAAAGCGCTTCAGCTTCAGTTTCGCTGCTTGCAGAACGCAGCGCGAACAGATATGCTCTGTTCACCCTTTGTGCGTAAGCAGTTTGCTTCGCATCCCTCGAACGCCGCGGCCTTGCGTGATGCGCCGGCCATGAAATTACAGCCTGAACCCGAGCGCGCAATTGGCGAGCCGGGGCGGGACGCGGAACGGATGGAAAGTCGGAGCCGATGTTGACCAAAAAGCAGAGCGAGCTGTTGCGCTTCATTCACGAGCGGCTGAAGGAGACAGGCGTTCCGCCGTCCTTCGACGAGATGAAGGATGCTCTCGATTTGCGCTCGAAATCGGGAATTCATCGCCTGATCATAGCGCTGGAGGAGCGCGGCTTCATTCGCCGCCTGCCCAACCGCGCCCGCGCGCTCGAAGTGTTGCGCATGCCCGGCTCTTCGACGCCGCCGGAGCCGACCCGGAGCAAGAAATTCGAGCCGAGCGTGATCGAGGGCACATTGGGGCGCGTTCGCTCTCTACCGGCGAGCCGGGAGGAAGAGGAAAGCGCGCGCTCGGTCGTCGCCATTCCGGTGATGGGGCGCATCGCCGCCGGCACGCCGATCACGGCGCTGCAAAACCGCAGCCACACCATCAGCCTGCCGCCCGAGATGCTGCCGCAAGGCGAGCATTACGCGCTGGAGGTGCGCGGCGATTCGATGATCGAGGCGGGCATCTTCGACGCCGACACGGTGGTGATCCGCAGGCAGGATACGGCGGAGACCGGCGATATCGTCGTCGCGCTGATCGACGACGAAGAGGCGACGTTGAAGCGGCTGCGCCGGCGCGGCGCCTCGATTGCGCTGGAAGCCGCCAACCCCGCTTATGAGACGCGCATTTTCGGGCCGGACCGCGTTCGCATCCAGGGCAAGCTGGTGAGCCTCATCCGGCGATATTAGCGCATTCAACGAACGACCGACCTTGCGAAGGCTCGTCTTTTGGTCAAGCTCGCTTTTACTTCAGCGCCGCATTCACAAGGTCGACATACGCCGAGACGCTGCCCGCTGGAATGACATTGCGTTGTTCCAGCAAGAGGACGCAGCGACAGGCGAGATCATACGAGCCGTAGCAGGCGTGGGCGATCAGGCCGAGGTGTCGAAGCTGATCGTCGGTCAGGTTTGTCGGATCGCGGAAATCCCTGACATAGACGATATCCGCGTCCAGAAGCTGGCGCAGCGCCAGCCATGGATTGTTGTCGATCGCCAAGGGCGAAATCATGCCGGTTTTGACCCCCGCAAAGCAATGCGGAATAAACCCGAGCGCGCGCAGACAGACATCAATCTCGCCGAGCGTTGGCTGATTCTCATAGAGAGGAACGAAAGGGGCTTCAGTGTGAATCACGGCGGCGTTCGCCAGCGTTCTTTGGGCGTTGTTGAACACATCGAGTTCGCCGCCCTGAATATCGATCTTCAAAAAATCGACGCGCCCGAGTTCGACGACGTCGTCCAAACGCTTCGTTTCAATCTCGATGGCGGCGATGATCGCGGCGTTTTCCTTGAAGGCTGAGAAAACATCGAGCGAGAGCTCGCTTGGGACGAGCGTGCTGGTCCAGCCGGAGTGGCGGCACAAGTTCAGCTTCTTTCTGGAGCCGTCGCCGATCGCGTAAGGCAAATATGTTTCGTGCGACGACTTCTTGGCATCCAACGCCGCAAGAGCTTCAAGATTTGGCTCAAACCCTGTGACAAGACAAAGTCCTTCGACAAGCAGGAACTCATATGGCGGAGCGCCCTCAATCGGATTGGCGCCGACATCCACGATCCTGGTCTGTTCCTGAAAGCATAGGAGATCGTGCGTTTGCTTTATTATTGATCCCGACATTGGTTGGTCCGGCGTTCTTTTGTTCGACGCATCGCAAGCCGACGCGCCTTGCATTTCCACACCCCATTGTAGCGCCTGTTCCTGCACCGCAGACATCCCTCTTTCCGGGGGCGCGAGGATTAGGCGGCCCTCGCGGCGCGTCTACTCCAGAGGCGACGCATCGTCAGCATCGTCCGCCGCGGGCGATGCCTCCGACGACAGGTCAGGCGCGGCGTTCGATGCGGATGGACCGGCGGCAAGCGCCTCGTCGGCCGGCTGGGGCGCGGCGATCGGAGCGGCGGGACCCCATTGTCGTTTGGGCGCACGCGACCAGGGGCGATCTTCGCCCGTGGAGCGCGCCGCGCGCTTTTCGACGCCGGACGGAGGGAAAGACAGCGTCAGGGCGCCCGTCTCCTTTAGCGCGTCGCGGTCGATGACGAGGCGGGCGGCGCAGCCGGTCGGCGCCCGAAGCGGCGTTACGATGATGTCCGCGCGCCCGCAATCCTCCGCGAAGGCCCGCGCGTCGAACACAAGGGAGACCGAGCGGCCGTCGACCAATTGCCCGACGCAGCCGAACTTGTCGCACGCCTCTTTCTTGGTGGCCGCGGCGGCCGGCCGCCCGTCGGCGTCGGCGCGCAGCCACTGCTCCGCGGCGAAGAGGCTCGGACGCGCCGCGAGGATCGCAAGCTTGCCGTCTTCTCCGCGATAGGCCGCCGCCTCGCCGCCCGGCGCGACCGCCATGTCGAACGAAGGGCCGGCCAGCGCGCCGCAGAGGCCGAGCGCGGCCAGAGGCGCCGCCATCAGCGCGAAAAAGAGCGGTGCGCCAAAGGACCGCGCTGAGCAGCGCCAGCGTCAGGAAAATGATCGACCATGGTGCGAAGGCGGGAAGGTGAAGGGTGGCGACGGGAAGTTTCCCGACCTCCGCCGCCGCCCACATAACGCCGTCGATGCCAAGGCCGACATAGCGCCAGACCCAGGCGTCGAGGCCGAGTGGATAAAGCAGCGTCCCGATCAGCGCCCCCGGCACGGCGAAAATCTCGATCACCGTCAGCGTCAACGGATTGCCGATCAGCACATAGGGGCTGAGCTCATGGAAATTATAGGCCATGAACGAGGCAGTCGCCGCAGTGGCGCAAAAGGTGGCGAACAGCAGGCCGCCGGGTCCGCGACTGAGCTGGCGCCGGCATGCTTGCCAGAATAGCCGCAGGCGCTCGCCTTCGACCGCGCGCGCGCGCGGAGCGAGGCCATCCGGCCGCTCGGCGGCGGCCGCGGCCATACGCGCCTCATAGACAGCGACCAGCGCGGCGACCGCGGCGAAGGAAAGTTGAAAGCTCGCGCCCATGATGGCTTCGGGTTCGATCAGGATGACGATCAAGGCGGCGAACGCGAGGTTTCGCATGGTCAGCGCCTGGCGGTCGAGGAGGACGGCGCCCAACATGATCAAGGTCATGAACAGCGCGCGCTCGGTGCCGACCCGCGAGCCGGTGGCGATGTCGTAGAAAATCGCCCCCGCCATGGCGAGGAGAGCGGACCATTTCTTGATCGGATAGCGCAGGGCGAGGGTCGGGATCGAAGCCAGCAGGCGGCGAAATCCGACGAAGAAAATCGCCGCGACGAGCGTCATCTGCACGCCGGAAATCGTGATGATGTGAAAGATGCCCGGCCTCGCGGATCACGTCCTTCGGCGGACGCCGACAAAAGGTCGCGCTTGCCCGTGACCATGGCGGCGGCGATCGCCCCCGCGTCGCCGCCGACGATGGCGTCGATGCGGCGCGCCAGCGCATTGCGTCCGCGGTCGAGCGCCATCATCGCCTCGAGACCGAGGCCGGCCGGGATGGGCGCCGGCGCGATTTCGATGCGCCCGAGCGCGTTGCCGATGCCGCCGATCCGCGCGAACCAGGCGTCCTGCGCGAAATCATAGCCGCCGGGCAGGCTGGCGGGCGCCGGCGGCAGCAGGCGCGCCTTCAATCTGACGTAGGCGCCCGCCTCGAAGGGCGGCGCGCGGCGGGTCGTGAGGCGCACGCGGAAAGGGCGTCGCGGCCGGCGCAAGGCCCTCGATTGAGCGAACCCGCAGGACGAAGCGCGCCCCGGCGCGGCGAAAATCCATCTGCTCGATGAAGCCTTCAACGACGCCGATCGTCGCCTTGTCGATGATCGGGGCCGCGACGCGGGCCGAACGCCAGGCCGCCGACAGTTCGCCGGCGAAAAAGGCGCAGAACCCACACAGCAGTATGAAGCCGACGCGCCAGCCCCGCGCGAGAAAGGCGAGACCGGCGAGCGTCGCCGCGAGCGGGCCGAGCATCCACAAAGAGGGCTCGCGATCGGCGCACATGTAAGCGACGACGCCGGCGCCGGCGGCCACGGGCAGCCACAGAAACGCGCGCCGAAGCGCGACCTCGGTTTCGAACGCCTGACTGAAAAGCGCAAAAAGATGGGCAAGTCTGACGGCGAAACCGCCAGCCTTGCCCAGGCGCCCGGAAGCTATTGCTGTTTCAGACGTTCCCGCCATGCGCGTATCTTAGAGCGCTTTTATTGTTTATGGAATTGCGAAAGCGTTCACTCGTCACTTCGCGAATCGGCCCGTCTCCCGCGCGCAACGCATCCCGCGCGTCCGAATTGCGCCTCGTGGGGAATTCGCGGCGGCGGCCGCCCGAAAGTGGCCGCCTCTGTTTTCTCGGCCGTTCCGTGTTACACGAGCGGCGAGCGCGAAATCCGCGGACCGCTCCGCCAAAATTTCATCCATGGCAGGCAATAATTGGGAAATCGCCTTATGTCCGATGCGGTCATCACCCGTTTCGCCCCCTCCCCGACCGGGTTTCTGCATATCGGCGGGGCGCGGACCGCGCTGTTCAACTGGCTGTACGCGCGGCATGCCGGCGGCAGGATGCTGCTGAGGATCGAGGACACCGACCGCGAGCGCTCCACCGACGCCGCGATCGCGGCGATCATCGACGGGCTGATCGTGGCTCGGCCTCGATTGGGACGGCGAGGTCGTCTATCAGTTCCAGCGCGCCGCGCGCCATCGCGAGATCGCCGACAGCCTGCTCGCCGTCGGGCCACGCCTATCGTTGCTACGCGACCCCTGACGAACTCAACGAGATGCGGGCGCTGGCCCGCGCCGAGGGACGCCCGCCGCGCTATGACGGGCGCTGGCGCGACCGCCCGGCCTCGGACGCGCCGACCGGCGTCAAGCCGGTGATCCGGCTCAAGGCGCCGCAGGAGGGCGAGACGGTCCTCGAGGACAAGGTGCAGGGCCGGGTCGCCTGGGCCAACAAGGATCTCGACGATCTCGTGCTTTTGCGCTCCGACGGCACGCCCACCTACATGCTCGCGGTCGTCGTCGACGATCACGATATGGGCGTCACCCAAATCATCCGCGGCGACGACCATCTCACCAACGCCGCGCGGCAGATCCAGATCTATCAGGCGCTCGGCTGGACGATCCCCGCGATGGCCCATATCCCGCTGATCCATGGCGCCGACGGAGCGAAATTGTCGAAACGCCATGGCGCGCTCGGCGTCGACGCCTATCGCGCCATGGGCTATCTGCCGGAGGCGCTGCGCAACTATCTGGTTCGGCTCGGCTGGAGCCAGGGCGACAAGGAATTCTTTTCGACGCAGGAGATGATTGAAGCTTTCGATCTCGCCCATGTCGGGCGTTCGGCGGCGCGCTTCGACTTCGCCAAGCTCGAGAACATGAACGGGCATTATATGCGGGCGACGCCGGACGACGATCTGCTTGCGGCGCTCGATGCCGCTCTGCCCCATTTGCCGGGCGGCGCCGAAGCTCTGGCCACACTTGATGAGCCGATGCGGCAAAAATTGCGCGCCGCAATGCCGGGGCTGAAGGAGCGCGCCAAAACCCTGATCGAGCTTCTCGACGGCGCGGCTTTTCTGTTCGCGGAGCGGCCGCTGCCGCTCGACGCAAAGGCGGCGGAGATTCTCGCCGATGGCGGCCGGGCGCACATCGCCAATCTGGCGCCGCTATTCGCAGCGCTGAAAAGCTGGTCCGCCGCCAGCACGGAGGCTGCGGTGCGCGCTTACGCCGAGGCGGCGGGGCTGAAGCTCGGCCAGGTCGCCCAGCCTTTGCGCGCGGCGCTGACCGGACGCGCGACCTCGCCGGGCATCTTTGACGTTCTCGACGTCCTCGGACGCGAGGAAAGCCTCGCACGCCTGCGCGATCAGGCCGACTGATGCGGCCGGGTTTCTCGCCGCGCCGAGCGAGAACGGTTGGATTGGTTTTTGCTTAGGATGGCGAGCATGAATAAAATGTCATCGGGTCAAAATGATTGGCGCGTATTTGAGCATGGCGCATATTTCCGCGCCCTCATCAGGCTTGAACTTGACGCCATAAAAGGACCATCCGTTTTCATCCTAAGGAGACGACTATTCTTGAATAGACGACCGCGTTAGATTGCCGGGATCATAGATGACAGAACAAGTCAGCCCATGGCGGCGTTGAAACGGACGCCGGCATAACTAATCGGCCGCTTGAACCCAAGCTTCGCATAGGATAGCACGTCGACTTGAAACAATCTAAACGTTGCGTTCGAGTTTTCATGGCCGAGCGTGACTGGCGAATGGAAATTTCGGCGCGCTCCCTCCACCAAAGTTTTTGATCAAAGGCAAACTCCATGAGCGCGACGACTGGGACTTTTAGTCTTGGCGAAACGAAAGTCGAAATGCCGGTTAAGACCGGCTCGATTGGCCCTTCGGTTGTAGATATTGGAAAACTCTACGCCAAGACCGGGATGTTTACCTACGATCCTGGCTTCACATCTACGGCGAGTTGCGAATCCGAGATCACCTACATCGATGGCGACGAGGGCGTTCTGCTCTATCGCGGCTATCCGATCGCTCAGCTCGCCGAGCAAGGCGACTTTCTCGAAACCTGCTACCTTCTGCTTTACGGCGAATTGCCGACTCCCACGCAGAAAAAAGATTTCGACTACCGGATCACGCGGCACACGATGATCCACGAGCAGATGGCCCGTTTCTTCCAGGGCTTTCGCCGCGACGCGCATCCGATGGCGGTGATGGTCGCCAGCGTCGGCGCATTGTCGGCCTTCTATCACGACTCGACCGACATTTCCGATCCGCGGCAGCGCATGGTCGCGTCGATGCGGCTCATCGCAAAAATGCCGACGCTGGCGGCGATGGCGTACAAATACACCATCGGCCAGCCTTTCGTTTATCCGAAGAACGAACTCGACTACACGTCGAATTTCCTGCGCATGTGCTTCGCCGTCCCGACCGAGGATTACAAGATCAGGGCGACCCTCACCCGCGCGCTCGACCGCATCTTCATCCTTCACGCCGATCACGAGCAGAACGCTTCGACCTCGACCGTGCGCCTCGCCGGATCGTCCGGCGCCAACCCCTTCGCCTGCATCGCGGCGGGCGTCGCCTGCCTCTGGGGTCCGGCGCATGGCGGCGCCAATGAAGCCGCGCTGAAAATGCTGACCGAAATCGGCACGGTGGAGAATATTCCGAAATTCATCGCAAGAGCCAAGGACAAGAACGATCCGTTCCGGCTCATGGGCTTTGGCCATCGCGTCTATAAGAACTACGACCCGCGCGCGAAAATCATGCAGCAGACCTGCCATGAGGTCCTGAACGAACTCGGCCTCAAGGACGATCCCCTGCTCGCCGTCGCCATGGAGCTTGAGCGCATCGCCCTCAGCGACGAATATTTCATCGAGAAGAAGCTCTATCCGAATATCGACTTCTATTCCGGCATCACCTTGAAGGCGATGGGCTTTCCCGTCTCCATGTTCACCGTCCTCTTCGCCGTCGCGCGCACCTCCGGCTGGATCGCGCAATGGAAGGAGATGATCGAGGATCCGGGCCAGAAGATCGGCCGCCCGCGCCAGCTCTATACGGGCGCGCCGCTGCGCGACTACGTGCCCCTCGCCAAGCGGTAGGCGACCGCCGGCGACGACAGACGCCGAGGGGAAGCGCGCAACCGCTGCGTCCCCTCGCCGCAGCGCGCGCGCAACCGCGCAAAATCGCGCGGCCCCTCCTCGCCATATGCGCTCCCGCCGGACTAAAAGGGCGGCGTAGAGGCGATGGAGGAACGGCAATCATGACGAAAAAGGCCGCCGACTTCGACGTTGACGTTCTGGTCGCGGGCGCCGGCGCGGCCGGGCTTTCCGCGGCGATCGCCCTCAATCGGGCCGGCTTCACCGTCGCCTGCGTCGGCCATGTCGATCGCCGCGCCAACGGCCGCACCGTGGCGCTGTTTGAATCCTCGCTGCGGTTCTACAAGGCGCTTGGCCTCTGGCCGCGCTTTCGCGACGCAGGCCGCAGGCGCTCGAAAAAATCACGATGGTCGACGCCACCAATGCGCGCTTCCGCGCGCCGTCGGTCTCCTTCGCCGCGCGTGAGATCGGCCTTTCCGCCTTCGGCGCCAATATCGAAAACGACGTCCTGGTCGACGGGCTCGCCGCGATCGCCGCGCGAAAGCCCGGGCCTCACCCTCCATCGAGGGCCTGATCGAAGACATCGCCTTCGATCCGCGATGCGATCGAAGCCGCCCTCGCCGACGGCCGCCGCATCGAGGCGAAGCTCGTCGTCGCCGCGGACGGGCGCAATTCGCTGGTCCGCGACCAAGGCGGGCATTGGCGCGCGCAGCTGGACCTATCCGCAGGTCGCCCTGACCGTGCTTCTCGCCCACGCGAAGGCCGCACCGGAATATATCGACCGAATTTCACACCCGCGCCGGCCCCTGCACGCTGGTGCCGCTGCGCGCCCGCGCCGACAAGCCGCATCGCTCGAGCCTCGTCTGGCTGATGTCGGCGTCGGAGGCCGACCGCCGCCGCGCGCTTGCAGCCGGATGCGCTCGCGGGCGAGGTCGAGGAGCAGGTCGGCGTCTCCTCGGCGCGATGGAGCTCGACGGACCTTGCGGTTTCTTCCCGATGGCGGGAATGAGCGTCGCCAGCCTTTACGGCCATCGCATCGCCCTCATCGGCGAGGCCGCGCATGTCTTTCCGCCGCTCGCCGCGCAGGGCCTGAACCTCAGCCTGCGCGACAGCGCGGCCCTCGTCGAAACCCTTGAAGACGCGCGCGCGCTCGGCATGGACATCGGCTCGACGGCCGCGCTGAAGCCCTATGGCGCGGCGCGGCGGCGCGACATCTCCCTGCGCACGAACGGCATCGATATCCTCAACCGCTCCCTGCTCATCGAATTCATGCCCGTGGATCTGATGCGCGGCGCAGGCCTCTTCGCCTTTTCGATGATCGGACCGTTGCGCCGCGCCCTGATGCGCGAGGGCGTCCTGCCGCACGGCCCCCTGCCCCGGCTGATGCAGGCGCGGGCGAGGCGCGCCCCCATCGCGGCCAGCGGCGCGGCTCGGGCGCGGATAGCGACGCGAAATCCGTCAGCGGGGAATTCCGTGCAAATCGCCACCTGGAACGTCAATTCCGTGCGCCAGAGGACCGAGCATCTGTTGCGCTATCTGCGCGACGTCGCACCCGATGTTCTCTGCCTTCAGGAATTGAAATGCGTCGATGACGCTTTCCCTCGGGAAGAGGTCGAGGCGCTCGGCTATAACGCCGCCATGCATGGCCAGAAGGGCTTCAACGGCGTCGCCATTCTGGCGAAGACGCCGATTGAGGTGACGCGCGGCCTGCCCGGCGACCCAGCCGACGAACACGCCCGCTATATCGAGGCGGTGCTTCCCCATGACGGCGGCGTCATCCGCGTCGCCTCGATCTATCTGCCGAACGGCAACCCGCCCGACACCGACAAATACGCCTATAAGCTCGCCTGGATGGATCGCCTCGTCGCCCATGCGCGGACGCTTCTGGCGCTCGAGGAGCCGCTGGTTCTGGCCGGCGATTACAATGTCATCCCGACGCCGCGCGACTGCGCCGACCCCGCGGCCTGGATCGGCGACGCGCTCTTCTTGCCTGCAGACGCGAGCGCGCTTTCGCACGCTCCTGAACCTTGGCCTGACGGACGCCCTGCGCGCGACCACGGACGAAGCCGGGCTCTACACCTTCTGGGATTATCAGGCCGGCGCCTGGCAGCGCAACAAGGGCATCTGCATCGACCACCTGCTGCTGTCGCCACAGGCCGCCGACCGGCTCGTGAAAGTGACCATCGACAAGGCGCTGCGGGGCGAGGACAAACCGTCCGATCACGTTCCCGTTCGACATTGAGTTGGCCTGAATGCGAATCACTGCGCCAAGCGCTCGATCAAGGCGCGCGCAGCGGCGGGATTTTTCTCTTTGGCGCCGGCGATGAAAAAGACGAACACGTCGCGCGCCGGGCGCTTCGGCGCGGGCGTCCCGCTGACATAAGGCAAATCGGCGGGCTGCTCCCCCTCGGCCCAGCAGAGCGCCCGATCGCGCCATTGATCGATTTCGCCTGGAGCGTAACCCGCGTCCAAGATCCGCGGCGCTCTTTTGCAGCCGCACATAGATGAAGTCCGCGGTGATGTCGGCGATGGCCGGATAGATGTCGGACTCGGCAAGGCAGATGGCGCACTCATGGCGCCGCGCCAGCGCGATGAAATCCGCGACGCAAAAGCTTTCGTGGCGGACTTCGAGAACATGCCTCAGCCTGCGCCCGCCGGATGCCTTTGGCAGGATGCGTAGGAAAGCCTCGAAATCATCAGGCTCGAATCTTTTCGTCGGCGCGAATTGCCAGACGATGGGGCCCAGTTTTTCGCCAAGCTCCAGGAGCCCGCTGGAGAGGAAATGGTCGATCGCCGGCCCATTGTCGGCGAGAACCTTTCGGTGCGTCGTCAGCCGGTGCGCCTTGACCGCGAAGGCAAAATCGTCAGGCGTCTCGTCCGCCCAGCGGCGAAAGCTCTCCGGCGTTTGCGTGCGATAGAAGGTGGCGTTGATCTCGATGGCGCTCAGCTGGCGGCTGGCGAAGCCAAGCTCCTGCGCCTGCGGCAGCCCGCGCGGATAAAAATTGTCCCGCCAGGGCGCGAAGCTCCAGCCGCCGACTCCAACCCTGATCCGTCCGGTTTTCATGCCTCTTGTTCAGCTCATCGAAGCCCAGAGGAACGCCAGCGTCGCAAGACCGCCGAGAACGCTGCGGACCGCATGCAGGCCGCCCCATTTCACAATGAGCGCCCGGCTCTCGGAACTCGCGTCTTGCGGCTCGATCGCTTCGAGGCGGCGGTTGGTCGGCATGATGGCGAGCAGGGTGAATGGCCAATTGCAGAGCAGCAGGACGGCGCCGAGGGCCCAGCGCCAATCGCGGGACGCATAGGCCGCGATCAAACCGAGCACGCCGCCGGCTAGCGCCAGCGAGGCCTGCATTTTGAAGCCCCGCGCGTAAGCGGGCTTCCATTGCTGCAGGAGGGAGCGATCGTCGAGGCCAAGGCGCGCCGGCTGCTCGGCGAAATTGATGTAGATGGCGGCGCCCGTAAAAAGCGCAGCGACGATCAGCGCCAATTGCCCCGCAAGCACGTCCGCTGCTCCCCCGCCGGTAGCACGCGCCCGAAAGCCCGGCCAACGCCGGCGCCGCGCGCATCGTCGATCGATTTCGGACCTATCAATTGCGGCGTTTCAGGTGATCTTCGAGGTAGGCCAGCGCCGTTTGCCGTTCGCCGTCCGTCGCGGCGGCCATCGACTTTTCGTAGAGATCCTTGATCCACTGATCTTTCGTGGAGTCGTTCGCGGCCTCGCGGGCGAGCGTGATCCACATCAGGCCGCGCGCGCGCTGCGGCGGCAGGCCCTCCTGCCCCTGAAACATCATCTCGCCGATAAGGGCCTGCGCCTGGACATTGCCCTTGTCCGCCGCGAGGTAGAGCCAGCGCAAGCCTTGCCGGCTGTCCTTGTCGCCGCCGACGCCGTCGAGATAGAGCCGCGCCAGATTATATTGGGCGGTCGCGTCTCCGAAGGTGGTCGCCGCATAATTGAACATCAGCCGCGCGCGCTCGGGATCCGGCCGCACTTTCGTGTCCGCAATGCCGTTCAGGCTATAGGTTCCGATCGCCACGAAGGCGTTCGAAACGACCGATTTATCGCGCCAGTCCGGATCATCCTCGTCATAGCCGCTGATGATCTGGGAGAAATAATCATAGGCCTTGAGGTCGTCGTGCGGCACGCCGTCGCCTGTGGCGTAGATCGTCGCGAGCTTCCATTGCGCCAAGCGTCTCGCCACCCGCGGCGGCGTATTTCAGCGCTGCGATGCGCGGAATCGGACGCGCCCGAGCGAAAATCCTCAAGACCGGCGAGCAGAGCCGCGCGCGGAGTCTTGTAGGCTTTGCGAGACGGAGCTCTTGTCGCCGGCCGCCGCGCTGCCCGCGCCCTCAAGGGCATGGATATTCGCGGCCGGCAAGCTCACTGCCAGTCCGAACAGAGCCATAGCTCCAAAGCGTCTCAACCGCAGCAAAGACATTGGCTTCTTTCAAAGCGCCGGAGGACGCGGCTGGCGCACGCAACCGCGGATATCGCCATAACGCGCCAGAATTGAAATTGGCTCCGCCATCCGAAAAATAATTTGATTTCGGCCAGTTCCGCATCACCCAGATGGAGGTCAATGGCTACGCGCATCGCTTTGATCCCGGCGGCGCCGCCGGCGAGGAGGGCGCGCCGGCGGACACGCAACCGATACCGCGCCCGCGCGGCGCGACGAGGTGTGATCCGTCACCTGACGGACGACGTTCCCGCTTTTTCCGAAGGCGCCAACGCTCATCAAACCGCCCTTAATCGACAGCCAAGAATCAAACAGCCCCGGAAGAAAAAACGCCGCGCGAGGACAGCGGGCGTTGAACGGGAATTGCTTCGTTTGATCCACAATTACCGAGTCTAATGGGCCTGAAAAGGGCCGTTCTTCTTGCCCCGCTAAGTCGAAGTCAAGTTATCTCTGCATGTGACCGAAAAAGCACAAATTCCTGTGCCAGTTTAGGACAGATGCGACGGGCAACAAACCTGCGAAGGCTTCGTCTCGCCGTGGAGCGTGGATATTTCGCGTGTAGGACGCAGCGTAGCCGGTTCCGCCTGAACAAGCCCTGCCCGTCAATCGCGGTTACATTGCGGCTCCGGCAAATCCGACGTCTCACATTTCGCGCTGGCGCGTAAGAAAGCGTGAGAACGCCGCCAGCGCGACGTCAGAGACGTGGTGCTCGATGCCTTCGGCGTCAAGCTCCGCGCAATGCGGCGGCACGCCGACGGCGATCAACAAATCGACAACGAGCCGGTGGCGGGCGCGCACGCGGGCGGCGAGCGCCTGCCCCTCGGCGGTCAGGAATACGCCGCGATAGAGCTTGGAGGTCGCGAGGCCCTCCCGCTTGAGGCGGGCGATGCTCTTGATCGCGGTGGCGTGCGAAACGCCCAGCCTGCGGGCGATGTCGGTCGGGCGCGCCTCGCCGCCGCTGGTCAGAAGATCGTCGATCAATTCGACGTAATCCTCGAGCACCGCGCCCGCCTGCGCCGAGCGCGCTTTCTCGAACCGCAGCGCCTGCTCCGCCTCGGCCGGCAATTCGACGGCGAGAGGTTCGAGCTTCGCCTGTTTCTTCGTCATCTTCGGCTCTCCCCCTCCCGGGGCCGGCGATCTTGCGCCCTGTGCCGTCACGTTTTCCGGCGCTATTTTCAAAGCTTCTTTTGGCGCGCGGGCGGGTCCGCCAAGGACGGCCGCCGATTGTTTTAGCGCAACGAACCGTGAAATGTCCCATGCGCGGCGCCTGTCCCCAGCCGATAGGGAGCGCCGACGCCCATTCTTTCGGGTTTTTCCGGTTGACCTTTTTTGTAGCCATGGCTACATCATGCAGCATCGAGATCAAGTTGGCGACGGCGCCGAGATACGCTCTGCGGACGGCGCTTTCGCTTTGCGCGACGCCGGCGCGGCGGCGCTGAATTCAGGCTGCAATGAGGCTGCGGATGACGGATATCGCACACGCCCGCGTGGTCGGCGGCCAGGCGCATCGGATGCAAAAGGCCATTCGCGAGGTGCTCGATGGGCGCCGGCGCGGCCTGCGCGCCTTCATCCCGATGGCGGGACCCGCGGTGATCGCCTCGATCGCCTATATGGACCCCGGCAATTTCGCGACCAATATCCAGGCCGGCGCGAGATATGGCTATACGCTGCTCTGGGTGGTCCTGCTCGCCAACGTCATCGCCATGCTGTTTCAGGCCCTGTCGGCGAAGCTCGGCATCGTGACCGGCCGCAACCTCGCCGAAATCTGCCGCGATGAATGGCCCCGGCCGCTGGTCCTCGGCCATGTGGGTCGTCAGCGAGATCGCCGCCATGGCGACGGATCTCGCGGAATTCCTCGGCGGCGCGATCGGGCTGTCGCTGCTTTTCGACCTTCCGCTGATCTGGGGCATGGTCGTCACCGCGATCGTGACCTATGGCATTTTGACCTTCGAGCGGCGCGGTTTCCGGTCGATCGAACTGATCATCGGCGCGCTCGTCGCCATGATCGGCCTCTGTTACGTCATCGAACTCTTCGTCGCGCCCGTGGACTGGGGCGCCGCCGCCTTCCACACCGTCGTGCCGCAGCTTCAGGACGCCGCCGCGGTCACCATCGCCGTCGGCATCGTCGGCGCGACCGTCATGCCGCATGCGATCTATCTGCATTCGGGCCTGACGCAGGCGCGCACCATCGCGCGCGACGACGCCGACCGGCGCGAGCTTCTGCGCTATTCGAACAAGGAAGTCGTTATCGCGCTGACGTTCGCCGGCGCCGTCAATATGGCGATGCTGATGATGGCCTCCGCCGCCTTTCACGCCGGCCACAGCGACGTCGCGGAAATCCAGACCGCCTATCACACGCTGACGCCGATCCTCGGCGCCGGCGCCGCCAGCGTCTTTCTCATTTCGCTTCTCGCCTCCGGCGTTTCGAGTTCGGCGGTCGGCACCATGGCCGGCCAGATGATCATGCAGGGCTTCGTCGGCTTCAAGATCCCGGTCTGGCTGCGCCGGCTCGTCACCATGATCCCGGCTTTCGTCGTCGTCGCGCTCGGCGTCAACGCCACCAATGCGCTGGTGCTGAGCCAGGTCGTTCTCAGCATCGCCCTGCCGTTCCCGATGATCGCGCTTTTGATCTTCACGCAGCGCGCCGACATCATGGGACCCTTCGTCAACGGCCGCCTGACGCGCATCGGCGCCATCGCCGGCGCGGCGGCCGTATTGTTTCTCAATACGATCCTTCTCCTGCAGACCTTTGGCGTGGCGATCCCGTTCCTGGGATAAGGCTTCAGCCGAGCCGCTTCAGCGCCGCGGCGAGCTTTTGCGCCCGCGCGCGCGCCTCCTCCAGCCGCTCGCGGTTTTCCTCGACCACCTCATCCGGCGCCTTCGCCACGAAATCGGCGTTGCCGAGCTTGCCCTCGATCTTTTTGGCGTCGGCCTCAAGCCGGCCGATCTCCTTGGCGAGCCGGATTTTCTCCGCGTCGAAATCGATGACGCCCTTCAGCGGCAGCGCCGCCGCCGATCCGCGCACGATCAGCTGGACGGAGCTTTCCGGCGGCTCGGCCGAGAAGGAGATGTCGGAGAGCCGCGCGAGACGCCGCAGAGTCTCGTCCCAATTTTTCGCGCGCGCCGCGACGGCTTCGTCGGCGCCGACCAGCACGAGCGGGATCAGCGCGCCCGCCGGCACATTCATCTCGGAGCGCACCGAGCGCACTTCCGAGACAAGTTCGATGACCCAGCCGATCTCCGCCTCGGCCGCGGCGTTTTCAAGCCCTTCGAGGACGCGGCCAGGGCTCCAGCGCCAGCAGGTTTTTCCGCGCGGGGCCAGGCCTCGCCCTTGATCGCCCAAAGCTCCTCGGTGAGGAAGGGCATGAAGGGATGCAGCAGCTTGAAAATCTCGTCGAGCGCGAAGGCGGTTGTCGCCCGCGTCTCGTCCTTCGCGGGGCCGTCCGCGCCCTGCAGCAGGGGTTTGGCCAGCTCCAGATACCAGTCGCAGAAAATATTCCAGACGAAGCGATAGGCGGCGTTGGCGGCGTCGTTGAAGCGATAGGTTTTGATCGCGCCCGCGACCTCCGCGACGGCCTTGGCGGCTTCGCCCAGAATCCAGGCGTTGAGCGTGACTTTGACGGACTTGGGATCGAAATTTTCGACGCGCTCGCAGCCATTGATTTCGGCGAAGCGGGCGGCGTTCCAGATCTTGGTCGCGAAATTGCGGTAGCCCTCGACCCTCTGCGTCGAGAGCTTCAGATCGCGCCCCTGCGCCGCCATGGCGGCGAGCGTAAAACGCAGCGAATCCGCGCCATATTGCTCGATGAGGCCCAAAGGATCGATGACGTTGCCTTTCGACTTCGACATCTTGGCGCCCTTCTCGTCGCGGACGAGCGCATGGATGTAGACGTCGCGGAAGGGAACCTCGCCCAGAAAATGGAGGCCCATCATCATCATGCGGGCGACCCAGAAGAAGATGATGTCGAAGCCGGTGACGAGCGCATTGGTCGGATAGAAGCGCTTGAGCTCGGTCGTCTCGTCCGGCCAGCCGAGCGTCGAGAAGGGCCAGAGCGCCGAGGAGAACCAGGTGTCGAGGACGTCGGGATCGCGCGTCAGGATGGTCTGCTCGCCATAATGCGCGAGCGCCGCCGACGCCGCCTCGGACTCGGAGACGGCGACGAAAATCTTTCCGTCCGGCCCATACCAAGCCGGGATCTGATGGCCCCACCAGAGCTGGCGCGAGATGCACCAGGGCTGAATATTCTCCAGCCAGTCGAAATAGGTCTTCTCCCAATTCTTCGGGATGAAATTCGTCTTGCCTTCGCGCACGGCCGCGAGCGCCGGTTGGCCAGCGTCTTGGCGTCGACATACCATTGGTCTGTAAGGTAGGGCTCGATGATCGAGCCGGAACGGTCGCCATGCGGAACCATATGCGGATTGCGGCTCGATCGCATCGAGCAGCCCGCGCTCCTCCATCAGTTCGACGATTTTCTTGCGCGCGATTTCGCGCGACAGCCCATGCAAATCGATCAGGCCCGTCGATGGGCGTCGGCGCCTGCGAGGAACAGCGCTCGTTCCCCTTCAGCGTCAGATTGGCTTCCGCATCGAAAATATTGATCGGCGTCAGCCCGTGCCGCCGCCCGACCTCGAAGTCGTTGAAGTCATGCGCCGGGCGTGATCTTCACCGCGCCGGTGCCCTTCTCGGGATCGGAATATTCGTCGGCGACGATCGGGATCAGCCGCCCGACGAGCGGCAGCCGCACCTTCTTGCCATGCAGATGCTTGTAGCGCTCATCCGTCGGATTGAACCGCGACCGCCGTATCGCCAAGCATGGTTTCGGGCCGCGTCGTCGCGACCGTGATGAACTCGCCGGTCTCAACGCCAGCGTCATCGACGACCGGATATTTGAAATGCCAAAGATGGCCCTTGGTCTCGACCTGCACGACTTCAAGGTCGGAGATCGCGGTCTGCAGCACCGGGTCCCAATTGACGAGGCGCTTGTCCTTGTAGATCAGCCCTTCCTTATAGAGCTGAACGAACACCTTGACGACGGCGCGGGAAAGCCCCTCGTCCATGGTGAATCGCTCGCGCGACCAGTCGCAGGAGGCCCCGAGGCGCTGCAACTGATTGACGATGGCGCCGCCGGATTCGGCCTTCCACGCCCACACGCGCTCCAGAAATTTCTCGCGGCCCATCTCGCGCCGGCCCGGCTCCTGGCGCTCCATCAGCTGGCGCTCGACGACCATCTGCGTCGCGATGCCGGCATGGTCCGTGCCCGGCTGCCAGAGCACGTCCTTGCCGCGACATCCGCTCGAAGCGGGCGAGGATATCCTGCAATGTCGTGTTGAGCGCATGGCCCATGTGCAGCGAGCCGGTGACGTTCGGCGGCGGAATGACGATGGCGAAGGGCTCCGCCGCGGCGCGGTCCGGCCGCCCGGCCTTGAAGGCCTGCGCCTTTTCCCAGGCGGCCGAAATGCGGCCTTCGACCGCCGCCGGATCGAACGTCTTTTCCATCATGAGATCAGTTCACTTCGTTTCGATTTCGCGCGCCAAAGATCGAGGCGCGACGCGCCACGCGCATTAGATCACGTTCATATTTTGGATCGAATCAATCCAAAATCACGAACATGGTCGATTCCATAAGCTTGGAGCGGGACGCGAGCGGAAAAGCGGTTTCGCCTTTCCTCATCCAGCTCTGGCGTTCAGCGATTGCAAACGGCGGGGAAAAAGGCAAGCCGCAGGGGGTCGGCGGCTTTCGCTAGGCGTCTTTGGCGATCCGCTCGATCTCGGCGCGGACGAGGCTCTCGACGAGCGCGGGCAGATGGGCGTCGAGCCAGTTCGCGAGCAGCGGTCGCAGGGCCTCGCGCGTCATCGCCAGAATGGCCTCCGGATTTTGCGCAAAACGGCTGGCGACGAGCGTGTGGAACGCCGTCGCGACTGAACCGCCCGTCGCGGGCGAGACCAGCGCTGCGCCGACGTCCTCGTCCGGATCGGCCGGCGCCTCCGGCTGATGCGGAGCGTCGATCTCCGCCTCGATCTCTTGCCTCAGCCCATAGGCGGGCGCCTCGTCCAGATCGGCGGCGCCCGACGCGGGCGCTGGCTCGACGTCGCCGCCCGTCGCGGGCTCGGCCGCGAACAACGACTGATCCTGGGCGATGATGCGCCGGATCGAGGCCAGAATATCCTCCATTGACGGCTCGCGCGACGCTTCCCGAGGAGGCTCATTTGAAGCCCCGCGCGCCGATTCGGCGAGATCGCTGGCCGTTTGAATGAGATGGAGCTGCGCTCATGGCCTCAGTTTCTTTCCAAAGTGACATGCGCCGGCATGCGGATACGCGCAGAGGCGAATCAGGCGTTCGCGCAGACATGCCTGCGGAATCGCGTTCAAGTTAGTCTCAGCCTTCTTGCGCTGGCAAGACGAACAGTCGACGGGTCCACAGCCTCGGCGCCATGGCCGCGCGGCGCCATAGGACGCGGCCCACAAATTTCGTCGAGACATGGTCAAGGCTCATGGGCGCCTTTGAGGAGGCGTCCCGAAGACATTACTCCGGCGAGCTTGATCGAGACCTTCGTGGATTGGCCCGGATCAGCGCCCATCCGGCGTGCGCAGGCCGATCCATTTGTCCTTGACCTGTTCGAAATGGACTGTCGGATCATATTCCGCGACGTTGAGGCCAAGGTTCGCCGCCGAAAGCCGTCCGATCGCCGAGAACACAGCGTAGGAGGCGACCACGCGGTCGCGCTGGGCGGTGACGAGGCTGACGCGGGTGTTGAGCAGAGTCTGCTGCGCAAACAGAACGTCGAAGGTCGTGCGCTGTCCGACCTTGGCTTCCTCGCGGATGCCTTCGAGCGCGATCTCCGCCGCCTTGACCGCCGCCTTGGCCGACTGGATCACCGCGCGCGCCGTGTCGAGCTGGCCCCAGGTCGAGACCACGGCGGCGCGCACCGAATCGCGCTGCAGATCGGCCTGCAGGCGCGCCTGCGCCAGCGTTTCCTTCGCCTGGCGGGCGCGGGCGTAGACCTCGCCGCCCTCATAGATCGGGACGCTGAGCTGCCCCTGCACGGCGCCGTTGAGGAACGTGGCGTTGCGTATGCCGATATAATCCGTGTCGTGCTGAACGCTGCCGACGACGTTGAGGGTTGGGTAGAGTTCGCCCTCGACGAGCTTGACCTGCAGCTCGGCGGCGTCGACGGCGTGGAAGGCCGCCTGAATCGCCGGATGCTCGCCAAGCGCAAGATCGACGGCGCCGTTCATATCTTTCGGCAGCAGAGCCTCGATGGTTCGCGCCGGCTCCAGCCGCGTCGGCTCGATGCCGATGATCTGGCGGAAATTGGCGATGCTGGTCTGCAAATTGGCCTGCGCCGTGAAATAATCCGGACCGCGAACTGGCGAGGCTCGATTCGGCCTGCGCGACGTCGGTTCGCGTCACCTCGCCGACGTTGAAGCGGTCGCGCGTCTGGCGCAGCTGCTCTTCGAGCACCGTGATGTTATTGCGGCGCAGATCGAGAATGGCGGTATCGCGCAGCACATTCATATAGGCGGTGGCGCCGTTGTGCAGAACGTCCTGCTCGGTGTTGCGGAGATTTTCGCGCGAGCCGAAGATATTCGACTCGGCCTGCCGCACGCTGTTCAAGCGTGCGATCTCCGTTGAAGACATTCTGCGTGACGGTCAAGCCGACGGATGTCGGCGGCGTGCTTCCGTGGGTTCGCACGCCCCCCTGCGTCGTATCGAGATAATTATAGCCGAATTGCCCGGTCGCGTTCACGGTCGGCCGCCAGCCCGCGGTGGCGCGCGGAATATTCTCGTCCTGGGCGCGGGTGCCGGCGCGCTGCTGGTTGAGGTCCGGGTTGCCGACATAGGCGCGCGACAAGGCGCCGGACATCGTCTCCGCCCGGGCCGGCGCGGCGAGCGCAAGGCAGGCGGCGAGCACGGCGGCGAACGCCGCCAAACGCCGTTTCGCCACCCCGATCCCGGGATTGGCGCGCACGCAAGACGACACGGAACTCTGCAACGCTTCAGGCAAATTCGTTTGTCCTCGACTTCGCGTCTTCGCTTCCCGAGTCTTCGCTTCCGGTCTTGCGGCCGGCCAACCCGGAAGCTTCCGGGACCAATCGCTTGATCCTTTGAGCCAAAGCCTTCTTCCAAGCAGGCCACGAAGTCTCTTTTGGGGAAATTCTCGTCCCCACGGTCAAGAAAACGTGAACGCCGCCGCCGGCTTGAACGGGTCGAGCACGGGCGCCGCGGCGTCGAATAAAATGCGATAGCCCAACGCGCCATCGACCTTGTCATAGCGAACGGCCTTGCCGGTTCCGTCGGGGAGACGTTGGATGGCGACGAGTCGGCCGCCATTCTTCAATTGCGCGAGCAGCGGATCGAGATTGGCGGCGACCCCGCCGTCGACCAGAATGACGTCGAACGGAGCCTCGCTGGCCGCTCCCGCCGCGAGCGGGCCGAGAATCAGACGAACGCCTTTCAGCCCGAACGCGTCGAGGCTGGCGCGAGCCTGGTCGAACAGCGCGGGATCGGCTTCGAGCGCGACGACGTCGGCGGCGAGCCCCGCAAAGAAGCGCGGTCGAGTAGCCGACGCCGGCTGCGACGACGAGCGCCTTGTCGCTCTCCATCACCCGCGCGCCCTGAATGAGGCGCGCCAGGATCAAGGGCGCCAGCAGCGTTCTTTGCGTTTGCCCGGGCGCGCCGGGCTTCAACTGCAAGCTTGAGTCCGAATAGGCTAAAGGCTTCAGCTCTGCCGGCAGAAACAGCTCGCGCGGCACTTCGAGAATGCGCGCCAGCAGCGCAGAATCGGTCACGTCGAATGTCTTGATCTGGCGGTCGACCATCGTCCGGCGCGAAACGGCCCAAGCATCCGCCGAGGCCTCGGAGGAGGGATCGGAAACACTCGAATTCGATGCTTTCAGTTCGCATTGCGTCGAGATCTCCTGCCGGATGGCCGCTTGGCCAGCAGCCGCAACGGTGCAGTTTATATGGCGCGCGGCTTTCCCTGTCTATTCAATCGGCCGTTAGCGCGCGCTTTGGCGCACGAAGTGTGGCTTTTTCGCCAGCGGCGCGATATCGCTTGCCGAATTCGTCGTCGCCGCCGGAACGCTTCAAGCCATGACCGACTCCCCGACAGAGCCTTTCGAACACGCCGAGCACGCCGAACACGTCGCCCATTCCGGCGACCGCTTCCTGATGCAGGTGTCGGTCACAATCGCCATTCTCGCGGTCGTCGCGGCGACGGTCGGCAGCCTCGAGACGATCGAAACCGCGGCGACGATAGGCGACAAGAACGCCGCCGTTCTGGTGCAGAACAAGGCGACCGACAACTGGAATTTCTACCAGGCCAAAAGCATCAAGAAGAATATGTACGAGATCGCCGCGGCGGCCGGCGGACCGGGCGCCGACGGCTTCAAGGCGCAAGCGCAGCGTTACGGCGCGGACGAACAGGAGCTTTTGGCGAAGGGCCAGGAGCTTGAGCGCGAAACCGACGCCAAACTGCTCGATAGCGAACGGCATGAGCGCCGCCACCATCTTCTCACGGTGGCGGTGACCTTCCTGCACGTCGCGATCGCGGTGGCGACGATTTCGATCATCATGCGCGGCCAGCGCTGGCCATGGCGCGCTTCGATCGGCCTCGGGATCCTTGGATCGCTGCTGGCCGCTTACGCTTATCTTTAAGGCAAACCTGCTTATAGTTAAGCTCGCGCCGACCTTATTTTAGGCCGGACAGCAAGCCGCAACGCCCCTCGGACCCGGCGGTGGAGCGTGGAAAACGCGGAGCTGCGCAGCAAGGGGGCGAGTTCGGGACAGATCGCGGCGGTCGATCTGTTCCGCAATCGATCCAATTGCAAGCTCACGTCTCGGAAACGCTCGATCAGATCCGTGCGGTCTTCGGCCATCATGTGATCGATGATGTGGCGGAACTGGCTCCCGATCAACTCGCGCGCCCCCGCGTCGTCGTTCGCGCAACCGGCGGCATGAGCCTCGAGGCGGCGCCTTATCTCATGCTTGATGGCGCGCGGAAGAATCTGGACGCTGTAATAGTCGGGCTCCTGAAGGACGTGAAAATGGAAATCGCGGCTGCATTCCAACGCGAGAAGGTCGCGATGCAGCTCGGGTAGCGCCCAGACATTGAACGCCGAGACTGTGATGCCGTAGTTCATGCGGACGTGCGGACAGAGCTCTTTCACCGCTTTGACGTTGGCGACAAAATCGGCCCAGGACATGCCCTCGCGGATCAGCTCGCCGCGGGCCCCGGTGCCATCGACGCTCACCTGAACCTGGATATCCTTGAAGTGCGACCAAAAATCCAGGACGTCGAGCCGCCCGAGCCGCAGCTCCGACATATTGGAGTTGTACCCTAAGGCGACATCGGTGCGTCCCAGCGCCATCAATTCGTTCAGAATGGCGTAGTGCTGCTCAAGGAGCAATGGTTCTCCGCCGGCGAAAAAAATCTGCTCGACCGTGGGCAACACCGGGCGCAAGGCAAGCATGCCTGCCTCGGTCGAGGCGAAGGTCGAAATCAAGGCGTCGGGGCCGACGGTCGAGCCCATCTTGCGGGCATCGGAGAACCACTTCGAGCTGGCGCCGTGATAGCACATCCGGCAACTGAAGTTGCACAAATTGCTGAACCGGATATCAAGCGTCGTAGGCAAATTCGGCACAGTGGAATCGGTTCGACCGGCGGCGCGCGTGTTGCCGCCGAGCCAATCGGTATGCCGTCCCCACATTGCATTATACGCCTTGCGCAGGCTTGAACCGCCGGTCTCCTCGATTTCATAGCATTTGCCGCACCGGCCATCGCGCTCGTCTCTAAGCATTCTGGCGCGGAAATCCCGGAACGCCTGCCCCTCCCAGATGTCCTCGATCGACTGTCGGCTGACGTCGCCGAAATCGCCCTTGATCTCGCAGCACGGCCTCGCGATCCCGCCGATGGCGATATGAAGCTGGAACCACGGAGCCGTGCAGAAGGCGCGCCCGTTTTGCGGAAGAGCATCGGTCGGCGCGGGATCAGCTTTCACGACGGCAGCTGACCGTTCGGCAGTCTCCATTGCTTTTCACGCCCTTTTTTTCGAGGATACTCCAGATCATGTCCTAGCATTACATGCCTATTTTGGCCGGACGGCGCCGTCAACTTGCCAGCTGCAGCTGAACGAAAAGCGCGACGAATTCGGCGCCCCGCCCACCGCATGCGCGCGGCTCGCCGCCGGATTGCGCGAGCGGGCCAACGCGCCAGCCTCGGCCCGATCAGGGGTCCGGAAGCTGACGTTACTTAACGCAAACCGGGCGAATTAAGCGTGAAGCCGGTCCGTTCACCTGAGAACAGGCCGGCGCCCCGCTTTCGGGCGCCGCCGCGTCAGCCCTTCAGGCGCGCGTTGCACTGGCTATAATAGCCGCCGCCCTTTTGAATCCATTTCAGTCCGCCATTTCCGTTCGTTTCCTTGTTCGCCTTATATTGGTCGAGACAAGTCAGCATGCGCGCCTTGCCCGGCTTCTCGCTGGCGTGCGCGGCGGATACGGCGGACGGGAACACGGCGGCGCCAGCGGCCGCGGGAGCGGCGGGCCGGCGCGGCGGCGGCGGGCGCCGGCTTCGGGGCTGCGGCGGGCGGCGGCGCGGCAGGGGTCGCAGCGGGAGCCGCGGCGGGCGCGGCGGCGGGCGCCGCTGTTTTCGCTTCGGCCGCGCACTGGCTGTAAAATTGCGGCCAAGCCTCGCCGTTCAGCGTTCCGGCGGCCTTGGCGGCCTGGTATTTTTCGCTGCATTCCTTGCGAACGGATTGCGCCGCGACCGGGCCGGCCAGCGCCAGACCGAGAATGGCCGAAAAAATTGCCGATCCGATAAGATGGCCCTTGGGGCAATATGACGATGAAAGTCGAAAAGACATGGGGCGTCCTCCAACGCAATTATTCTAAATCAACGCGGCGCTGGCGCGTCGGGCGTTGACCTTCCTTCGAAAATCATGGGGCGTCAATTTCCAATCGGGTCCCGTCCAGCACAAAAAAGCCGCTCGCGCGGATGCGCCAGCGGCTCGTCGATTGGCGGTTTAAAATCGCTCGTGCGTCAGACGGTCTCGCCAGAGTCTTTCGCGTCGGGGTCTTTCACGTTCGGGACGCCGCCCGCGGCGGCGACCTCGGCGGCGAAGTCGCTCTCCTGCTTCTCGATGCCTTCGCCAAGCGAATAGCGGACGAACGCCGTCAGCTTCACCGGCGCGCCGGCGGCCTTTTCGGCGTCCTTCACCACCTGGCCGATGGTCTTGTTCGCATGTTCGGCGTGGATCGAGGGCTGATCGATGCAGGCAGACCTCCTTGTAGTAGGTCTTCAAGCCCAATTCGACGATCTTTTCGAGGACATTGGCCGGCTTGCCGGCGTTCTTGTCGGCCAGCACCGCCTTTTCGCGCTCGACCACGGCCGGATCGAGCTGCGTCGGAATCGAGCGCGAGCGGATTGGCGGCGGCGACATGCAGCGCGATGAGTCGGGCCAGCGGCGCCAGCGCGACCGAATCGCCGGTCGATTCCAGCGCGACGATAACGCCGATCTTGCCAAGGCCGTCGGCGACCGCGTTATGAACATATTGTCCGACGACGCCATGCGGAACATGAACGGCCGCGGCGCGCCGCAGCGTCATGTTTTCGCCGATCGTCGCGATCAGCGTTGGCGATGGCCTCGCCAACCGTCCCGCCGCCCGGATAATGCGCGCCCTTGATCGCCTCGACGTCGGTCAGCCCCTTCTCGACGGCGACCAGCGCGATGGTGCGCGCAAGCGCCTGAAACTCCTCGTTGCGGGCGACGAAATCGGTCTCGGAATTGACCTCGACGACGACGCCGTCATGGCCATGCACGGCGACGGCGACGAGGCCCTCGGCGGCGATGCGGCCGGATTTCTTGGCGGCCTTGGAGAGACCCTTCTTGCGCAGCCAGTCGATCGCCGCCTCGATATCGCCCTCGGTCTCGGTGAGGGCGTTCTTGCAATCCATCATGCCGGCGCCGGTCTTCTCGCGAAGATCCTTCACCAGTGCGGCCGTGACGCTCGCCATTGTCGTCTTCCTTCAGTTTCGGATCAGCAGTTCGCACCAGAAGCAGCAAGTCTGGACCAGCAAATTTGGACCAGACCGCGCTAAAACCGCGTTTCGGATGCGCCGGTCAGGCGGCGACGAGGCCGCGCGCGACATTGACCCAGCCGTCGCGCTCGATGCGCCCGCCGAGCTTGAGGTCGTGATCGGTCTTCGCCGCGTCTTCCGGGGTCATGGCGGCGATCTGCCAGAAATGGAAAATGCCCGCATCGTTGAGCTTCTTGACGATCTGCGGGCCGATGCCCGGCAATTTGCCGAGATCGTCGGGCGCGCCGCGCGGCGCGGTGAGCAGTTCGAAGGCTTCCGCCGGCGCTTCGAACGCCTCCGGCGCGACGAGGGGTTCAGCCTCGGCCGCAGCGCGGCGCACCCTCGTCGGGCAGAACCTCTTCCGGCGGGCGCTCGGCTTCGCCGAAATCGACGCCGCTCGCGCCCTGGCCGCGGGCGATGCCGTCGAGCGCGGCGCGGGCGACAAGATCGCAGTAGAGGGTGATCGCGCGGCCGGCGTCGTCATTGCCGGGAATCGGGAAGGTGATGCCGTCCGGATCGCTGTTGGTGTCGAGGATCGCCGCCACCGGAATATGCAGGCGCGCCGCTTCCTTGATGGCGAGCTGCTCCTTGTTCGTGTCGATCACGAAGATGAGGTCCGGCACGCCGCCCATCTCCTTGATGCCGCCAAGCGCCTTCTCGAGCTTGTCGCGCTCGCGCGACATCATCAGGCGCTCTTTCTTGGTGAGGCCGACGGCGCCGCCGCCGAGCAGATCCTCGACCTTGCGCAGGCGCTGGATCGAGGCGGAGATGGTCTTCCAGTTGGTCAGCATGCCGCCAAGCCAACGCGAATTGATGTAATATTGCGCCGATTTATGAGCGGCTTCGGCGATGGCGTCCTGCGCCTGGCGCTTGGTGCCGACGAACAGCACGCGGCCGCCGCGCGCGACCGTGTCCGAGACGGCCTTCAGCGCCTGATGCAGCAAAGGCACCGTCTGGGCGAGGTCGATGATATGGATATTGTTGCGGGCGCCGAAGATATAGGGCTCCATCTTCGGGTTCCAGCGGTGCGACTGGTGGCCGAAATGGGCGCCGGCGTCGAGCAGGCCGCGCATGGTGAAATCAGGCAGGGACATAGCGTTCGTTTCTCCGGTTAAAGCCGCCGCGGAGCGATATGGACTTTTTTCCGGGGAGCCTTGCTAGGCCCCATAGAAAAAAGCCACCGGGAGCGGCCCTTGAAGCAGGGTCGCGCGATCCGCGTGTGGAATGAGACGCGCTTATAGGGGCCAAAGCCGCCGAGCGCAAGGCGCCTCGCCGGGGCCGATGCGCGCCGCGCAAATCTTTGCGTCCGCGCGTCCCCGGCTATCTGCTGCAAATGAGTCGTGCGCGGCAATATCGAGGTCTGGCCCCGGATCGCCGGGCCCGATAGTTCCAGCGGGGATTCCAATGAAACCAATGGATGTCGATCCAGACCATCATGTCCCGCCGCGGCGACATCGTCGCCGGCTTGCGCAAAATCGTGCGCGGCGAAGGCGTCGTCGACAGCGAAATCGGCCGCCGCCCTTATGAGAGCGACGGCTTCACCGCCTACGCCAATCTGCCGCTCGCCGTCGTGCTGCCCTCGACCGTCGAGGAGCTGCAGTCCGTGCTCGCCTATTGCCACGCGAACGACGTCAAGGTCGTGCCGCGCGGCGCCGGCACCTCGCTGTCGGGCGGCGCGCTGCCGCTTCGAGGACGGCGTTCTCATTTCGATGATGAAGTTCAACCAGATCAAGGAGATCGATTTCGACAACCGGATCGCCGTCGTCGAGCCCGGCGTCACCAATTCGGCGATCACCCGCGCCGTCGAGCACCGGGGCTTCTATTACGCGCCGGACCCTTCCTCGCAAATCGCCTGCTCGATCGGCGGCAATGTCGCCGAAAACTCCGGCGGCGTGCATTGCCTCAAATATGGCCTCACCACCAACAATGTCCTCGGCGTCGAAATGGTGCTGATGACCGGCGAGATCATCAAACTCGGCGGCGCCTTTCTCGATGCCGAGGGCTATGATTTCCTCGGCCTTATCGTCGGCTCCGAGGGCATGCTTGGCGTCGTCACCGAAGTCACCGTGCGCATTCTGCAAAAGCCCGAATGCGCCCGCGCGCTGATGATCGCCTTCGATTCGAGCGAGGCGGCCGGCGCCTGCGTCGCCGAAATCATCGCGGCCGGGATCATTCCGGGCGGCATGGAGATGATGGACAGGCCGGCCATCCAGGCGGCCGAGGATTTCGTGCAATGTCGGCTATCCGCGCGAGGCCGAAGCCATGCTTCTCGTCGAACTCGACGGCCCGCCGGTCGAGGTCGATCATCTGGTCGGTCTCGTCGAGGCGATCGCGCGGAAGCGCGGCGCGACGCAGTGCCGGATCTCGACCTCGGAGGCCGAGCGCCTCGCCTTCTGGGCCGGGCGCAAGGCGGCCTTCCCCGCCGTCGGGCGGCTCTCGCCCGATTATCTCTGCATGGACGGCACCATTCCGCGCAAAGCGCTCCCGCGCGTGCTCGCCGGCATCCGCGATCTGTCCGAAAAGCATGGCCTGCGCGTCGCCAATGTGTTCCACGCCGGCGACGGCAATCTGCACCCCTTGATCCTGTTCGACGCCAATATTCCGGGCGACCTGCAGAAGGCCGAGGATTTCGGCGCCGACATCTTGCGGCTCTGCGTGAAAGTCGGCGGCGTGCTGACCGGCGAACATGGCGTCGGCGTCGAAAAGCGCGACCTGATGCCGGAAATGTTCAACGAGATCGACCTCGACCAGCAGATCCGCGTCAAATGCGCCTTCGACGAAAAGCGGCTGCTCAATCCCGGCAAGGTGTTCCCGACGCTGCACCGCTGCGCCGAGATGGGAAGGATGTTCGTGCATGAAGGGCAGCTGCCATTCCCGGATTTGCCGCGGTTTTAATTGGCGCTTTCATCGACCCCAAAGCCCTCACCCTGAGGAGCGAGCGAAGCTCGCGTCTCGAAGGGCGAGGGCGACCGAGGCTAGCGAACATCCTTCGAGACGGCCGCTTCGCGGCCTCCTCAGGATGAGGGTGAGGCTTCGCTGCTCTCTCCAGTCACCCGCTTCCTTGCGCTTCCTTCCGCTCAAGGATGAGGGCGAGGCATTCCCACGCGCCAGCGGCAGCATCTGCCCCGATCTCCCTCAGTCGAAGCTCTCTGGCCATTGGCGCGAGCCGTGGAAGACGGCGAGGATTTCGACCTCGCCCTCGCGCACGCGGTAAGGGACGACGAAGGCGGTATCGGCGACGACGAGTTCGCGCGTGCCGGGAACCCGGCCCGGACGCCCCATATCTGGAAATTCCGCGAGTTGGTCCGCCTGGTCGAGGATCACCGTCACGACGCGAGCGGCGGCGGCGGGATTTTCGCGCGCGATATAGTCGCCGATGGCTTCAAGATCGCGCAGCGCCGGCCTCGTCCAGTGCACCCTCATGCTTTCGGCGCGAATTTCTTCCTGACCCGCGCGACGTCCTTGTCGCTGGCGAACGCGCCTTGCTCGGCGGCGGCGAGTCCCGCTTCGATCTTGCCGATTTGCCAGGCGTTGAGCGCGACGAAATCCTCGATGGCGCGCGCAACCAGCCAGTTACGCGAGCGATCGGTTTTTTCCGCCAGATGATCGAGGGCGCTCAGCGTCGTTTCGTCGAGGCGCACGGTGAAAGGGGCTGGCATGGCGAAGCTTCTATCCGGTTCAGTGCGGTTCGTTTGTATTCTATATGAAACATCCGCGCGCCTGCAAGCTTCCTGCGCGCGCGACGCCAAAAGTCAGAGCGAGCGCCGGCAGCGCGACCTGATGCCGGAAATGTTCAACGAAATCGACCTCGACCAGCAAATTCGCGTCAAATGTGCTTTCGACGAAAAGCGCCTGCTAAACCCGGCAAGGTGTTCCCGACGCAGCGCCGCTGCACGGAACAGGGCCGCATGTTCGTGAACGAGGGCGAGCTGCCGTTCCCGGATTTGCCGCGATTCTAACCTTACGGTATCTGCAGCAAACCAGAGCCCTCGCCCTGAGGAGGCCCGAAGGGCCATCTCGAAGGGCGAGCGGAAGGAAGCCCGAGGTTCCGTCGCGAGCGGCGGCGGTTCGCGCAGCGAACGCGCCGGAAGCGGGCGACTGCAGAGGCGACCGAGGCCAACGACGCATCCGTCGAGACGCCGCTTGCGCGGCTCCTCAGGATGGGGGCGAGGCCGTGATCGGCGAACGCATCAAAGCATTCCGCCAAAGTGGCCAACCCACCTGCGGCACCCCTCGTTTGAGGGTAGGCGCCCTGCATCGGGCCGTTGAATACTCCATCATCTAAACGTTCAGAACAAAATCCGCAACTGTTCCTCGCATATGTAACAACCCGCCGCCCAATAAACACCGTGAAGGAAATCGAGCAATGAAGATGATTTTCGCAACTTTCGCCGTCGCTCTAACCCTAATCGGCGCGCTCGCGCTCGCTGACGGTGCGCGATGCGCTCCGTGCGACTACACGGACCAAAATGGTCATCATTGGACGGGCTGCCGCCACTAAGGCTACAAGCTGCTATCAGCAGCGACATATTAGTTGAGTCGCGAGCAAGGTATTTAAGGATATGCTGTATGCGATACGCTCTCTCCATTGCCTTTTTTGCATCGCTTTTTCTATCACCAGCAGACGCCGCTTGCCTTTCCATAACAAGCGATGGAAACAATAAGTTTTTTACTAACCACTGCGATTATCCGGTTAGCGTAAACTGGAGCGACCAAGGACACTGCTCCGGCTGGAGCTGTTCCGATGTTATCCGCTCCCTCAGAAGCTCCATTGAGTCCCTTAGCGGACATGTCGACTGGTGCGAATGCCCCAACAGCAGGTGCACGGCCCATGGCCCATGTTAGGTGACGCACCTTGGGCCTATGCGACAGATACATCTCACGTCACCACCCTGGCTTCAGAATTGAATTTTGGAGCGCTCCCCGTTTCACCGGACACGCTCGAAACGGGGGGCAGTTCAAGCGGCGTCATCCCAACCCGCTTCGATTGGTAGCGATTTATGTTATCTAGCCACCAACCCAGCTATAGACACAAGCCCAAGGTGGGTGCTATGCAAGTTACTTTCAAAGTGATCGCCGCGTTTGTAACCATCGCCATAATAGTTTGCTTTTCCAGCACTGCGTTTGCGCAATGTCTTATGACAAACATAGGTCCGCTGATATTGACGCCAGTAGGTTGGCGCCCGTGCAACCCCGCTTTCGTCGCCAGCCCTGTGTTTCCCCCTCCGCTTCCACCAGCCTATGCTCAACTTCCTCTCGTATACCGCGCACCCGGGGCAACTACGCTGCCACCCTCCGCATCCGATGATGGAACGCCCGCGCCCGGAGTATTTCTTGGAATTGTGAGGGACCAGGCCACGGGCGCGCTTCGTGGCGTCTTTCGAGATGCGGCATCGGGCGCCTTGGTCGAGGCCGGTGTACCAGCCCCAGTGGCGGGTTGGATCGCAGGCAGATGGAACGCAAACCTTGATACAATCGGCCAAGAACATAATCTCATAGATAAAAGCGTCAAACTTTTGGTCGGCGTATCCCCTGCCGCGATCAGAAAGAATGGTTGGTGCGGGGGCGCTAACTCCGAAGCCCGCAAATGGCTCGGCTGGACGAAGACGTGTTAGCCGCGCAATATGCTCGTTCTTATCCGCGAAAGTGTTCCTTCTTCGCAACGCACCGCGCGAGGAGAACGACCAACTCCCCCTGCCGGTGCGTATCCGTTTTTGAGAATATCGTCTTGAGCAGCGAACGCGCCGTCTCGTAGGTAACGCCAAGATTGTCGGCCGCGCGGGCGACGGAAATGCCTGTGCTGAGTTCGACGGCAAGACGCAACTCGGCCGCAGTCAATCCAAAGGCCACACGCACGAGCGATTGTGCTTCGCCCGCTGACGGCGGAGCCGCTTCGAACATGAGCAATGCCCGCGCACCTGTAAACGCATATCGCGCCCAGCCGCGCAGCCCGATGGCGCGCACGACATGGCGGCGTCCGAGCCGGTCCCGCACGACCGCAATCGACCGCTGCGGCGGCCCCAAAGCATCCGTCGCGGCGGTCGCCAGAATGGCGTTGAATTTCGACTGGCTTTGCGGGTCGCCAAACGCCAGCGTCTGGCTCTTGACGTCGATCATGGCGCCGACAAGTTGCTCCGCCAGCCCGTTGATCGACAAAACGCATCCGCGGTCGTCAAAGAGAATGGACGGTTGCCCGAGCAATTCAAGTGCATCGGTCATTCCGAGAATGCGGGCAAAACCGATTTTGCGCGTAAGCGCGGCCGCGTCACGGAGCGGCTGCAAGAGCATCTTGAGACGTTGGACTTCATCCGCCTGAAACGGCCCTTGCGCGATCGTGCGCTGGATCGATATGCACCAGAGATCGCCCTCGATCTGAAGCCCGAGGCCGGCGAACCAGCGGCGTTTATGGCGCCCGAGAAAGTCGTTGTAGTAGGCGGAGCGAGGCATTTCGTCGGGGTTTACGAAGTCTTGATCGACCGCGATTCCGTTGCGCAACATAATTGGCACGCCGCGATAGCGTTCGTCCCGGGCGTGCCACCCGCCTTTCATATAATCGTCGAGCATCGGCCCGAGATCGGGCGATGCTGGGGACTCCGGCAGTCTCTTATCGACCGAAAAGAGAACCGCCCCCGCCCCGCCTGCGCAATGGCTGACGTCTGCGAGCACAGAGGACCAGAGAGTCGGATCGAAAGCAGCCTGCTGAAGGCGATCGGCAACAAAATTCAGGTTCCAGTCGCCCATATTGGTGAGCCCCGAGAAACCAAAAATTGGATGCTAAGCGAGATCTTTGCAGGCGACCAGCAAAATTAGCTTCGGGTTGTTGAGACGCCCAAAGCCCTCATGCTGAGGAGGCCCGCAAGGCCGTCTCGAAGCACGAGGGCGGTCGTGCGCGCTGGAGCCATCCTTCGAGATGCAGGCTTCGCCTGCTCCTCAGGATGAGGGGCGTGCTTACAAACTAAACATGCTCCACGGCGACGATCCCCGGGATCGCCTTCAGCGTTCCCGCCGCCTGCGCCGACACCTGATATTTGCCGGGCAGTCTCAGCTCCACTTCGCCGCTCGCGGTTTGCAGGATCAGCGCGACTTCGCCGTCGCCCCGCGCGGCGAGGCTTTGCGCGATGCGGCCGAGCGGCGCCTCGTCGGCGACGAAGATCCTGAGGCCCTTCTGCACGCGGCTCGCCGCCTGATCCAGCGGCTCGGCGGAGATGATGCGGGCGCGCACATCCTCGCCCTCGACGCTGGCCTGCAGCCCGAGCAGCAGCGAGGCGCCTTTCTCCAACAGGTCGCGATACTGGTTGAGGCCCTCCTGAAACAGGATCGCCTCATACTGGCCGGACTGGTCCGAGAGCTGCACGATGCCCATTTTCGAGCCCGATTTCGTGCGCCGCTCGGCGCGGTCGAGCACGGTGGCCGCCAGCCGCCCGCTGGTCGCGCCCTGCTTCACCGCGCGGGCGAAATCGGCCCAGCGCTGCACGCGCAGCCGGTTGAGGATCGCGGCGTAGGCGTCGAGCGGATGGCCGGAGAGAAAGAAGCCGACCGAGTCGAACTCGCGCTGCAGGCGCTCGGCGAGCGTCCAGGGGCTCGCCTTCGGCAGCGGCAATTGCGCCTCGGGACCGGCGGAAAACAGCGCGCTCTGGCCGGCGCGGCGCTCCTCGTCGCGCCTGTGGGCGAAATCGAGGATCGACTCGATCCCTGAGAAAACCCGCGCGCGGTCGGGCTCCAATTCGTCGAAGGCGCCGGCCGAGACGAGGCTCTCGAGCATGCGCTTGTTGAGCGCGTGGGGCTCGACCCGCCCTGCGAAGTCGGCAAAATCCTGAAAGGGCTTTGCGCCCCGCGCCGCCACGATGCCCCCGGCATGACCTTCGCCGACGCCCTTGATGGCGCCGAGCGCATAGCGGATCGAGAGTTCGCCGGTCGCGTCCGGATGCACCTCGAAATCGACGCCCGAGCGCTGGATCGAAGGCGGCTCGACCCTTCCCTTCAGCCGGCGCACTTCGTTTGAAAATTCCGCCAGCTTGTCGGTGTTGGATTTATCGAGCGTCATCGACGCCGCCAGAAATTCCAGCGGGTAGTTGGCCTTGAACCAGGCGGTCTGGTAGGCGATCAGCGCATAGGCCGCCGCATGGCTCTTGTTGAATCCGTAATCGGCGAATTTTGCGAGCAGATCGAAGATCTCATTGGCCTTGGCTTTGTTGAGCCCGTTGTCGATCGCGCCCTGCACGAAACGATCGCGCTGCGCGTCCATCTCGGCCTTGATCTTCTTGCCCATCGCGCGGCGCAAAAGATCCGCTTCGCCGAGCGAATAGCCCGACAGGATCTGCGCGATCTGCATCACCTGTTCCTGATAGATGATGACGCCGAAGGTCTCTTTGAGGACCTGCTCCACTTTCGGGTGGATGTAGTCGGGCTCCTCCTCGCCGGCCTTCACCGCGCAGTAGCGCGGGATGTTGGCCATGGGGCCGGGCCTGTAGAGCGCGACGAGGGCGATGATGTCCTCGAAGCGGTCGGCGCGCATCTCGACGAGGGCCTTGCGCATGCCGGCGCTTTCCAGCTGGAACACGCCGACCGTCTCGCCGCGCCCGAGCATTTCATAGGTCTTTTTATCGTCGAGCGGGATTTTGTCGATCTCCACCGTGATGTGGCGGCGCTCCAGAAGCTTCACGCAATTCGACAGCGTCGTCAGCGTCTTCGAGCCCGAGAAAGTCGAACTTCACGAGTCCCGCCGGCTCGACCCATTTCATGTTGAACTGGGTCGCCGGCATGTCGGATTTCGGATCGCGATAGAGCGGCACGAGATCTTCGAGCGGCCGGTCGCCGATGACGATGCCCGCCGCATGGGTCGAGGCGTTGGAGTAGAGCCCCTCGAGCGTCTGCGCGATCTGCAGCATCTTTTTCACGCGCGGCTCGGCTTCGGCCGCCTCTTTCAGGCGCGGCTCGCTGTCGATCGCCTGTTTGAGGCTCACCGGCGCCGCCGGATTCTGCGGCACGAGCTTCGCCAGCCTGTCGACCTGCCCGAGCGGCATTTCGAGCACGCGCCCGACATTGCGCATCACGCCGCGCGCCAGAAACGAGCCGAAGGTGATGATCTGCGCGACCTTGTCGGCGCCATAGCGGCGGCGCACATAGGCGATCACCTCGTCGCGCCGGTCCTGGCAGAAATCGATGTCGAAATCGGGCATCGAGACGCGCTCGGGATTGAGGAAGCGCTCGAACAGGAGGCCGAAGCGGATCGGGTCGAGATCGGTGATCGTCAGCGCATAGGCGACGAGCGATCCGGCGCCGGAGCCGCGCCCGGGCCCGACCGGAATGCCCTCGCCTTGGCGTATCTGATGAAATCCGCGACGATGAGGAAATAGCCGGGGAACTTCATCTTGATGATGACGTCGAGCTCGAAGGCGAGGCGCGCGCGGTAAGTCGTCCGGCGAAAAGCCTGGCGTCAACCCATGCGCGTTCATCCGCGCGCTCAGCCCCGCCTCCGCCTCGCGGCGCAGGAGTTCGGCCTCCTCCTCCAGCGCGCCGCTCGCCGAAAAGCGCGGCAGCAGCGGTTTGCGCGTCCGCGGCCGGTAGGCGCAGCGCTGCGCGATCTCGACCGTGTTGCGCGTCGCCTCGGGCAGATCGGAAAACAGCGCGACCATTTCCGCGCGGGTCTTGAAGCGATGCTCGGGCGAGAGCTGGCGGCGCGCGCCGTCGCCGATGACGGCGCCCTCGGCGATGCAGATCAGCGCGTCATGCGCCTCATAGTCGGAAGCTTCGGCGAAATAGGCCTCGTTGGTCGCGACAAGCGGCAGCGCGCGGCGGTAGGCGAGATCGAGAAGGCGCGGCTCGGTCTCGATCTCGCCCGGCACGCCATGGCGCTGCAACTCGACATAGAGCCGGCCCGGAAACAGCGCTTCGAGCCTTTCGGCGCGCCGCAGCGCCTGTTCGGGCCGGCTCGCGGCGAAGGCGCGGTCGAGGGGGCCGGCCGGGCCTCCCGAGAGCGCGATGAGCCCGGAGGTCCGGCCCTCAAGACGCTCCAGCGCGGCGTGCGGCGTATCGCCCGGCGCCGGATCGAGCCAGGCGCGGGAGGCGATGTGCATGAGGTTGAGATAGCCGGGCTTCATCGCAGGCGAGCAGCACGATCGAAGCCCGGCCGGCGCCGCTGTCCTCGCCGCGCGGGGCCATCGCCGCGCCGTCGCCGAAATCGAGCGCGATCTGCAGGCCGGCGATCGGCTGCACGCCGTCCTTGGCGAGCTTTTCGGAGAATTCGAGCGCGCCGAAAAGATTGTTGGTGTCGGTGATCGCCAGCGCCGGCATCTTGTCGGCGGCGGCCAATTTGGCGAGCTTGCCGATTCCCATCGCGCCTTCGCGCAGGGAATAGGAGCTATGAACATGCAGATGCACGAAGCCGACCCCGGCTTCGACGCGGCTTGAATGAATGGGGTCCATGGGGTCGCGGGGTCTTTGGAAAACCGACAAGACTGCTTGTAGCGCGAGTCGGCGCCGAAAGCGACGCCGGCGCGCGGGCTCCGGACAGCCATCCAATGTTTTCGGATGCCGGAACGGGGCCTCGCCGGCGCGGCTCAGGTTTGCCCTTTAGACGGACTCGCGGTAAACAGCGAAATCTCAGCCGTCCGCTTTTTTAAGAGATAAAGATGGTGACCATGCCGCCTTCGGCCCATGGGGCAGGAAAATGGACCACGGTCGATCCGATCGACGAATGCCGCCAGGCGCTGCATAAGAAGGCCTTTGCGGCCCGCCATCCCCTCGCCGGCCATCCGCTGTTCAGCATCGAAGCTCTGTCCAAGGTGGCGGAGCAAGCCGCGAAACGGAAAAACGACACTTATGTCGACGCCGGCGATCTTTCGCTGACCGACAAATGGGGCTCCGTTCCGCCTCCCGCCCTGCCGATTCCCGAAATCATCGAACGAATCGAGGAGGCCAAGGCATGGGTCGTGCTCAAGCATGTCGAGGTCGATCCGGCCTATAAGCGACTTCTCGACGAATATGAGGCGTTTGTCCGCGAGATCGCCGGCCCCGAAGGCTCGAAGCTTTTGAAAAACGCCGAAATGCTGGTCTTCATCACTTCGCCGAACCGCAAGACGCCCTTTCATTTCGACGCCGAGATCAATTTTCTGGTTCAGGTCAGCGGATCGAAAGACCTTTGGGTCTGCGATCCCAATGATCGCGCCATCACGACGGAAGAAGAGATCGAACGATACTACGGCGTGGCGATTTCCGCCGGGACCTACAAGCCGCACGCCGAAAAGGCCGCGCGGAACTTTACGCTTTATCCGGGCGACGCCGTGCATATCCCGACGCATGGCGCGCATTGGGTGCAAAACCACGACAAGGTGTCGGTCTCGCTCAGCCTCAATATGGAATTCCCCGACTGGCATCAGGCCGATGTCTACCGGGCCAACCACTATCTGCGCCGGCTCGGCCTGTCTCCGCGTTCGCCCGGGCAGTCGATCGTCGCCGACCGCTCCAAGGCGGCTGTCATCGGCGCGATGAGAACCGCCAAGAAGACAGCCGGGCAACTGCTGCGACGCTAGGAGGCGTCGCTACGCTTCCAGTGAAATGGAATGCCCGACGCCCTGATTTCCGGGCGCTGGGATCGGTCCCGATTAATTCGGCGGCAGCGGGTAATAGCCGCTCCAGCCCACGGCCCCAAACGGGCGAACATAGACATAGGGCCCAGGCGCCGGCGCCACGGGCGGCGGACCCCAATAGCCCTGCACCCAAGTGCACGGTCCCGCCGGTTGGCACTCCCAACGCGACTTATGCCATCCCGCCTGCGCGCGCGCCTCGTCCCGGAGCTCCTCGATGGACTGCATGGTCCAGTCGAGCGCATTGCTCGGGCCGGCGGCCTGAGCCGATGCCGAAGATGACGCAAGCCCAAAGCCGCAAACGCCGAGCGCGGCGGCGACGATCAGGCTTCTCAAACTACGCATTTTATTCTCCAATGTCGGCTTAAATGTTGATTGCGGATTGCTAGGCTTTCGCACGCGGAGGCGAGGGACGGATCCATATACGAATGAACGCGCGACCAAGCTCGGCTGTTCCATGCCCGAGGCTAATATTTGGCCGGCGCTATAATATCTGGCCGAGGAAAGCCCGCGTGCGCTCATGCTGGGGCGCGGAAAAGAACGCCTCGGGACGATTGATTTCGACGATGGCGCCGGCATCCATGAAGATCACCCGGTCGGCGACCTCGCGGGCGAAGCCCATTTCATGGGTGACGCACACCATCGTCATGCCGTCCTGCGCCAGCCCCACCATGGTGTCGAGCACTTCCTTGACCATTTCAGGATCGAGCGCGGAGGTCGGCTCGTCGAACAGCATGACCTTCGGATTCATGCAGAGCGCCCGCGCGATGGCGACCCGCTGCTGCTGGCCGCCCGACAATTGGCCCGGATATTTGTCCGCCTGCTCGGGGATTCGCACCTTGCCGAGATAATGCATCGCGACCGCCGCGGCCTCGGCTCGATCCATCTTCAGCACATGGATCGGCGCCAGGGTGCAATTCTCGAGGATCGTCAGATGCGGAAACAGGTTGAATTGCTGGAACACCATGCCGACCTCGCGGCGCACATCATGGATCTGGCGCAGATCGCTCGTCAGTTCGGTTCCCTCGACGAAAATTTGACCGCTCTCATGCGCCTCCAGCCCGTTGATGCAGCGGATCAGCGTCGATTTGCCCGACCCCGAAGGGCCGCAGACGACGATGCGCTCACCGCGTGCGACGCGAAGATCGATATCGCGCAGCGCGTGGAATGCGCCGAACCATTTGTTGACGCCGATCATCTCGATCGCAATTGCAGGCGGGGGCGAACTGACGGCGGGAGCGCTTTGCTGCATCGTAGCTTAAGTTGTCGGAGCATTTCCACGCCGCCCGGATATGGCGCGGATCCGCACATTGCAATATAGCTTAACCCGAGTTTAAGACAAAACTAAAGGTATGCTTAAGACATCGGGCCCGCGGCAGGCGATGGAATGGGGCGTTCAAAATTTGGCCGCCTCGTTTCGGGGAATGCCGGTTAACGGAGGGATAGACGATGGGCTGGGCTCCAAACTGGGTCAACGTAAGCAATGGCGTTGCGGCGCCCGGAACCTCCATTACATCGGTCGCGCGATATCCGCAACATCTGGACGTTTTCTGCGTTGGCTCGGATAATGGCATCTACAGCGCGTGGTGGGATATATCTACGGCTGCGACCGGCTGGGCAAACTGGTTCAGGGTCGCCGGCGGCGTTGCGGCGGCAGGGACGACAATCGCGGTCGTCGCGCGCAACCCGAACCATCTCGATCTCTTCGCCGTGGGAGCTGATCGCGGGATCTACAGCATCTGGTGGGATGCCAACGGCGGATGGGCCAGCGGCTGGTTCCGCGTTTCGAACCTCACGGCGGCGCCCGGCGCCTCGGTCGCGGCGATCGCCCGCAACCCCAACCATCTCGACTTGTTCGTCGTTGGCGCGGATCACAAAATCTACAGCATCTGGTGGGACGCCAATGGGGGCTGGGCCGGGACCTGGTTTAACGTGAGCGGCGGGACCGCCGCCCCCGGCACGTCGATAACGGCGCTGACCCGTAACCCCAACCATATCGATCTCTTCGCCGTCGACGCCGACCATCGCGTCCACAGCACCTGGTGGGACGCCAACGGCGGATGGGCGAACTGGTTCCAGATCGCCGGCGGGGTGGCGGCCGCGAACTCCTCCGTCGCGGCCGTGGCCAGATACCCCACGCATATGGACCTTTTTGTCGTTGGCTCGGATCACAAGATCTACAGCATCTGGTGGGACCAAAACGGCGGTTGGGCTGCGAACTGGTTCAACGTCAGCGGCGGCGTCGCGGCCCCAAACACATCGATCAGCGTCGTATCCCGCTATCCAAACCACCTTGACGTCTTTGCCGTAGGCTCAAATCATGGCGTCTACAGCGCGTGGTGGGACTCCAGCAGCGGGTGGAGCAGCTGGTTCCAGATCGCCGGCGGAGTCGTGGCTCCCAAGACGTCCATTAACGCGTTGAGCCGCTATCCCGACATCCTCGATGTGTTCGTCGTTGGAACCGACGATCATGTCGATACGATCTGGTGGCTCGACGAGATGTATTTCTCGATGCAGCACCAGCAGCAGTCGAACTGGTGCTGGGCGGCGACCGCGACCAGCGTCGGGCTCTTCTACGAGCCGGCGAGCGGCTGGACGCAGTGCAAGGTCGCGAACGACGAGCTTGGCCGAACCGACTGCTGCGGAACCGGGGCGTCCGGACCCTGCAACGTCTATGGCTATCTCGATCAGGCGCTCACCGTGGTCGGCCGTCTCGACCATTGGGTGGGCGGGACAGCGACAATCGCCCAGATTGAAACCGAGGTCACTTTCGCGCGCCCCCTCGGCATTCGGGTCGCATGGTCGGGCGGCGGCGCCCATTTCCTTTGCATCATGGGTCAGTATGGCGCCGGCGGCGTCGACTATGTGACTGTCGACGATCCAATCTACGGCCGCTCGGACGTCAACTACGCCACGCTGAAGACCGCGTATCAGGGAAGCGGCTCCTGGACCCACACCTACTACACCAAATATTGAGGAGTTTCCGATGACCCTTCTCGCTCCAGAACCGCCGCACCAGGCCGCCGAGGCCGTCCAATCCACCTTCCGTGCTTTTGCCGAGAACGGAGCATTCAGATCGCCGGCGCTGCGCAACGCCACCGGTCCGCTCCAGTTGACCGAGCCTCAGCAGGTCTTCACGCTGGGCCTCGATGACCTCGTGGCGGGCAGGGGCCTTGCGGCGGCCAAACCGACCGGATGGCGCTATCTGGTGCAGGAGGGCGACAAGGTCCTCGCCACCGCGGAGACGGCTACGACCGGGCCGGGCGGCGATCATGTCTTTTCCGCCTTTAACGAAGGCCGCCTGGTCGCCTCGAATGCGGATGCGATCCGAACGGCTCGGGCGCTTCCCGAGGTGAGCCGGGGCCGCTTCGAGCTGCGGCTCCTCCGCGTGCCCGGCCTCTACGTCACGGCGCTCTGGATCCATGAGGCGCAGGGAGTTGGCGACCTGCTGGTGCCGCTGGCGCCGTCGCCGGTTAGCGCGCCGGCAGGTCGGCCGATCCCCGCCGCGCGGCTGCTCGAAGAGCTTGCATCGAAGGCGCGGCCGGCGGCGACGGTCGGTCCTGCCGACCGCTCCGGCGGATGAGGCCTCGGCGCTCTCGCGTCGAGTTGATATCCAACAGCATGTTAGAGCGATTTCCCGCTTCCGCGCCCTAATGTCCTCTTCCGCGCGACAGGCGCCGCTCGACATAGAGCGAATAGCGCGACATGCCGAAGCAGAACACGAAATAAAACATCGCCGCGAAGACATAGCCGGTCGTCGAGATCGTCGGACCCGCCCAGACCGGATCGAGCCGCGCCGCGTCGACCGTGCGCAGAAAATCGAAAATGCCGACGATGGCGACCAGAGTCGTATCCTTGAAAAGCCCGATGAAGGTGTTGACGATGCCCGGTATCACATGGCGCAGCGCCTGCGGCAGGATGATCAGCCGAGGCTGCGCCAGAAGCCGAACCCCAGCGCCGCCGCGCCCTCATACTGGCCTCTGGGGATGGCCTGCAGGCCGCCGCGCACCACTTCGGCCATATAGGCCGAGGCGAACAGGGCGACGCCGATCAGCGGGCGCGCCAGCCGGTCCGGGGCGAGGTTCTCAGGCAGGAACAGCGGCAGCATCGTATTGGCCATGAACAGGACCGTGATCATCGGCACGCCGCGCACGATCTCGATGAAGCCGGCGCTGGCGATGCTGAGCGCCGGCAACGCCGACCGGCGTCCGAGCGCAAGCAGGATGCCGAGCGGCAGCGAGACGACGATGCCGACGACGGCGACGAGAAGGCTGACCAAAATGCCGCCCCAGAGATCGGAATCGACGCGCGGCAGGCCAATCGCCGGCGCGCCATAAAGCAGCGCGAAGGATACGACCGGATAGACGCCAAAAAACAGGACCGCCGCGACCCGCCGCCGCGCCGCGTCGAGCCAAAGCAGCCAGACGATCAGAACGGCGCCGAGCGCCATGACGACATCGACCCGCCAGCGCTCGGGAACCGGATAGGAGCCATAGGTGAAATAGGGCAGCTTGCGGGCGATGAACGCCCAGCAGGCGCCGGCGCCAGGGGCCCGGCAAAGCTCGCCGTTCGGCGCCGACCAGACCGCGTCGAAAATCAGGAACCGCAACAGGGGCGGCAGCAGCAGCGCCAGCAGCGCCAGAGCGGCGATGGTGAGCAAGCTGGCGCGCCAGCCGTCGAAGAGGCTCGCCCTTATTCGCCGGGCGAGGCTTTGCGTCGGCGGCGGGGCCTCGCGCGGCGCGGCGCCCGTCCGCCGCACATAGATCGCCGCCGCCATCCTAACGCTCCCGCAGCGCAAAGCGCCGCCCGTAGAGATTCATCGCGAGCGACGCCGCCAGCGAGATCAGCAAGATACACAGCCATCGTGATGAAGATCACCTGCACGGCGGCGCCGGTCTGGTTCAGCACCGTTCCGGCGAAGACCTGCACGAGATCGGGATAGCCGATGAACACGGCGAGCGATGAATTCTTGATGAGGTTCAGATATTGGCTGGTCAACAAGGGGACGATGAGGCGCATCGCCTGCGGCCGCACGACGAGGCGGCTCGCCTGCGACGCCGTGAGGCCGAGCGCCGCCGCCGCCTCGCGCTGACCGCGCGGCACGGCCTCGACGCCCGCCCGCACGATCTCCGCGATGAAGGCCGCCGTGTAGAGGCTGAGGCCCAGAACCAGCGCGACGAATTCGGGCAGCAGCCGGACGCCGCCGCTGAAGTTGAATCCCTGCAGCTCCGGCCGCACGAATGTTATCGGGCTCGCCGGCCCCGACGAAGGCGGCGATCGGCAGGACGACGACGAAAGCCGCGGCGACGCCGCTGAAAAAGGCCGCGCGCGGGCTTGCAAATTTGCGCCTGATGGCGAGCCAACGCAGCCCGATCGCCGCGACGAGGCTGACAAGCGCCGCGATGACGACCCACAGCGCGCCCGGCTGCGACACCGGCTCCGGCACGAACAGGCCGCGGTTGTTGAGAAAGACGCCGAAGGGCAGTTCGAAGGACTGGCGCGGCGCCGGCAACGGCTTCAGCACGGCGTTGTACCAGAACAGCAACTGCAACAGCAGCGGCACGTTGCGCAGGCCCTCGACATAGGCCATCGCGCATCTGGCGACGATCCAGTTTTTCGACAGCCGCGCGAGGCCGACGGAAAAGCCGATGATCGTCGCGAACATCAGCCCCAGCGCGCCGACGAGGCATGTATTCAGCAGGCCAACCAGAAAGGCGCGGCCATAGGTCGAGGCGGCGCTGTAGGGAATGAGGCTCTGATTGATGTCGAAGCCCGCGACATTGCCGAGAAAGCTGAAGTCGGTCGGAATGCCGCGCGCCTGCATATGGGCGCGAACGTCGACGAACGCCGCAACGGCGAGGGCGGCGAAGCCGGCGACGAAAAGGATTTGCAACAGGGCGGACCGCGCCCTGGCATCATACCAGAGCCAAAGCCAGCCATGCGGAGGCCGCGCCGCGCTTTCACCGAAGCTCATAAGCGTCGCCCCTGCCCCGCCGCGGCTCAGCTCCTAGCGGATCGGCGGCGCATACTGAAGCCCGCCATGGGTCCACAGCGCATTGATGCCGCGCTTGATTTTGAGGCTCGACCCTTCGCCGAGATTGCGGTCGAACACTTCGCCGTAATTGCCGACCAGCTTGACGATGCGATAGGCCCAGTCGGCGCCAAGGCCAAGCCCCTCGCCGTAATTGCCTTCAAAACCGAGGAGGCGCCTGATCTCGGGACGATCCGATTTCGCCTTCTCGTCGACGTTCTTCGAGGAGACGCCCAGCTCCTCGGCGTTGAGCATGGCGAAATTCACCCATTTCACGACGTTGAACCATTGATCGTCGCCCTGGCGGACGGCCGGCCCCAGCGGCTCCTTCGAGATGATTTCGGGCAGCACCACGCTATCGTCCGGGTTTGCGAGCTTCTGACGTTCGACGTAAAGCCCCGAGGCGTCGGTCGTATAGGCGTCGCAGCGACCGGCGTCATAGGCTTTGACGGCCTCATCCGCATTGGCGAAATTGACCGGCTCGTATTTCATATTGTTGCCGCGAAAGAAATCGGCGAGGTTCAGCTCCGTCGTCGTGCCCTGCTGGACGCAGATCGAGGCGCCTGACAATTCCAGCGCCGACGACAGGTTGAGCTTCTTGTGCACCATGAATCCCTGGCCGTCGTAATAGGTGACGCCGACAAAGAGGAACCCCTGCCCGGTCTCGCGCGAGATGGTCCAGGTCGTGTTGCGGGCGAGCACATCGACCTCGCCCGACTGCAAGGCGGTGAAGCGGTCCTTGCCGCTCAGGGGAATGAACTTGACCTTGGTCGGATCATTGAAGATCGCCGCCGCGACCGCCCGGCAGAAATCGACGTCGAAGCCGGTCCAGTCGCCCTTGTCGTCGGGCAGGCCAAAGCCCGCGACGCCGGGATTCGAGCCGCAGACGAGATAGCCGCGCTTTTGCACCTGATCGAGCGTCGCCGCCCGCGCCGCCGACTTGGCCCAAAATCATGAAAAGGGCGACGGCGGATAGTTTTGCCAGCATATTCGTCTTGCGCATGTGAAAAATTCCGCAAAAGCGACCCTGCGCGCGGATGCGCGAGGCCGGCCGCAGCTAGAGGTCTTTGGGGAAAGGCGTCAAGGCTCAGCGATGCTCGACGCCAGCCTTGCATTTTACGTTCAGGCTCGAATTGATCGCATTTACTTTCAATCAACCCCGCGCAACCCCGCGCAACCCCGCGATCGAACGGCGCCGGCGGCGAATGACTTTCTCGTCCCCAGCGCCGGACGGCGGAAACGCCCCGGCTGGCGTGGGCTTGACGACAGGCGCATCCAAACCGCAGTTTGCGGCGCGCAAAAGGCGGACGGGACAAAACCATGACCGAGACGACAGCAAACGACCGCAAAAATCTGAAGACACGCACGAAACTCGTCTACGCCGGCCGCCACCCCTCGCAGCAGCATGGCTTCGTCAACACGCCGGTCTATCGCGGCTCGACCGTGCTGTTTCCGACCTATCACGATCTCGTCACGCGCAACGCGCACTTCTCCTATGGCACGCAGGGTTCGCCAACGACCGAGGCGCTGACCGAGGCGTGGACGGAGTTTTCCGGCGCCGCCGGGACGGTTCTGGCGCCGACGGGGCTCGCCGCGATCACGCTGGCGCTGCTCGCCGCGGTCAAGGCCGGCGATCACATCCTCGTCACCGATTTCGATCTATCGCCCCTCGCGCATCTTCTGCGACACGATTCTGGCGCGAATGGGCGTGGAGACGACCTATTTCGATCCGCTTGATCGGCGCCGGGATCGAGCGCCTGATCCGCGCCAACACGAGCGTCGTTTTCCTCGAGACGCCGGGCTCGCAAAGCTTCGAGCTGCCGGACGTTCCCGCCATCGCCGCGATCGCGCGCGCGAAAGGCGCCTGCGTCATCCTCGACAACACCTGGGCGACGCCGCTGTTTTTCCCGCCGCACGAGCGCGGCGCCGATATGGCGATCGAGGCCGGCACGAAATATCTCTCCGGCCATTCCGATCTGCTGCTCGGCCTCGTCTCCGCGACGTCCGAATGGCTTGCCCGCCTCAAGGCGACGGCCGACGCTTTCGCCATGTGCCCCGGCCCTGAGGATGTCTTCCTCGCCCTGCGCGGGCCTGCGCACGCTGGAGCTGCGGCTGCGCGAAGCCGAGCGTCAGGCGCTCGACATCGCAAAATGGCTGGAGGCGCGCGCGGAAGTCGCCGCCGTGCTGCACCCGGCGCCTGCCGAGCTGTCCGGGACACGCCCTGTGGAAGCGGGATTTTCTCGGCTCTTCGGGACTTTTTTCAATCCTGCTCGCGCCGTTTCCGCAAAAGGCGGTGGCGGCCATGCTGGATGGACTCGAGCTGTTCGGCATGGGCTTTTCCTGGGGCGGCTTCGAGAGCCTCGTCATCCCGTTCGACTGCCGCGCCTATCGCACCGCCACCAGCTGGAACCCGCCCGGTCACGCCCTGCGGTTCAATATCGGCCTTGAGGACGCCGGCGATCTCAAGGCCGATCTCGACCGAGGCTTCGAGCGGCTTGCGAAATGGCGAGCTGACGGCGCCGACTTGCCCTGCCCCACGGTTCTGGGCACACTCGCCGTCCAATGGATGAGTTGAGGAAACCGGCCGGCATGAACACGCTGCGGCTCGCGCTTTTGAGCCTCGCCGCGCTTGTCGCGATTTTTCTCGGCTGGACATATTTGCATCAGCCGGCGACCTCGACGGCGGGATCGCAGCGCGGACGAACCTCGCCGCAGGAAGTCGCCGCGATGCGGCGCGCCATCGAGCGCAACGTCGCGGGCGCGACGGATTACGCCGGCTTTTTCGACCGGCTGAAGATCCGCCTTCCCGGCCGAATATGAGGGGTTTGTCACCCGCGCGGCGGAACGGGCCGCCATCGCCGGCGATACCCCAAGCGCCGACGCGCTGATGATCGAGGCCGCGCGGGAGTCTGCGCAGTTCGCATGGCGTTCTCGCGGCCAAGGCGGAAGGTCCCGCGCTCGATCATTTTTTTGAGGCGAAGCGCGCCATGCTCGACGCGCTCGCCGCAAAAGATCAAGCTCTTTGCGTCGATTTCCTCTACGGCGGCGGCAACGGCGATTTCGCGGCGTTTTCGCGCGATCATCGCGGCCTTCTCGCCGACATGGCGAACGCCGGATTGGACGCCATCAACGACGGACAGGCGAAGCGCGTCGAGCGGGACGCGCCGAACGATGAAGATTTCCATACGCTCGAGAACGCCTTGCGCGCGCAGGGCGTCTCCAACGCCGCGATCGGAGCGCTTCTCGACGGAAAGGCGCCCAATCCGCCGCTCGAGGACGGCGAAATGTGCCAGGCGGGGCAAATCTTTCTGCAGACGCTGTCCGCTCTGCCGGAGGCCGCGCGGCGGCGCATTTACGGCTTCGCCGTCGAGCTGATGGCGCATTCCTGAGAGGCGACGCCGCCGCCGCTATCCCTTTGGGATACGCAAAGGTCTCTTCAAAGTCTCCGAGACCGCGCATTCGAACGATTTCCCGCCCGGCGCATTTCACAACGCTTCCGGATCACTTTCATGATGGTTTTCTGCAACAGATGATAATCAAATGACATCTGTCCCGACTATTCCCAAGCTGCGCCGTATTGTCGCCGCGTCTCCAGCGTCCCTTAGGCGTGAACGGTCGCCTCGCCAGCGGCCACGCCGGGGGAGCAATCGCATGCGAGACGAGCTTGAGGCGCGCCGCAAACAGATCGAAATTCTGGTCCAGATCTCAGAAAAAGACCTTCGCGAAACGCGAAATTCGGCGGCTCTTGGCGGACACAGCCGCGCCGTCCTGCTTCATCTTGAGAGAAGAGTTCAAGCCGGCAAAAGGGACCTCGCCTTGCTCGATCTGCAACTGGCGACGGTTTCAACCTCCGCCGACGCGAGCGAAGCCTAAGCGCTTCAGCGAGAATTATTGCGCGGGCCACGGGTCGGCGCGCTGCTGCAACTCGGCGTCGAGATCGGGCAGCAGCACGACGCTCTCCTGCTCGTTCGGATCGGTGCGCGCGATCACCGCGACGCAGGGCGTCTCGTCGCTGGGATTGTAGGGCAGGTGCGGCACGCCGGCCGGAATGTAAAAGAAATCCCCGGCCCGGACCATGGCGTGCTCGGCGAGCCCCTCGCCGAACCAGCAGCCCGATTCCCCGCTCAGCACATAGATCGCGCTTTCATGCGCCTCGTGCTTGTGCGCCTTGGCTTTGGCGAGCGGCGGCAGCGTGACGATCTGAAGGTGAAGCCCCTTCGCGCCGGCGCTCTCGGCCGAGATGCCGACGGCATATTGCAGACCCTGACGGCCGGTGAACGGGTCGCCGGCGCGCAGCAAGCGGCAGGTTGCCTCGCGACTGTTCGTCATCAGCCTTCTCCTTGAGATGCACTGCAAGGAAGCTGCACGGAAGTTTAGGGCAATTTCTGATTCGATGAAATAGTAAAGCCAGGCTCCGAGGCTTGCACAGCGTAGTCCCTCAGGCGTCAAACGGAGCTTACCGGGAGCGCGGGATTGTCCAGCAGCTCGCCAGATGCTTCATGCCGATGCCCGGATAGTAAGATTCGGCGGCGGGCGCCGCGACCAGAATGAGCGTGGCGCATTCTCCCGCGCCTATGCGCGTTTCCGCAATCAACCGTCTTCCGATGCCTTGACGCTGGTAGGCGACGTCCACGGCGAGGTCCGAAAGATAGCAGCAATAAGCGAAGTCCGTGATCGCACGAGAGATTCCCACCAGGCGGCCCGAGTCGCGCGCCGTGACGATAATATCGGCGTTGCGCAGCATCTCGCGCAGCCGGTCAAGATCCGTGGCCGGTCGCCGCTCCGCCAGAGTCGAAGCGATGAGGATGCTCTGAAATTCCTGCGCCGAAAGATCAGGCTCAAGGGCATATGCAATCGGCACGGACGCCTCCACGAACGCCCTGAACGGAAAGGAGCGGCGATCCGGCAGCTCAGAACAGTCCGACCACATTGCCCTTTTCGTCGAGATCGATCTTGACCGCCGAGGGCACCTTGGGCAGGCCCGGCATGGTCATCACGTCGCCGCAGACGAGCACGATGAACTCGGCGCCGGCCGCGAGGCGCACTTCGCGAATGTTGATCTCATGGCCGGACGGCGCGCCGCGCAATTTCGCGTCGGTCGAGAAGGAATATTGCGTCTTGGCGATGCAGATCGGGAAATTGCCGTAACCTTCCTCCTGCAGCTTCTTGATCTGGTTGCGCACCTTCGCGTCGGCGGTGACTTTGCTCGCGCCATAGAGCTTGGTCGCAACGGCGGTCGCCTTGTCCCAGATCGTCGCGTCTTCGTCATAGACGAAATGAAAGTCGCTCGGCGTCTTGTCGATCAGATCGACGACGGTGCGGGCCAGTTCCTCGGCGCCCTTGCCGCCTTCCGCCCAATGGCGGCAGACGACGATCGGCGCGCCGAGATCCGCGACGCTCTTTTTCAGAAGGTCGACCTCGGCTGCGGTGTCGGCTGTGAAATGATTGATCGCGACGACGACCGGCAGGCCATAATGGTTGCGGATGTTGTTGATGTGGCGCTCGAGATTGGCGAGCCCCTTGCGCAGGGCTTCAAGGTTCTCGACGTTGAGCTCCCTGAGTTCGACGCCGCCATGATATTTCAGCGCACGGATTGTTGCGACGATGACGACCGCCTGCGGCCGCAGGCCCGACTTGCGGCACTTGATGTCGACGAATTTCTCGGCCCCCAAGTCGGCGCCGAAGCCCGCCTCCGTGACGACATAGTCGGACAGTTTCAGCGCCGTCTTGGTGGCGAGCACCGAGTTGCAGCCATGCGCGATGTTGGCGAATGGGCCGCCGTGAATGAAGGCCGGATTGTTCTCCAGCGTCTGCACGAGGTTGGGCTTCAGCGCGTTCTTCAGCAATACGGCCATTGCGCCATGCGCCTGGAGGTCGCGGGCGCGCACCGGCTTCTGGTCGGAGGTGTAGCCAATGACGATGGCGCCGAGCCGCTGCTTCAAATCCGCGATCGACGTCGCGAGACAGAAAATCGCCATCACCTCAGAGGCGACGACGATATCGAATCCATCCTGGCGCGGAAAGCCGTTGGCTGTGCCGCCGAGCGCGATGGTGATGTCGCGCAGGGCGCGGTCGTTCATGTCGATCACGCGCTTCCAGGTGATGCGCCGAACGTCGATCTTCAGCTCGTTGCCATGATGGACATGGTTGTCGATCATCGCCGCGAGCAAGTTCGTCGCCAGCGCGATCGCGTTGAAATCCCCGGTGAAGTGGAGATTGATGTCCTCCATCGGAACGACTTGTGCGTGGCCGCCGCCGGCCGCGCCGCCCTTCATGCCGAACACCGGCCCGAGCGAGGGCTCGCGGAGACAGATCGAGGCCTTCTTGCCGATGAGGTTCAGCGCGTCGCCGAGGCCGACGGTGGTCGTGGTCTTGCCTTCGCCCGCGGGCGTCGGGCTGATCGCGGTGACGAGAATGAGCTTGCCGTCCGGCCGGTCGCGCAGCGTGTCGATGTAGTCGAGAGAGACCTTGGCCTTGTAGTGCCCGTAGGGCTCGAGATGCTCATCGTCGATGCCGAGCTTGTCGGCCGCGAGCTTGGCGATGCGCTCCATCTTCGCGCGCTGGGCGATTTCAATGTCCGTGGACATGGCGTCTCCTCAGGAAATCTTGAAAATCAGGCGTCGACGACGTTTTGCGGCTTGCCCGCGGCGAAGGCCTCGACATTGTCGATCAGCTGATCGGCGAGGATCTGCATCGCTTCGCGGCTCGCCCAGGCGACGTGCGGCGTGATGATGAGGTTCGGCAGCTTCAGATCGAGCAGGATGTTGCCCTGCTTCGGCGGCTCGACGGTCAGCACGTCGAAGCCGGCGCCGCCGATCTTGCCCGCGGTCAGCGCCGCCGCGAGGGCCGCTTCGTCGACGAGGCCGCCGCGGCCGGTGTTGATCAAGAGGGCGTCCTTCTTCATCAGGTCGAGCTCACGCGCGCCGATCATATTCTTGGTTTCGGGCGTCAGCGGCGTATGCAGCGTGATGATGTCGCTTTCGCGGATCAGCCTGTCGAGATCGACGAGCCCCGGCTGCGGGAAAACGTCATAGGGCAGAACCTTCATGCCGAAGGCTTCGGCGATCTTGCCGACCGCCTTGCCGAGCGCGCCATAGCCGATGATCCCGAGAGTCGAGCCGCGCATATCGCGGATCGGATGATCGAAGAAACAGAACTGGTCGCTTTCCTGCCAGCGCCCGGCGCGCACATCCTCGACATAGGCGACGATGTTGCGACGAAGCGCGAAGGCCAGCGCGAAGACGTGTTCGGGCACGGTGTTGAAGGCGTAGTTGCGGATGTTGGAGACGACGATGCCGTGCGCCTTGGTGTAGGATTTGTCGACGACGTCCGTGCCGGTGGCGGCGACCGCGATCAATTTCAGATTGGGCAAATGCGCCAGCGTCGCCTCGCGCAGCGGCACCTTGTTGATGATGGCGATGGTGGCGTCGCGCAGGCGCTCGACAACCTGGTCGGGCGCGGTGACGTCATATTCCTTGTAGCTGTGCGGAAAATCCGGCGCCCGGACGTTGGCTTCGAGAGTCGAACGGTCGAGAAACACGATCGAATGTGACACGGCGCATCCTGATGTTTTGGTCTGTTGCTGAACCCGTCTGCACGCCGCCGCGAGGGCGTCGTTCGAGCTCTCACATGATCCGGATTACAGCTTTTTGAGGCCCGTCTTCTCCGAAGATGAACGGCGAGGAAGCTGCTCGCGAGGGACGTCCAATGAGGCTCACGTAAACACGCTTAGAGACGCTCGCGCGGCCCGCGGCCCATCCGCTTCGCCGGAGAGCGCCGGCGCGCGCCGCGATGGAGCCCGCGCCGCACGCCCGCTTTTCAATGCAGCCGTCAGGCCGCCTTTTCCGCCGATTTCGGCGCCGCGCGATAATGCGCCTGCGCCGCCGCGACGCCGCTGCCGAGCTGAATCGGGATGCCGACATCGGCCATCGCCAATTCCGCGCCGGCGATCGCGCCGAGCAGCATCAGTTCGTTGAGATCGCCAAGATGGCCGATGCGGAACACCTTGCCGGCGAGCTGCGACAATCCGGCGCCCAGCGCCAGATTGTAGCGATGATACGCCGTGCTGATGACTTCAACGGCGTTGTAGCCGGCCGGAACGACGATCGCGGTCACCGTGTCCGAATACCATTTCGGCTCCTTGGCGCAGGGCGTGAGGCCCCAGGCCTTGACCGCGGCGCGCACGCCGCCGGCAAGCCGGCTGTGACGCGCAAAGATGTTCTCGAGGCCTTCTTCCTCGATGATCTTCAGCGCCTCGCGCAGGCCGTAGAGCATCGGCAGCGGCGGGGTATAGGGGAAATAGCCGGTCGCATTGGCCTTGACCATGTCGTCGAAATCGAAGTAGCAGCGCTTCGACTTCGCCGTCTTGGAGGCGGCCAGCGCCTTCTGGCTGACGCTGAGGACGCCGAGGCCGGCCGGCAGCATCAGACCCTTCTGCGAGCCCGAAACCGCGAGGTCGACGCCCCATTCGTCCTGGCGGAAGTCGAGGCTGCCAAGCGAGCTCACGGCGTCGACGAAGAGCAGAGCCGGATGGCCGGCGGCGTCGATCGCCTTGCGCACCGCCGCGATGTCGCTGGTGACGCCGGTCGCCGTCTCATTGTGCGTCGCGGTGACGGCCTTGATCTTGTGCTCTTTGTCGGCGCGCAGGATCTCTTCGATCTTCTCGGGCTTGACGCCGGTGCCCCACTCCTCTTCGAGGACCTGCGCGTCATAGCCCATGCGCTGCGCCATATCGATCCAGAGATGGCTGAACTGGCCGAAGCGCGACATCAAAACCTTGTCGCCCGGCGACAGCGTGTTGGTGAAGGCGGACTCCCAGGCGCCCGTGCCCGAGGACGGGAAAAGGAAGACCTGACCGTCCTTGGTCTTGTAGATCTTCTTCAGTTCCTGGAACAGCGGCAGCGTCAGTTCGGGAAATTTCGGCGACCGATGGTCCTCCATCGGCACGACCATCGCGCGCAGGACCCGGTCCGGAACATTGGTCGGCCCCGGGACGAAAAGAAAGTGGCGACCCGCCATCATGCACCTCCATAAGTATTTGCTATGTGTTATCCACGAAAATGTCGACAACGCAAGTCAGCGTCGACAACTGCATCGATTTCGCAAAAGATCGAATGACCTTCGCAAAAAATCGAATGACCTGGCATTGCTTGCATCGGTCGCGCCACCATCGTTGCGGTCCTACCGGACCACGAGAATGGCGCGAAAATCATTGACGTTGGTTCGCGTCGGCCCTGTTACGATCAGGTCGCCGATTGCAGAATAGAAGCTATAGCCGTCGTTGTTGGCGAGCTTCGCCTTCGCGCTGACGCCGGCGGCGGCCGCGCGCGCCAGACTGTCCGGATAGAGCAGCGCGCCCGCATTGTCCTCCGTGCCGTCGATTCCATCGGTATCGGCGGCGAGCGCGTAAATGCCGGGATGCCCGTCAAGGGCGACGCCAAGGGCGAGCAGGAATTCGGCGTTGCGGCCGCCGCGGCCCGAGCCGCGCACCGTAACGGTCGTCTCGCCGCCTGAAATGAGAACGCAGGGCGCTTCGGCGGGCTGACCGAACTCGTAAGCGTGGCGGGCGATGGCGGCGTGCACGAGCGCGACGTCGCGGGCTTCGCCTTCGATGTCATTGGCGAGAACGAGCGGCGTCACGCCAGCGCGCCGCGCCACGGCGGCGGCGGCCTGAAGCGACATTTCGGGCGTCGCGATGATCTTGTTGGCGACGCCCGCAAGACGCGCATCGCCGGGCTTCAGCGTTTCGGACTCCGCCGACAGAAGATAAGCCCGCACATGCGCCGGCGCGCCGATCTCATACTTATCGATGATCGCCAGAGCGTCGGCGGACGTCGTCGGATCGGCGACGCTTGGCCCCGACGCGATGACGCTCGGATCGTCGCCCGGAACATCGGAAATGAGCAGCGCGACGACGCGCGCGGGCGCGGCCGCGGCGGCGAGCTTGCCGCCCTTGATCGCGGAGAGATGCTTGCGGACGCAGTTCATCTCCGAGATCGTCGCGCCGCTCTTCAGCAGGGCTTTATTGATGCCCTGCTTGTCAGCGAGGGTGATCCCAGGCGCCGGCAAGGAAAGCAGGGCCGAGCCGCCGCCCGAAATGAGGCAGAGCACGAGATCGTCGGCGGTGAGGCCCTGAACCGAGGCGAAGATGCGTTCGGCCGCCTCTCGCCCCGCCGAGTCAGGCACGGGATGGCCGGCCTCGACCACTTCGATCCGGCTGCATGGCGCGCCATGGCCGTAGCGGGTGACCACGAGGCCTTCGAGCGGGCCAATCCAATGGTCCTCGACCGCCTTCGCCATCGCGCCGGCGGCCTTGCCGGCCCCGACCACGATCGTGCGCCCGGCCGGGCGCGGCGGCAGATGCGCGGGCAGGCACTTCGCCGGCGAGGCAGCATCGACAGCCGCTTCGAACATGTCCAGAAGAAGTTTGCGCGCGTCGAAAGACATAGGGAGCTTTAAGTCGCCTGATGTTGTTTGCTGCGTTCTTATCGACGCTTTTCAGCTAAGCCGCAACCCACCGAAGCATTGTGCGGCGCAAAATTTTACTGAGTCAAAACTAAAAAAAATGAAGGCGCGTCGGCGATGACGTTGTGTCTATAAGAGCAGCCGACGCGACGATGCAGAAAGCTATACAGCCGCCGTTGATTTATTGCAATTGACTATAGCCCGATTGAGATATTCTATTGAAGAGTTGACCGAGCGCGGGCGATGGTCAGAAGTTGCAGGGGCTGCTAGTCTTCGTCATGTGTCGACGCTGCGCATCGGCTGAGAGCCGCCCGGGAAACCGGCGCCCTTGGCCGTACGCTGAAAGAAAATTCAAGATCGGGCAGGCCCGCGCTAAAGCGGAGCGGCCCAAACGTCGAGGAGGGGAAGCTGGATATTCACGAGTACCAGGCCAAGGAGATTTTGGCCAATTTCGGCGTCGCGGTCCCACGCGGCTCGGTCGCCTACAGCGCCGATCAGGCTGTCTATTGCGCGACGGAGCTTGGCGGCTGGCACTGGGCCGTGAAGGCGCAGATCCATTCAGGCGGGCGCGGCAAGGCGGGCGGCGTCAAGCTCTGCAAAACCTACAATGACGTGCGCGCGGCGGCCAGCGAGATGCTCGGCCGGACGCTCGTCACCAATCAGACCGGCCCGCAGGGCAAAGTCGTCCAGCGCGTCTATATCGAGGTCGCCGAGCCGTTCGAGCGCGAAATCTATCTCGGCTTCGTGCTTGACCGCAAAGTCGAGCGCGTGCGCATCATCGCCTCGCGCTTCGGCGGCATGGAGATCGAGGAGATCGCCAAGGACCATCCTGAAGAAATCCTCCAGGTGGTGGTCGAGCCCGCCGTCGGCCTGCAATCCTTTGAGGCGCGCGAACTCGCCTTCGGCCTCGGCCTCAATCTGAAGCAGGTCAGCCGCGCCGTGGCGACGATGCTCGGCGCCTATCGCGCCTTTCGCGATCTCGACGCGACGATGGTCGAAATCAACCCGCTCGTCGTGACCAAGGACGACCGCGTGCTGGCTCTCGACGCCAAGATGTCCTTCGACGACAACGCCCTGTTCCGCCGCAGCAACATCTCCGACATGCGCGATCATTCGCAAGAAGACCCGCGCGAGGTGCAAGCCGCCGAGCACAACCTCAACTATGTCGGCCTTGACGGCGACATCGGCTGCATCGTCAACGGCGCCGGCCTCGCCATGGCGACGATGGACATGATCAAATATGCGGGCGGCGCGCCAGCCAACTTCCTCGACGTCGGCGGCGGCGCTTCGCCCGAGCGCGTCGCGGCGGCGTTCCGCCTCGTGCTCTCGGACCGCAACGTCAAGGCGATCCTCGTCAACGTCTTCGCCGGCATCAACCGCTGCGATTGGGTCGCCGAGGGCGTCGTTCAGGCATGCCGGTCGCTGAATGTCGACGTCCCGCTGGTCGTCCGGCTCGCCGGCACAAATTTCGAGGCCGGACGCGACATCATCGTCAACAGCGGCCTGCCGATCATAAGCGCCGACACGCTCGCCGACGCCGCCCGCGCGGCGGTCGACGCGGTCGCGGCCGCGCCGGCCCGCGCCACGGCCTGAGTTATTTGAGATCATCGGGCCCTTCCCGGCGCGAACCTTAAAAAGGGCGCGCTGGAAACGGCTCCAGGAGAGCCAAGAAATGAGCATTCTAATCGATGAAAAGAGCCGCGTCCTGGTTCAGGGATTCACCGGCGACAAAGGGACCTTCCACGCCAAGGAAATGATCGAGACCGGCACCAATGTCGTCGGCGGCGTGACTCCGGGCAAAGGCGGCTCGACCCACCTCGGCCTGCCGGTCTTCAACACCGTCAAGGAAGCGGTGCGCGCGACCGGCGCGAACTGCAGCATCACCTTCGTCGCGCCGGCCTTCTGCGCCGATGCGATCATGGAGGCGGCCGACGCCGGCGTCGCCCTCGTCTGTTCGATCACCGACGGCATTCCGGCGCAGGACATGATGCGGGTGAAGCGCTATCTTCTGCGCTATCAGCGCGGGCGCCGCACGATGCTGGTCGGGCCGAACTGCGCCGGCATCATCAGCCCCGGCAAAGCCATGCTCGGCATCATGCCCAGCAACATCTATATCAAGGGCTCCGTCGGCATCGTGTCGCGCTCCGGCACGCTCGGCTATGAGGCGGCCTCGCAGATGAAGCAGCTCGGCATTGGCGTCTCGACCAGCGTCGGCATCGGCGGCGACCCGATCAACGGCAGTTCGTTCCTCGACCATCTCATCCTGTTCGAGCAGGATCCCGAGACCGAGGCGGTCATGATGATCGGCGAAATCGGCGGCCCGCAGGAGGCCGAAGCCGCCGCCTGGATCAAGACCAACATGACGAAACCCGTGGTCGGTTATGTCGCAGGCCTTACGGCGCCGAAGGGCCGCCGCATGGGCCACGCCGGCGCCATCATCTCCGCCTCCGGCGACAGCGCCGCCGAAAAGGCCGAGATCATGAAGTCGTTCGGGCTCACCGTCGCGCCGAGCCCGAGCGAACTCGGCGCAACCATGGCCAGGGTATTGGGCAGGGGCGATGGGTCGGGCAAGGCCGCGCAGCAGCACGCGCACGCTTAAGTTTAAAGTGCTCGGCGCCCGCGTCGGTCGATCGCGCGGGCGCTGCGTCTCGCGCAGCGCCCGAACTCGTCGTTCCGCCGCCGCGCGCCGTCGCACGGCTGTCGAGCCAATGCGCTAAGGCGTTTTCGGGGGTGTTTCACGTGAAACACTTTATTGACCGGTTCAGGCCTTGGACCGGACGCCTCGCGGCTCCAATCGCACATGCGCGGGAAACGCTCGAGTCTGATCGGAATGCGACGCCTGAAGATCGCCCTGCCCCGGCTTTTGGTCCTCGCTTGCGTCGGGGACGCCAAACCTCTCGATCGGGGAAGTTGTTTACGGAGGAAGTTGGCCCAATGATCACTGGAAACGCCTGCTTGCAGAGCGGCTTTGGCGCGCCATGATTGACACCATCGAGGGCCGCAACGGCCGGATCGCCTACCCGCGCGAGGCGAGCGAAGCGCCGCCCGCCGGCGACGTCATCGCCGCGCTCCTCTTCGAGCTGCTGCTTGAAGTCGTCCGCCGCCATCATCCCGAAATCGCGCCGGTTCTCGCCGGCGAGGCGGTCATCGACAAAGGCGCCCCGCCGGAGTTTCTGGCGCGCGTTTTTCAGGCCCATGGCATCTGGTTCCAGTTGCTCTCCATCGTCGAGCAGGACGCGGCGATGGGCGAACGTCGAAGGATCGAGAAAGAGCTTGGCGATCAGGCCGTTCAGGGCACCTTCGCCAATGTGATCGCGAAAGCGGCCAAGCTCGGCATCGCCGCGCAGGAACTCGGCGAGAAGCTAGCCGCGATCCGCGTGCGTCCGGTCATCACCGCCCATCCGACCGAAGCCAAACGCGTGACGGTGCTGGAGAAGCACCGGCGCATCTACCGCCTGCTCGTCGAACTCGAGCAGCCGCGCTGGACCGCGCGCGAACGCGCCGCCATCATCGACCAGCTGCGCGATGAAATCGAGCTTTTGTGGATGACCGGCGAATTGCGGCTGGAGAAGCCCTCGGTCGAACAGGAAGTCGCCTGGGGGCTGCATTTCTTCCACGAGACCCTGTTCGATGGCGTCCCCGAACTTTTGAAGCGGCTCGACCGCGCGCTGGCGCTGTCCTATCCCGGCGAACGCTTCTCGCTCTCGCAGTTCTTTCAGTTCGGCTCGTGGATCGGCGGCGATCGCGACGGCAATCCTTTCGTCACCAACAAGGTGACCCGGCGGGCCCTCGCCGAGAACGCGGCGGCGAGCCTGCGCTATTACGAACAGCGCCTCTACGCCCTGATGCGCAGCCTATCGATCGCCGAGCGCGCCCTGCCGCCGCCGGCGGGCTTTCGCGAAGCGCTGAACCGGGCGCTCGCCGAGAGCGGCGACGGCGCCGGCATCGCGCTGCGCAACCCTGGCGAGCCCTATCGTCAATTCCTGTTCTGCGCGCACAGCAAGATCAAGACGACGCTCGCCCGCTTCGAGGGGGTGCAGACCTCCAAGCCCTATTACGCCAGCGCCGACGAACTCATCGCCGATCTTGCGGTGACCGAGGAAGCGCTGAGCGAAAGCGGCAGCCCCGGCCTCGCCCAGGATCTCGTGCGTCCGCTGCGCCTCGCCGTCGAGGCCTTCCGGTTCCGCACCGTGCGGCTTGACCTGCGCGAAAACACGACCCGTCTCACCGAGACATTGCGGGCCTTGTGGCGGTCGATGCACACAGAGGCCGACGGCGAACCGCCCGCGCATGATTCGGATGAATGGAAAGCCTGGCTTCTCGCCGAACTCGGGCGCCCGCGCAGCGGGCCGGCGGTTCGTCGCACTCTGCCGCCGGAAGCCGAAGAGACGCTCGGCATGTTCAAACTGGCGCGCGACGAGCGCGAAGAATTCGATCGCGAAGCCTTTGGCGCCTTCGTTCTGAGCATGACCCGCTCCGTCGCCGACATCCTCGGCGCCTATCTCCTCGCCAAGGAAGCCGATCTCTACCACGACGCAACCCGCGTCGAGGCCTGCTACCTTCCGATCACGCCGCTTTTCGAGACGATTACGGATTTGCGCGCCGCGCCCGCGATCATGCGCGAATTGCTGGCGCTGCCTCTCGTGCGACGCAGCGCGCGCATTCAGGGCGGCGTCCAGGAAGTCATGATCGGCTATTCCGACTCGAACAAGGACGGCGGCTTCCTGTCGTCGAACTGGGAGCTGTCGAAAGCGCAGGCCAAACTGACCAAAATCGGGGCGGACGCCGGCATCCCCCTCGCCTTTTTCCACGGCCGCGGCGGTTCGGTGAGCCGCGGCGGCTCGCCCACGGCCCAGGCGATCGCGGCGCAGCCCGCGGGCTCCATCAGCGGACGCCTGCGCGTGACCGAACAAGGCGAGGTCGTCTCGTTCAAATACGCCAACAAGGGAACAGCCGCCTTTCAGATGGAGATGCTCGGCGCCAGCGTGTTCGAGCATACGCTGATCTCGGAGCGCGCGGCGCCGGCGCTGCGCGCCGAATTCGAGGAGGCGATGGAGGCGCTGTCGGGCGCCTCCCACGCAGCCTACGCGCAGTTCATCGGCCACCCGGACCTGCTCACCTATCTGCAATCGGCGAGCCCACTCGACGAAATCTCGATGCTGAACATCGGCTCGCGCCCGGCCCGGCGGTTCGGCGCGCGCTCGCTCAGCGATCTGCGCGCCATTCCCTGGGTGTTCTCATGGGCGCAGAACCGCCACGTGATCACCGGCTGGTATGGCGTCGGCAGCGGTATCGCCAGCTTCATCGACGTGCGCAAGGAGCGCGGCCTTGCGCTGCTGCGCCGCATGTTCGCCGAGTCGCAGCTGTTTCGCATGGTCGTCGGCGAGGTTGAAAAGACCCTGTGCCTTGTCGATCTCGGCATTGCGCGCGCGTATGCCGGCCTCGTCTACGACGACGACATACGCGAGGCGATCTTCGCCATGATCGAGGCGGAGTTTGCGCTGACGCAAAAGGTGATCCTGCAGATTACCGGGGAGGACGAGATCGCGCAGCAATTCCCGGTTTATCGCTCACGCCTGACGCATCGGCTGCCGACCATCAACAAGGTCAATCGCGAACAGGTCGAACTGTTGCGCGCGTTCCGCGCCAGCCCCAACGAACTCAGCAAGGAGGCCTTCAAGGCCAACCTGCTCCTTTCCATCAACTGCATCTCCAGTGGTCTTGGCGCCACCGGCTGAACAAATCCAAAAGAGGGAACCCAACGCCATGAGCTTCACCATCATCGAACAGGCGACGCCGCGCCTGCATCGCTCCGAACTCGCCGTCCCCGGCTCCAACCCCGGCCTCTTTGAAAAGGCCGCGGCTTCAGCGGCCGACATCGTCTTCCTCGACGTCGAGGACGCCGTCGCTCCCGACGACAAGGAGCAGGCCCGCAAGAACATCATCGCGGGGCTGAACGAGATCAACTGGGGCGCCAAGACCATGATGGTGCGCATCAACGGTCTCGACACCCACTACATGTATCGCGACGTCGTCGACATCGTGGAGGCCTGCCCGCGCCTCGACATGATCCTCATTCCTAAGGTCGGCGTGCCGGCCGACGTCTACGCCATCGACATGCTGGTGACGCAGATCGAAGCCGCCAAGAAGCGGCAAAAGCGCATCGGCTTCGAAGTGCTGATCGAGACCGCGCTCGGCATGGCCAATGTCGAGGCGATCGCGCAGTCGAGCAAGCGTCTTGAGGCGATGTCTTTCGGCGTCGCCGACTATGCCGCCTCGACCCGCGCGCGCACCACCGTCATCGGCGGCGTCAACCCCGATTATGGCGTGCTGACCGACAAGGACGCGAAGGGCGAGCGGCAATATTTCTGGGCCGATCCCTGGCACGCCGCGCAGACCCGCATGATGGTCGCCTGCCGCGCCTATGGCCTGCGGCCGATCGACGGGCCTTTCGGCGACTTCTCCGATCCCGACGCCTTCATCGCGGCGGCCAATCGCGTTGCGGTGCTCGGTTATGAAGGAAAATGGGCGATCCACCCCTCGCAGATCGATCTCGCCAACAAGGTGTTCACGCCATCCGACGCCGAGGTCAACAAGGCGCGCCGGATCGTGGCGGCGATGGCCGATGCGGCGAAGGCCGGAAAGGGCGCTGTTTCGCTCGACGGACGCCTCATCGACATCGCCAGCATCCGCATGGCCGAGGCGCTTCTAGCCAAGGCCGACTCGATTGGCGTCGCCGCCTGACGGCGACGCCTGGAACCCGCCCGGAGCGCAGGCTTCGGGCGCGTCCTTCAATCCGCCATTGTCGATCTGAGCCGATGAAGATTTTCTACGTCACGCTCAACACGGTGGAGGAGGCCCGTCAGATCGCGCGCGACCTGCTGGAGCGGCGCATCGCGGTTTGCTGCAACTGGCTCCCCATCACCTGCGCCTATCGCTGGGCCGACGAAATCAAGGAAGAGCCGGAAATCGTCCTGCTCGTCAAGACGCAGGATGGCCGCCGCGCGGCCGTCGAACAGGCTGTCGCCAAAGTCATCAGCTATATCAATTGCATCGCCGAAATCGCCCCTGAATCGGTCAATGCGACTTTTCTCGACTGGCTCGACCGCGACGCGCCCCCGGGTCCTGAAAGCTAGACCATGAACGCCATAGCGGGTGCATCGGCGGCCGAGCGATCTTTTTCCCGCATGACCGCGTCCCAATCGGGCGCGCCTGTTGTCAGGAAATTGATAATCGCGCGGGCGGCGTCAGCGGGACCGGCGCGCCAGCCGGGGTGTCTGTAGTTGACCGTCAGATCGGGGAAGAAGAGAGCCGACATGGGCCCGTTGGTCTGGGCCTGGTTCTGCACGTAGCGACGCGCGCCCCGAACCGAAATTCCATGCGCGAGCGCCATGTGGCCGCCGATGCAGCCGGCCGAACCGCACTCCGAGGCCGCCCGCATCATGTCGAGCGCGATCGATTCGTTGAGGAGCTTTGAGGCGAGCGCGATCAGCTCGTCTCTCTCCCACTCTTCAATGCCGAGCGCCCTGGCAGGCAGATAGGGTTCATGGTGCTTCATCGATCCCTCCTCGATTTCGTGACCGGAAGCCGTGTAGGTTCTCATGGGCTTCGCCGCGTGACAAGAGGAGCCGCGCCGCTGGCGGCGCGTCGCGGAGTCGCCCCTGGAGTGGAGCTCGCCACTCCGATCCAGTATGAAGGATCGCCCGAACACGAGTGGAGAGACCTATGAGATTGCTTTTTCTGTCGCCTGCGCTGCTGTTGCTGGCGAGCGGCGCGGCGCGCGCCGAAGATGCCGCGCCGAGCGTGGCGCTAACGGGGCTCGACGGGCAGCAAGCCTCGATCACCCTCGAGCAGCTGGACGCCCTTCCCCGCGTGACGATCAGCGTCGAGCAGCATGGCGCCGTCCACGCTTTCGAAGGCGCCCTGCTTGGCGACGTGCTCGCGAAAGTCGGCGTTCCGCGCGGCAAGGCGATTCACGGCGCCGAACTTGCCGATGTCGTCATCGTCGAGGCGCGAGACGGCTACAAAGTAGCGCTCGATCTTGCCGGAACCGACGCGGCGACACGCACTGACCGGGCGATTCTCGCCGATCGCATGGACGGGGCGCCGCTCGATGCGGAGAAAGGCCCGTTCCAGCTTGTCGTCGAAGGCGATTTGCGCCCGGCCCGCGCCGCGCGCATGGTCTCGTCGATCAGGGTGGAGCGCGTGCGTTGAGCGCCGCGCCGATCAGCTTTTCTCGCGTTCGAGCAAGACGCGCTTGCGTTCGACGCCCCAGCGGTAGCCTGACAGCGCCCCATCGCGCCTGACGACCCGGTGGCAGGGGATGGCGAGGGCCACCGGATTGGCGGCGCAGGCGCTCGCCACCGCCCGTACGGCCTGCGGCGCGCCGATCGCGCGGGCGACGTCGGCGTAGCTCGCGGTGGCGCCGGCCGGAATTGCCTGCAGTGCCCGCCAAACCCGTTGCTGAAACGCCGTGCCGCGCACGTCCAGCGGCAGATCGAGCCCGAGACCCGGCGCCTCGACGAAGGCCACCACCTTCGCGACCATCGCCTCGAAGTCGCTGTCGGCGCCGATCAGCCGGGCGTTCCGGAAGCGGTCCTGAAGCTCGCGCAAGAGGACGTCCGGATCCTCTCCCATCATGATGGCGCAAACGCCCTTTTCGCTTCTGGCGACTAGGATCGCGCCGAGCGAGCATTCACCGATGGCGAAGCGGATTTCGGCTCCCGCGCCGCCCGCCCGGTAGTCTGTCGGGGTCATGCCCAACATAGCGTGCGACTTTTCATAGAAACGGCTGCCCGAGTTGAAGCCCGCGCCATAGACGGCTTCGGTGACGGTATGGCTCCTGGTCAGTCGATCCCGAAGCTGCTGGCTGCGGTGCGCTGCGGCGTAATCCTTTGGCGTCACGCCGGAGACCGCCTTGAAGACGCGATGAAAGTGATAGGCGCTGAGGCCAGCGCTCTTCGCCAGTTCGGCCAGCGTCGGAGGCTCATCCGCCGCCTCAATCAGGCGACAGGCATTGGCGACTTTGGCGGCGTAGCGCTGCGCCAGAGGCGCGGCGTCAGGTTTGCATCGCTTGCAGGGACGAAAGCCCGCCGCCTCGGCGTCGGCCGCCGTGCTGTGAAAGCGGACGTTGGCCGGATTTGGGCGCCGCGCCGCGCAGGAGGGCCTGCAATAAACGCCGGTGCTCTCGACCGAATAAAAGAATGCGCCGTCGGCGGAGCGATCGCGGGCCGCAACGAACGCCCAGCGTGGATCCTGCTCCGCCGGCGGGGCGGCGCGTGCGGATCGCCCAAAACGCGCATCCATCGCCGGTTCCTTTCACGATTTGACTGCGTGAGCCGGCTTCTGCCATCCGCCGGCTTACGCGGCACTCCGGCTCTTGCTTTCAAATTGCGAAACTGCCCCGGCGAATCGTCAATTGTAATAGCCCCCGAAGAAAGGCGTGCCGACGCCATCGACCGGGTTGAAGACGCCATGGGCGTTGCCGAAGGCGTAGCCCTCGTCATAGTCGTAGCCGATCGCCTCGCTGGCGATGGCGACGCCCAAGGCGTTGCGCTCCCCGCGGTACTGGATCGCGCGCTGGCGCCGCGCCTGGCTGCGATAGGGTTGCGGCAACGCATAAAACCCCGCGCCGCTCTGGCTATCCTGAGAGAGGTCGACGTAACCGGAAGCCCCGTCGGCGCTCCCCGGGGTTGCGGCGTAGCTGACCTGCGCATGCCGATTGCTGGCGGCTGACTGCGCCGACGCCTCGCCAGGCGCGGTGAATGCAAACGCCAAGGTTACGATCACCGCCAGTTTCGACGCCGTGTTCTGCAGGCGCATTTTCATGTCACTCCTCTATTCATCAGGCGCAAGCATGCGCATTTGTCGACAAAGCACAACCGTGAAGTCGGCGCTCCCGGAAATTCGCCGTCTCCCGCGGAGCGGCCAAGCTGCGATGTGCGGAATTGCACGATCCAAAGCGGCGACTTGAGGCAGCTTGCCGCCGCTCGCCTTGCCGAACTCTAAATGTAAGGTCCCCACCAGGGAAATGTCGGCGAATCACGAAAAGGCGCCATTTCGACTCAATCGGGTGCGGTCGGCGCCCCCCGTAGGGGTCATTGTCCGGGCGTGCAGCCGCCGACGACATTTGCACGGATCACGAGCCGGCGCCGTTTCGCGCCGGCTGCGGCTTTAACTCAAAAGCAAGGCGGTTTTCCTCGCAATTGTTTATCCTTTGGCGGTACGCCAACCAGAAAATCTCACCGACCTTGTCCGCCAACAAGCGTCGCAGAGCGCGGAGCGGACATCAGGAGGGTTGAGGTGGCGTTAGGGTATCGGCTTTCCGGTCCTCGCATGGGCGACAGTCTCGTGCGGCCAAGGCTTTCGTCCGAGGAGCAAAAGCTTGCCGGCTTATTCGCGCGCAAACGCCGCAAGGGCCGTCTCTGCGAGATTTCCGTCATCGTCCGCCGGGACGGCGCGGTCGCGATCAAACACGACAACGGCCTCGAAGGCGCGGACACCGGAAGCACGCCGGTGATTTTTCATTTCCGCGCACCCGGCGCGGCGGAGGCCGTCTTGGCTGGAGCGCTCCGGCGCCTCGCCAACGAACGCGTGGACGAAAGCAAGCTCTGGTATCTCGACATCAGCGCCGGACAGGCCGCCGCCGCGATCAAAGCCGAAGCCAAGGGGATCTCCTGTTCCTTCGCGATTATCCATCCCTACCTTACGGACGCGCCGATTGTCGGTTCAAGCGGACGGATTTGGGAAAGGCGCGCCACGAGCATGACCTCCTACGCAATCATACTGTCCGCCGGCGGTTTGATCGGTTTCGTCGTCGGCTTCATGCTCAAAGGCTCCTGAGCCGGATCGGATCGGGCCGCGTCGATGCGCCAATTGTTGGCGGCGTGACGCAACGCCCGCGCGCCATTGAACAGCCGCCGAAGGCTTGGCCGGCGCTGGATTCAAATCTTTGGCGCTTCTTCACGCTCCGCGGCGGCGGCGCGGCTAAAGGCGTCATGGAACGCGTCAAGTTCCGACGGCGGCATATCGGACACCGCCATGAAGCGGCGCCCCTGATGGGTCCAACTCAGCAAAGAAAAGCCGTCCCGCGTTTCACGGCGCATCTCGCTTGAGGCGGCGCCGGAAGCGGGCATTTCCGTCAGAGCGACCTGGTGTTCGCGGCGCTGATAGATGAGTGTCGCGACGGGAGTCATTCCAATCACGTCGATGCGTCCGCCCACCAGGGGAAATCCGTCCTTCGCGAGATCGACGACGGTCGCCGGAGCGGCGATCTTGCCCGCCAGCCAGGGTTTGACCGTGTGCCGATCCGATGTCGCGACGTCGACCGGCTGGCCCGAAAGCCGGCCCCTGACATAGCTGGCGATAACCGCGCGCTCCATGTCGTCACGGGCGGGCGGCGGGTGAAACAGGCCGGTCACCCCGCCACCGAGCGCAATCCCGAGCATCAGCGAGGCCGCGAGCGCGGGATAGGGCGAACCGGCCAGCCCGAGACGCGAAACCACAGCCGCTAACGTCTGGTTCGCGGACCGCACCACCGAAAGCATGCGGGCGCGCAGACCCTCGGGTTCGGACGCCGCCGCCGGCGCCGGGCTCCCGCTCTGCGCCATCGACAGGACGCGCGCGCGCAGCGCATCGGGCGCGGCCTCGCGCGGAATGCGCGCCCTGATGGCCTCGCGCAACGCGCCGAGCCGCGCATATTCGGCCGCGAGCGCGGGATCGGCCGCGAGCCTCGCCTCGATCTCCATCATGCCGGCGGCGTCGAGTTCGCCATCGAGAGCGGCATGGAGGAGAAGGGTTGGATCGTCGCGTGGGGTCACGTTCTGCTCCCAAGCTGGTCGATCAGCAACGCCCGCGCCCGCGAAAGGCGCGACATCACGGTTCCGACCGGCGCGCCGGTCGCCGCGGCGATTTCCCGATAGCTCAAGCCATTGATATCGCGCATCACGATAACTTCCCTGAAAACATGCGGCAGCGCCTCGATCGCCGATTCCAGCGCGCTCTGATCGGCCGCCGCGATCAGCGCTTCCTCTGGGTTCGGCGCGCCGGGCTCCTTGGCGGCCGCCGCCTCAATGAACTGCGCATCGTCGGTCAACAGCACGGCATTCGGGCGATTCTTCGCGAGCCAGGTGAACGCCGTATTGCGAACGATCGAGAGAACCCACGCGCGGGGCCGCTCGATCGCGCCTGAATCAAGCGCCCCCAACGCCCGCATGCAGGCGTCCTGCACAACATCCTCGGCGTCGCTCCGATTGCCAGTGAGCCATCGGGCCAGCCCATAGGCGTCGTCGAGGTGGGGCAGCACCACCTCGGCGAAACGCCTTTGCGTCGACTGACTGGTCACGGCGGCCCCGACGCTCACGGCGCGACGATGATCTTGCCTGTCATATGCGGGTGAAGGCCGCAGAAATAAGCAATTTCGCCGGGCTTGTCGAATGTGACGCTGAAACTATCATTGGCATCAAGCTCCTTCGAGCGGAATCTGCCGCCGGCGTCGACGACAAGATGAGGGATATCGTCGTGGCTCGCGCGGGTTCTACTGCGGCCCTCGTCGAAACACGCTGTCATGGCGATTCCTTCTCTTTCGTTGCGGGAGCGACGTATCGGTCACGGCGAGCTGATTGACGCCCTGCTGGTAGGCGACGGTTCTGACGCCGAGCAACCCGCGCAACTCGCCGGGCGGCGCAAGCTTGCGGCCAGGCGCAGGCGCCCTGCACGGCGCCGGCTGCCGAAAGGCGGTGGAGCGCGCGGTGTAACACACGACCTCGCCCTCCACCTTCTGCATCAGTTGAGGTCTTCCGACCTCATTTTACCCGCTCCTTCAGGTATTCGATCACGTCGGCGCGGTCTTGCGGGTTATCGAGATGGAAGAACATTTTCGCGCCCGGCACGAATTTTTGCGGATCCGCCAGCCATTGATCAAGATTAGCCTCGGTCCAGACGATGTTGGAATTTTTCAATCCTGGCGAATAGCTGTAGTCCGCAACCGAGCCCGCCTTCCGGCCGAAAACCCCCCTATGTTTGGGGCCGACGTCATTGGTATCCAGCGAGTGACAGTCCTGACAGGCCTGGTACAGCTCTTCCCCATGGACGATGTCGCCAGCAGCGCGCGCGGCGCCGCCGGCAAGCGTCGTCGCCATCACGCCGATGGCGGTCAATTTTGCGATGCGCACGGTCATTTGCATCTCCGTTCAGGCTAACCCGCGAGCGCCGTATCGGTGATGGCGAGCGCCGCCTCGCCCTGTTTGAACGTGACCTCGGTAATGCCGAGCACCGTGCGCAGCTTGTCGGCCGGCACCGGCATCGGTCCCGGCGAGGGCCCGACGCCGGGAGCAGGCTGCGGAAACGCCGTCGAGCGCGCGGTGTGAAAGGTGACGTTGCCTTCGACCTTCTGCATCAGCTGGTGGATGTGGCCATTGAGAACCGTCACCGATCCGAACCGCTTCAGGTAGCCGAGTGCGATCGCGCCGTCGTCGGTCCCCCAACCCCAGTTCGGATAGACAGACCACAGTGGGATATGTGCGAAGACAATGATGGGCGTCGAGTCCGAGAGCGCCTTGACGTCATCCTCAAGCCACTCGAGCTGATCGGCGCCGAGAAACCCGAGTCCCGCCGCCTTCAGGTCGATGACGTTGACGAGGCTGATGAAGTGCACGCCGTTCTGGTCGAAGCTGTACCAGCCGCTGCCCTTGGTGTTCTTCCCGTAGCGTTCGAGATAAGCCTTGGCGGTGGCTTCATCGGTGATGTCGTGCTCGCCGGGAGCATAGTGAACGTCGAGCCCCGCGGTCCCGATGACCTGGCTGGCGCTATCGAACTCGGCAGGCTTTGCGCTGTGCGTGATGTCGCCGGTGTGAATCATGAATGCGGGCTTGACGGGCAGAGCGGCCACCTTGCCGATCGCTTCCTTGAGTGTGCCGAGCGCATCGGGGTTGACGGGCTTGCTGAAACCGACATGGCTGTCGGAAATCTGCAGGAAGCTGAAGCCGCCAGTCGCAGCTTGCGCCGATCCCAGCAAGCCGGACTTCGGCACGCCGCCGGCGACTGTCCAGAGGACGCCTGTGCCAGCCCAAAGCATGCACTGGAGCGCGCCGCGCCGATCGACGCCGTTTTCGTCCATTGCCATTGATCTCTCCTCAAGCGCCCCACTGGCGCGACGAAGAGGAGACTCGCGTCGCGGTCGATTTATTCCCGCGCGCACAACTTTTTTTCTTTTGCGCGGCGGCCGAAGAAGTCTCTCGGGGTCGAAGTCGGCATCGATCGACTAGCGGCGCCTGTGATGAGTCGAATTTCACCTGCTATGCCGGAATGTTGGTCGTTGCCGGCGCGCACTGCAAAATTTCCGCCAAAGGGGAATAAAACATCGGCTCCTTGAGTCTCCTTCACAGCAGCGGCGGGGATCGCCGCATCAACCTGAAGGAGATTAGGCAATGAAAATTTTCGGCATCGCCCTTATCGGCTCGGCTCTCGTCATGTCCGGCGCCGTCGCGGCCCAGGAGACCCACGCCACGCAACCCGCCAAGGCGAACGAGTACTATGGCCTCTATCAGAATCCGTCGCAGGCGATCGCGCCGTCAGGGACCGATAGCGCTGACTTCGATCACGCCGGCACGCGCGGCCGCGAAGATGCCGGGGCGGGCGTCTCCCATCCTGAGGGTCCGGGCAACGTCGCCGACTAGACACTTTCCGTGAGCTGAAGGCCCATGACGCCGATTGCGGCGCCCATAGCGGTCAGGATCCAGGCGAGGCGAGGCGCCATCTTGCGATTTCCGCGGGCGTGAGGATGCGTATGGCGTCAGACGTCCCCTGTTCCGTGGCGGCGACCAACTCGGGGTTGACGCCCATCATATTGCTGTAGCGTCGCAGCATCGCCGCCATTTCGCCATTGTCGAAACGGCGCGAGCCGCCGTCGTAGGCGAACATGCGATGAATGCCGATCTTGCTGTCGCGCGGCGCGATGCGTCTCTGCGCTCCCATCAGCGCATAGACACACGCTGAAAAACAAATTCCGCCAACAGGCTCCGCCGCGGAGCCCTCTTCGCCCTCAGCGATCCGCGCTACGGAGGCGGTGACGCCGATCTTTCGAAATATCTTGCCGAGCTCGATCCCGGCGACGATTTTTCCGCCCGGCGAGTTAATGAAGACCAGAACGCGCCCGCGATGCGTGGCGGCATTTGACCGGAGGAAAGTTCGAAAGTCCTCCGGCGTCGCGTCCGTGATCTCGCCCTCGGCCGTGATCGAGGTCCCGCAAACGCCTGGGCAGCCGCTGGAGTTGCCGGCCGGAACCAATCGAAACGTCATCGGCTCGGCGCGGCCGGGAGTGGGCAGCAGGGACAGGCAGAACAGCGGGACAATCCCAATGGCCTTTTTGAAGCCGCGCGCCGAGCCGAACATCGCGGCGAACACCCGCCACAAGGCAAGGCGCGCTCGGGTCGCGGACAGGATTGGGCGCAATTCGGAACGTCTCCCGACGGAACTGAGATTTCGAGCGTTACTTAGATCCGGCGCGTTCCCGCGTCTCGTAAAATCAGCCAACGGATTGATTTCATTGGCGCGCCCAAGGGGAATCGAACCCCTGTTTTCGCCGTGAAAGGGCGACGTCCTAGACCGCTAGACGATGGGCGCTTTAACTGAAACGTGCTGACTTCTTGAAGCTCGGGATCCAGCCGCCGCACGTATAAAGGGCGATTGACGGGCTGGCAAGTTTACCCACGCAACGCCTCAAGAAGGGCGTTCATCTGCCGCGAGGGCCAGCGGAGGGCGCGAGATCCAGCAGCCGCAGCCGGACGCGCGCCGACCCGCCCCAGCGATCCAGAGCCAAGGTTCCCGCCAAGTGGACCGCAGCGCCCCGGGCTGCGCACAACGCGTGACCGAGCGGCTGGCCGCCGGCGCGGAAAGCGATGCCGTCGATCCTCGTCCCATCCCCGGCCTGCGCGCGCAGGCGAATATGGCCGGCGCCGACCTCTGAAACATCGATCAGCCGATGCGCAGGCAGCACAAAAACCGGTTCGGCATTGCCGGAGCCGAAAGGGCCCGCACGCTCCAGCGCCGCCATCAAAGCGGGGGTCGCCCCAGCCGCCGTCAGCGCCGCATCGATCAACAGAACCTCTCCGGCGCGACCTTCGGCAACCTTCTCGGAAAGGGCGTCTTCAAGGAACGCGCGAAAATCCTCGATGCGCTCTCGCCCTATGGTGATCCCGGCCGCCATGGCGTGGCCGCCGCCTTTGAGCAGAATTCCCGCCGCGACCGCCGCGCGGACCACGCGGCCGAGATCGACGCCCGGGATCGAACGGCCAGATCCCGTTCCACTTGCGCCACCGCCAGACCAGGCGATCGCGAAAGCAGGCCGCTTGAACCTGTCCTTGAGCCGCGAAGCCACCAGCCCAACGACGCCTGGATGCCAATCGTCCGAGCCGACAATGACCGTCGCCCCGGCGTCATCGGGTCCCATGCTCAAGAGCGCTTGCGCCTCCGCCTCCTCAAGCGCTCCGCCTTCAAGCACCTGCCGTTCGCGGTTGAGGCGATCGAGCTCCTCCGCGATGCGTCTCGCTTCGACGGGATCGGCGATGCTGAGCAGCCGCGCGCCGAGCGCCGCGTCGCCGATCCTGCCGCCCGCGTTGATGCGAGGCCCGATCAGAAAACCGAGATGATACGCGTTCGGCGGACCGTCGATTTTCGAGACGTCGAACAATGCCGCGAGCCCCGGCCGCGCACGCCTGCGCATGACCTCGAGCCCTTTGGCGACGAAAGCGCGATTGAGACCGGTCAGCGGCGCGACATCGGCGATGGTCGCGAGGGACACCAGGTCAAGCCCGGCAAGCAGATCAGGCTCCTGCCGCAAAGAGAAAAAACCGCGCTCTCGCAGGATGCGGTTGAGCGCGACAAGGGTCATGAAAGTCACCCCGGCGGCGCAAAGCTGGCCCAAATGCGAGACGTCATCCTGCCGGTTTGGATTGACGATGAGGGCGTCCGGCAGCGTTTCCGGGGCCTGATGATGGTCGAGCACGATCGGATCGAGACCAAGACGACGAGCCTCTGCGAGGGGCTCGTGACTCGTCGTGCCACAGTCGACCGTGACGAGAAGCTTGGCCCCAGCCGCAGCGAGGCTCTGAATGGCGGCGAGATTTGGACCGTATCCCTCGAAGATTCGGTCGGGGATATAGATGATTGGGGATTGGCCGCACGCGGCCAGATAATCGGCGAGCAGGGCGCACGAGGCCGCGCCGTCGACATCGTAGTCGCCGAAAATCGCTATTTTATCGCCGCGCTCGATCGCCCCGGCGATGGTTTCCGCCGCGGCCGCCATATCCTTAAGGCAATGGGGATCCGGCATCAGGCGTCGCAAGCTCGGATTGAGGTAATCCTCCGAAGCGTCCGGGCCGACCCCACGGCCGGAGAGAACGCGCGAGAGGATGTCGCCATGCCCCCTCAACTGCGCGTTGGCGAGCGCGCGCGCCTGACCGCTCGCATCGAGCCGATCGCGCCAGGGCCTGCCAAGCGCGGAGCGTTCAACGCCGAGGAAGAAACGATCCGCGGGAGGAAACGATTCGATTCATGCCAAATCTTAGCGGTTCGCGCCGCGGCGCGCGAGCTTAAGAACAAAAGCCTGCGCCGTTATGCGCAGCTTCGTGTTCTATAAATTCCCCATCGGCCGATAATCCAGAAGCTTTTCGATGCGTTCGAGCAAACCGTCGCGGACATTTCGATAGGCCTCCAGCACACGTTCGCGCGAACCTTCGATCACGGTCGGATCGAGGGTCGGCCAATACAAAACGTCGATCGCCAACGTGCGTGTAAACTCCAGCGCTTTGTGATGGGCCTCGGGCGATAGCGTTACGATGAGATCGAAGGAACTGTCTTCAAGGTCTTCGAACGTATGAGGACGATGCTTGGTCATATCGATGCCAAGTTCTTCCAATGACGCGATGGCGAAGCTATCGCTTTCGCCCCGCTTCAGTCCCGCCGACGCGAAATAGATCTCGTTTCCGAAGTAATGCCTTCCCAAAGCTTCCGCCATCGGCGAACGCACCGACATTATTCGTACAGGCGAAGAGGACGGAATGCGGGCGGTCCTTGACCCTGGCCTTCATCTCGGCGGCGCCTTGGCGTCCCCTTCCAAAGGCATGGAGTCTAACCCTTCCAGTGCAACGCGGCGACCAGCGTAAAGATTCGCCGCGCCGTATCGGGGTCGCAATCGATCTTGCCTTTCAGCCGCTCGATAAGCATCTGGGCGCCTTCGTTGTGAAGAGCCCGGCGACCCATGTCGATGGCCTCGATTTGCCCCGGCATCGCCGTTCGGATCGCGGCGTAATAGCTTTCGCATACAAAAAAGTAATCCTTGAGAAGGCCTCGCAAGGGCGTCAAAGAAAGAATATGCGCGACAAGAGGGGCGCTGCTCTCGTCGAGTATCTCCAAGACGAGCTTTGAATCCTGCAACGCGATCTTCAGGCCATAGGGGCCGGCATCGTGGCCTGGAACGCCAAAACTATTTTCCTCGAGCAGGTCGTAAATCGCGATCTGGCGTTCGTGCTCTTTGTCGGCGGTGCTGCGGCCGATCGAGGCCTCGTCCAGCGTCACCGAGACGAGGCGATTGCGGGGGCCTTGGTCGGTTCCGCTCATGACGATCCTTTATCGAGACGGAGCGCCACCGAGCGCGCATGAGCATCCAATCCTTCGGCGCGACCGAGCGCGATCGCGGCGGGTCCCAGGGTCGAGAGGCTTTGAGCCGAGCACTTCAAAATCGACGTCTTCTTCATAAAATCGAGGACGCTGAGGCCGGACGAAAACCGCGCGGAGCGCGCCGTCGGCAGGACGTGGTTGGAGCCGCCGACATAGTCGCCGATGGCCTCGGGCGTGTGGGCGCCGAGAAAGATGGCGCCGGCGTTCCGAATGCGTCGGCTCAATGCTTCTGCGTCCGCCGTCATAATCTCGAGATGCTCCGGCGCCAGGCGGTCGGCCAAAGCTATGCTCTCGCCAATCTCCCCCACGACAATGATCGCGCCGAAGTCCCGCCAGCTAGCCGAAGCGATCGCTTGACGCGGAAGCGTCGCCAATTGCCGCGCCACCGCGGCTTCGACGGCGTTTGCGAGGTCCGCGTCATCTGTGACCAGGATCGACTGGGCCGCCGCGTCGTGCTCCGCCTGCGCCAGGAGATCGGCGGCGATCCATTCGGGGTTCGCGTGTTTGTCCGCGATGATCAGGACCTCGGATGGCCCAGCGATCATGTCGATGCCGACAACTCCAAAAACTCTTCGCTTGGCGGCTGCAACGTAAGCGTTGCCGGGGCCGACGATTTTGACGACAGGCTCGATCGTCTGAGTGCCGTAAGGCCAGCGCCGCGATCGCCTGCGCGCCGCCGACCCGATAAATCTCGTCGACGCCAGCCAGCTTCGCCGCGGCGAGAACCAGCGGATTAATCCTGCCGTCCGGGGCGGGCACGACCATGACGATCCGATCGACGCCCGCGACTTTGGCTGGCGTCGCATTCATAAGGACGGAAGAAGGATAGCTCGCGGTCCCGCCAGGGACGTACAGCCCGACCGACTGGATTGAACGCCAGCGCCAACCAAGTTCGACGCCCAATTCGTCCGTGAACCGTTGGTCGGCCGGATGCTGCCTTTCGTGAAAAGCCACGATCCGGCCATGCGCCAGTTTGAGCGCCGCGACCGCCTCCGGGTCGCAGGCGTCGAGCGCGGCGTCGATCTCAGCAGCGCCGACGCGCAATCCAAGCTCGGCCAAATCGACTCGATCAAATTTGGCCGAATAACGAACGAGCGCGGCGTCGCCGTTCGCTATGACGTCCGCGATAATGGTCTGCACCAGCTGATCGACATCCTCGTCCGCCCCCCTCTTCTGGGCGACGAGCGTCTGGAACGAAGCGCTGAAATCCGGGCTCCGGGCATCCAGCCGCACGGGCATGAAGTCGTCTCCTTGAATTTGAAAGTCTTCAGGACGACCCGTGTAGCGGTCCGCGCGCAGCGAGGCAACATTGGCGCGCCCGGCTCGCTGTCTGAGTTCGCGCCGCGTGGTTTTGGCGTTTGAACCTCGACCAGGACAAAATGCGTCGAAACGTCGGCGATCGCCAAGCGAACGAGCAGAGGCGTCGAGCACTGGACCTAAAGCAATTTTTGGATTTTCTTGGAAAGCCTTTCAGGCAGCGTCATCGGCGCGAAACGGGCGACGACGGCGCCGTTCCGATCGACCAGGAATTTCGTGAAATTCCATTTGATGCGCCTTGTCCCGAGGAAACCCTTCGCCTCATTCTTGAGAAAGGCGTATAACGGCAATGTTTTCGGGCCATTTACTTCGATTTTTTCAAATATTGGAAATGTTACACCATAATTTATCGAACAGAAGTGCATGATCTCGTTTTGGCCTCCCGGTTCTTGCGCCCCGAACTGATTGCAAGGAAACCCCAGGACCATGAACCCTTGCGGTCCGTATTTACGATGGAGTCCCTCAAGTCCTCTATATTGCGGGGTGAACCCACATTCACTGGCGGTATTGACGATCAACAGCACTTTTCCTGCAAAATCACCGAGCGCTTTGCTCTCGCCTCCCAAGGCCGCTGAATAATCGTAAACGGCGCCCATTTCGGTCCCCATTCAAACCGCCCCAAAAGCAAGGCGATCTCTAAGTTGACCACGATTGGCCAACTGGCGCCGATGACCCTATCGCGCCTGCGCGACAAAAAAAAAGCCCCTGTCTCGCGCGTGCGAGACAGGGGCTGACAAATTTCTCTATTCGGTCGCGAACGCGCGGCTAAATCATACCGATATCGATCCTCGTGGCGCGGGTAGCAGGGCCTCAATCATGATGGCGCGGATGCGCGTCGCGTCTTATTTCCGGATTCGATCCGGTCGTACTTTAACCAGGCCTGTGGGCGGAGCGTTCCGCGCGGGCCTCCTCGAGCGCCTTGGTCAAACCGTCGACCTTCGCCTCAAGCTTGCGGATCTCCGTTTGCAGATCGCTGATGTGTTTTTCGTAGCCTTCGATCAGCGTGCGGATCCGTGCGTCGATCAGCGCCGCCATCGGCGGCTGGCGATTGATCAGCGCCACAATGACCGTGCCAAGAATGCCGAGAACGGCGCCGGCGCTCCCGCTCAGCAGATTATTCCACATATCGCCGTCATTTGCCGCCATTCTGGCCCTCCCGCTGTTCGGGACGTTCGCAGACGATCTTCGTGAACATGCCGGCCGCGCCCCGCGGGTCGCTCGCGGCTGTGGCGAGGCCAGCCATGGCGCAGGCCGTGGGCGCGGCTTTGACCTCCCGGACGTCGATCGCCGTGGCCCGCGTGCACGCTTCCTGCGGCATGGCCGCGAGATAGGTAAGAATCAGAACGACAATCACGCCTGCCTCCGCGCCTGGCGGCTGGCTCGTGCTGCGTTGATGAAAGCCATTGTACAGCCCTCCGCTGGATCAGTGGTCAGATGCGGCTTGAAGTTCACCGCGCCCAGGTCGTCTCGCTCGTTATTGGGAAGTTCGCTCGGCGGCCGCTCACATGACCACCGCTGCCGCGAAGATCGCGAAAAGCACAATGAGGGGCGCCGCGACGCGGATCGCCATGATCGTCGCCACGGGCCAAGGCGATGTCGCAACTCCGCTCGAACGCGAAGATGGCTGCGCGCGAGATCACTTACGGTCAAGCCACGCCGAAACCGCGTTCCACAAGGGGACCGTCGGCGTAATGACGATGACACTCTGAATGAAGACCAGGGCCGCCGCGCTCCATTGGGCGGGGAGCTGGTCAATCGTTCCTTCGACGTGGGGGTGAACGATGCTCACCCAAACGATCGAGCCATAATAGATCAGGCTGATTTCGACGGCGAAGGAGGCGAGGATCTTGAAGCCGATCCACTGATTTACCTTCGCCACGTTGGCCTGCGCCTGCGCGTCAAGATACGCCTTATATGCAGCCACATCGGTTCCGGCTGCTGCCTGGAACCCGGCCAGATTGGCGTCGGTCTCCTTGTTGAGCCAGCCGAATAGGGACGGGAACACGTTCCCAACGGTGGTAAAGAGCAAGCCGATGAGAGCGATCATAGCATCAGCTCCCCGGCGTCTGTGTCGGCGCAGCCGGTACGGTCGCCGCCGCCTTGGCGAGGCCCGCCGCGTGCGTCACGGGGATGATGAGTGCGCAGGCGAAGGTAATCAGGTTTGCGACCTTCGCATCGACGACGGTCGCCCAAGGCAGCGCCTGCCATTGCTTCAGAAGGTCTTCGTCGAGATAGGCGAGAATGTGGGGGAGAAAGGCCAATCCCTGCGCGATGCCGATGATCGCGGCGCAGATATGCGTCTTCCAGCCCTCCAAGATCGCCCAGAATTTCGCGAAGCCCGTCGAGGCCGTGACGACATCGGCCTTGCCAGTGACGATGGCCGTCTGCGTCATCTTGAGGTTGATGAACCAGACATAAAGGGTGATCGCCGCTACCACGACCACAAGAAGCAGGACGAGATGGAGAATCATGAGCCGGTTCCTTTCAGCGGAATGACTTTTGCCGTCGCGGCGACATTTTTTGGCGCCTCATTTGAGGGAGCGGAATTTACCGTTGGTGCGGACGCGGGCGTCGAAGCGTTGATGGCGGCCTGATGCCGCGTCTCAACCATGCCCGCCGCAGCGATGGCGGCTGTCGCCGCGTCGATCTTTTGCTGCTCGGCCGCCACCGCCGTGGAGGCCGCGGTTTTGGCCGTCGCCGCCGCTACGCGCGCCGCCGCTTCGGCTTTCTCCTTGGCCGCCAGGTCGGCCACGGCCAGATCGAGAGCTGCTGCGCGCTGTCCCTGCCGCCAGGCGTCGAAGGCCGCGATGAGCGCGATGGCCGCGACGCCGATAATCAGGAGAAGCACGATCCAGAGCGCCACGTGCCCGGCCGTCGCGAAGATGCCCGCGCCGCCTCCCGCGGCGGTCGCCACGACGGCATGGTTACCCGCCTTGTTGCGCGCCGAGGTCGCGGCTGGCGCTAGCGGCAGACCCGCCATCTTTAGGCTCGCAGCCTCGATCCGCGCGACCCGCGCGGCCCAGCCCTTGCCGAAGGCGCCCCAGGTCCGCAGCGCGTGCATGAAGGAAAGCCGCCCGGTCGCGATGCGGTCGATGATCGTCGCGACCGACGCCTGCCCGTCCATCGCCTTGGCGAGCGCCTGGCGCGCCTTGCCGGGGCCCGAGTTCACGGCATAATCGAACGCTGAAAGGTCGACGCCGGCGGGAAGGCTCTCCGCGCCGATCGCGCTCCAGTAGCCGGTCAGATAGATGTCCTGAATCTCGGCGTCGGTGATCTGCGCCACGCTGCGCGGATAAAGCGCCTTGCCGGCGCGATAGGCGTCATAGGTCGCATGCGTGACGCCCTTGTTGGTCAGGCCGCCCGGATCGCCGGGATCGTTCGAGAGGCCGCCCTCCTCGCGCAGCGTACAGGCGAGGCATGCGCTGAATTTTCCAGCCGCCATCATTCACCTCCAAAAAGCGATCGTCACGAACTGGTGAGAGTCCCGATTGACCGGACCGTTGCGCCGTAGGATTTGACGTCGTTCACGGAGCCGCCCGACGGCGTGTCGTCCCAAAGCGTCGTCGTGCGGACGCCACGCGAACGCGTCAATCCGGCGCGAACGCGCAGACTGCCGCGCGAAGCGTTTGCCGCAGTTCGCGGCGCCGAACGGAGCGTCGTATGTTCCGGGCTTCCTTACGGGTGATCGAGATAGTAGAAGACGCCCCAAAACGGCGTGAAGGCGGTATTCGAGATCGTGTTGTTGACGTCTGTAGAGCGGCGCCCCGTCTCCCATTGCAGCACTGCGCTGGTCTGAAAGCGCAGGCCGCCGTCGAGTTCCTGGATGTCGAGACAGAAGTGCGCCAGCTCGAGGCCCGTAGGGTGCGACGTCGCGTAGGTGCACACGGGACTGTTGCAGACCGGTTGGCCCGCAAGTCCATAAAACGCCGTTCTGAACCAATCCTCGCCGCCGCTGGAGTTGAGATCAGGATTGCCGCCAACGACGGTTAGCGCGTGCGATGTTTGCGACAGGCTGGTGGCGGAGGCTTTGCCATCAAGATAAAGGCCGAAGTTCGTCTCCATAAAACTACGGTCGTTATTGACCGACGAGTAAACGCCAAGCCAATTGAAGACGATATGCCCCGCCCCTTGCACATTCAGAAATTGCACGGCTCCGCTGCCGGAGACGCCATCGAGATTATACTGCGCGCCGCCATACGCCCCGACCGCCTGATCGTAGGTCATGACGGACGAGCAGAGCTTGAACGGAAAATAGGGACCGAGAACATAATTCAGCGTGATTGTCGTCGCCCCGTTGATTGAAAATGCTGGCAGAAAGGTGACGACGATCGACTCGTGCCAGGGGATCGGAAAGAAGTTGTTGCTGAAGACTGAGTTGAGCGCCGTGCCGGCCGAGAAGCCGCCGACGATCGCGTTATTCATATTCGCGGTCCAGACCGCGCCACCGGCCTGAAACCAGCCAAGCGGGCCGCCGAGATCATAGGTCAGCGACGGCGTTGCCTCGCCATCGATATAAACGCTGATGACGCCATTGAAGCCGTTCGTCTTCGTCGTCGCCCCCGTCGTGGGGTGATACATCGAAAGCGACGAAATGACGCCGGGACCGCCTGCGTAATTCAGCAGGGTCACGAGCTGCCCGGCGACCATGTTGATGTTTTTGAAGGCGGCCGACTTCGGAGTTGCGTTCGGACCCCAATTCTTCGCCATCAGGCTCGCATAGGAGTTCGCCGCGAGCGGAACGGGTGAGGCGATGGCGAGGCTCATCAGTTGATGTCCGCGTAGTAGAGGGCGCCGGAGCCGATCGACGCGGTGTTGCCGCCGTTGCCGGCCTGCCCGCTTTCGATCTGCATGATGGCGCCGTTGGTGAAGCGCCAGCAGCCATCGGCCGCCGCGATGTCAAGCAGGCCGTGAAAGGTTCCCGCCGACGCGGACGCACTCGACACCGCCGATTGCGGGACGGCGAACGGGACAACGCCGGTCGAGGTGTATTTATAGCGGAAAAACCCGTCGATCCCGCAGGCGGAGAGGTCAGGCGTCTTCGTCAGATAGCCCGTTCCCGGCGGGTTTCCGTTGAGATAGGTGTTGATGTCGCAGTTCAGCGTGTTCATATTTGCCGTGCCGGACAGGAAGTAGAGCCAGAGGGCGGCGATGTAGCCGCTTACGCCGCTCGGTACGTTGAGCAGATTGACCGATCCGGCGCCAAGCTGCGCCGCCGTCCACTGGTTGCCGGTGGGGAACGCCCCCGTGCTGTTGTCGAAGGTCGTCACTTGCGACCAAAGCTTGAACGGAAAATGTTGCGGCAGCGAAACATAGCGGATGTTGAAGAAGAAGTTGACGCTCGACTGCGTCGGGATGAATTTGACGACAGCCGACGATTGATACGGGATCGGCAACATCCAGTTTGTGCAAGTCGGGTTTAGAAATTGCGTCGTCCCGGTGCCTTGTTCAGCCACGAAGTTCTTGGTGAACGTCTTGTAGGGAGTTGTCGTCGAGCTTTGATACCATGCGAGCGGGCCGCCAAGGTCGAATGAGATCGACGGATTCGCCTCACCGTCGATATAGATTTGGACGACGCCGTTCAGCATGTTTTGCGTCGAGCCGGAGGTCGGCGCAGCGCAGGTCGTCCACATCGACGAAATGACGCCGGGACCGGGCGCGACGCCGGATACGCCTCCGACCAGATTGCCGTTGTTGACGCCGTTCACCGTATCGAGGAGGGTGATCGGCGTGCCGGCCGTCACCGTCCAGTTTTCGAACGTGACGTTGCCCGGCTTGGCGATCGGCCCCCAATTCTTCGAGAGCATCGCATAGAGGGATGTCTGGCTGACCGCCTGACCGTATTGCTGGTTAAGCATGTTACATGGTCCTCGCAGAATAGGCCGCGAAGGCGGAGCCAATCACGTAGAAAGCTTGATTTGAGACCACGTCGCCGCTCTCGTCGATCGAGTTGAGCGGCGCCAGCGTTTCGGTTCCGGGGACGCCGAGGGCCGGGGCCGTCGTGAAGAACGAATAGCCGAGATTCGACCCGCTGATGTTTTGCAGGAACAGTCGCTTTCGCGAGGCGCTGGCCGCGGCGACCTGAGTCGCGAGGCCTGCGAAGGCCGGCGTGACGGTGACGCCGGTCAAAGACCCCGCGCCGCTCGTCGCGTTCGGCGTCCGCGCCGCCGTGACCGTCGCGACCTGCGCGGCGGTGGCCGGGGCGTAGCTGCCCGGCGTCGGCACGGTCAGCGTGGCGGGCCCCATTTTGATGCTGAGCGTCGCGCCGGTGAGTCCGGCATAAGCGACGGGTTCAGCGGTCAGCGTGGTCGGATTGGCGGTGTAGGCTCCGCCATAAACGATGCCGAGGACCGCCGTGATGCCGCTGCCGTTGGTCAGCGTGCAGTTAATCTGGAATTTCGCCCCGGTTCCGGTGGTGCCGACGACATTATAGTTGCCGGTCGTGCCGGTGAACGCGCCGGCGGCCGCGATCGTCGGCGTGCCGACCACCTGCGTGGTCGCCACGGCGAAGACCGCGGAGGCCGTGACCGGAGCTCCGACCGCATCCAGCGTCATCGTATCGCCGGGAACCCAGCCGCCGAGTGTTCCAGCCGCGGAGATCGCGGCGGCCGAAACCGCGCCCGGCAGATAGCCGCCGACGTTGGTATAGGCCAGCGCCTGCGGCTTGACGTTGACGTCCAGGCCGCGCGACGCCGACCCCGTCGCGCGATCGACGGTTGCGCCGTTCCAGAGGCCGGGTGACATGACAACGACGTTTTGCGGCGGCATCGCATCCTGCGTCGCCGCTCGCTCGACGTAATATTTTCCTGACGCCGGATCGAAAATCGCTGCTTCCTCGATGCCCACGCCGAAGGGCAGGAAGCCATTGAGCTGTGGGCCGAGCGCCGAGAACGCATCATAACCAATGGTGTCATATCCAACACCGCCGACGATCGCCGAAGCCAAAGGAACCGACGTAGACCCGGGCGCATAACTCAGATCGACATTGACCGACTCGAAGGAGCCTGATGCCGGGAACGTCGAGGATTTGTAAAGCAGAACCTTCGTCCCCGGTTGCAGACCAGCGGCGGCGGCGAGCGTCAGGCTGGTGGAGGAGGCGCCGCCGCCCGCGCTGATCGTCTCGGTCGTAAGGCCCTTGGCGTTCAGGTTGCGGGCCCGGTCAAAATTGCCGCCCGAGGGATCGCCGGCATTATACGCATATTCGGCGGCGACTGCGGTGCCCGAACCCGTCGCGCCGTCGTTTTCGCCGGACGCGTCGCGTCCTTGATTATAGACGAAGCCCGTGACGAGGACAGGGGATGTCGAATGCGCCTTCGCAAAGACCGCAGTGAATGTGCTCGATCCGATTGCGCTGACGATGACGACTTCCTTGCTCGCCCCCGAGTCGACAATCAACGCCGAGCCGACCTGAATGGACCAACTCACGCCTCCGACGATGCCGGACATGGCGGCCGGCGTAACAGTCTGCGCGCCTGCGGCAATGGCGCTCGCAATTGACGTCTTGAACTGCATTGCGAACGACGCAGCGCCGGACGCGACGCCCTGAGCTGGAACGCCGTCGACGCCGGCTTCCCTCTGACGATCGAGATTGCCCGCCGCATTCAGAAGTTGCGCGACGCCGCCCGTGTTGAGACCATAAGCCGTCCCGCCAAGCGCAACATTGTCGGCATTGTGAAATTGGAAGACATTTGCGACGTGACCGGATGCAGGGTCAGCGACGGTCACGCCTCCCACGACATTCGTCCCGGCGGCAAGGGCGACGGAGCCGCCTGCCGCGGGCATCGCGCCCGTTGGCAACGGCAAAGAAGCCGCAGTGACCGGAACGGGGGATTGATCGGTCGCCAGAGCGACAGAAACACTGTTCGCCGTCGTAGCCGGCGCATTGGGCAGTGTGTTGATCGTTGCGCCAGATCCCGGCGTAACATTGAGTGTCGGTAGAGCCATTTCACAAATCCTCGTTAGGCTGCGACTGCGGCGAGCAATCCGCTGTTTAGCGAATTGCTAAAATCCATGCCGCCGTTGCCGGTTGACGGACCAACCAAAAACGATCCGGCGCTCTCATCGATTTCGACGCTGAATATGTGCGACCCCGCTGCGAGACTTCCTGTCGGAACCGACCAGTTTCCGCCTCCATCTGCGACAGTCACCCCGGCCGGCGTCGCAGCCCCGTCAATGTAAAGCCGAACTCCGATACCCCCGGGCGAGCCGTTTGGGCTTGTCACGACGCCGCTGACTGCGCCCGCCGCGTAGGCGGATGTCGTCGTCGGCAATGAGGCTCCGATAAAGACCGTCCAGCCGTTCGCCTCCAATGTGGGAGCATCGAAGTTGGGCACGGCGATCGGAGCGCCAGGCGCGCTTTGGTAGAGGCGGCCGAAAATGATCACGGTATTCCGGCTGCCGTCATTTGGAGGCGTCAAGAGTTGCGTCATCAGTTTGCGCTCCTGGCCGGATACAATATGAAGTCGCCGTGGGGCGGGTTTGGATCGGTGCAGAAAAGAGACGCCCTGTTAGGAGGTCGGCGGCGTGCAGATCAGATAGTGGATCGCGATCCGGACGACGCCGCCGGTAAAGTTAGATCCATTGGCGGTCAGTTTGATCGTCGAGGCCGCATACCAGGCGGTCGGGCCGATGACTCCCGCGTTGTTTGACCCGGCGGAAACGCCGATGGCGGCGCCGAATTGGCCTGCCGTCGTTCCCGCGCCGCCGTTCGATGATGTCGTTGCGTCGGCGTCGAACGAACTCGCGCCGGTGATCGCGGTGACGACATAAGCCGATACGCCGAAAACGATCGCCCGGTTCGGGATCTGCCGCGTCGAAGCGCTCGATGCGCCAGAGCAGGTGATTGTGTCCTCAAGACAACCGACCGCGATCGCGGAGCCATGCGCGGCGCCTTGCGCTGCAATCATCAGTGCGCTCAGCGGCGAAACTTCGGAAAGCCTCGCCGCCGGAAAGCCGCCGGCGGTCAAACCGTCATGCACCTGCACGCGGTTGTTTGTGGTATCGACAAGAAGCTCGCCGGCGGCTCCCGTGAACGTCGACAAAAAGCTGGCGGCTTCGCGGCGGCGCTTGATTTGAACTGACATTATGCACACCCCGTAATCATGCTGACGCCAATCCCATGTCGATGACCGTGACGAAGGAATCAGAGGCGAGACCGAAATCGTCGGTTTCGTTGATGCCCGCGCTGGCCAGCCCATAATCAAGGTTTGAGCCAACTGCGAGCGCCCGCGCGACTGGCCCGAGCGTGCTGGCGCCGGTCGGCGTGTAGGAATAGGCCACGCAGGTCGAGAGATCCTGTACGGACTGCCCAAAGATGTTGAAGCTGGCGAATTTCAGATATAGCGTGACCCCGACGAATGCCGGGGGCAGCGCGTATTTGAAAATGAGTTCATCGAGCCGCGCGAAAGGTGCGTTCGCGGCGTGTGCGCCGGCCGTGGAGCCGTAAAGGCCTCTTTGAAGGTAGGTGAGGCCATAGGTCGACCCGGACGCCAACGTAGCGGTCTGGTAAGCGAAAAGTTCGTTATCGACGATGCAGAGCGTGACCGCATTTTGCGCGTCGGCGGCGCTGCCCGAAGCCAGGGCGCCGCCGCTCTCCGCCAGATTTACGGTCATTGTGTTGGCGACGTCAGGCTGGGCGGACGGCGCGGCGATCGCGGCCGCGAGAACGCCCTGACGGGCCGGCCCATTGATTTCGCCGACCTGCTCATAGGTTGAGCCATCGGTCGAGATATAGACCAGAGCGCCGCCCCAATAGGGGTCGGCCGCTCCCGTGGCGCCTTCCGGCGAGGCGATGCTCGGGGCGCCCGTGACTGTCGCGCCGGAAACCGACGGCGGGCCTGGAAGAAATGTCGGCTCCTCGGATGCGCCGGCGAGCGCGGCGCCCCAGACAAAAACGCCATCGCCCGCTGCTCCGGCATAAGCGCGGGCGCCGATGAAGGTTTCGGGACCGAATTGCACCTGCGGCGCGGCCGTCGCCCCCATCGTGCAGGAAAGCGTCAGTTTCCAGAACGAATTGGCGACCGCGTTCATCGTCGCCAAGACGCCGGCCCCCGCCGTCACGGTCGCGGTGGAAAGATCAAATTCGGCAAGAAAATCGGTCACGCCATCACTGATCAGCGCCCAGACTTTCGTCCGCTCAGCTGCCTGAACGTAGAGCGTCAATGAAACCGCCGCGCCAGACGCCTCGGAAACGCCGCTGGTCCAGGTGGCGAAATGAAGTCCCGTCGAGCTGTCTTCGGCGAGCTTGTAGACGGGGGTGAGCGCGCCGCTGAGCGCGACCCAGACCTGCGAGACGCCATCGGTAAGCGTTCCTGGCGGCTCGAAAATAATAGGCGCGTTGACCGGCGACGGAATGACGCCCTGGTCGAGCGATTGCGAAGTCCCGCGCTGCACCGGATAGGCGACCGCGGTCGCCGTGCCGCCAGGGAACTCTTCGGCCGTGACGGCCAGAATGCCGGCTCCATCCTCCTCGATCGAGATGATGCGCACCGCGACATTGCTCATGCCAAGGCCCGCGTCCGTGATCGTGACGAGGTCCATCGGTTCAAGAAGGCAATACTCGAACGACAGTTTGAATTGGTAGGAGTTACGAATATAGAGCCGCCGCTGGAGAATGAGCTGGGCGGAGATTTGCGCGACATTGGCGTCGCAGAATTCGTGCGCCGTGATCGAAGAATCCCGGTGCAGCCCATAGAGCTCGATCGCGTTCTGATCCCAGACGTCGACCGGCGCGGCGTTGTACTGGTTGCCGCGGTCGAGGGTTTCCAGCGTGACCCAATTTTTCGCGGTAAAGGGGTCGCTGCGAACTACCTCGACCGGATCCTTGCCGTCTTCATGAACGAAATCGTCGTCGGTCAGATTATAGAACGGCGTGACGTTGGGCGTGAAGGTCACGCCGTTGCCTGTGACCGAGGCATCCCCGTAGGGAATGAATTTCAATTTTCCGCCGGACCAGACCGCCGCCGTGTTGGTCAGCTGGAGCCATCGGGTCAGGATGCTATTCGCCGTTTCCTGGTTTGCCAAAACCGGCGAGAAAGCGAGGCTGGAGGCATTGCAATAGGCTTGATAGGATGAGCCGCCTGAGCCGCCAAGCAAAGTCGTCGCATCGATGCTTCCGGCCGGGAAGCCGACGCCATACTGCGAGTTCGTCAAGAAGTCCTGCGTCGCGAGCGCAGGATTGGCGTCGATGCCGTTATAGGCTCCTGATCCCACAAGCCGCCCGAACACCTCAAAGGATAGCGCGGGCAGGCTCGGGCTGGAGCCGAGATCGAAATAGGCCGTGACGGCATAGGCGACACCCGGATAATTCAGGGCGGCGCCGGGAAACAGAAAGCTCTCATAGGCATAAAGCCCTTGCGGCGTCGCGCCGTAATAGAGGCCGAGGCTCAAATTCCACAGGTAGGTGATGGCCTGGCCGTTCCAGACGAGACCCACGTTCTCGATCGGCCCCTCGGAGAGCCCGAGAGCGAAACCACAGGAGTAATTATAGCCTGTGGTTTGGCCGCCGCCGCCCTTGCCGCCTTTCGCTTTCTGCGTCGTGTAGCGAAAATTTCCCGTCCACATGATATTCGGCGCGACCTTGTTCGCGCCGTACACGATCTGGATTGGAACCGCGTTGCTCGACGTCTGGACCTGAAGCCCGGTATAAAGCGGGATCTGCGCCGCGTTCGATTTCGGCCTCAGAAAGCTCATATCGCGGTCCGCCGTTCCCTGGCGGCCCTGCCCCACAGGCTGAAATTCCGCCGCGGACGCTTCGGTTCAAGCAATTGCTGGTTGGTCCGCATATCTTCCTCGATGACCGCCCGATAGGGTTGAAACGCATGCACGATTCGGATTGGATCGACGGCAGTTACGATCGCGCCATGACTGAACGTGCGGCCGTATTTGAAGACGATGATGTCGCCAGGACCCTGCTCGGCGACCTCGCAAAAGCGGTCAGCCGCGAAGCTGAGATAACGCTCCTCGCTGCGATGCAGATGCCAGTCTTCTGGGTATGGTCGCGGGTCGAACGGCGCGAGAAGCCCCGTATCGACGAAGACGCGAACCAGAAGCATCCCGCAATCGACGCCGGCGCCGCGCACATCGGCGCAGGCGTGGTAGGGCGTGCCGACCCATTTGCGCGCCTCGGCGACAACGCGCGCGCGTTCGACTTCTTCAGACGCCATGCTTCATTCGCCCAGATCAATAGGCGAACGTCGGCGGCGGGATATAGGGGAAGCCGCGGAAATTCGAGAGATTGCTGAATTTGCTGTGGCATGTCGCCTGCGTGTGATCGCAGCCCTGATAGACGGTGAAGGCGTCCCCGGTCGACGGCTGGTTTGGCAGCGGATAGCTCAGATAGAGAGCGCCGGTGTCGGCGTTTTTGACGTTGGCCGTCGCTCCAGTGTTCGGCCCCGAAGAGAACGTGATGGTCCCCTGGGTGTAGGCCCCCGACGAACTCGCCCAATTGATCTGCGTTCGCGATGAACCAGACCCAACGCTCCCGCTCGCCCCGTGCGCACTTTTTATGAGGCCGCAGCCGGAGTCGTAAAGCACATGCTGGCAATTCGGCGCATAGAGGTTGCGTGGCATGTCGATATCGAGGAGAACGAGATCGGAATTGACGGTAATCTCAGCCGAGGTCCGACCGATGCTGTCAATCGAGCCGACGCGGCCCTTGAACAAGATCACGCTGCCGATCGGAGCGGCGCGGTCGCTGGATGACCAGGAGTTGAGGAAAGCGCGCTCCCGCTGGATTTCGGCTCCGTCAAGGATGCCGTTACGCACCGCCTGCAAAAACGGAATCCCGCCGATGGTGTCGGTTGGCCGCGCGGCGATCGTGATCTGCTGCTGATCGACGCTGAGGCCAGCAGCGCATTTGAATTTCAGGCCATCGACGAGAATGGAATTCGCAGCGTAAGCATAGCCGTTCAATGTAACCGGCAGATCCGCATTGGTGCAGGTCAGAATGGCGCCGCTTAGTAGCGTAAACGTGAAGCAATCGGCGACGAACGCCTGTGCGTCCGGGCTGGCCCGCAGCCCATTCAGGTAGGTGGCGAGCGTTCCAGTGTAAGCCCTCATTGGAACACCCCTTCACGGTTTCACGCTGCGGAATTTAAGGGACTGCACTGTCCAGAGCCCCGACGTGAAGTTTTCGAAATCGTTTTGGTCGTCAAGAAAGCGGCACTGGAAGGCGTAGGAGAAGTCCGCGGTGATCACGACGCCGGCGCCCGGCGCGATTGCAAGCGTCAGCATGTTTGGCGCCAACAGGGAAACGCCAGACGTTTGTGCAACCCCATTCAGATAGACGTTGCTGAGAGTTGTCGCCCAGCCTACCGGATCGGTGAAGCCGCCGAGGGTTCGGACCAGCGTGAAGACTGTCGTCGCGCCATCGCCGATCCCGATGGCTTGCGCCGCGACGGCATTGTCGGTCGGGTCGGTGTAGAGAAACGTCCCGAACTGCCCCTGCACCTGAAGAAACAGCCCCATCAGGCTCTGCAGGCTATTCGAACCAAGCCCCGGATAGTGCGAGCCGGAATCGAGCGCGTCAAAGGTCAGCTCGAACTCGTAGAGCGGATAGGAGAAAAGCGGCGTCCGCGCCTCGCGCCCGGACACATGGGAAGCAACGCGAGTTGAGAACAGCGGCTTCTTATGGACCGACCAGCCCTGGCCGGCGAGAATCGGGAATGAAGGCGGCGTGGTCAACGCAGGAATTCCTTACACGGCGTGGATTGGTCGGTATCGCGGTGATCGGCATGATCGATGCAAATGGAAGACGCGCCAGGGGCCGACGCGAATTCGCGTCGATGCCATTCGATCGATTCGACCGCGCCCGCGCTCTGGAGGACGCTGACGACAAGTATGTTGCTCGCATCCATCATTCCCCCTTGACGGTTTGCAGCTTCAGCGATTGCATTCGCCAAAGCTGGCTCATGAACTTCTCGAAATTCTCCTGGTCGTCGGCGAAGCGGCAGGTAAATGCGGCGCCGAGACCCAGCGCCGCCTGAATGTCGGGCGGGGCCGCAAATATGAACGGCTCGGCCTGGCCAAAGCGCGCAGCGACGAAGCCGAGCACGCTTTGCAGCTCTGTGTAGGGCGTCGCCATCCGAAGAAGATCGAAGGCGATCTCGATCTCATAAACCGGGGCGGAAACCCGCGCGATGCGGCTGGTTCTGCCAGACGCATGTTCGGCGACGCCGGTCGTGAACTGTGGCCGGTAATGCACGCTCCATCCTTGCCCGGCCACCGTTGGGAACGCCGGGAAGGCGCCAGGCGAAGGCGCGGGGTCCGGCGCCGGAACGGCGACGAAAGGCCCCTTTCCGTTCAACCAGTTGCCGGCCGGCCAGTTGCCGGCGTCGCCCCACGCGCTGCCAAGGTTCGGGAAGGCGGGAAACGGCCGCGCATCCCAGTTCCAGACGGAGCAGAAGACCTGCTGGATCATCGGCACGCCGCCGACCGTCGCATTGGCGCCGTCGACGAACCAGTATTCGTAGAGCGCCTGAAGGGCGAGCAGCTGCAAATTCTGATCCCGCCGCGGTTGATAGCCGCCGCCGTCAGCAGGATCCCAGATCGACCAATAGGGCGTCGCGCTTTCGCTCGATTTCGCGTCGAAGAAAACATTCGGCTGGTTGGTCGAACGGTCGCAGGATGGGAAGCCATATTCGGTAAAGACGACGGATTTTGAATTGGCGATCCAGAGCGTCGGCAAACCCTTGGGGCTTTCTCCGGTTCCGTCGCCATCGTCATAAAGCGCCTGATGCGTATTGTTCCACCACCAACGGATTTGCTTCTGGCCGAGAATTTCCTGGTTGGGGTAATAGCGATTGCGGTTCTGCGTCAGCCTGTCGCCCTCGGGACGCGAGACATTAAGATCGGAGCCCTTTGGATCAGGGCCGCGACCGAGATTGTTTCCGTCGAAATAGAACCAATTGAACTTCTCGCCGCCCTCGATGTTGGCTTTGAGATAGGCCTTGCTGTAGAGGAGCGGCGTCCCTGACAGCCCGAGGCCAATTGCATTGGGAGCCGTTGGCGGCCAGCTCGCCGGCGGCGGCGCGGACCAGTTCAAAGCGTCCTGACCGCCATTCGCGCCCGTCGTCCAGTCGGACAGCGGCAAATAATTGTCGAAGCAGACGAGGTCGATGTTGGAATGCGCCCAGAGCTGATCAAGATGCGGCCATTGGCCGTTCGGCGAGGCTGGGTTCGATCCGGTATGGCTGACGCCCATCCATGACGACCAGTCCGCGGCGTAGCTGATCAGATTGTGAAGCCCCGAGGCATCCCTGGTCAGTCCGGCGCCGTCGAAAACGGAGCGGACGTCGTCGCTGAGCGCGATCAGTGCGTTGACGAAGGGGTAATCCCATGTCGTCGCGCCGCCGATGATGGTTCCGGCTTCCGTCCAGGCCGGCCCGCGGATGGCCTCGAGGCCGCGGAGCTCGGACCCGATCAGAAAAAGGTCGACGCCGCCTGCGATTACGCACAGGTTGGCGTAGTGCAGGATCATCCGCCGATAGCTGTAGTCGTTCGCGGCGCCGGAATAGGAGACCGTGAGATTCGTCGTATCGCGGCTGAACTGGCTGGTCGCGGCCGACCCCAGAAATGCCGCGACTGCGCCGGACGCGGCGCTCGACACATCCGGATTCGACAGATTCGGCGAATAGGCGATCCTGCCGCGCCAGGGATAGGAACCCGGAATGTCGCCGAGCAGGAACGGGTAAAAAACGACCCGTAGTCCCCGCGTTTTCAGATATTCAATGCAGCGGACGATGGACTGGTCCGACGGCGTCCCGCCATAGGCATAGGAGCCGTTGATCTGTGAAATCGGGACGACATAGACGGACGTCTCAGTGAGATTCGAGACGCGCCAATGATCATTCGCCCAATCCACGCCGTTCCAAAATTGAAAGGCGTTGGCGACCGGAGATTCGGGCAGATTGTTGATATAAGTCGTCGAGGGATAGACTTGGCAGGAGCCGGCCGTCTCCGAATTGAAGAACCATGCGCAAACGATGGCGATGGTCGCGCAGCCGGGGAAGGCGGCGAGAAGCTGGTCGATCGAAAGCTCCATATCGGTGCGATGCGAAGCCTGATTTGCGTAGGCGTTGATCGGGAGCGGCGCGCCGGGCGGCTCGGCCCGTTGCCCGAGATATGCGACCGTGTCGTAGGTGAATTCACCCGTCGCGGGGAGCAGATTGACGCCGTTGACGTAGCTCATGCGTCAAACGGACCCGCCGAGCTTGCTCAGCCCCAGATGCGACCCCGTGCGGACGCCATCGTTGATTGCGCGCAAAATTTGCTTTCCGTTGTTCTTGAGGAATTGCCTGACGCCGGAGGCGTCGATCGCCTGGACGCTGAAATTCGTCGCGTGATGGACATGCACGGTTCCGCCGCCTGCAGCGCCATCGCCGCCGGCGCCGCCGGTGGCCATCAATCCCTGCGCCCATGGGGTGACGCCCGCTGGCACGACCATCTCGCCCTTATGCGCCTGCACGATCATGTCGGATGGCAGCTCCCACGCGCCGACTGCGAGCCCGCCCGCCACCGCCATGACGCTCGCCCCGCCCGCCGCTGCGGGACCGGCGGCCGCAGGCCCCATGACGGGTGCGAGAAACCCGAAAATGCCGGCGAATGTCTCGCTGGCCGAAGCGGCGATGTTTTTGAGCACTCCTGAAATTATGGTGGCGTTGGAGGCTGCCGCCGCGGTGCTCGCGAGCCCAACTCGCGCCGAAGCGCCGGCGGCGACCGCGCCGGTCTGCGCCGCCTCCGCGGCCTGCGTCGCCGTTGTGTTGGCCGCAAGCCCGGCCAGCCAGTCGGCGACGAATTTGATCCGTGCGGCGATGAAGGATTGCACAATCGATAACGCGACCTGCTGGGCGGCGTTCCGCAGCGTCTCATGCCCCCGGATCATGCCCATGATCGAGTTCGTGACGCTCGACCCGACCTGGTCGAATGTGCGCCTGTAATCGGCATAGATCTGTTGATTGACGTCGCGTTCGATCTGCTGACGCCTTAGGGCGGACTGACTGGCGAGTTCGTCGATTTGCCGCTGAACCGTCGCATAGGCCAGCGTTCCCTGCTGATACATGCTTTGCAGCGTCTGCAGATGGCCCGCCTCGATGTCCTCGCGTTCCCGTTCCGACGCCAGAAGGCTCGCAAGCTCCTGCTGCCGCGACATCTGTCCTGTCTGCGCCTGCTCCTTGATGAGGGAGGACTGTAGACTCAAGCCGTTCAGGGCGATGTCATAGCGGGCCTGCTCCGCCTGGCGCGCGATCGCGAGATCGGCATCGCTGGAGCTCCTTGCCGAAGCGATTTTCTGCGCGGCGCTACTGGTGTAAGCTTGGGAAAGGCCGGCGAAGGCGGCGTTGATCTGGGTGGCGCCGGCGCGCAGCGAGGCGGTCGTCGCGTCGACCGTACTAGCCGCCTGCTGCATGCCTTTCTGGAGGTCCGAAACATCGGCGGTAAATCGGATCGAGACGTCATCGGCCATGGAAGAAATCCTTAACGAGCCGTGAGAGGACGCGCCTTATTTGTGCGCGGACCTTGTTCACCCACCTTGAGCCGCCCGCACAAAGCCGTCGGGAAAGCGCGCGATGAGACCGCCGATCCCGCTTGGGTCGGCAGCGCTCGCCGGCGCCGGCGGTTCAGCCTTGCACTCGATGCGGTGCACGCATTTCAGGATCTCGTGCGTCGGCGGATAATCCCGCCAATAGGCGAAGAGCGCGAGCACGTCATGCAGCGTCATCTCGTCGATCTCGGCCGGGGTGTAGCCGCAACCGGTCATGAGCCGCGCGTAAAGAAAATCGAAATCGATGCGGGCGGGAGCCTCGCGGCCGGCGCGCCCGCTCAGGCTTCCCCCGGATTGACGTCTCCTTCGGCCGACGACGGAAGGAAGCCACCGAGACGAAGGATCGCCGCCATGGCGGCGCCAATCTCAGGCGCCGTCGCTTCGACATCGCCGAGCGCGGCCGCGGCCTCCGCATGGTCCCGCCGCAGCGCGATCGCGACGATCGCCATGGCCGCCGTCACGTTGCCCGCGGCCTCCGGCGCGCCCGCGAGAAGGATGGGCTCGATCTCCTGGACCTGGCGCAAAGTTAGCGGCCGCACGGTCCACTCCCGTTCGCCAAGCTTTATCGTTTCGAAGCGCGTCCGCATTACGAGGCCTCCGCGAAAGACCACGTCATCACGTTCCCAGAGGCGTCGGCGAAGCAGGAGAAGTCAAACTCCGGCATGACGAAATCCTCGAGCTTGGTCTGGAAACTCAATTTGCTCGACGTGCAGTTATTGAGCTTCAGGGAAATCGCTTGCCCCTGAAAGGTCGTATAGAAATTCGCCTGGAAGGTCGGCGTCGTTCCGAGCAGCTGGTTGGCGACCGTGAATTGCTGACCCGTCGCCGCGAGCGTGTAGTTGTAGCTGATAAGGACGGCTTTCCCGGTGTCCGCCGCCGCGAAGGTGTAGACGCCGGACGCAACCGAATATTGACCCGCGGCCGGCGCTGAGGCGACCTGGAGAAGCGGAAGGCCCGTCGCGGCGTAGAGCACGCCAGAGATCCTTCATCCACGTCGAGGCGTTCGCCACTGAAGCGGTGTAAGGCGAAGAGCTGGGCACCGCCCCGGCTTCGGCGAATGAGGTAGCCAGCTGACCTGATGTCGGCGTGACGCCATAGAACAGGTTGGCGAAGGCCAATCCCGAAATGCGCGCGACCTTCGCCTTTCCCGTTGTCTTGATTGTTCCGCGCGCGATCGCCACGGGACGCTGGTACTGCCCTGTCAGCTCCTTGATGCTGGCGGTCTCCTCGATGGTGACCTCCTGCACGAGCCCGAAGTTGACCGGCGTCGCATTCGCGATGTCCGTGCGGGTTCCGAACAATACGCCCGAGCCGAAACTATACATGGATGACCTCTCTCGTTCGACTGTTGTCGATTCCGCTGCGACTTTTTACCCGGTGGGAAAAGTCCTCGCCGCGTTGATGATTTTCCTCGAAACTATGGAAGGATGAGTTTTACCGGGACGATCAGCAGCGCATCGCCGTCGAGATCGCCAGGGTCTTTCAGCGCCTTGCCGTCAATGCGGCAGTGGTAGACTGCGCCGCCGAGGGTGTTCCGCCCGGTGACGAGATCCGCGCCGGACAACGCGAAGGCGCCGTCAATTGCGTCCATCACGTCATTCAACAGCGACGCGCCGGCGATAGCCGGGTCCTTGGCGTTGAGGTAGATGAAAAGTTTGACTTCAATCGCCCGCTTGGGGGCCGCGCCCTCGCTCCAGAAATAGGTCTCCTGACCGCCCTCAAAGAGAAAGCAGGCGGGGCGGCTCATCGCAGGCACGTCGCTCCAGAGCTTCAGTCGACGCGCCGGCCCCAGCTTCCACGCGTAGGCGCTGGCGATGAGGCTTTGCAACGCCGTTACGGCGGTCTCCCGGCTTGCCCCGGCCATGTCAGCTCCTCTTTCCAATCGGCGTCGGGCGGCGTTCGCGGGCTGCGTCGCGCGCCTGCCTCAGGCCTCTCCCAGCGCGTCCAGCACGGCCCGCTTGAGGCCGCCGACGATTTCATCGCTCATCTCCGCGAAAGAGCTGCCGATGAACGATCGCGCCGGAATCGTCGACCCCGGGTGATGCACGCGCTTCGCAAAAACCTGGCCGCCGCCGGCCGCGAAGGCCAGCGCCTTCGCCTTTACGGCGACGATATCGTGCGCGGCGGTCTTGCCGCCAAATTCCTGGATCTCCGCGTAGGCCGCGCCGCTACTCGCCGCGACGATCGATACGGCTGAGCCGTCATCCTCGACCGAAGATTGGATCGAAGCCGCGAGCGCTCCCGAACGCGCCTGTAGAACTTCGCCCGACAGTTTTTGCTGAATCCGCGCTTCGAGCGCGGCGCGCAGCGCATCGGCTCGTTCGCGCAGAGCGTCATCGAGCGCGCCGGCATCGAAGATCGCCGCGATCACGGCGTCACAACGCGTCGATAGGGCTGCAAGGCGGCCGCGACGAAATCGGGCACGCTCTTCACGATGAAAGCCATCGTCTCCTGCCCGCCAAGCGATTTCGATTGCTGTCCAATGCGAGAGCGATAGGCGTAACGCTCCGCGGCCCAGTCCAGGCAGGCGACAGCGAGATCGGCGGGCACATAGCCATAGGTCAGGCTCAGCGCGGCTCCGGCGTCGGCCGCAGAGAATGTGTAGACGCCATCAGCCACACTGTATTGTCCAGCGGCGGGGTTGGCGGCGACGGGCGTCAGCGCCGCCCCGCCGGCGTAGGCGACGCCGCCATCGCTCGCCCAATCTCCGTAAGGAGCCAGCGGGGCGACGGTATAGGGCGCGGCGGCCGGAGCCACGATGGCCTCTCCTGCGATCTGATAGCCGGCCGCATAGGAAATCGCGACATTCTGCAGCCCGCGCGCAAAGCGACGCCCACGCAACGAAAGTCTCTGCATGCGTCCCGGCGGCGCGGCCTCTCCCCCATCCAGAACAAAACCAACCTCGAATGGAGCCCCGGCGACGAGGGGCGGCGCGGAGGGAATCGCAACGCCGTTCACGCTGCAGGACAGCACGGCGTTGACGGGCCAATGCCGCAGCACGAGCGAGGACTCCTCGCCCCCATCATAGGTCTCGGCATAGCTTGTCGGCAGGATCGTTGGGCGATCGAGAATGTTAAGAATGGCGCGGCTGATCTGGGTGATTAGCTGCGACAAAAGAAGATCGTCGTCGCTTCCCGCAATATCGAGCCAGGTCTTGAGATCGGAGAGGCTGGCGAGATCATAGGAAGAAGGCATGAGCCGATGTCCTTAAAGGTGATGCCGCAGATAGGAGGTTGCTGACCGCTCCCTCCCGCACGGGGGGTTGCGGGGTGGGAGCGGCCAGCGTCTCCGGCGTCGGCTCAATCCAGGCCGATCGCCTGACGCGCCAGTGCCCGCAACGCCTCGTTGGTGACCGGCAGGGACACGGAGACGCCCTTGTTCCTCAGGAACGCAAAAAGCCCCTGGCGGTTGAGCATCGCAATCAGCTCGGCGTCGGCGTCGACTTCCGCCGCGTCCGACGATTGCTCGACCGGCGGCGCCGATGCCTCGGAAGCGATCAGCCGGGCGCGGATTTCCTCGGTGCCCATCGCCTGCAACGCTTTCAATGTGGCGTCCATGGCTTCGGCGATCAGCTCCTCTCGCGTCATCCGCTCGACTTCGGGGGCCTCTTTCCAATCCGCCCAGGGCCGGAAGCCATGCGCGAGAAAGGCCGACCATTCATCGTCATCCACCTCGATGGAATTGTCCTCGGCGATGTCGAGGCTTCGCCCGAGATGCGAGATGGCCCCGCATCCTTCGGGAACGCGTAGTTTCATGACGATCATCCTTTTCGGGCGCCGCGTTTCGATGGATTTTGTTGGGTGGGCCTGCCGGGACAGCCGCCGCGAGCGACCGCCCCGGACGGGAAATCAACCGTTGCCGATATTGGCGATCAGCGCCATGGCGGGTGGGAAATAGTGCTGCAGCACCTCGTCGGAATAGACGCCATATTCATATTTACGCGTCCGCAGCGGCCACTCGATCTGGTAGTAGTCCTGCCGCGTGCGAATTTGCATGACGTTGCCGACGCCGGCGAGCGGATAGGGCAACGCCCGTGTGGTGAACAGGATCGTGCCGGCCGGCATGTTCGGATGAACCTTGATGTCGACCACGCTGCCGCCCTGCATCGAGAAGCGGTTGAGATAAGTGCGGACCATGATGCCGCCGCCGACGACATCCTGCGCCGTCTCGAAAACGAAGCGCTGGGCGGAATTTTGCGAGCCCGCCAGGATCTTTTTCGAAACGTTCAGGGCCTCCTGCGAGCTGACCCACATCGTATCGGGCGACAATCTGTAATTGTCCCACATGGCCTTCAGAACGGTGTCGATCTCCATGACGCCGCCGGAGCCGTCGGCGGTCAATGGCGAGCCGACGCCGGCGACGCCGGAGCTCATCGTGTAAATGGAGGCGCCCGATCCCGTCTTGATCGCCTGGGTGATGAGTTCGTCGAAGGCCAGCGCGTTGGCGGAGTTGTCGCCCGTTCCGAGCGAGGCCGCGGTCTGGGAGCCGGTCGCCGCCGCGCCGATGACGACAGAGTTGATCGTCGTGATCGCGCCGAGCGTCTCGGCGCCGGCCGCGCCCCAGAACCAGGCATAGCCAAGAGCGCCTTTAACCGCCGCGACGCTCCCGCTGATCGATCCGGTCGCGCCCGTGGTCGGCACGGTGGCGTTGGCGCTGATCTTGGCGACGCCGCCGCCGAACGTATCGGACGATCCATCCGCGTTGGTCCGCGTGATCTGTCCCTGCACGCCGCCCGCGACGGAGCCGTTAATCATCCCGTCGAGCGTCAGCGCGGCGCAGAGAACCGACCACGTCTGGGCAGCGAGCGCGCCGCCACTCGCCGAGGCCGCGAGAGATGGCGTCGGCGTCGCGCCGAGAGCGCCGGATGCGCAGCCGCCAAGAATCATCGCCTCTTCGCCGATCATCAGCGCTTCGAGACCCGTCTTGGCGCCGATCGCGCGGACGTCGTCGAATTCCTGGCCAGCGAATTGCGCCTCGAAATCGACGCTGGTCTCAACGCCGATGCCCTTGTAGGTCGCGGTATAATCCTGCGTCGCCACGGCGAGCGCGCCGCCGCGATTGGCCGACGAGACGCCGAACCTCAGGCCTGTGGTGTTGATCGCCGTGATCGCCCGCCAGGCCGCCTGAATGCCGCCCTTTCCGGAAGCGCGCGGGATCATGTTGCGCAGCGGCGTCAGCACCGGATAGAGAAATTTCGCGCCGAGTTCGAGATCGTAGAAGGTGAGCCCCGATGTCGCACTGGAGCTCTGCGAAAAAGTGCTCTTCTCAAGCCCGATCAGGTTCTTGAAACGCGGGTCCCCGAGCGGCCTCGACTGCGCCGTTTTGATGCGATCGAGAACGTCCTGAGAGTCTGTCTGCATTGTCATGGGTTACTCCTGGCGAAAGGATCTTGCTGAAGGATTTCAAAGAGCGCTCGCCGTTCGCGCAATCAGGACGAACGATAAGATGAGCCCGGATTGCCGCGCTGGAGCACGCCATTCAGTGGCTATTGGCTTGCGCAACGCGACTCGTCGCGACGCGCGATCCGTCGCGGGACTTCGTTTCGACGCGGCGCGTCAGCGCATCGGCGAACGGCCGTTGCGTTGGGCGAGTTTGATCGCGAGAATCGAAAGCGCCTCCGGATCGAGGAGAAGCTTTTCGAGGGCCTCGTTTCCGCGCGGATCGTGACCTGCGTCCTCGTGCTTCGTGACCGCCCGCGCCTGCCCGGCGAAGGGCAACGGCAGCGGCTGCGCCTCGATCTGCTTCACGCGCTGCAACACGTCGGCGATCGTCGCGGCGAGGGCGTCGAATTTTTTCTCAAGAGCGTCGCTCGGCGCGAATTTCTGCGCGCCGCCGCAATCGGCGCCGAGTTCGACCGCAGTATCGTGCAGCTTCTGCACCCGGCTCTGATCGGCATGGCTGTTGCGTGCGCCAACTTTCGAAAGCGCCGAGCCGCGCCGGCGTTCGGACTCATGGGCATGCGCGGTCATCTGCATCTGCGCCACCGCCGGACTCGCATCCTCGTCGGCATCCGGGGCGTCGTCGTTCGTCATCGTGCGCAAAAGAGCGGCGGCTTGCGCGATCAGGCCGCGCACGTCAGGCGCGCCTGAACCATCGCCACCGGCGTCTTCGTTCAAAGCCCCTGCGTCCTGAAGATCGTTCAGCTCGTCGATCACGAATTGAAGCCGCGCGGCGGCGTCCGAGCCCTTGCGAAAGCGGCGCAGCTCGCGCGCGCCATCGAGCTTGATCATTTCGAACCGCGCCTGCGGCAGGCATGGCAGATCGACCAGCGAGATTTCACTCGGCTCCGCCGTGTAGCGCGTCAGTCCGTCTTCATCGGTCCATCGGCGCGCGTAGGCGCCGCCCTGCGAAAAGCCGGTGTAGACGCCCTCCGTGACCTTCTGCCATTCGGCGTCGTCAATCACCTTGGCGCAAATCTCGATCTGCTTGTCCGCGTCGTTGAAATTGATCTTGGTCACCTTGCCGGCGGCGACGGCGCCATGCATCGCGCGGACATTGCCGAGGGATTTACCGCCGGTCGATTTCGCGATCTCGGCCGACCATTTCTCGTAGTTCGGTTTGGTCGAGGCGTAGTCGCAAATCTCGCCGGCTCGATCCTCCGCCTCCGCGGTCGCGAGGCCATAGACGAGGCGCTGCGCCGCGTCGACCTTGGTAATCGGTATGAACATTCGCAGCGCGGACATGCGTGCTCCTTGGCTCTGAAGATGTTAATGGGAGGCGAGAGGTTGATTTCGCGCGCAGGACGGCGCCGCGTGGCGATCGTCGCGTAGGCGCGTCAGGCGCGAGTGGAGGCGCGGGCCCTGGATCTTGCGCGGCCCATTTCGGCGAAGTCGTTAGCAATGTAGTCGCGTGGGGATCGGCGCGGTGTTGTCCGGGCCGTCAATACCCTCTCGCGCATGACCCTCGCGCGCGGCGGGCGTCTGCTCGACGATATGGTGAACCTCATGGCCCTTCTCGGGCTTGCCGACATCCCCCTGCAGCTCTTCGAGCGATTTCGGACCATCGAGATAGGCTCTGATATAGGGCAGTTTATCGTAAAGCCAGGACGCCGTCTCCGCCGCCGCCGGAGCGGCGAGTTACTCTCCAGCCGGCTCCAAATGCGGCGCGCTATGCAGCGGAAGCCGCGTCCAACTTGATCACGACGTTACTTTACCACGACGTGGCAAGCATCCAGCTTCCCTTAATGATGGCGCGCTCGCCACCCACGAGCAAATTCGGCAATTGCACGCTCCGGAGGTGACGAAGGAAGAACCTTAATCGTTCCGTCGCGTTCGACAACCATCATGCTCGGCCCAGGGGCAAGATCGTGAACATCACGGCTCTCAATGAATTTTTTTGGCGCGAATCCAAAGACCCAGCCAAAGGTGAATTCCTTCACATCACCTGGCACTAAAGTGAAATGATTCTGTGAATTTGTCCGATCCAGTTCCTCTTGGGCAATTTTTTGCGCCTGGTCGAACGAAATATTCTCCATTGCGCGGCACTCCAGAGGGATCAAAAAATATATCATCATGACAATCATAATGAAATGATGTCGCGTGTTGTTAGTTCTCTCGCAAGAGAATGCCGAGACCAAAATCGCTGCCTCCATCCGGACTGTAGCGCGTATTCGCTCTTTCCGGGTCAGTGATTACACCGGGGCGCTGCCCTTTTCCCCAATCCTGACCCTCAACAATTCCGACTGCACCATGATCATTGGCGATGACGACAACACGTGCGCCTCTTCCGTTAGAATAGGTAATCCCGAGTACGCCAATCGTCCCGTCCCCTCCAGCTGCAACATCATGATACGCGCTGTCAAGGCTTACTCCCCATTGAATCTTTGTGTTCAATCGCTGCTCGATATCAGACCAAACGCCGTCGCTTTCGGCGGGGGCGGTCGCGTTTGGGTCAGTGCCTCTTAGCCGCGCCACAGCCGCGTCTATGATGTTCCCGCAGTTTTCGCCACTTTTGGTTGGATTCACGTTCGCGGCGGCCGAAGCCAGTGCCAGGCCAGGTGGACGACGAGGCGGCAGCGGTACTGGTTTCCCCGACGCCGGGCCGCTTCTTGAACCGCCCCCGCCCTGCCCGCCTTGAAACTGTCCGCCGCCCGACGATCCGGCCGGCACGCGCGGATGTTTCGATTCGTCCCAGCCGCCCCCTTTCGCGAGCAGCCGGGCCGCGTGCGCGTGATCCTTGAACAAAGCTGCATGCGCGGCGACAACGTCCGCAGTCCAAAGCCGCGGCCCATCGGCGGAGGGCAGCTCCAGCGGCGCGATGTTGAGCGAAGCGGCCAGCGCGCGTCCGAGCGGCGCGCCATCGGGCGAAAGCTGCGCGAGGCCGCTGGCGTCGAGCGCCCTTTGCGCACCGGCTTTATGTCAGGGGCGCCGTATCAATCCGGCTTGAAAATACCTTCGTCGAGGTTTCGCAGAGTCTTTCCTGCCTCCCCAGCTTGCGGAAACCAGCCCGAATCACTCACAGCTTCAATCACCTTTCTGGCGGCGACCGGCGCGACACCAACAGTGCATTTCGCGGCCTGCAAACGCACTTGAATATCAGGGTGATCATAGAGCCGAAGCAGGGCCAGCCGCGCCTCAGTTCCTCGCGTGCGAAGCGCTTTGTCCACAGCATGCATTTCGATGAAAAGCTGGTTAACTTTCCGAAGTTCATCTCCCATTTCAGCACCATACTGAGCTACGCCGATCTTGGCGAATTGTTCCACAAGTTGATCGACCGTCATCTCTTGGAATTTGTTCTTCTTCACGGCTTCAGAACCCAAACCAGACAAGCGTATTTCCATCGCATTCAATCCGGCTTGAACTGCCCATCATCCAAACCTCGAAGGATGATACCTGCATCCATCGCCTGCGGTTGCCAATTGGAAGCTCGTATCGCCTCAAGCACCTTCCGCGCCGCCTCGGGCGCCACGCCTAAACTAACTATTGCGGCCTGCGTCCGAACTTGCATATTTGGGTGGTCTAGAAGCTTGAGCAACGCGAGCCTCGCGTCGTGGCCGCGCGCGCGCAATTGCAGGTCTACAGCCGTCATTTCTTTGAAAAGCTTGTTATATTTGGAAATTTCCCCATAAAGCTCTGCTTTATCCTGAGCCGCGCCAAGTTCCGCAAACCGATCGACAAGTCCGTCGATCGTCAACTCATGCAGCTTGACACTCTTCATGGCTTTAGCACCTTGGCGTCAATAAGCGCATCCAGACCAACCTGACGCTTCTCGTTCCAACCTTTTCCACGCAGATATTCACGAGGCGACAAGCCGCCGAACCGCCTGTTTCCTCGCATATACCACCCGGTAATCTCCCAGTGCTTCAAGGTCGGTATCCGCACCAGATTGTCCGGTCCATCGATATCCTCTTGCGCGTGTCCCTCGCGCGCGGCGGGCGTCTGTTCGACGATATGATGGACTTCATAGCCTTTCTCGGGCTTGCCGACGTCCATTTGCAGCTCTTCGAGCGACTTCGGGCATCGAGATAGGCGATAGGGCAGTTTATCGTAAAGCCAGGACGCCGTCTCCGCCGCCGAAGCGGCGAGGTCCACTCAAGCCGGGTTGAACGCGCCCTGACCCGCTACACATGCCAAGCCAGATCAATCTGGCTTGAAGAGTCCGCTGTCGAGGTTTACCAGCGTCATCCCGGCATCGCCTGCTTGCGGGAAAAAGTGTGATTCTGCGATTCGGGCGATTACATTGCGAGCCGCCTCTGGCGCGACCCCCAGCGTTCGCACCGCGGCTTTCAATCGCACTTGCATGTTCGGGTGATCGTAAAGCCGAACGAGCGCGAGCCGGGCTGCCGTTCCTCTCCTGCGCAACTCTTGATCAATGTGATTCATCTCTTCAAAAAGGCGATTGAACTTTCCATATTCGTCGTATAGCAGCGCCTGATCCTGTGCGATGCCGATCTTAATGAACCGCCCAACCAATTGATCGACAGTCATGTCTTCAATCTTTGCTCTCGTCACGGCTTTAACACTCCGAAACGAGTGAGAGCATCGCGCCCGACCCGTTGCCGTTCGGCCCAACCTTTTCCCCGAAGGTAATCACGCGGGGACATGAAATTGTAGCTTTCATTCCGCGTCATGTACCACCCCGTAATCTCCCAATGCTTCAAGGTAGGCACCCGCACCAGATTGTCTGGTCCATCGATGTCCTCGCGTGGATGACCCTCGCGCGCGGCGGGCGTCTGCTCGACGATATGGTGAACTTCATACCCTTTCTCGGGCTTGCCAACGTCGTGCTGCAATTCCTCCAGCGATTTCGGGCCGTCGAGATAGGCCTTAATATAGGGCAGTTTATCGTAAAGCCAGGACGCCGTCTCCGCCGCCGCCTCCAGCGCGGTCAGATACTCCCCCTCCGGCCCGATGGCGCCATTTGCGATCGCCCGCGTCAGCCATCTCGCGGCTTGCCTAGCGAAAACATTGCGCAGCTTTTCAGTCAGCGGCGCCGTAGGCGGAATTTGGGGCGGATGGCCGCCATCGCCGCCATCACCCGAAGCGGCGGATCGCCCCTCCGCAACCCCGCCTCCCGAACCGCCCCCGCCCTGCCCGCCTTGAAACTGTCCGCCGCCCGACGATCCGGCCGGCACGCGCGGATGTTTCAATTCGTCCCAGCCCCCCGCCTTCGCGAGCAGCCGGGCGGCGCGCGCATGATCCTTGAACAGGGCCGCATGCGCCGCGATATCGTCGGCGCGTCCACAGCCGCGGCCCATCGGACGCGGGCAGACGCCAGCGGCGCGATCCCGAGCGCGCGGGCAGCGCGCGCACCAGCGCCGCGCCATCGGGCGAAAGCCGCGTGAGGCCGCAGGCGTCAAGCGCCCTTTGTGCGCCGGCCTCATCACCCGCGTTCAATCTATCCGCAGCGGCCGCCGCGAGGCAGCGCAACGCCCGCGCTTCATCCGCCCCGGGGCCATGCAGCCGGCTGATCCAGAAGCGCGCGACATCCGCCGCGACCGGAACACACGCGCCGCCGCGCCTTTCGCTCAGCGGGACGCCAGGCCATATCCAGACGGCGCCCGCGCGAGCCAGCAGCGAACGCGCGCGCGGAGGCACGCCCGCCCGCGCCTTTGCGGCGATGAAAGCGTGCATGAAAAAATCCAGAAATGAGCGAAGTTCGAAAAGCCCTCGCCGCGCCTATTCCGGCAGCGGCACATAGCCCGACGCCGTCAGCGCCATCGGCGCATTGGCGGAGGCTTCCGGCAGCGGCGGGCGCCCAAGCGCGGCCCGCGCCTCATTGATCGTCATGATCCCTTTCGAGGTGAAGCTCGAAAGAATCGTCTCCTGCGTCAGCGGATCGGTTTCGCCGCCGACGCTCCACACGAATTCGAGATCGGGCGCGTCGAATTCGCTCGCCAAAACGTCGTCGATGAGGGACTTCGCCCAGGACAGGATCGGCGCCAGCCCCTCCTCCTCGGCGAGCTCTTTCTGCGTCTCCGCGGTGGCGCGGTTCATGGTTTGCGTCAGCGCCTGCGGCGAGATTGAAAAGGCGAAGCAGACGATGCGCGCGAGCCATTCGTCGAACGGTCCTTTAAGCTCCGGCTCCTTGGTCTGGATGAAGGTCTTGGCGACGCCGCCCGGCACGAATTTCGCCCGCCGGCGGCGGCCGAGATCGCCGTCGAAATAGGCGTCCCAATATTTCTGGTAGGAGGCGATCTGGTCCGGCGTCCAGTTCTCCGGCACGCCGATCAGGCTGTCCGGAATGTTGCCGTCGGTGAAATAATCGAGCAGATACATCTGCCGCCGCAGCGCGATGTTGACGGTGGTGATGATCTGCTCCACCGGGCTCATGCCATAGACGCGGTTGACGCGCAGATTACGCGGCCTGTAGATCAGGTCGCGCACCGAATAGTCGATCGCCGGATAGCCTTTCAGCACCTGCTGATAGGCGGCGGGATAAACCAGCGCGCCATTCTCCATATAGGGCTCCGGCGTGCGGCCGAAGCCGTCGATGACCGGCTTGATCGTCGCGCCGTCGAGCGGCATCAGCGCGGCGAGCCGCCCTGCCCGGTCGCGCCGCATGTAGAGCGCGGCGGCGTCGGTGACGAAGACCTCTTCGAGCAGAATGCGCAGCCAGTCGGCGAAGCAATGGCGCCCGTCGGGCTTTGCAAAAGAACTGCGTCGCGGCGGCGATCCGCGCGGCGTTGGCGGCGGCGCTCGCAGTCCGTCGCGCGCACGAAATCGACCAGGATTGACGCGCGGTCTGATCCTTGCGCGTCTCAATGACGAGCCGCAGAAGATCATAGCCATCGGCGAGACCGCGCAATGTCGCGAATGTGACCGCCTCGAAATTGCGGACGTTCGTCGCCAGATTGTAGCCTGACGGATAATCCCACTGCCGGCCGGCGACATCGGGCGGGGCCAGCGGCGTCATCGGCTCCAGCGGGCCGAACCAGCCGGTCTCGCCGGATGCGGGAGCGTCGAAGCGAACATCGACCTGATAGGGGCTGAGCGACCAGCTTCTCGTCCCGGCGCTGCGATCGACCATGCTGCTTCCTTCGCTCGTTGAGAATTTTTTGCAGGCGCCGGCCTCACCCGCCGGCGGCGCCTTCCGCTTCGCGGCGGTAGAATTCGATGATGCCGGTTCCGTCGTCGCGGCCGAAGAGATGCGTCAACGCCCAGATCGCGGCGTCGGCGTGGTCGGGGCTGCCGCCGCCGTTGTAGCCGGCGCCCGAGAAGGCGCAGAGCTGATCCTCGAGCTTGCCGAAGCGGCCGGCGTGATGCACCTGCCCCTGCGCGTAGCGCACCGAGATCGGCTCGGCCCGCACCGCCTTGCCGCGGCTCGCCGTGACGAGACGCACCGGCACGTTGCGGTCGGCGGCCTGGATGGTCGCGCGAACCATCTCGCCGCCGAAATTGCTTTCGGCCACGATGCAGTCGGCGCGATATTTGTGGAAGGCCACCACCGCCCGCCTGCCCCACACCGCCGGCGCCTCGCGGCACGACAAATCGTCGAGAATATAGGCGTCGCCGTCAAATCCCCGCGCCGCGACGACGATGCCGATTTCGTCGGCGCCGAGATCGTCGCGCCCCGCGGCGCCCGACGGATCGACCGCGACGACCACGCCAGCGCGGCGGTCTTCGGGAATGTCCGTCGGTTCGCAGCGGTTGGCGTCGATCACGCTGTAGCTCCAGAGGGCGCCGTCGACCTCGTCCACATAGACGCCTTCGTAAAATCGCTTGCGTTGCTTTTCAGGAAGATTTGCAAGGCTCGCCAGAAATTGCTTCGACAGATTGGCCTTGTTGTCGGATGGGTTGAGGAACGCGCGGACGTAGCTCTGCGGGTCCTTCAAGGGCTTCAAACTGACGGGGTCGTGCTTGTCGCCGAAGAGCCTGTTGGTCCAGTGCGTCTTGCCGACCGGATTGAGATCGACGAAAGCGCGCTGGCGGATTTTCGGAGCCACCTGCGCCAAGCCGGGTAAAGGCGACCAGCGCGGACGAATATGGGATCTGGGAGGCCTCATTGAGGAACACGGTCGAATATTCAAGGCCGAGAATCTTCTCGACGCGATCCTTGTCGTCGAGCCCGCCGACCCAGATGCGCGAGCCGTTCTCGAGTTCGAAATAGCCGTCCTGGCGGCGCTCCCGCAGCTTCGTCCCCGGAAAGCAATGACGCATCACCTTCGGCAGCGAATCGAGCGCGATCGAGGCGCGGGCGGCGTTGGCGTGGAAGCGCAGAATGGCGTGACGGGAGCCATCCGAGCGCAGCGCCCGCATGACGATCGCGCGAAGAATCAGAAATGTCTTTCCCGAGCGCGTGCCGCCGACGAGGCAGGCGTAACGTTGCGGTCCATCCAGCAAGCGGCGCGCCGCCTCCTGGCCTGGGCTGAATGTCGCCATGCGCGCTCCCGTCTTCGAGGTTTTATGATTGCGGCGAAGCATGGCGCCGCCCTCCGATGGAGGCCGCATTCCATGATGAAGCGGATTAGCGATAACGACTGATGCTAGCCGGTCAAACAAAGGCGCAGTTCGGCCCCGGCACTCGCGCATATTGCCGTTGCAATGCGTTGCAAGTCAATCCACCGCGGCGACGGCGAAATCGCCGATCTTACAGCTTTGTCTGCGACCTTCGTCGGCCTACGAACTACATGGCTTCGAATGGCGCTGTTGTGTTGTTTGGTGCTGTTCGGCGGTTCGACGGAGGCTTTCGCAGCTGCGGCTTTCGGCGTGCAAGATCTACCGCGTTTGCGGCGCGCGAAGGCTGAAGAGATGAAGCAGGAGGCGCGGCGCGCAGGTCGCAGTTCGGCCCCGGCACACGCGCATATTGCCCTTGCAATCCGTTGCAAGTCAATCCATCGCGGCGACGGTCAAATCGCGCATCTTACAACCTTATCCGCGATTTGATGCGGTCCCGTGAGCATAATGACTGCGCAGCGCGATTATGTAATATGCCCGTCATGGAGAATTGGCTATGGGTCTCGGGACTGCAATCGATCGAATTTCGGAGATTGCAATGACGGATGGTCTTTACAAGGTTCACTATGAGACGGCGCTCGGACAAGGCTTTGGCGTCGCCACCCTGCTCGACGGCAAAATTCGCGGCGGCGATGGCGCCTTTTTCTACAGCGGTCCGTTTACGTGGAAGGGCGACGAATTCGACGCCAATGTCGTAACCGGCCGATTTGGCGATGCGAGCGCGCCATCCGTATTCGGCAAAGACGATGTTCATCTCGCCCTGCAGGGAAAATCGACGAATGGATCGCTCAGCGTGACCGGGCACGCCAAGGAGGCGCCCGACGTCGCCTTCCACGCGACCTTCACGAAAATTGCGGATTGATCAGGCCGCGATCGCGGGCATGTTCGACAAAATCGGAAGCCCGGCGGATCAGCCGGGCTTTTTCATTCCGTCCAGTTCTTAGAGATCAAGGCGCGAAGCGGCGTTGACGTGCGGTCGCTGTCGGCGCGCAATTCGGCCGCTGCATCTGCGCGCATATTGCCCACGCAATCTGTTGCAAGTCAACGCGCGGAGACCGCGACAATGTTCGCGATCTTACCGGGTTGAGGCTTGTTGTGCGACGCGTTGACCCGCGCTATGGCGGTGGCGCCCTGGTTCAAAACACCAGCACGCGCCGCGCGTTGAGCCATTGCGCCAGATGCGCCAGCGCCTTGGCGCGCTTGCGATAGAAGGTGTGCGGCGCCCATTTCTTTTCGCTGCACAGCGCCTTCACCGATCGCCCGCGCGCCGCGCGCAAGGCCCAAAGGGTCGTGACCAGCGCCATGCCGGTATCGATCGCCCTCAATTCGCGCAGCCAATCGAAGGCCGCGTCCATCTGCGCGATGTCGAGGCTGGTCGGGCGCAGGTTGGTTCGATTGCTGGCGGCGTCGCGCGCGCGGCGCTCGCTATCCTCGATTTCGGCCTGCGCCAATTGGTCGGCCCATTCGACGCTATGGCGCGGCCAGTGTCCGCCCGGCTCGCGCGGTCCGCGCGAACGCGGCATCCGGTCGAGGGTCGCAAAAGCCTTGACGAGCGCGCGGGCGACCTGCTCCGGCTCCCATCGCGTCGGCAACGGCTGGCGATCCGGCGAATAGGGCGCTTCGAGCGCGTTGATTTTTCCGTCGAGCTCCATCGTCAAATTCCGTCGTCGAGAATATTGTCGAGGAGGGTCGGATCGGCGGCGACGACAAGCAGCAAAAGCCGGATCATCGCATCGCGGGTGAGGCTGCGTCTGGCCGCCGCCGAATCGTAGATCTGGACGGCTTCGGGCGGCAGCCGCAGGGCGAGCGCGGCGGCGGCGGCGCGAAAGGCGAGGCCAAACCGCTGGGCCTGCCGGTGCACGTTGTTCGGGGTGGAGTTGATCAGCGGGTCGTCGGCGATGCGGCGGGCGTCCCAGCCAAGGCCGAGGAGAAAGCCAAGTCTGGCGATTCGATCGCCGGTCCAGCGGGCTTTTTGGATTTCGGTTCTGATCTTCACGGCAAATTCTCCCTCGTCTATCCCGGTTGCGCCGCCGCGGGCGTTGGCTCTGCGGGGCGATTCGGAGACTAAGGTATTTCTACCGTATTGTAAAGGTAGTTTTACCTGATGCACTCGCCGCAATGTACGGTTATTCTACCGTCATGGATTTGGAAGACGTTCTCACCCGCATCGAAAGCCGGCTCACCGCCCTGGGCCTCTCGGCGCACGCCGCCTCGCTCGCCGCCAAGAAGCCGGACGCCATCCGCAATTTGAAGCGCGCCGTCAAAAGCGGCGACCGGCGCGGCGTCACCACAGAGACCCTGACGGCCTTGGCGCCGGTGCTGAAGACGACGGCGGCATGGCTGCTCGAGGGCGTCGGCGATCCGACCCCCGGCAATCGCGTCCGCGTCGTCGGGCGCATCGGCGCCGGCGCCGAGATCCAGCCCGAATTCGAGCAGATTCCCCCTGACGGCCTCTACGAGATCGAGGTGCCTTTCCCGATCGCCTCGGACGCCATCGCCTTCCAGGTCGAGGGCGACAGCATGTGGCCGCGCTACGATCCGGGCGACGTCATCATCTGCTGGCGCGAGGGCGCCGACGCCGAGGAGGTGGTCGGCTGGGAGGCGGCGGTGCGGACCGCCGACGGCAAACGCTATCTGAAGCGGATCCAGCGCGGCGCGCGGGCCGGAACATTCGACCTCGAGAGCCACAATGCGGCGCCGATCCGCAGCGTGAAGATCGAATGGGCGGCCGAGATCCAGGGCGTCGTCCGATTCGGACAATGGCGTCGCCGGTAGCGGTAAGATCACCAACATAAACGGTGTAGTTACCTATAATACGGTAATAATACCAGTTACCGTCCTCCGGTTCCACTACCGGAGAAGACCCATGCCGCCCAAAATCTCGCCGACGCCGACCGCCCGCGCCGAACTTGCCGCCGCCCTCAGGGCGCAGGCGCGCCGCGCGGCCCATCAAATGGTCAAAGACCGCGCCCGCGCCTATGCGAGGCGCCCGCGCGACCTCGACGCCTTCGCGCCCGGCCTCGCAGCGGCCGCGCCCGAAACCCTCATCGCGGCCGGCGCGCATCTGCTTCGCCTCGAGGCCGGCGCGCCGCGGCGCTGGTTCGGCTTCGGCGCCGAGGCCCCGGCCCTGAACGCGCGCGCGCTTATGCTCCTCGGCCGGACGCAGCGGCGCTTCGCGGCGTGAGCCCCGTGAGGCTCGTTGAAAGAACGCCGGGCGAAGGCGGCGCCCTTGTCCCCGGCCGCCCCAAACCCCAGATACGGCGTCGCAGCGAAAGCGCGGCGCGCAATTGCGCCCGTGAAAGCCGCGGCCCGAACAGGCGTCCGCCCGGCGCCTTTTTTGGAACCAAGAAGGCGGCTGGGCCGTTTCAGGTCCCAGCGAGTTGGCGTAACGGGGGAGGACGCACATGAATGCGCCGGCGGTTACGACCCCGCAGACCCAACCATCCGCCCTTCGCGATCCTCAAGACCTCGCCGACAGCCTGTTTCGCACGCGACGGCAAACACACTGTCTCGCGGCGCCTCTCGGCGTCGAGGATCAGGCCGCCCAGGCCAATGAAGACGCGAGCCCGACCAAATGGCATCTCGCGCACACGACCTGGTTTTTCGAGACCTTCGTCCTGCAGCCCTTTCTGCCCGGCTACCGGACCTTCGACCCGCGCTTCAACTATTGCTTCAATTCGTATTATGAAGCGCAGGGGCCGCGCCAGCCACGCGCCCTGCGCGGCTTGCTCACGCGCCCGACCTGTTTCGAGGTGCGCGACTATCGCGCCCATGTGGACGAGGCGCTCCATGCTGTTTTCGCGGGCGCGCTCGCCGAAGATGAAGAGGTCCTGAAGCGGATCGAGATCGGCGTCCATCACGAACAGCAGCATCAGGAGCTTTTGCTCACCGACATCCTGAGCCTCTTTGCGCAGAGCCCTCTGCGCCCGGCCTATCGCGAGGGCGGCCCGCTGCGCGCCCGTCATGAGGCCGAGCCGCTGCATTTCATTCAGTTCGAAGGCGGCCGGCGCGGCGTTGGACATGCCGGCGAGGGCTTCGCCTTCGACAATGAAGGCCCGCGCCACGACGTCCTGTTGCGCCCGTTCCAACTCGCCGACCGTCTCGTGACCAATGCCGAATGGGCGGCGTTCATGAGCGATGGCGGCTACCGCGCGCCGGCCCTTTGGCTCGCCGATGGCTGGGCGCGCGTCGCGAAGGACGGCTGGCGCGCGCCGCTCTATTGGGAGGAGCGCGACGGGCAGTGGCTGGCGATGACCCTCTGGGGCCTCACGACGATCGACCCCGCCGCGCCGGTCTGCGGCGTCAGCTATTTCGAGGCCGACGCCTACGCCCGCTGGGCCGGCAAGCGGCTGCCGACCGAATTCGAGTGGGAGTTTGCGGCAGGCGGGCTCGCTGTCGCCGGCAACATGCTCGGCGCGGACAATCTGGCGCCGCGCCCCGCCCCGCCAGGTTCGGGCCTGAGGCAAATGTTCGGCGATGTCTGGGAGTGGACCCAGAGCGCCTACGCACCCTACCCCGGCTACCGGCCTGCCGATGGGGCGCTCGGCGAGTATAACGGCAAGTTCATGTGCGGCCAGCAGGTGCTGCGCGGGGCGTCCTGCGCCACGCCCGACTCGCACGCGCGCAGGACCTATCGCAATTTCTTCTATCCGCACCAGCGCTGGCAGTTCTGCGGACTGCGCCTCGCGGACGAAGCCTGATGCAGCAGATCGCCGAAACCTTGGCGCCGGCGGCTGCGGCCGTAGCGGCGAACGACGAGGTTGCGTGCGCCGCTCTCGCGGGGCTGTCGCAGCCGCAAAAATCGCTGCCGCCCTGGCTGTTCTACGACGCGCGGGGAAGCGAGCTTTTCGAGGAAATCACGCGTCTGCCGGAATATTACCCGACCAGGACCGAGGCGGCGATCCTCGAATCGGCGGCGGGAGACTTCGCCGCCGAGACGCCGCCGGGCGGCGTCCTCGTGGAGTTCGGCTCCGGCTCCAGCCGCAAGACCGAAATTCTGCTGAACGCCCTGCCCGGCCTTTGCGCCTACGCGCCGATCGACGTCTCGCGGAGCGCGCTCGATGACGCCGTCGCGCGCCTCGCGCTGCGCTTCCCGCAGCTGCGAGTCATTCCGACGGTGGGCGATTTCGTCGCGCCGCTGGCGCTGCCCGGATGGTTCGCGGGGCGCCCGCGTCTTGGCTTCTTTCCCGGCTCGACCATCGGCAATTTCGCGCCGGCCGAAGCGCGCGATCTTCTGGCGCATATGGCGCAAACGCTCGGCCCGCGCGGCAGGCTCGTCATCGGCGTCGATTTGCAAAAGGATCTCTCGATCCTGCTGCCTGCCTATAATGATTCAGCCGGCGTAACGGCGGCGTTCAACCTCAACATCCTCGCCCGGCTGAACCGTGAGACGGGCGCCGATTTCAACCTCGATCGCTTCGTCCATAGCGCGGTCTTCAACGCCGCCGAGGGACGCATCGAGATGCATCTCATCAGCATCGAGGCGCAGCGCGTCGCGATCATGGGGCGCAGCTTCGATTTCGCAGCCGGCGAAAGCATCCACACCGAGAACTCGTACAAATATTCGATCCCGCAGTTCGAGGACCTCGCGCATCGCGCCGGCTGGACGCCGCATCGGGTCTGGACCGACCGGGACCGCATGTTCAGCCTGCACGAACTCGTCATCCCGCGCTAAAGCTTCACCGCGAAAGGCGGCGCCATGCCGCGCCTCTGCTTTGAAAACGCGCTGGCGGCGGATTTCCGATTTTGGGTAAACTAGGCTAAGAACCCCGATTGAGGATTTGCGGGACGCCATCATGACGCAGACAAATGGCAATTTCGACTATTCCATCCCGGAGCGCGTCGGTCGCCTCGGCGAGTTGCCCCGGCTTTTCGAGAATGATCTTCTCGACAAATTGTCGCGCGTGCACTGGTCGGTCCCGCTTTTCGTCTATCTTCCCGTCGTCGCCGTGCTGGCGTATTTGAGCCTTCAGTCCTTCAGCTTTCCCGTTGTCGCCGTCTGCGCCCTGCTCGGCTATTTCCTCTGGACGCTGACCGAATATCTCGGGCATCGCTACCCGTTCCATTACAAGCACCCGAGCAAATTCGGCGCGCGCATCCACTTCCTCGTGCACGGCGTCCATCACGAGCACCCAAACGATCCGCTGCGTCTCGTCATGCCGGTGCTGCTCAGCATCCCGATCATGCTGATCGCGCTGGTCGTCGCGCGGATTCTGTTCGGCCTGCCTTACGGCTATCCGGTGCTGATGGGCTTCATCATCGGCTATCTCGGCTACGACATGGTGCATTATTACACGCATCACGCACAGCCGACGACGCGCCTCGGCCAGACCTTGCGGCGGCTGCATCTCCTGCATCATTTCCGCGACCCGACGCGCGGCTTCGGGGTCAGCGCGCCGTGGTGGGATTACGTGTTCCGCACGCAGCACGTCAAGCAAGAGCGCAATTCAACTGAGTAGCGCCGCCGCGCGCGTTGCTGCGGCACGCTCGCCCGGCGCTAAATCTGTTTTCTGCGCGGCGGACGTCCGATTGAGTTAATCCGCCTCGCGCACGCCTTCCCGCGCGTCGAAGCGCTGGCTTGCCCAGGTGACCTGATGCGTGGTCCAGCCGCGCAGCCAGGCCGCCAGAGCCACGACTTCCCGGCCGAGGAAGGCGAGCGGCGACCAGATTGAAATCTCCCAGCCCTTCAGCGCGGCGAAGACCGTCTCGGCGACAAACCAGAGGACGAGCGTCGCGGCGAAAGCCGTCAGCGCCGACAAGCCCGCGAGCGGCGCCGCCAGCGCCGCCGCGACCGCGGCGGGCAGCGGGCTGGCGAGCGGCTCAAGCGGATAGGAAATCAGCTCGTTGGTGCGGCGGATGACGCTCCAGCGCGCCTGTCGATGATAGACGTCGGCGAGGTAGCGGAAGCCGATCTCCTGGGAGACCGTCTCGTGCGCGAACACGGTTTTCAGCCCGATCCGCGCGAACGCCATCGAGATCGCCGTATCCTCCGCCAGATTCTGGCTCATCGCCGCGACGCCGCCGGCGCGCTCGAGATCGCTGCGCCGCAGCGCCATGATCTTGCCGATGCCGAAGCCAAGGCCAAGCGTCGAGGCGCTGAGGAGAAGCCGCGCATGGGCGTTGATGATCGAGGCTTCGATCCAGCCGCCGACGGATTCCGCCCGCACGGCGACGGGCACCGCGACGACGAGGCCGACGCCCGGCGCGAAATTCTGGAGAAACGCCGTCAAAGCGTCTGGCGCCAGCGTGATGTTCGAATCCTTGGTGAGGATGTGATCATGCCGCGCCTCAGCCAGCGGCGCCGCCAGATTGTTGAGCTTGGGACTGACCGCGGCGCAGCCCTGGGAATGGATGAATCGGCAGGCGGCGGCCGGATGCGCGGCCGCGAGGCGGCGCGCCGCATCGAGCGCCGGCGATTCGACCTCGGCGGCGCTGATCAGGATTTCATAATCCGGATAGTCCTGAGCAAAAACGGAGGCCTGCGCTCTTTCGAAGCCCGGATCGAGACATTTGATCGGCAGGATCACGGAGACGGGCGGCCGCGCCGCGCCCCGCGCGCGCCGCCTCTGCACAAAGGGCTGCGCCAGGCCGCAAACCAGCGTAAAGCACAAAAGCCCCACGGCGACGCACCACCAGATCGCGCCGGCAAAGCTGAAAAAAGTCGCCGCCATACCCGGTTCCATCGTCAAGAACGGCCATTTTTCGGCGATTCATCGATCGCCGCCGCACGGGTTAGAGCATCTTTAGCGCCGCGGCGCCAATCCCGGCGCCGTCGCCCGCGCGCAAATGGCGCAGACGGCTGGCCCCGGGTGCGCGGCGCGGATGACGCGAGGGCTGCCGAAGCGAGGCTCCCCCTTTTCCTCGTCGCGCTCTAAGGTCAGGCCAGCGCCGCCATCCCATCAAGGACGCCCGAGTGCCCGAACTGCCTGAAGTCGAAACGGTGCGGCGCGGCCTCGAGCCCGTGATGGTCGGCGCGCGTCTCGTCGCGGTCGAGCAAAGGCGCCCGGATCTGCGCTTTCCGTTTCCGGACGCCTTTTCGGAGCGCCTTGCCGGCCGGCGAATCGTCGCGCTCGGCCGGCGCGCGAAATATCTGCTGGCCGACCTCGACGACGCCAACGTGCTCGTCATGCATCTTGGCATGTCGGGATCGTTTCGCGTCGAAAGCGGGGGATCGGAGAACTCGCCCGCGCCCGGCGCCCCACAAAAAAATACCGCGCATGACCACGTCGTCTTCGCCCTGTCGACCGGCGCGCGCGTCATCTACAACGATCCGCGACGGTTCGGCTTCATGCATCTCGTTCCGCGCGATGCGCTCGCGGCGCATCCCCTGTTTAAATCGCTGGGTCTCGAGCCGCTCGGCAATGAACTCGACGGCGCGGCGCTGGCGCGGCTCTTCGCCGGCAAGACGACGTCGCTGAAGGCCGCCCTGCTCGATCAAACTCTGGTCGCGGGCCTCGGCAATATTTACGTCAGCGAGGCGCTGCATCGCGCCGGCCTGTCGCCGCGCCGCGCCGCCGGGAGCCTCGTGCGCAGGGACGGCGCGCCGACAGAGCGCGCGCATAGGCTCGCCAAAACGATCCGCGAAGTTCTGGAGGAAGCGGTGGCGGCTGGCGGGTCATCGCTGCGCGATCACCGCCAGACCAATGGCGCGCTCGGCTATTTCCAGCACAGTTTTCGCGTCTACGACCGCGAACTTGGCCCCTGCCCGACGCCCGGCTGCGGCGGAATCATCCGCCGCATCACGCAATCCGGGCGCTCGACCTTTTTCTGCGCCGCCTGCCAGAGGTGAGGCAGGCGCCGGCCTTCACGAACTGTGAGTCGGCTGCGCGTTTCCAAGAACAATGACTTTCGAGCCGACAGCCGCGGTCTGATAAAGATCCATCACGTCCTGATTGACCATGCGGATGCAGCCCGAGGAAACGCTGGAGCCGATTGTCGCCGGCTCGTTGGTGCCGTGGATGCGGAAATAGGTGTCGGCGCCATCGTGCCAAAGATAGTGAGCGCGCGCGCCCAGCGGATTATCCGGGCCGCCCGGCATGCCCAATCCGCTCTGCAGCTGGCTCATCTGTTTCACCAGATCCGGCCGGCGTTCGAGCATTTCCTTCGGCGGATACCAGTCCGGCCATTCCTGCTTGTTGTGAATCGCCGCTTCTCCGGACCACGCGAAGCCCTCGCGCCCGACGCCGACGCCGTAGCGCATCGCCTGGCCGCCCTCCTGCACATGGTAAAGATAATGGGCCTGGGGATCGACGACGATGGTCCCCGGCTTTTCGGGGCCGGCGTAAGCGACCCGGGTGCGGCGGAAAGCCGGATTGAGATCCGACTGCGGGACCGCCGCAACGAGAAATTTCCCGTCCTGGACCGGGCCATACATCTGGCCGAAGTCGCCTGCGGCGCCGATGACGGTCGTCGCCGGAGAGCCTGACGTAGAGGCCGAAGTAGAGGCCGACGAGGGAGCCGCCGGGACGGCGGCGGCGATTTGTTGCTGACCGCCGACGCAACCGGCAAGGCCGAATGCCGCTGCGGAAGAGGCGCCAGCTATCAGTGTACGGCGGTTCACATGTGACATGGGCGTTTCATCTGTGAGGGTTGAAGCGAGAATCGAACATAATTCAGAAAAATGCCCCGCGATATTGCAAGGAAGCCACGGTCGGATTTTCTTTCTCGCCAATTTTGCCCGTGGGGGTTGACCATCTCGGTTCCGACCCAATCGGGGGACCCCTTGCAAAAAGCGTATTTAGATATATCTTTTATTCCGATATATCTAAATACGGTTTTCATGTTCGTCGCGCCCGACCCGGCGCCGCACAGGAAGGAACGGCCCCATGAGACTTCATCCCTATTTTCACGCTTTCGCGCATGGCGGCGACCATCGCCGTCCCGACGGAATGGGGCCCCATGGCCTGTTCCGGCGGCATGGCCGGCCCGGCGGGCGCCCGCGCATGTTCGAACAGGGCGATCTGCGCTTCGTCGTCCTGAAGCTGATTTCGGAAAAGCCTTCGCACGGCTACGAAATCATCAAGGCGATCGAGGAACGTCTCGGCGGCGCCTATGCGCCGAGCCCCGGCGTCATTTATCCGACGCTGACCCTCCTGGAGGAAATGGGCGCGATCCGGGTCCAGGAGACCGACGGTCCGCGCAAGCTCTACGCGATCACGCCCGAGGGCGAGGAACTGCTGCGCCAGAATCAGGCGACGGTGGAGGCGATCTTCGGCCGCATGGCGGACGTCAGCGCGCGCCATGGCGGCGGCCCGGCCCCGCAGATCGTCCGCGCCATGGAGAACTTAAGGACCGCCCTCAGGCTGCGGCTCTCGCGTGGTCCCCTCGGCGCCGAGCAATCGGCCGAGATCGCCAATGCGCTGGACGCTGCCGCCAAAGCCGTCGAGGCGAGTTGACGCTCAGCGCCGCGAGCTCGGACGCAATCGGAGCAGCCGCCCAATTCTTGTTTGAGCATCGGAATTTCCCCGAAACCGGTTCCCACTTTCGGGTCCGATGCTCTAGCGCCTCCAGTAGAAAGCCAGATTGGCGCGGATGCGCTCCAGCGGCGCGGGTTCGAGGCTTTCGGGCAGCACGAAACCGCGGCCGGAGATGATCTCGAAGGTGCGGATATAGGCCGCCGCGGCGTCGAGAATCACGTCGCCGGGAATTTCCGGGATCGGCTCGCGGTACGGATCGCAGCGCGCTCTGACCCAGTTGCGGATGAAATCCTTGTCGAGGCTGTCGGGCAGGCGCCCCGCCTCCAGACGTTCGGCATAGGTCGCCGCCACCCAGTAGCGGCTGCTGTCGGGCGTGTGGATTTCATCGGCGAGGACGATATGGCCCTCCGCGTTGAAGCCGAACTCATATTTCGTATCGGCGAGGATGAGCCCTCGCGCCGCGGCGATCTCGCGGCCCCGCGCGAACAGCGCGAAAGCCTTTTGCGCGACGTCGTCCCATTGCCGCGGCGTCAGAATCCGCCGCTCGATAATGTCTTGCGCCGACAGCGGCGCATCATGCGCGTCATGACCGGCCTTGGTCGTCGGCGTAATGATCGTCCAGGGCAGCTTTTCGTTGGCGGAGAGGCCGTCGGGGAAATCGATCCCATACATCTTCCGCGCGCCCGCCTTATACATCGGCAGGATCGACGTCGCCGTCGAGCCGGCGAGATAATCGCGCACGATGATCTCGATCGGCATCATTTCGAGGCGCTGGACGACCATCGCATTGGGGTCGGGATTGGCGCGCAGATGGTTGGCGCAGATGTCGCTGGTCGCCTCGAACCAGAAACGCGCGATGTCGGTCAGCACCTGACCCTTGAACGGAATCACGGCGAGGCCTTGATCGAACGCGCTGATGCGATCCGTGGCGATCAGGATCCGCTCGCCGTTCGCGAGATCGTAATTCTCGCGCACCTTGCCCCGATAATAGCCGGGCAGCTCCGCAATGAAGGCCTCGGGCAGCACATAATCGCGATAAGGGGCGAGAGCGCCGGCGTCGATCATTTGAGGCGACGCGGGCTTTTAGGCCGATTCCTTGGCCCGGACCGCGCGCTTGCGATCGTTCGGGTCGAGGTAGGCCTTGCGCAGCCGGATCGATTTCGGCGTCACTTCGACCAGCTCATCGTCCTCGATGTAGGCCAGAGCCTTCTCGAGCGTCATGCGGATCGGCGGCGTCAGGCGCACGGCCTCATCCTTGCCAGCGGCGCGGATGTTGGTCAGCTGCTTGCCTTTCAGGACGTTGATCTCGAGATCATTTTCCCGCGTGTGCTCGCCGACGATCATGCCGCGATAGACCTTGCAGCCGGGCTCGATCATCATCGGGCCGCGATCTTCGAGCTTCCACATGGCGTAGGCGACCGATTCGCCATTGTCGTTGGAGATCAGGACGCCGTTGCGCCGCCCCGCGACCTCGCCCTTCCAGGGCGCATATTCATGGAACAGACGGTTCATGATCGCCGTGCCGCGCGTATCGGTCAGAAGCTCGCCCTGATAGCCGATGAGGCCGCGCGTCGGCGCGTGAAAGACGAGACGCAGGCGGTTGCCGCCCGAGGGGCGCATTTCGATCATCTCGGCCTTGCGTTCGGCCATCTTCTGGACGACGACGCCCGAATGCTCCTCGTCGACGTCGATCACGACCTCCTCGATCGGCTCCAGCAGCGCGCCGTCCTCGGCCTTCTGGAACACGACCTTCGGCCGCGAGACGCTGAGCTCGAAGCCTTCGCGCCGCATCGTCTCGATCAGGATGGCGAGTTGCAATTCGCCGCGCCCGGAGACGATGTATGAATCGGAGCCCGCCAAATCCTCTATGCGCAAGGCGACGTTGCCCTCAGCCTCCTTGTAGAGCCGCGCGCGGATGACGCGGCTCGTCACCTTGTCGCCCTCCGTTCCGGCCAGGGGCGAGTCATTGACCGAAAAGGTCATGGACAGCGTCGGCGGATCGATCGGCTGCGCCTGCAGGGGCTCGACGACCTCGGGCGCGCAGAGCGTGTCGGCGACGTTGAATTTCTCAAGCCCGGCGATGGCGACGATATCGCCGGCCTCAGCCTCGTCGATCGGCGTGCGCTCGATGCCGCGGAATGCGAGAATCCGCGACACCCGGCCCTGCTCGACGACATTGCCCTTGCGGTCGAGAACCTTGACCGCCTGGTTCGGCTTGACGCTGCCGGCGAAGACCCGCCCGGTGACGAGACGGCCGAGATAGGGGTTCGCCTCGAGCAGCGTGCCGAGCATGCGGAAACCGCCCTCTTCGATGCGCGGCTCCGGCACGTGCTGCAGCACGAGATCGAACAGCGGTCCCATACCCTCCTGCGGGCCGTCCGGGCTGTCGGCCATCCATCCCTGCTTGGCCGAACCGTAGAGGATCGGAAAATCGAGCTGCTCGTCGCTCGCGTCGAGGGCGGCGAAGAGGTCGAAAACCTCGTTGACCACCTCGGTGATGCGGGCGTCGGGCTTGTCCACCTTGTTCACGGCGACGATGGGCCGAAGGCCGATCTTCAAAGCCTTGCCGACGACGAATTTGGTCTGCGGCATCGGCCCTTCCGAGGCGTCGACAAGAACGATCGCGCCGTCGACCATGGAGAGAATGCGCTCCACCTCGCCGCCGAAATCGGCGTGGCCGGGCGTATCGACGATATTGATGCGGGTGTCTTTCCAGGCGATCGAGGTCGCCTTCGCCATGATCGTGATGCCGCGTTCTTTTTCAAGATCGTTCGAATCCATAACGCGCTCGGCGACCCGCTGATTCTCGCGGAATGCGCCGGATTGCTGCAAAAGACGATCGACAAGCGTCGTCTTGCCGTGGTCGACGTGGGCGATAATGGCGATATTGCGCAGCTTCATCTTGTTGCCGTATCTGATTTGATTTACGCGTTGCGCTCCGGCGCGAGACGCTTGAACGGAGCTACGCCGAACCTCAACGGGAAATGCCGCCGTGGCGCCTGAGCCTCGGCCGAGCCCGATAACGAGGTGACTTTTTGCATTGCAGCAGTGCAATATACGAAAGCGGCGTGTTTGGGAACAGTTATCATCACAAGCTCAAATCTTCGGCGCGGGCGCCCTTTGGGCGATCTCCGCGGCGACGCCGCCAAGGCCCTCGCGACATCAAATCACGACGGCTGGTCCGCAACTTGCTGCGGGCGAGACCTGATGCGAACAGCTGGCCGCGCCCGGACGCCGGCCGGCAGAAAGATTGAAGAATGGACCGCCTGACCCTGTTCGGCCTTTTCGCGGTGACCGCGATGCTGGTCACCTATGCGCTCGAACAGCGCAGCCGCTGGTATATTCTCGCCTTCGCCGGCGCCTGCTGGCTTGGCTCGATCTATGGCTTTCTGCAGGGGGCCTGGCCGTTCGGCCTCGTCGAGGCGATCTGGGGCCTCGTCGCGCTGCGCCGCTTCGTCGCGACCCAACAGATCCAGACCCAATAGATCCTACTCGCCGACGATCCGCGGCGCGAAAGGCGCGCGGCCCGGCGCCGAGAGAACGATGCGCCGTTCCGCGATCGCCTGCCGCACCTGACTGAGCCCGAGACTTGTGGCGGCGAGGCGGCTGCCGCTCAGCGCGTGATTGAAGTCATGCGCCAGCGCCTTGGCCAACAGGTCGTCGGCTTCCCGTTCGAGCTCGTCCAGGGTCTCGACGCGCGTCGCCGCGCGCGCCGCCGCGATGATTTCCAGCAACCGCTGCAAAATGCGTTCGAGATCCGTTTGTTGCTGGCGCTTGAACCGCGACGCGAGCGTTGCGATCGCCGTTCCGCACAAGCTCAGCAGCATCGCTCCGATGTAAATGAAATCGCTGTATTTATCGAAGAAGCTCTGCTCTTCGTCGCCGAGATAGGCGAGCGCGCCTGCGTGAACCGGCGCCGCGCCCCCCTTATCCGTCGAAGGGGCTTCGATATGGTTCGCGATCGGAGCCTGAGCGGCGAGCGACGGCTTCGCGTTCAGCATCAATTCGGTCAGTTCGGCGACGACGTCGTTGTTAAGGCTATGCCGAGCAATCATCCGCGTGCTGACGCCGAGCGTATCGAAACTCTCCGCGGGCTTTGGCTGCGCCCCACCGAAGGCGCCGCGCAAAACCTCGACGGATTCGAGGGTGGGCAAACGCTGCGCGATCGCCTTGGCCTCAGAGATCGGGATGAACACAGGCGGACCATGCCCCGCCTGCGACACCGCCGCGACCGCCTCGGTCAAATTGGCCGACCCCGGCGTTCCGATCGCCAGCACGGCGTCGATGTCGTGGCGCTCGATCGCGTCCGGCAGCTCGGCGAGCGTCAGCGGCGCACGGCCGACCGAGGCCAGCGGAACGTCGCTTTGCGTCAGCGCGGCGTCGAGCAGCGCCTGATCGTCATCGGGACGTCCCGCCTGTTCGGTCTGCAGAATGCCGATCTTGCGGCCCTTCAGATCTTCGACGTCATGCAGCGCCGATCCCGCCGGCGCAAGCAGCACCGCTGCGTTGCGGCGCATGATGAGGACCGTCTGGCCATCGACCGGCATCGCGATGTCGCCGCGCACGATGGCGAGATCGACCCGCTGATCTTCGAAAGCCCGCGCGCTTTCGGCGAGCGAATCGACGAGCACAAGCTTCAGCCCGATCTGTTCGCGCGCTTGCGCGAATTCATAGGCCGCCGCGCTCAGCACTTGCTGATCGTCGGCGCCGCGCGTCACCGCGACGCGAAGGATGGTCGGGCGTTCGTAAAGATAGAGAGCGAGGCCGCAAGCCCCGATCGCAGCAAAACCAGCGAAGACCGCCAAGAGGGTGAGACGCCGCATCCTGTTCTCCGCGAGCATGAAAAGCTCGATATCCTTAACTGACCTGCGCAGTCCAGACGATCAAAACCGATCACTAAAACAAGGCGGTATGAAGGACGCTCCAGCGTCCTGGCGCCTTGTCACTCCGCCGCCGCCGCCAATCGATGCGCCGGATCGACGTCGGCTTGCGCCGCAAAAACGGCGCCAATCAAGATAAGGCACGGTCCCGACGGCGCCTGCGCGGCGGCCTTCGCCGGCAGCGTCGCAATCGTTCCCGCGATGCGGCGCTCGTCCGGGCAGGTCGCGCGCTCGACGAGCAGCGCCGGAGTCGCGGGATCGGCGCCATGCGCCAGCAGGCGCTCGGCCAGGGCCCCAAGCGTCCTGACGCCCATATAGACGACGCTCGAGGCGCCCGGGTCGCAGAGCGCGCGCCAGTCGATATCCTCGGGCAGCTTGCCGTCATGCGCATGCGCGGTGATGAACTGCAGCCGTCGCGCCGTCGCGCGTTCGGTCAGCGAGATCTGCAAGGACGCCGCGGCGCCAAGCGCCGCCGTGACGCCCGGGACGACCTCGATGGGGATGCCGGCCCCGCGCAGCGCCGCGATTTCCTCGCTCGCGCGCCCGAACACCATCGGATCGCCGCCTTTCAGCCGGACGATTCGCTTGCCCTGCCCGGCGAGTTCGATCATCAGGGCGACGATGTGATCCTGCTTGCAGGATGGCTTATAGCCGCGTTTGCCGACGGCGATTTTCTCCGCCTCGCGCCGCGCCATGTCGACGATCGCCGGCGCCACCAGATCGTCGTAGAGGACGACGTCGGCCGACTGCAGCATGCGCAACGCCTTCAGCGTCAGAAGTTCGGGATCGCCCGGCCCCGCGCCGACCAACGCGACGGAGCCTTCCGCGCGCGGATCCCGCTCGACCTCGGCCAATAACTCCGTGAAGAGCCCGTCGCCCGGAGGCGCCGAGCCGGCGGCGAGGGCCCTCGCGTTGAACATCTCCCAGAAGCGGCGGCGCGACCTCGGCGCCAGAGCGAGAGTCTTCAACGACTCGCGCCAGCCTTTGGCGGCCGCCGCCCAGAGCTTGATCGCGGCGGGCAGCACGGCTTCGATTCGCCCCCGCACAGCCTGCGCCAGAATCGGCGAAGCGCCGTCCGTGGAAATGGCGACGACGAGCGGCGAACGATCGACGATCGCGCCGAACTGGAAATCCGAGAGGGCGGGCTTGTCGATGATGTTGGCGAGCGCGCCGAACGCTCGCGCCGCGGCGCGAAATTCCGCCGCCTCCGCCGGGCTCTCGATGTCGCCGATCGCCAGCGCCGCGCCGTTCAGATCGTCCGCCTGAAACGCGCGCCGCACGAGGCGAACCGACGGGCGCCCGCGCGCAAGATCGACGAGACCCGCGCAGGGCTCTGCGCTATAGACGTCGACATCGGCTCCGGCGGCCTGCGCCAGCTCGGCCTTCCACAGCGCGGCGGTCGAGCCGCCGGCGAGCGCGACGCGCCTGCCCTTCAGGTTGAGGAACACCGGCAGCGCGGCGAGTCCCGCCATCGCCGGGCGCCCTTCGTCGCCGCTCGTCTCCGGCGGTAAAGCTCTGGCCATTAAAGCGCTTTCGTCCTATTCTCGCCCGTCTGGAAAGCAAATCATATCATGATTTATAGCACGACACGGACGGGGCTCGGAAAGACCGCCGGATTTCGCGCCGGCTTGCGCAGCGCCACGCTCCTGGTTCTGGCTGGCGCGCTCCTTTGCGCCGCGCCCGCGCTTGGCGAGCCGAGGATTTTCAGCCCGAGTTTCTGGGATCCGCACGCGCGGCCCGCGAAGCCGGACCTTACCAGCCTGCGCTCTCTGCGTTTCCTCACCGACGATGATTATCCGCCGTTCCATTTCGCGCTGGCGGACGGATCGCTCGCCGGTTTCGACATCGATTTGGCCCGCGCCATTTGCGAGGATCTGAAACTCACGTGCACGATTCAGGCCCGCCGCTTCGATACGCTGATCGACAGCCTTAACGCCGGCGAAGGCGACGCGATCATCGCCTCTCTTCGCATCGATGGAGCCGCTCGCGCGAAACTCGATTTCACCGCGCCCTACATGAAAAATCCCGCGCGCTTCGTCGCCCTGAAGTCGGGGCCGCTGCGTGACGCGACGCCCGAAACCCTGCGCGGAAAGACGATCGGAGTCATCGCCAAGACCGCGCACGAAGCCTTCCTCGCCGTCTTTTTTCAAGGCGCGGCCATAAAGACCTTCGATACGCAAAAGGCGCTGACCGAGGCGCTTGGCAAGGGTGAAATCGACGCCTTCTTCGGCGACGGCGCGGCCTTGAGCTTCTGGCTGAACGGCCAGGAAGGGCGGGGTTGTTGCGTCTTCCTCGGGGGTCCATTTCTCGACAGCCGCTTCTTCGGGGAGGGCGTCGGCATCGCGGTGAAGAAAGACGATGCGCCACTGCGGCAAGCGCTCGACTACGCGCTGGCCGATCTTGCGGCGAAGGGCGTCTACACCGAACTTTACCTCAAATATTTTCCGCTCGGATTCTTTTGAAGGCCATCCCGCTCTGAACGCCTAAAGATAGTGCGCCAGTTCGTTCGCGGCGTCTTTCGCGGGCCGCTCCAGATTGAAGGCGTTGACGAAACGGCCGCGCTTGTCCATCAGATAGACGACCCCTGTGTGGTCCATCGTATAGTCGCCGTTTTCGCCTGGCTGTTTCTTGAAATAGACCTTGTAGGCCTGGGCGATGGCGCGGGTCTGCGCCGCATCGCCGGATAATCCGATGATGCGCGGATCGAAGCTTTCGAGATAGGTCTTCATCGTCTGCGGCGTGTCCCGCTCCGGATCGATGGTGACGAATAGCGCGGCGATCTTGGCGTCGGCGCCCATTTCCTTCAAAACGGCGGAAATCTCCGTCAGCGTCGCCGGACAGAGATCCGGGCAATGCGTATAGCCGAAGAATACGAGATAGGGCCTCCCCTCCAGATCCGCATTCGTCACGATGGCGCCGTCCTGCGCGGTCAATGCGAAGGGGCCGCCGATGGCGGCGACGCCCTGCCCGCCGCCCCCGCCGATGTCGCGGAAGGCGAAAGCGGTGATGATCGAGAGGCCGATCGCGAGGCCGAGCAGGATCAATACGAATTGGCGGGTGGCTTTTGTCATGCGCCTGCCTATCAAACTCGCCGGGCGATTCCAATCCACGAAGCTTTGATCGACGCGCGCTCCCAGAGCGGGATGAGAAAAAGTGTAAGCACTTTCTCGCCTGCATCCCACTCGAAACTATTGGAATCGATCACGTTCATGGCTTTGGATCGATTCGATCCAAAGCCATCGTGATCTAACGCGATGTTTTTGATCTTGGCCTTGCCGGGCGCAGGGCTTATGTTATAGTGTAACACACTTGGAGGCATGCTGATTGGGATCGGCGCATTCGCACCGCTTGGATCACGATGATTTGGAGCGGGACGCGGGCGCAAAAGCGGGCGCTGCTTTTCCTCGTCCCGCTCCGGCGGCGATCGCAAGCTTCACGCTGATCGGCCTCGCCCGCATTTATCGTCCCCTCGTCATGAAGACCGTCGATCCCGGCTTTCTCGCCTCGGTCGGACGCGCGGGCGGACCGACGCAGATCCTGTTTCTGACGCTGGTCGCGCTCAATCTCGTCGGCGGATTCCACGCGCTCGGCGCGCTGCTCGCCGTCGGCATGATGATGATCCTCGTCAATGGGCTCGGGCTCGAAGGCTGGCTCGACCGCTTGATCAAAGCCTCTGGCGCCAAGGCGCCGATCGTCGTCGCCACGAAGGGAATCGCGCCGCGCAAGATGGAGGAGGACGGCAAGATCGGCCTCGATCCGCACGCCTGGCAATCCATCCCCAATGCTGAAATCTATGTCGCCAATATCCGCGACGCCCTGATCGCCGTCGATCCCGCCGGCGCCGACGCCTATCGCGCCAACGCCGCCGCCTGTCTCGCAACGCTCGCCGATCTCGGCAAAGAGGTCCGCGCGGCTCTCGCCAAAATCCCGGCGCAGCGGCGCGAAATCATCACGACGCATGACGCTTTCGGCTATTTCGGCGAGGCCTACGACTTCAAATTCATCGCGCCCGAAGGCGTTTCGACGGAGACGGAGGCGAGCGCGAAGGACGTCGCCAAGATTATTCGCCAGATCAGGGCGGAGAAGATCCCGGCGGTGTTTTTAGAAAACGTCACCGATCCCAGCATGGCCAAAAGGATCGCCGAGGAAAGCGGCGCGACGATCGGGGGGGCGCTCTATTCCGACGCACTGTCGCCCCCGGACGGACCTGCGGCAAACTATGTCGACATGATGCGCAACAACATCAAGCAGTTGACCGCGGCGCTCGCAAATTAGCGCAAAACGCGCCCTCTTCGCAGGGATTTGACCGGAGCGTATTTCGCAAAGGTTGGCGGCAGCGCGCGGGTCTCCTATGCTCGCGCGATGCGCCGCCCCGCGGCCAATCCCTTCGGAGACTCGCATGGCCGATAAAATTCCCGTCACCGTGCTCACCGGCTATCTCGGCGCCGGCAAGACGACGCTCTTGAATCGCATCCTGTCTGAGGACCATGGCCGGAAATTCGCCGTCATCGTCAATGAATTCGGCGCCATCGGCATCGACAATGATCTCATCGTCGGCGCCGACGAGGAAATCTTCGAGATGAACAACGGCTGCGTCTGCTGCACGGTTCGCGGCGACCTTATCCGCATCATCGAAGGGCTGTTGAAGCGCAAGGGAAGGTTCGACGCCATCATCGTCGAGACGACCGGCCTCGCCGACCCCGCCCCCGTGGCGCAGACCTTTTTCGTCGACGCCGACGTCGCGAACGCCGCCCGCCTCGACGCCGTGGTCACCGTCACCGACGCCAGATGGCTGGTCGATCGCCTGAAGGACGCGCCGGAGGTCAAAAGCCAGATCGCCTTCGCCGACGTCGTCATCCTCAACAAGACCGATCTCGTGACGCCCGCGGAGCTCGCCGAGGTCGAGGCGCGCATTCGCGCGATCAACCCCTACGCCAAGCTCCACAAGACCGTGAAATGCGCGGTTCCAATCGCGGAGGTGCTCGGCCGCAACGCCTTCGATCTCGACCGCATTCTCGAAATCGAGCCGCAATTCCTCAAGGTCGGGGAAGAGCACGATCACGCGCACGAACATGATCATCATCACGATCGCGGCCATGACCATGAGCATGATGACCATCATGAACACGAGCATCATGAGGAATCCTCGCACGGCCTGAAGCACTACCACGACGAGGATATGCAGTCGGTGGCCCTGACCATCGACGGCGACGTCGATCCCGACAAATTCATGCCCTGGCTGAATGGCTACATCCAGACCGAAGGCGCCTCGATCCTGCGCTCCAAAGGCATCCTCGCCTTCAAGGACGAGCCGAAGCGCTTCGTCTTCCAGGGCGTCCATATGATCCTCGACGGCGATCTCCAGCGCGACTGGAAGCCGGATGAGAAACGCATCAGCCGCATCGTCTTCATAGGCCGCGACCTGAAAGAGAACGAAATCCGCGACGCATTCCTCGCCTGCGCGGCCTGATCAACACTCATGGCCCCCTCGCAACCATCGCTTACCTCGCAACCATCGCTGACCTCGAACGTCGCCGCGTTTGACGCCGGGGCGCTGGTGACGGCGGCGGCTTTTATCGGCTCCGCGCCCGCGCTGGCGCTCGGCGACGGCCATGTGCTCTTCGCCGGCGCCGGCGCCGGCGAGACGCGGCGCGTCGCCGCGCATCCTGACGCCGCGATCCTCGTCGCCGCCAAGGCCGGCGATGCGCTGGCGACCGGGGGCGACGACGGCAGGGTCGCGCTGATCGGGGCGGACGGCGCCACGCGCGAGGTCGCGCATGAGAAAGGCAAATGGATCGACGCGCTGGCCGGGCGCGACGACGGCGCCCTCGCCTGGTCGACGGGCAAACAGGTTTTCGCCCGCGACGCCAAAGGCGAGATCAAGGCGCTGGCGGCGCCATCGACAGTGCGCGGCCTCGCTTTCATGCCCAAAGGCTACAGGCTCGCCATCTCGCATTACAATGGCGTGAGCCTGTGGTTCCCGAACGCCGCCGCCGCGCCGGACGAGTTGCATTGGAAGGGCTCGCATCTCGACATCACCGTCTCGCCGGATGGGCGCTTCGTCGTCACGGCGATGCAGGAGAACGCCCTTCACGCCTGGCGCGTCGCCGACAAGAAGGATCTGCGGCTCAGCGGCTACCCGGCCAAGCCCAGATCACTTTCATGGTCCGCGGACGGCCATTGGCTCGCGACATCGGGCGCGGAAGCCGCCATCGTGTGGCCTTTCAACTCCAAGGAGGGTCCGGTGAACAAGCCGCCGCTCGAATGCGGCGTCAGGCCGGCCAGGGTCAGTTGCGTCGCCTTCCATCCAAAGAGCCCGGTGCTGGCGCAGGGCTATGCCGATGGGCTGATCCTGCTGGTCCGCCTGCCCGACGCCGCGGAACTTCTGGTGCGCGAGGGCGCGAGGCCTGAGGCGGCCATCACGGCCCTCTCGTGGGACGCCGCCGGTCGCCGGCTGCTGTTTGGCGGAGCCGACGGCGCCGCGGGCCTGCTCACGATGCCGAACTGACGCGGCGCGCTGCGCGAGCGTTAAAGCATTGTCACATGGCGCGGATAGTCATTCGAGGTTGCGCCCGCAATGACGGCGGCTGCTTACGCCGGGCGACGATCGCTTGAGGACGCCAGATGAATGAAATGCGCCCGACCCGCGGCAGGGGAAGAACCGAGGACGTCGCGACGATCGCGCGCGGCTATGATCGCGTCGCGCTCGTTTTGCAGGGCGGGGGCGCCCTCGGCGCCTATCAGATCGGCGTCTTCCAGGCGCTGACCGAAGCCGGCGTCGAGCCGAACTGGATTTCAGGCGTCTCGATCGGCGCACTCAATTCCGCGCTCATCGCCGGCAACCGGCCGGAAAATCGGCTGAGGAATCTCGAAGCCTTCTGGGACAGGGTTTCAGGCCGCAAGATCTGGCCTTTTACGCCGCAAGGCGATCCTTTCCGCGACCTGCGCAACCAAACGAGTTCGCTGTTCACGCTGCTCATGGGGCAACCGGGATTTTTCCAGCCGCGGCACACCAATCCCTGGCTGCAGTTGCCAGGCGCGGACGGCGCGACCAGCTATTATGATTCCTCCGCGCTGAAGACAACGCTCGAAAGCCTCATCGACTTCGATCTTCTGAATGACGGCCGCAAACGGCTCAGCGTCGGCGCCGTCAATGTGCGGACGGGCAATTTCACCTATTTCGACACCGAGAAACAACGCATCGGGCCGGAGCATATCATGGCCTCCGGCGCGCTTCCCCCGGCCCTCCCGGCGGTGAAGATCGAAGGCGAGTATTACTGGGATGGCGGCATCGTCTCGAACACCCCGCTGCAGTATTTGCTCGATCAGGAAGAGCACCAATCGTCGCTGGTGTTCCAGGTTGATCTGTTCAGCGCGCGCGGCTCCCTGCCCCGCCACATGTCGGATGTGCTGACGCGGCAGAAAGAGATCATGTTCTCGAGCCGCACGCGTCAGAACACCGACGCCTTCGCGCGCACCTATAATCTCAAGATGCGCCTGATCGATGCGCTGAAGCGTATCCCGGCAGAGAAGCTTACGACCGACGAGCGCGCGTTGATCATCGAGGCGGACAAACCCGCCATGGTCAATATCGTGCACCTCATCTACCAGCACAAGAATTACGAAGGACATGCGCGCGACTATGAATTTTCCGGCACCTCGATGCGCGAGCACCGGGAATCCGGATATGAGGACACGCTGCGCACGCTCCGCCATCCCGAATGGCTGCGCCGCTCGTCTCTCTCGCAAGGCGTGACGCTGCACGACCTGCACCGCGAAGATCCGACCTGACGCCCAGCGGCTCTACGGCCTTGGAACTCTGACGGCGCTCATCTAGAATTCGGGGTCTGCGCGCGCCGTAGAGGATGGGTCTAATGCTGACGTCGAGGCTCGCCCTGTTTTTCGGCGCCCTCATGGGGCTGACTGCGTCGCAAATCCCCGAATACGCTCAGCAATACCGGCAAAGGCTCGGCGGCGCGATCGACGAGCTTCAGAGCATCGTCGCCGAATTCGACGCCGATAGCGCACGGAATGGATTGTCCGAAGAACAGGGCATCGCGCGCCTTTCCGGCGACAGCGACGAATTTGTGCAGGAGCGCGGCCTGCAGATGAACGAAATCGTGCGGCGTCTGCAAAAGCTCTCCAGCCAGAACGCGGCGATGGCGCAGGCTGGCCCATTGGGGAGACTGGTCGCGCTCGCGACCGATTTCGACCCCTTGATCGCGCGTCGGGCCTATGCGAGCTATGAGCCCGCGGTTCCCGTGACGAGCGAGGGATTTGTCCTCGGCGGCGTCGGCCTCGCCGGCGGCTTCGCTCTCTTCCACGCCCTCGCGGCGCCCTTTCGGCGCCTTGGCGGGAAGCGGCGGAAACCTGCCACACAGCGGCGTTGAGATGGTTCCAAACATTCTCTCCATCGCCGGCTCGGATCCAAGCGGCGGGGCCGGCATTCAGGCCGACCTCAAAACCTTCGCGGCGCTCGGATGCTTTGGGCTCGCCGCGATCACCGCCTTGACCGCACAGAACACCAGAGGGGTGCGCGGCGTTTTCATGCCGCCGGCATCCTTCGTCGGCGACGAGATCGACGCGATTTTCGAGGATATCGAGGTCGCCGCCGTCAAGATCGGCATGCTCGGATCGGTCGAGGTCGTCGAGGTCGTCGCCGCGCGCCTCGCGGTCCACAGGCCCCCGGCAATCGTCCTCGACCCCGTCCTTGTCGCAACGAGCGGCGACGCCCTGGCGCAGTCGGGGGTCGAACAGGCGATCGTCGAGCGCCTGTTTCCGCTGGCGAGCCTGATCACCCCCAACCTCAATGAGGCCGCGCGGCTCGCCGGCGAGCAACCCAGACCCGTCAACAATATCCGCGCGGCGCAGCGTCTGCATCGGCTCGGCGCCAAGGCCGTGCTGATCACTGGCGGCGACGCAGCGGGCGAAACCGCCGACGATTTTTACTTCGACGGCTCCGAGTTGCGCGTGTTTTCGGCGCCCCGCGTCGCGACGCGCAACACGCATGGAACTGGCTGCGCGCTGTCGTCCGCGATCGCCGCCTGTCTTGGCCGCGGCTTCGCGCTACAGGACGCCATCGCCGCTGCGAAGGCCTATGTGACCAGCGCGCTCCAGGGCGCCGATGAACTCAATGTCGGCAACGGGCGTGGCCCGGTCAATCATTTCTTCGAACTCTGGCCGCGGGGGCCGAAGGGCTAAAGATTACAGCCTCTCAAGCGTGTTCGGGTCCATTCCGCCACGGAAATATTTGCGCAGGGCTGCGAGAAAGACCTGCCTGTCGTCGGCGACGCTACCGAACAAAGTCATCGAAGAATGAAATTTCATATCGTCGGGCGCGCCGAAAATCTGATGGACCGAGCGCCCCTCTATGGCGTTCGCCAGCTCCGTCGAACGGCGCAGCCTTGGCCCGAGAACAGGATGGCGCAAATAGGCCTCTGCCTCCGCGCGGCCGGAAATCGCAAATCTTTGCGCCATCGGACTGCGCCCCAACCCCTCGATCTGCGGGAAGATGAACCACATCCAGTGGCTTTCCTTGCGGCCCGCCTCCAGCTCCGCGCAAGCGGTCTCGAAGACCGGCGCCTGCGCATCGACAAAGCGCTGCAAATCAAAGGGATCTCTGTCGTCTTCCGCCGTCATGCCGCTCTCCTTCCGTCTCGCAGTCCTTAGCACGCGCAGCGGGGCGATTGACATGAGCGTCGCCGCTTGCCACCTAGCAGCGACATGAATGCTTCCGATCCGGTTTCAAGGCGGCGAACCTTCGCCATCATCTCCCACCCCGACGCGGGCAAGACCACGCTGACCGAAAAGCTGCTGCTGTTCGGCGGCGCGATCCAGCTCGCGGGCGAAGTGCGCGCCAAGGCCAACCGGCGCCAGACCCGCTCGGACTGGATGGGCATCGAGCGCGAACGCGGCATCTCCGTCGTCACCTCCGTCATGACTTTCGAATATGGCGACTGCGTCTACAATCTGCTCGATACGCCGGGACATGAGGATTTTTCCGAGGACACCTATCGCACGCTCACCGCCGTCGATTCGGCGATCATGGTGATCGACGCGGCCAAGGGCATCGAGGCGCGGACCCGCAAGCTGTTCGAAGTTTGCAGGCTACGCGATATCCCGATCGTGACCTTCATCAACAAGCTCGACCGCGAGACCCGCGATCCCTTCGATCTTCTCGACGAGATCGAGAAGACGCTCGCGCTCGACGTCGCGCCCATCACCTGGCCGCTCGGCAGCGGACGCAGCTTCGCCGGCACCTATGATCTCGAGCACAGAATCGTGCGCCGGCTCGACCGCGACGCCGAACCCGTCGCAGTGACCGGCCCCGACGATGCTTTCATCAAGGGCCTGCTTCCAGCCGCCGATTTCGAGACGGCGCGGGAGCAGATCGAACTGGCGGAAGGCGGCCTCAAGCGCTTCGACGAGAAATCCTTTCTCGAAGGCCATCTGACGCCGGTCTTTTTCGGCAGCGCGCTACGCAATTTCGGCGTGCGCGATCTCATCGACGCGCTGGCGCGCTTCGCGCCGCCGCCGCAAGGGTTGCAGGCGGCCTCGCGAAAGGTCGACGCGCGCGAGGACAAGATGACCGGCTTCGTCTTCAAGATTTAGGCGAATATGGACCCCAATCACCGCGACCGCATCGCCTTCATGCGGGTCTGCTCGGGAAGGCTCAGGCGCGGCATGAAGGCGAAGCTGGTGCGAACGGGAAAGAACATCGCGCTCAACGCGCCGCAATTCTTCTTCGCGCAGGACCGCCAGCTCGCCGAGGAGGCCTATGCGGGCGATGTCGTCGGCATCCCGAACCATGGCACATTGCGCATCGGCGACACGCTGACCGAGGGCGAGGATCTGGTCTTTCGCGGCGTGCCGAGCTTCGCGCCCGAAATCCTGCGCCGCGTCAAGATCGGCGACGCCATGAAGGCGAAGAAACTGCGCGAGGCTTTGGGCCAGATGGCGGAGGAAGGCGTCGTGCAACTGTTTCTGCCCAACGACGGCTCTGGCGCGATCGTCGGCGTCGTCGGCGCGCTGCAGCTCGACGTGCTCGCCGAGCGGCTTGCCGCCGAATATGGCCTTGAGGTTGCGTTCGAGACGAGCCGTTTCGACTCCTGCCGCTGGATCAGCGCGTCGGACCGCCGAACTCGACAAATTCATCCGCGCGCATCCCTCCTCCATGGCGGTCGATCTTGATGACGCCCCGGTCTTCATGGGCGCCTCGGCCTGGGATCTGAAATACGAGCAGGACAAATGGCCGGAGGTCGCCTTCTCCGACATCAAGGACTATCAGAAGGCGGCGTAGCGCCCCGTGCACGCTGAGGCGAGCCTGAGGGCCCGTCTCGAAGGGCGCCTGAAGCGCCATCTTACCGCTTTCCCTCGCTGTTTTGTTCATGGTCTGTTTTTGACTTGGCCTTTGATTTCGCAGATCCTTCTCCCGTGATCCTGAATTATCGGGGCGGAGGTTCGCTTGAGAAATCTGGCGCGGTTCGAGGGCGAATTTTTCCGGCTGTGCAAACAGCGGGCGCTGCATGCCTTCCTGTCCTTCACCGATGCTGGCCTCGCGCTCGGCGCGACGCTTCTCGCCCCGCTGCGGCGCAGTGCGCCGGGCGTCGAAACCCTCGATCTATCCGGCGAGGACCACATTGTGGCGGCGCTGACGGCGACCTTTCTGGCGCCGGTCGATGTGGCGCTGCTCGGCAAACTGCGCCGCGCCTGCGACCTCTGGGCGCGCGGCGACAAGAGCCTCGCGCAGATTTATCTGGCCGGCCTGCGCCTGCCGCCGATCGACGCGGAGCAGGCATTGCGGCTCCATCTCGCCGACCGGCTGATGGCGTCGGGCTTTTCGCCGCGCGAACTCTGCAAGCAGTTGGGCTTCGCGCTTCCGGCGGGGCTTAAAAAATACAGCCCAGATCAGCCGCGCGACGGCGACGGCAAATGGACGAGCGGGGCGGGCGGCGGCGCGGCCTCAACCGACTCATATCTGTCTTACGCCGATGACGCTTCGGCGGAACAGGCGAAGGCGCCCGCCCCGGCATCGGCTTCGGCGACCGGAACGGTCGTAGCCGAAGCCGCCTCGGCCGGCAGCGCGACCGCAACCGCAGTCGCGGCGGGCGATGCGGCGGCGGAAGGCGCGATCCTCGGCCCGCTCGGCGCGGAGGCGCTTGCCGGCCTCGCCAGCGTCGCCGCGGGCTTCGCCGGCGCGACAGCCGCATTCGGCCTTCTCTTCATTCCCTCGCCGAATGGCGGCCTAGTTTCGCGCGGCGCCGTTCCGGGCGAGCCGGGCCTCAATTACAGCCTCGATCATGATGAGGGCCTGCTGCGCATCACATCGGGCGGCGCGGCGGGCGAACCGGTGGTCGCCGCCCATCTCGGGCCGGACGGGATTTATCGCGACGAGACCGGCGCGCCGATTGCGCGCGCCGCGGGCGCGAGCGTCGTCATCGATCCCGACGCCGTGCGCGCGGCGGCGCGGGCCAAAGAGCGACGACGCCGAGGGCGTAAAGACCGGCGCCGAGGCTGCGACGGAAAGCAGCGACGAGGAGCCAAAGCTCTGTCCAGCGCCAGGACCTGAAAATGTAATAGGACGCACGCTATTCGACATTCAATATCAGCAGTTCGTTCGCGATGTCGTCAACCCGCAGCGTCAGCCGCAATTGCCGCCAACGCTCACTTTCGGCTTGACCGATCCCGCGACCGGCAAAATCGTGAAGTTCGACGACTGCCGCGAATCCGATGGCGCGCGATGATCGAAGCCAAGGGGCATTATGAGGGTCTGTTCACCAGGTGGGCTGACGCTCCGGCCGTCATCGGCGCGCAATGGATCGAGCAGGCCAGGAATCAGGTCCGCGTGGCCGGCGCGCGACAGGTCGAATGGTATTTTCATGAAGAGGCGTCGGCCGACCTCGCGCGCCAACTCTTTTCACGCGTTGCAGAGCTAAGCCGAATCAAGATCGACTATCTCCCGGATCCAGCCGGCGTTCCCACTCCAAATTCGAGAATGAAATGAGAGTCACAGAAATCAAGTCGCTCGGTTATTCCATCCACGCATCGTGGGGAGCGCGCGCGGAGACGCCGGAGGCGATTGCGGTGCGCTTCCTCGCCTGCGTCGATCGCCTGAGCCGAGTCTATGCTCCGAACTGGGTCTTCGACGCCAAGTCAAAACCGCTCGACGGCTTGCGCGATACCCTGCCGCAGGCCATCGCGGCGAAGGTCGCCAAGGCCGACGACGGCTCGCCGACGCCGATTCTCGGATATTATTTCTTGGCGATCAACAACCTTAAAGACCGCCCGCGCTCCCTCACTTTGAACGTAAACGTTGGATCCGCGCTGGACAATTTCGCTCAGATTTGGACTGGCTACGATGTTATTCCCGACCCCAGCATCATTGCTTATCCGGCGTTCAAGGCGGCGCTGCTGGCGCTCGCCGAGAGCTTCGACGCGACCTGGTGCTCCGCCTATCCCGACCGGCTTCTCAATCTGAGCGACCTTGATCGCAATCTCCGGCTCGCCTGGATGAGTTATGTCGCGCCGCGCTTTGCGCCGCTGATTACGCCGCCGCCCTCAGCCATCGTCGAGCGCACCGCGCAGGGCGGGTTGTTGATGGCGGCGACGGCGGAAACCTTTCGGGTGGATGACCCGGCCCACCTCGCCGCCGCGCGCGACATCCTTAAGGCCCTCGCGCCCTTCGAGGCGCTGCCGTGGCCGCCCGACGCCGCGCAGGCGTGAATACGCGGCGCGGCGCGGCAAACCTTAGTTTTTCGCCTTGTCCACCAGCTTGTTGGCGCCGATCCAGGGCATCATGGCGCGGAGCTTGGCGCCGACTTCCTCGATCTGGTGGGACGCGGCCTTGGCGCGCGTCGCCTTGAACGAGGTCTGGTTGACCTTGTTCTCCAGCATCCAGTCGCGCGTGAATTTGCCGGACTGGATATCGTCCAGCACCTTCTTCATCTCGAGTTTCGTCGCCGGCGTCACGATGCGCGGGCCGGTGACGTATTCGCCATATTCGGCGGTGTTCGAGATCGAATAATTCATGTTGGCGATGCCGCCCTCATAGATGAGGTCGACGATCAGCTTCACTTCGTGCAGGCATTCGAAATAGGCCATCTCCGGCGCATAGCCGGCCTCGACCAGAGTCTCGAAGCCGTTGCGGATCAGCTCGACGAGGCCGCCGCACAGCACCACCTGCTCGCCGAAAAGATCGGTCTCGCATTCCTCGCGGAAGGTCGTCTCGATGATGCCCGCGCGCCCGCCCCCTATCGCCGAGGCGTAGGAGAGTGCGATGTCATGCGCATTGCCGGAGGCGTCCTGCGCCACCGCGATGAGGCAGGGCACGCCGCCGCCGCGCTTGTATTCGGAGCGCACCGTGTGGCCGGGGCCTTTGGGCGCCACCATCGCGACGTCGAGGTCCTTGCGCGGCTCGATCAGATTGAAATGAATGTTGAGGCCGTGCGCGAACAGAAGCGCCGCGCCCTGCTTGAGGTTCGGCGCGAGATGCTGCGTATAGATGTCGCCCTGCAATTCATCGGGCGTCAGCACCATCACGACATCGGCCCATTTGGCGGCGTCGGCGACGCTTTTGACGTCGAGCCCCTCGCCCTTGGCCTTGTCAGCCGTGGCGGAGCCTTCGCGCAGCGCGACCGCGACGTTCTTGACGCCGGAGTCGCGCAGGTTCAGGGCGTGGGCGTGGCCCTGGCTGCCATAGCCGATGATGGCGACCTTCTTCGACTTGATGAGATTGATGTCGGCATCCCGGTCATAATAGACGCGCATGGCGTGAACGTTCCTCGTGCTGGCGGTGCGGATTTCAGAAGCGGTGTTTTAGGCGCCGCGGCGGGTTTGTCAAAATCGCCGGGGCGACGCCGCGTTCACATGGGCTGCGGCCCGCGCGAGATGGCGGCGACGCCGGTGCGGGAGACTTCGACAAGGCCGATCGGGCGCATCAGCTCGACGAACTGGTTGATCTTGTCGACGGCGCCCGTCAGCTCGAACACGAAGCTCTCGATCGAGGCGTCGACGACGCGCGCGCGGAAGGCGTCGGCGAGGCGCAGCGCCTCCTCGCGGTCGGCGCCCTTGCCCGCGACCTTGATCATCGCAAGTTCGCGCTGGACGGAGCCGCCCTGAAGCGTGAGGTCGGTGACCTTGTGGATCGGCACCAGCCGCTCCAGCTGATGGCCGATCTGCTCGATCGCGACGGGAGTTCCCGACGTCACGATGGTGATGCGCGAGAGATGCTCGGACTGCGCCACCTCGGCGACGGTCAGGCTCTCGATGTTGTAGCCGCGGCCCGAAAAGAGCCCGACGACTCGCGCCAGCACGCCCGGCTCGTTGTCGACCAGCACCGAGAGCGTATGCGTCTCGATATTCTCCTTGCCCAATGCCGAGGAATAGGGCGAGAGCGGGGCGGCGGGGGGAGTGGTCAAAGCGTTCATTGGGTCCACCAGGATTGCGCGTTACACCAGCATTTTGCCGGCCGAGTCGATGACGCCGGCGATGTCGTCGTCGTCCGGCATCAGCATTTCATTATGCGCCTTGCCGGATGGGATCATCGGCAGGCAGTTTTCCGTCTTGTCGACGATGCAGTCGAACACGACGGTTCGCGGCGAATCGATCATGTCGAGAATCGCGGCGTCGAGATCGGCCGGATCGGAGCAGCGGATGCCCATCGCGCCATAGGCTTCGGCGAGCTTGACGAAATCGGGCAGCGCCTCCGAATAGCTGTGCGAATAGCGCCCGCCATGCAGCAGTTCCTGCCACTGCCGCACCATCCCCATATATTCATTGTTGAGGATGAAGATCTTGACCGGCAGATCATACTGGATGGCGGTGGAGAGCTCCTGGATGTTCATCAGGATCGAGGCCTCGCCCGCGATGTCGACGACGAGGGCGTCCGGGTGCGCCAGCTGCGCGCCGATCGCGGCCGGCAGGCCATAGCCCATGGTGCCGAGGCCGCCGCTGGTCATCCAGCGGTTCGGCTCCTCGAAATGATAATGCTGCGCCGCCCACATCTGGTGCTGGCCGACTTCCGTCGTGATGTAGGTTTTGCGCGTCCGCGTCAGCTCGTAGAGGCGCTGCACCGCGTATTGCGGCTTGATCACCGTGTTCGAGGCCTTGAACGCCAAGGATTTGCGCGTGCGCCAGCGATTGATCTGCGCCCACCAATTGCTCAGCGCCGCGGCGTCGGGCGCAGCCTTGCGGGCGCGATAGACGTCGATCATCTGGCGCAGGACATGGGCGCAATCGCCGATGATGCCGAGATCGATCTTGACGTTCTTGTTGATCGAGGAGGGATCGATATCGACATGGATCTTCTTCGAGCCGGGCGAAAAGGCGTCGAGCCGTCCCGTGATGCGGTCGTCGAAGCGCGCGCCGATAGCGATCATCAGATCGCAATCATGCATCGCATTATTGGCCTCGAAGGTGCCGTGCATGCCGAGCATGCCCAGCCATTTTTCGCCCGAGGCCGGATAGGCGCCAAGGCCCATCAGGGTCGATGTGATTGGAAAGCCGGTGAGATCGACGAGTTCGCGCAGCAGCCGCGAGGCCTCGGGGCCGGAATTGACGACGCCGCCGCCGGTGTAGAAAACCGGGCGGCGCGCGGCGAGCAGCATGGCGACCGCCTGCTCGATCTTGCCGGCGTCGCCATCGAGCTTCGGCTTATAGGTCTTGTGCTCGATCTTGGCGGGACCGACATAGGCGCCGACCGCGAATTGCACATCCTTCGGGATGTCGATGACGACGGGGCCCGGCCGGCCGTTCTGCGCGACGTAGAACGCCTCGTGCAGGATGCGCGGCAGATCCTCGATGGTGCGCACCAGATAATTGTGCTTGGTGCAATGGCGGGTGATGCCGACCGTGTCGCATTCCTGGAACGCGTCGGAGCCGATGAGATGCGTCGGCACCTGGCCCGTGATGCAGACCAGCGGGATCGAATCCATCAGGGCGTCGGTGAGGCCGGTGATCGTATTGGTCGCGCCAGGTCCCGACGTCACGAGAAGAACGCCGACCTTGCCGCTCGAACGGGCGTATCCTTCCGCCGCATGCGCCGCGCCCTGCTCATGGCGGACCAGTATGTGATGAATCTGGTCTTGCTGAAACAGCGCGTCGTAGATCGGCAGCACCGCGCCGCCCGGATAGCCGAACAGCGTCTTGACGCCTTGATCCTGCAACGCCCGGACGACCATTTCGGCGCCGTTCATCAGATTGGACATGTTATGCTCCGGATACGCGGTTCAGACTTTTTACTTGGTCGGGATTTTTGGCTCATCCAAGTTGCGGACAATAAAAAAGGCCCCGGAGGGCCTCGGACACGCGCCAGATCGGGATTACGGAGTTATCTCCGTCCCGTCTCCGACGCGCAAGCTACGATAAGGGCGAATGTCATAATTTTTTCCATCAAGCGTAACGTTTGCGATAGCCGAACGCCGCCTCGGCGTCAATAGTCTACGGCGAAGTTTGAGCGTTGCGGTGCGCCCAGCGGCGCCGCGCTGGCGGGATGGCTTCTTTCCAATCCGGCGCCGCTCGGCTAGGTTCGAGCCATGGCCAATGCGCAAATAATAGGTTCGGCTCAGGCCGCGGTTCGGCGCGTCACGGCGCGGGCGCTGCTGCTTGGCGATCGCATCGACGCCGCTGGGCTGGAGCGCTCCGACATGATCTCGGCGAGCCCGCTCGCCTTCCATGTCGGCGCAAATGGGTTCGTCGCGCTCTACCGTTTCGGCGTCGCCGTCATGATCGGGCTGTCGCCGCTCGAGGAAGACGATGTCCTCAATCAGGTGAAACTGCGGGTCTCGGGTCCGCACGAGCATATCGACGACGAATCCGCCATTCTCGAAATCTCGCCCGACTTCGACGACAAGATCCCGCCCGGCGGCGCGATCGCGATGAAGGACCTCTCCGAGCAGCGTCTTCTCGTCGTCGCGGACGCGCTCGCCAAAACGGTCTCGCTCGGCCGCGACGAGCGCGAAGTCAACGCCGTCTTCGACATCATCGAGCCTTTCGCCGCCAATCTCGCGCGCACCGGCCGGCCACCCTGGAATCGCCGCTCGATGCTGAAGCTGATCGGGCAGACGCTGCTCGTCCAGCATCGCGTCTCCGGCCGCGTCGCCGTCGAGGAAAAACCCGACGTTCTATGGGACCGGCCCGATCTCGAACGGCTCTACGCCCGCCTCGAGGACGAATATGAGTTGAAGGAGCGCGCCGAGACGCTGAAGCACAAGCTCGACATGATCGTCGAGACGGCGCGCATCCTGACCGACATCCTCGACGCCGATCGCGCGACGCGGTTGGAGGCCACCATCGTCGTCCTGATCGTCGCCGAAATTATATTGTCCCTCATCCAGATTTTCGTTTTGAAGCGTCTTTAGGGCCTTCCGAAGGGGGTGTACGAGGCGCAAGGCGCATCGTGTGATATAGCCCTCGTCGCAGACGCGCCACGAAGCACGACCTTGGGGCTTGAGCGAGACCTTGAACAAAAACGTCGACCAACAGCCGGGCGCCAAGCCTGCCACCGCCGCCGATCCCACCGCCAAACCCGGCCACGCTCCGGACCCATGGCTGAAACTCGCCTTGGAAATGGGACCGCTTGCGCTGTTCTTTTTCGCCAATGCGCGGCCAAAGCTGTTCGAGCCGCTCGTCGCGCCCTTCGCGCCGGCTTCCCTGCTGACGGGCGACAACGCCGGGCTGTTCACGGCGACGCTTGTGCTGATGGTCGCCGTCGTCGCCGCCCTCATCGCTTCATTTGCGCTGACGCGCCGGATTCCGATCGTGCCGCTGATGACGGCCGTCCTCGTCGTCGCCTTCGGCGCGCTGACGCTTTATCTGCACGACGCGACCTTCATCAAGATGAAGCCGACGATCCTCTACATTTGCTTCAGCGCGGCGCTGTTCGGCGGCCTCGCCTTCAACCGCCCGGTGCTGCCGGTGCTGTTCGACAATGCGATGGCGCTGACCGAGCGCGGCTGGCGCGTGCTGACCCTGCGCTGGGCCGGCTTTTTCCTCGTCCTCGCGGCGCTGAACGAAATTGTCTGGCGGACGCAGTCGACCGACGTCTGGGTCGCCTTCAAGTTCCCCGGGCTGTTCATAATCGTGTTTTTATTCACGATTGCGCAATTGCCCTTCATCATGCGCAACAAGCTCGATGATGAAGAAGCCAAGAACGCGCCTGAGCATTTCTAAAGCGCTGCGCCTCAGGCGTAGTATAAGCAGTATAAAAAAATAGAGCGGCTCTGTTTGATGGCGTTGAGTCCTCAGCCACGGTCGTATTGACGCCGGGGAAACAAGGCTTGGCGGCAAGCCGGCTGTCGTGCGCTTCGCCCGTTTAACCTTGATATGTCTGGGTGCGCCTGAACCTTTGCCATCAGCATCCACCTTGGGATAATGTCGCCCGGCGCCGGACGTATGGTCGGATTGGGTGCGGCGCGGGCTATTTCAAAATCCATAAGACAACGCCGACAGGTGAGGCACGATATGAGCAGGAAGGCGATTGCGCCGTCACGAAATCCGATCAGTCCCCTTGCAGTGGTCCTGATCTGCGCCATGTTGGCGCCGCCGCGCGTGGCGGTCGCCCAGACCGCCCCGGCGATCCCTCCGTCGCTGGTCACGCCGGATAAAGTCGAGTCGCGCCTCGGCGTCCTCGAATTCAAGGATGGCGTACCGAGCAAGGCCACCGCGGATAAACTATTCGACAATCTCGCCTTCACCTACGCGTATCGCGCATTCATGGACAACATGCGAGGCGTCAGCATCCACGCGCTGCGCGACGGCATGCAGAGCATCGGCGTCAAGGACAACGAGGTGCTCATCTTCTCCGACCTGATGGACGCCAAGTCGCTGTTCCTGACCGCCAACGCCGACACGATCTACGTCATGGGCTCGCTCGATCTCAGCAAGGGACCCATGGTGGTGGAGACGCCGCCCAAGTTTCTCGGCACGGTGCAGGACGCCTGGTTCCGTTGGGTCATCGATCTTGGTGCGCCTGGTCCTGACCGTGGATTAGGCGGCAAGTACCTGATCGTGCCGCCGGATTATAATGGCCCGCTACCGGAGGGCGGGTTTTATGTCGCTCGCGCCCGAACCAACACCATATTGTGGTTCGGCCGGTCCTTTCTTGAGGACCATAGCGATCCGAGGCCCGCGGTTGAGACAATTCGCAGGTTCACCAAAGTCTATCCCTATGAGGCCGGCGGCGTCGGCACGCCGATCGCCGAGTTCCTCGCCGGCAAGGCGAAACTCGGGCGGCTTACACCGCCTCCCGCGACGGTATTCCACGAAGGCAGCGGCAAGGTGATGAACACCATTCCGCCCAACGACTGGACTTTCTACGAAATGCTCAACGAGATCGTGCAGAAAGAACCGGCTACCGCGCTCGATCCGGAGCTGATGGGGCCGATTGCCGCCATTGGCATAGTCAAGGGCAAGGCTTTCGCGCCGGACGAGCGCATGAAGAAGACCATGACCGACGCGCTTGCGCTTGCGAACGCCACTGCGCGCAGCCTCTTCATGAGCCCACGTGACCCGAGCTGGTTCTATTATCCGAACTCGTCATGGATGAACTATCTTTTCGAGACGGGCTACGAGTTCGAGACGCCCATTCCGATGATTACGCGCGAGGGTGTCGAGCTCTTCCCGCCCACCGGTTATCGGACGATGGATGCGCGCACGAGCTTCTTTTATGGCGTAACCGGCATCACGCCGGCCATGGCGATGCGCCTCCCGGGAATCGGCTCGACATATCTTTGGACCATCGTGGACGCCGATAAGGCTCCCTTTGACGGCGCCAAGACCTACAAGGTGACGTTGCCCAAGGGTATCCCGGAAGAGAACTTCTGGTCGTTTACGGTTTATGACAACATGACGCGCTCGATGCTCGACACGCCGCAGCGCTATCCGCGCGCCGGAAGTCAGAGCTATCCCTCGCCCGCCGCCGAGCCGAACGCTGACAACTCGACGACGATTTATTTCGGCCCCACCCAGCCGGAAGGCGTCAAGCGCGGTAACTGGATCCAGACCATGCCGGGCAAGGGTTGGTTCACGATCCTGCGCCTCTACAGTCCGCTCGAACCGTTCTTCACCAAGAGCTGGCGGCCGAGCGAGGTCGAAATGGTTCGGTGATGCATCCTCGGTCTCGCGCCGGATAAAGTTTCTGGTTCGGGAGTTCTATGTGGCGGCTCTGTCAGTCCGAAACAGAGCCGCCAGCGGCGCCGAAGATCGAAGACGATGTCTCTTGTTTGGACCCGTCGCGTCGTTTTGTGGCGACGCATCAATTCAGTCGGTTTCGGAGCGGCCGCGTTCTAAAGCCGATATTGTTGTATCCGCGTCGTGCGCAGTCCGGCGAGGCCGTGCTGGTCGATCGACATTTGCCAGGAGAGGAACTCGTCGACCGTCAGCGTGTAGCGGCTGCAGGCTTCCTCCAGCGACAGCAGGCCGCCGCGGACGGCGGCGACGACTTCCGCCTTGCGCCGGATGACCCAGCGTTTCGTGCTCCGGGGCGGCAAATCGGCCACCGTCAAAGGACTCCCATCCGGGCCGATGACATATTTCGCGCGGTGACGGCTGGGCTCGCCCATAATGGAAACTCTCACAGATCTGAATAAGCTTGACGCTGGCCAACATAGGCCGCGTGTTTTAAGATTTGCCTAAGCTCGCGGCCGCGTTTTGTTAACAATTCGTGTTCACTTGGCTGCTGTTATTGTGCGACGTCTTGGCGATGCCTCGGTTTTTGTACCACCTTGAAACGTTTTCTGCTTCTACGCTGGGGAATGCACGGCCGCGGGCTCATTCAGGCGGGACGTCGCCTGCGACATTGCGCCCGGCGGCCAAGTGGCTATATGACAAAGCGTCGAGCAATGGCGCGGCCCGGTCCGGCGATGCGTTGCGCGGGCGTTCGACCCGGCGAGCGATGAGATCGAATGAGCGGCAACGGCAGTGAGTCCCGCGATGAATGCTGACCCTTCGCGGGCGGGCGAGATTTCCGGCGACGGTTTCGGCGAGAGCCCCGGCTCCCGCGTGAATTCGCTTGGCCTCGCCAAGCCCGCGAATGAAACCCGCGTCGTCGTCGCGATGTCGGGCGGAGTCGACTCCTCGGTCGTCGCCGCGCTTCTGAAAGAGCAGGGCTATGACGTCGTCGCCGTGACGATGCAGCTCTATGACCATGGCGCGGCGGTCCACCGCAAGGGCGCCTGCTGCGCGGGCCAGGACATTCATGACGCGCGCCTCGTCGCCGCCCGGCTCGATATTCCGCATTACGTGCTGGATTATGAGGAGCGCTTCCGCGAAAGGGTGATCAATCCGTTCGCGCAAAGCTATGCGACCGGCGAAACGCCAGTTCCCTGCATCTCCTGCAACAGCGAAATCAAATTCGCCGATCTGTTTGAAACCGCGCTCGCGCTCGGCGCGGACGTGCTCGCCACGGGCCATTACGTCTCGACGAAATGCGATGGGGCCGGCGAGCGCGCGCTCTATCGCGCCTTCGACGGGGCGCGGGATCAAAGCTATTTCCTGTTCGCGACGACGAAGGCGCAGCTTCAGCTTTTGCGGTTTCCGCTCGGCGACATGACCAAGGCGGAGGTTCGCGCGCTGGCGCGGCGGTTCGACCTCCTCGTCGCCGACAAGGCCGACAGCCAGGACATTTGTTTCGTCCCCGAGGGTAAATACAGCGACCTCATCGAGCGCCTGTCGCCCGGGGCCGCCGTTGCGGGCGACATCGTTCATATCGACGGCCGGGTGCTCGGCCGCCACGCGGGCGTCATCCATTACACCATCGGGCAGAGGCGCGGCCTTGGCCTTGGCGGCATGAGCGCGGGCGAACCGCTTTATGTCGTCAAACTCGACGCCACCCATTCGCGCGTCGTGGTCGGACCGCGCGAGGCGCTGGCGACGCATCTTGTCCATTTGCGGGGGCTGAACTGGATCGGCGATGGCGCGCTCGAGGACATTCCCGCCGAGGGGCGCGACATCTTCGTGCAGGTGCGCTCGACGCGTCCGCCCGTTCCGGGCCGGCTTTTCATCGGCGAAGGCGCCCGCGTCGCGTTCGCCCACGACGAGGATGGCGTCTCGCCGGGGCAAGCCTGCGTGTTTTACGCCTCGGATCAGCCGCAGGCGCGGGTCCTCGGCGGCGGCTTCATCAGCGCGACGGAGCCAGCGCCCGGCCTGTTCTCGAAATCAAATCATATACATCCTGAACCGCTTCCGCTTTAATGGCCTTAGGATCTGGCGCGTCGCGGACTTAAGAACCGGAACTCGTCCGGCGCGGATTGAACCAGCGACAGCGGGAGGGGGCGTTTGACGGAGCGAAGCTTGGCCGGCGAGGCGCGCGCCTTTGACGGCGCGGCGCCCGCCGAAGACGCCGCCATTCTCGACAATATCCACGTCAAGACGTCCTACGCCCGCTGGGCGCCGGTCTATGACCTCGTCTTCGAGCTGTTGCTGCGGCCCGGGCGGAAGGCCGCGGCGGCGGCGGCCGAGCGCCCGGGCGGGCGCGTTCTCGACGTCGGCGTCGGCACGGGTCTCGAATTGCCGATGTTCGATCCGCGCACGACGCTGATCGGCGTCGATCTCTCCGAACCGATGCTGCGGCGCGCGCAGCGGCGCGTCCACGCCAAGGCGCTCCGCAATGTCGAGGGCCTCATCGTGATGGACGCGATGCGCCTCGCCTTCCCCGACGCCCATTTCGACGCCGTCGTCGCGCCCTATATGCTTACCGTCGTCCCGGAGCCGCAGGCGACGCTCGACGAACTGGTCCGGGTGGTGAAGCCCGGCGGCGAGATCGTCCTCGTCAATCACCTCGGCGCCTCCAGCGGCCCCATGGCCTCGATCGAAGCCTGGCTTGGGACGCGCAGCGCCCAGCTCGGCTGGCGGCCTGGATTTCAATGGTCGATCCTTGGCGACTGGATCGCCGCCAATGCGGCGGTCCGGCTGATCGAACGGCGCAGTCTGCCGCCCTTCGGCCTGTTCACGCTGGCGCGCCTGCAAAGACTGTGACCGGGCGAGACCGTGACGGGCGCGCGGCGAGCACCCATCAGGCGATGATGTCCGGCGTCAGCTGATCCTCGATGAACGACAGACGGTCGCGCAACATCAGCTTGCGCTTCTTCAGCCGCTGCACCTGGAGCTGGTCCGCCGCGCTCAGGTGGAGCAGCGCCTCGATCGCAGCGTCGAGATCGCGGTGCTCCTGACGCAAATGTTCGAGCTCGGCCTGCAGCGCGGCGCGCTCCGCCTCGCTCATCTTGTCCGTCATGATGTCAGAACCATTGGACTTCGCGACCCCTTTAAACGCCAGAGGCCAAGCCGAGCTTCAACCGCTGCGCGAAAATAGGTTGGCCGGCCGTTTCGAGCAAGGCCGGCCTCACGGGCGCCGGCGAAAATGCGCGCAAGCTGCGACATCGTAACTTCATGAAATTTGCACCAAGCTGTCGCGAAGGCCTTCGCGAAATCGAAAAGCTGTGGCACACTCCCTGTCGTGCCAAGACTTCAACAGGGAGTTCTGCATGTCTCTCGAAAATCATCTGGCCGCGCTCGAGCAGCGCCACGACGCTCTCGACAAGGAAATTGAAAAAGCCCTCGTCTATCCCGCCATCGACGAGTTGAAACTGGCCGAACTCAAACGCCGAAAGCTTCAACTCAAGGACGAGATTTTCAAATTGCGCGGCGCCTCGTCTCCTCCCACCCTGCACTAGCCGCCTGAATAGCTGGATTCGTTTGACTATGCGTCGAATTGGCTCAATTCGACGCAGGTCAAAGCGTCGACGATTTGCATTTATTTTGCGGATCGTCGCTGTTATTCATCTATTCGATTTCTTACAGCGCGCCATCGTACAACAGGCGTCGTTCGTCACGCTATGAATGTTGGGATGCGGAACCTGTTCCGGCTCGCGCCAGGTAGGCCGTGGCGGTCCGCATCGCCTGCGGCAACTCCAGATATTTGCGCCGTCACCCTTCTTACGGCTTGGCGCAAGGCACAAAAATCGTCTAAGACTGCATCGCCGCCGTGGTCATGTCCGTGGCGGCGCGCGCTTGCGCTTGGCGCCCGTAGCTCAGCTGGATAGAGCGCTGCCCTCCGAAGGCAGAGGCCAGGGGTTCGAATCCCTTCGGGCGCGCCATTTTTCAAAGGCTTAGCGGATATCCTTCGGGGCGCTTGTTGCTGCAGGAGCAGGACGGACGCAGTCGGCGGAGGGCTGTTGGACAGTTTGTCGCATCGGCGGCGCAAGCCGCAGCGAGTCCGGCAATCGCAGCGCCGCGCAGAACCCGGCCGTCGATCCGTCGCGCGCATCGACGACCGGCCGCCGACGCGATCACGCAGGAACGGGTCCCGCGCGAATTCATCGAGGATATCCCCGGCCGCCGGGACGATTGGTCGATCTGAAGGCGCCGCCCGCTCAACGCTTGCGGCCGAAGACGACGTCGATCGCCACCGTCATCTCCTTCGGCGGAGGTTCGAAGGGCCCGCTCGAACGGACCGTTTGCAGTGCGCTCGCGTCGAGCTTCTGTTGGCCGCTGCTTTCGACGATCTTCAGGGACTCCGGCCAAATCTGCCCATTCGAAAGGATCGTGAAGGATACCGTCGCGGCGCCCTGCAGCCCGACCCGCCGGCCCTCGTCCGGATAGCGCAAATGGGACTGCACTCTTTTCGTCAGCCCCTTCACATATTTCCTGAGGCGATCGAATTCCTCCTCGCTGAGCTTGATCGTCTGGGCCTGCTCCTTCTCCTCGTCGCCTTTGACATTCGCTGCGCCCGGCGCCGTTGAATTCGTCTGCGCCTTGGCGGCCTCGGGCAGCGTCTCGGCCTGCTTCGGCTGTGCCCTCTCAGGCTCCTGCGGCTGTGGCGTCTGCGCCTCCTTCGGCTGAGGCGTCTGCGCCTCTTTAGGCTGAGGCGTCTCGGCTTCTTTAGGCTGCGGCGTCTCGGCGTCCGGCTCTGGCGGCGGAGGCGCTTCGGCCTGCGGCTTGGGCGGCGGCGTTGGCGATGGCGTCGGCTCGGTTTCCGGCGGCGGCGGCGGCGGCGTTTCAGCGACGGGCTGCCGGGCGGCCGGATTCTCGGCGGGTTTGGCCGCCTCGGCTGACGGCTGTCCCTTCGTTTCCTGGACAACCTTCTCCTCGGTCTGGGTCTCCGCGACGAGGCCTTGCAGCTCGACGACAAGCGCTGGCGGCTCCTCAGGCGGCGGGGCCAGGGCGTAGAGGACCACCGGAAGGCCCAGCGCCGAGTGAATTGCGATTGATGCGGCGAGGCCGTGATAAATCGTGAACCGCGGCTTTCGCATCATCTTTCCTCTGGCGCGCCATGGCCGTTCCCGCTGCGCTATTCCGGCGCGAAGCGCTGTCGATCGGATCGATCCAATCCGACCGGAACATGCCCTACCGCGCGTCGCCCGGAGCCGGGCCATCCTTCGACTTATGCTCCAGGTCGAAATGCTGCCCATTGATCTCGATGCTGCGGATGCTGGCGCCGAAGCCGCCGCCGCCCCCACCCGCGCCGCCGCCATGGCTCTCGCGATGGGCGCCCGACGTCGTATCGGCGGCGGCCCGGCGCGTGCGATGCTCGGGCGCCGCGGGTCCCGTTGCAGCCGGAGGCGCCGGCACAGGCGCGTTGATATCGAGCATTGTCATCGGTCTTCGGCGCCGCCGTCGAATAGACGGCCTGGGTTCCGCCGGTAGACATGCTCGCCTTCGGCGGCGAGTCGGCCGTCATCGCCGCATTAGTCGTCGCGATCACGGTCGCCGCCCGCCGCCGCGGCCGCCGCGACCTGCGCCGCCTGCTGTTGAGCCGCCAATTGCGCGGCCGCCCTTTGGGCCGGCAAATCCTCATAGGTGTTGTCGTTCGTTGATCGTGCCGTTGTCGAGACCTATCAGGTTGCCGGTGTCCTTGCCGTTGACGATCGACGCGCCGAACGCCGAGTTGTTGATCACCGAGACGTTGCCGGCGCCGCCATTGTTATTCAAGCCGATCAGCGCGCCGACATTTTCGGATCCCGAGGCGTTCCCGAAGGCTGATATTGCCCTGAACAGTTGCGTCCCAGACGTTTCCATATTGATCCCTGCCGCCGTTCTGGCCGATCAGACCGCCGACATTTGTGACGCCATTGGCGTTGCCTTTCGCCACGGAGGAAAGCCACCTGGCCGCCGTTCAAGCCGACGAGACCGCCGACATTGGTGTTGCCGTTCGCATTGCCGCTCGCGGCATCCCCTTGAGAATCGCCGGCGTGGATTGACCGTTCAGGTTGGACCCGGCGAAGCCGCCGACATCGTTGCGGCCTTTCGCGTTGCCGCTGGACTTGCTGTCGATGATCGAGCCGGAATTCTCGCCAGCAAATCCGCCGACGCCGTCGGTGCCGGTGACGTCGCCGCTTGCGGAGACATTGGTGATCGTGCCGCCGTTCGATCCAACGGCGCCGCCGACCGAGTACGACGTGCCGGTTACCGACATTGACGTGGAGGAATTGCTGAGGCTGGCCCCGTTGCTGCCGACAAGGCCGCCGATGTCACTGGGACCGCCAAGGGTTGAAGAGCCCTGGCTGGTGTTTATGGAACCGGAAATCTGTATGCCGGAGACTGTCCCGTACTGATTGTTCCCGACGCCGCCGCCGATGGCCGAAACGGCGCCTGTCGCCGTTATGGTCCCTTTGTACGAGCCGTTCGTGACTGTCCCGCCGGCGCCCGTGTCGAAATTTGCTTCATTCGTGCCGACGAGGCCGCCGACATCGGTAAACGTCGCCCAACCTGTGGCTGGATCGGAATTTGTCGCCTTGACCGAAATATTTACTGTCGAGGATGATCCGCTGATGGCGCCGCCGGTATTTTCTCCAACCAGGCCGCCGATGCTCTGACCGCCGTACAGCGTGCTGAACCATTCGGCGTTGATGGAGCCCATGGCCGAGGAATTCAAGATGTTGCCGGTCGCGCTTGTGTCGTCCCCGTTCCAGTTCCAGCCGACAAGCCCACCGATCTGGGTGCTATTATTAGCGATGATGTTTACATTCGAATGACTGTTAGTGATGTTGCCAAAGTTGATTCCGACAAGACCGCCGATGGAGCCGCTGCCGTTGCCGCCGCCGTCGGCGAGCGCATATCCGCCGACATAGATGCTTCCCTTGGCCGACGAATTCTCGATCAGGCCGGTCGTGTTCGTTGGATCCCACCAGACCGCCAATATCGTTGCCGGCTCCCGGAACGGTTATGGCGATGTCGGCATGTGAATTATCGATGAGCCCGCCGTTGGCGCCGACGAGGCCGCCGTCATGCCGCCACGGAAGCTCGTGGACGTCTGCTCCTCCGCTGATGCTGCCGGTGGCGTAAACATTGCTGATCGAGCTGCCCTGGTTGGAGCCGCTCGCCAGCAATCCGGCGCCATCCCCGTGATATTGGCGTTGACGAGGCCAAGATCGCGAACGATTCCAACACTCGTGACGTTTATTTTGGGAGGGAATGCTGTAATTGGACAGAATCGTCCCGATGGACCCGATCAGCCCGTCCCCGCCATTGAAGGCCGTGTCATTGATGGTCAGATTGCTGATCTTGTGTCCGAGACCCGCCGAGCGTGCCGGAAAATGTTGCGATCAGTGGGCCGGAATAGGTTTGCGTTCCCGCGAGATCCTGTCCAAGGGCGTAGAAGCCCAAGACGGCGGTCTGAGGATTTCCTGTGTTGGGATCAATGACTGGGTTGCCATTCTGATCCAGGATCGTCGAAACGGGAAGCGCCGCAAGCTGCGCCAGGCTCTGGATGAGCGTGTAGGCTTGGCCATTGATGCTCAGTCCCGCATTGGCGCCGGAGAGCGTCACAGAGGCGGGGCCGACGCCGATCGACAAATCCTTGGCGATCGTCAGATTATTGATGAAATAATCGGAGCCCGCCGTCGCTGCGCCGGTCTGCGCAAAGCCGCCATAAGCCAGCGTCAGGCCGGCGTGGCCGCCCGTCGCAGTCATGGCATTGTTGATATTGATGTTGGTCGCCGCCGCCAGCGTCAGGCGCTCATCCGACGACCAGTTCACCGCATCATTGATGGTAACGGCGCCCTTATAGGAATTTAGGCTCATATTGCGAATCGCGAGATTGCTGCCGACCGAGAGCCCCGTGAAGGCGCCCTTTGCGCCGATCACAATGTCGCCGTTCTGGCTATAGGACCATGTGCCGTTGGTTCCCGTGTCCATCGCCAGACCGTTGCTGAGCGACGACGGTGTCGCCGGCTGTTTCAATGAGGCCTCCATTGCCGCTCGCGGCGCTGACATTCAGACTTCCCCCGACGGTCGCCACGCCGGAGAGGTCGCCCAGCGCATAATTCGTCAGGCCGGGCGTCGCGCTATCGAGCGTCAGGCTCATATTATTCGCCGCGGCGAGGACGGCCGTCCCGCCGGGCGCTGTCAGCGCGCCGGAAAAGTTTACGCCGTCGCCGCTGGCCAATGCGACGAAGCCATGGTCGGCGACGGTGATCGATCCCTGGGCGGCGATCGAGCCGGAGCCGCCATAGGTAGCGAACTGGTAATCGCCATTCTCGAAATTGCTGTCATCGATATTCAGCGTCGTCGCGACCAGAGCGCCGACATTGACCTGCGACGAGCCCGAGAACAAAATGCCGTTGGAGTTCACGATAAAGACGCGCCCGTTGGCGTTCAGGGCGCCGTCGATGACGCTCTGCTCGTTGCCCGTCACCCGATTGAGAACGACCGAGGTCGAGGTCGGCTGCACGAAAGTAACGGCATCGCCGCCGGGGATGGAAAAGCGCAACCAGTCGATGATGGCGCTGTTGGTGCTTTCGGTCACCGTCGTCGTGGCTCCCGGACGACGCGATGTTCACCGTTCCAGAAACGATTTTATCGAGGGCGAGGCTTGCGGTTCCGATCAGGACGGAGCCCGTCGCCCCGGCGAGCGTGTAATTCGGATTGTTGACGGTCGCCGCCGCTCAAATTGGTAATGGGCTGAACGCCCGCTGCGGTCCCCGCCAAAGTGACGGTTCCCGTAAATCCGACAACGTCTCCGGGCACGGCGTTCTTCGCGTAAAGACTGGCCGCCGAGAACGTTGTGGTGGTCGCCGCGACTTCAGACCCGTAGAGATCGAGCACCCGCGGCAAGATCGTCGCGGTTGATTGAATCGAGGTCGCCTGAAGCGTGTAATTGCCCTCGTCGGTTCCCGTCAGCGTGAGGCCGGACAATGTGACGGCCTTGTTCTGCCCGGCATTCTTGTCACTGAACAGCGCCGAGGCGTAGTCGAGCGTTACGGCGTCGCCCGCGACCATGCCGCTCAAAGCGGTCGCCGTGGCCGTCGCCGCAGTCGTGCCGTCATAGACCTTATCGGCGGCGGTGAAACTCGCGCTGATGGTCTTCGGGCTTATGGTCGCGGTTGCGGTGTTGGAGATGGCGTAATTGCTCGCCAGACCGCCATTCGCGCCGTCGGAAACGGTGAAGAACACCGTCGCCGTCTCCGATCCCGCGTTTTTATTATTGAAGGCAGCGGATTGATAGGCGATATCCAAAGTCTGGTCGCCAACGAGGCCGACGAGGCCGCCATCTGCCAGAGTGTTGTTTACCGTAGCGCTCGTGCCGCCATCATAGGTCTTGTTGGAGACGACGCCGCTTGCGAGCGTCAACGGCGCCGGACTGATGGTGAACATGCCGCCAATATTTGAGTACAGCGCCGACGTTATGGTCGAACCGGAGAGATAGGCGCCGGCGTTTATATATCCCGAGGCGGGTGTCGTCAGCGTGAACTGACTTAAGGGAACGGCTATGCCGTAATTCGTGCTGTCGACGCCCTGCAAGCCGAGGGCCGTCAGGTAGGAGGCGCCCGCGCTCGAACCGGAGGCCAAAATCTGGCTCGCCGTGCTGCCGTAGGTCGGAGCGGCCGTGCCGGATACGGCTTCGATCAGAACCGGCAGTTGCCGGAGTATCGGCGTGTCGAAGCCTGCCGTCGGCGCAGTATAGTTCGGTATACCCCAAATGGTCGAATCGAAGCCGGCGAAATTGGAGAGGACGCCCGATTGGGCCACCGTAAGGAACGTAGCCGTGGAACTGTCCGAAGGCTTCTGGGTGGCGCTAGGATCGTTCTTATACGAATAATAATCACCCGTGGTCGTCCCGCCATTATTTTGGGCCACGAAACCATAGGTTTTGGCGTTATAGCTGCCCAGTTGGGCGAAAGACGTGCTGATCGTGCCCGAATTGATATAGGCGAAGCCAGCCGTGTAGGTTGTCTCCCCATAATTTGTGTAGTCCGGGGCCAGGGTATAGGAATTTGCGATCTTGCCCGCATTGTCGCCGACAAAGCCGGCGCTATACGCGCCGTTGACGGTTTCGACGCTCGTCAGGTTACCGTAGTTCACATAGGACTGGTCGATGACGCCGGTGCTTGTGTTCTGGCCGACGAAGCCGCCGGCGACTGAGTTTGGAGAAACTGTGTCAACGGCGGCGTTGACGCCGGCCCTGGTGTAGCTTTGCGAGATCAGGCCCGAATTGACGCCAGCGAACCCGCCGGCGGAGACGATTGTAGCAGCCGATGCGGCGGCGCCGCTGTTGCTGGTATTCCAAAGAACAAAACTGGTGTAGATGGAGCCGCCCAGTTCGTTGTTGCCAACGAAGCCGCCGATGTTGGTCGAACCGGCGATGCCGCCCTCCGTCCAGCTGTTGATGATCGTGCCGTAATTGTCGCCGACGAGGCCGCCGACATCGGTGACGGTCGCGGCGCCTGGAACGGAAACGGTGTCGTACAGGTAGGTGCGGCCGTAATTGATTTGGCTATTTGTAGCGACGGCGTTGATGATGCTTCCGTAGTTAACGTCGGCAATGGCGCCGAGCGCGGCGCCGGAGGCGCTGGCGCTCACGCCCGATGTGACCCCACCGTTGAGATTGAGGTTGCTGACGACGCCGCTCGCGCCGATGGTCCCGAATAACCCTGTAACGCCTTTTGCAAGGATTCCCCCGACGTTGACGTTGACCGTATGGCCGAAGCCGTTGAAGTTGCCGATAAACGGCGTGGCGTCGGTGCCGATGGCCGACGCCGCCGTCGGCGAGACGCCGAAGTTAAATCCCTGACTAGCGTCATAGATGGTGGCGGTGAAATCGGCAGCCGAGGACATAATTGCCGCTGGCCGATCAATGGGCGACGCCGATTGGTAGTGGTAGGAGTAGCCATAGTAGCTGCTGTCGGAGACTTTTGTGGCTGCTCCCCAGAGATCCGCCGCGCTCTCGATGACGGTATATTGCGTCCCGTTCAGCGTGACCGTTCCGGCTCCGCTGAAGTTAATCTTGCCGGCGTAGGCTCCGGTCGTCGAAGCGCCCTGAAGCGTATATAATCCGTAAGGCGTAACGCCATCGGGATTGAAGCCGTTTCCGGTGACCGTTGTCGAGACACTGCCGTCGGCGCCGATCTGATGGCCGTAATTGGCCGCGAAGCTCGCCGTGCCCGTGGCCGTCATCACATTGTTGACGTAAATATTGGCGCCGGCGTTCAGCGTGAGCGTGCCGGCCGACCAAGTCACAGGCGCATTGACATTGATGTTATTCGCCGCCGCCAGGGTCAGAGAATTGGCCGAGGGCGTCGCCGAGGTTGATGACCAGTTCAAAGCCGCGTTGACATTGATGTCGCCGAGACCGGCGCCGCTTGAGCTCGTTACAATGTCGACGTTGCCGTTTGCGAGTTCGTTGAGGAAAGTCGTGGCTCCTATGCCGCTCGACGTCTGATCGCCAGTTCCTGCCGAGATCGTGAAATTCGTTGGATCGATCAGCCAGGTTCCGTTTTGCCCGCTCGCCGCCTTGGTGGTGATGACGGCGCTGTTGGCGACCTTCACCTTGTCGCCGCTGGTTTCGATCTTGCCGCCGGAGCCGCCCTTCGGCGCGGAAGCGTCGAGCGTGCCGGCGACATGAACCGTCCCACCCGAGGCGAGCAGCTTGATCGAGCCCGTCCGCGCCGTTCCCGCGCCGGCGCCGCCCGTCAGCGCCGCCATAGTGCGGGCCTGAATGATGCCGCTATTGTTGACCTGCGCCGACAGCACCGCGTCCGCCGCCCGCGCCGTCAGGATCACCCGCCCGCCATCGGCCTTGATCGCCGCCTTGTTCTCGACCAGCGCGTTCAGGACGCCCGCGTCGATCGTCACGTCGATCAGCGAGTCGCCGGCGAAATTGAGCGTCATTTTCTGGCCCGAGGCCATCGCCACCGTGCCCAGCGTCGCGCTGATGACGCCCTCGTTCGAGACCGTCTTGCCGAGCAGCGCGACATAGCCGCCGTCATGCGCGTTGATCGCGCCGCGGTTGACGACGGACGCTGTCGACGCGCCGGAGAAGACGTAATTTCCGGCCATGAAGCCGGCGTTGGAGATATCCAGCGTCGAGGCGACGAGGCCGCCCACATTGACCTGCGAATCCTTGGTGAACAGGACGCCGGCCGAATTGACGATGAACACCTGGCCATTGGCGTTGAGGGCGCCCGAGATGACGCTTTGCTCATTGCCGACGACGCGGTTCAGCGTCACCGACGAACTGCTCGGCTGATTGAAGTTGACGGTCTCCTGCGGGCCGATCGAAAAGCCCTGCCAGTCAATGATCGCCTTGTTGGAGGACTGGTTGATGTTGGTGGTGTTCCCGGCCTGGGAAATGCCGGCGGAGCCTTGGACGACCGTGCCGCCGGTCGGGCCGGCCAACGCCGGGCGCTGCAGCGCCATCAACGCCGCGACGGCTGTCGCTGTGGCGAAAGACCCCTGCGCGATGCGCTGGAGCCCGGAAGGCCGCGGGACCGCGGCGGCAGGGAAAGAGAGCGATCGCGCGCTGCGCTTTGGAGCCGCACATTCCGCTGGAAGGCCATGTTTGCGCGTGTGACGAGACATCTTAAGACGAGCCTTGCGATCTATATCGGGTTGTATATAAGAGTGCGTGACGGTCAAGGTTGTGTCAACATATATAATGCCCGCTTACAACCCGAGCGCCAGGTCTACACAGGGCGTGGCAAGTCGGCCACAAAACCACTGACGGTTTGAGCCGCCCCGTCTGAAGCTGATGCTGGCGCGATGCGGACGAGACCAGCGGATTCCCACACCCTGTTTGCGGGACGGCCAGCTGGCGCCCGCAGTGGTTTGGGGGCGGCGAGTTTGCCGGGACGCCGGCAATCGAAGGCTTCGACATTGTTCACCCCCCTCTTTTGCGCTCTCATTTGAACCCTCATTCGCCTGAAGCGTGACGGGACGCAGCGCTTCAGCACAATCGCCGCCATCCAACGATCGCGCCCACCTATCTGGAAACGGTTTTGGTCTGTATGGCGACCTTGCTGAAATTCAGCCGCTTCAGGACGTTGGCGACATCGACGAAGCGCTGGAACGCGACGGTCCGGTCGGCGCGGATCAGGAAAGACGTGTCCGGCGGCAGCGACGCAAGCGCGCTCTCGAACGCATCCTGAGCCACCAGCGCGTCGTCGAGATAGATGTCTCCGGCGGCGACGATTTCGATCGTCCTGTCCTGATGCTTTTCGACCCCGGAGCCCGAAGCCTGGGGCAGCGAGACCGGGATGCGCCCGGTGGCGATGAAATTCGCTGTCGTCAGCACCATGGTGAGCAGCACCAGCATGACGTCGACGAGCGGAATGACGTTGAGCGTCTCGAAAGGACGTTCATCCATGCGCGATCTCCCATTCGAGCAGCAGCACCTTGGTCTTGCGCAGAAGCGCGTTGTAGGCGACCACCGACACCAGCGCCACGACGAGCCCCAAAGCCGTCGCCTTCAGCGCGAGCGCCAGCCCGATCATGATCTTCCCCACATCCGCCGAGGCGTCGAGGCCCATGTTGTAAAAGGTCAGCATGATGCCGAGGACCGTGCCGAGCAGGCCGATATAGGGCGCGTTGGCCGCGACCGAGGCGATGACGACGAGCCGCTGGGTCAAAGCCAGTTCGAGCGCCTTGGGGTTTGTGAAGCTGTCCGGCTCCACCGAACGGTAGAAGAACGCGCGCTCGAGGCCGACGGCGACGACGATGACGCTGAGCGCGGCCAGCAGTCCGATGACGCCGAAATCGATTACGGCCGACAGCCATTCCATTTGCATTTAGACTGCTCCAGACCTCTGTTCCGGCGTTCGGGCGCGGCGTCGGCGGTTCCCTTGCGGGTCGAGGGCGTTTCGTGCATTGCGCCGGTTCAGCAAGATTTCCCCGGGTCAGAAGGTGAGGCCGAGCTGGAGAAGCCCCTTGGTGTGCTGGTTGTAGATCTGCGCGCCATTGTCCGAACCATAGGTGTGCGCCACCTGCGCCTTGAGGAGCAGGGAGCGTCCGGGCGAATATTCATAGGTCGCATAATAGCCAAGGCCGATATCGTTCAGCTGCGTGTAGCTTTTCTGCGTCGTCGTGTAGGATGCATTTTCGAGCCAGGCGGCGCCGACGTCGGTGAAGACGCCGATCGCATGGCCGTAACCATAAACGCCTGGTATGGCGGGCAGCGCGTATTTCAGCTCAGGGGTCACGAGATAGCCGCTGTCGCCGCTCAGGCCCTCGTCATAGGAGCGCACGCCAAAATAACCGCCAAGGCTCATCTGCTGGCTGGAGTCGAGATTTCCCGAGAGCGACTTCTGCGCCCTCAGATTGGTCGAGAGCGACAGTCTTTCATTGAGCGCGAGCGTCGCGACGAAAGCCAGGTTGATCTTGGCGTAGTTTCCCGCCGTATCGGCGCCGGCGACGTTCAACGCCTTCTCTGTTGGATCGAGAAAATTGACATAGCCGGCGGTGAAGGAGAACGTCCCGCTCGTCGTCAGCGGCAGCCCGATCAGCGCGCCGAACGTATCGCGCGTGATCGCCGCCGTTCCAAGATCGATCGTCCTGTCGGCGAAGGAGACGCCAAGCAGCTTGTCGTTCAGCAGCATGTGGGTGAAATTGCCTGAAATATAGATGCTGTCGTCGCGCTGGCGCCGCATCGCATAGGTGAGGGTCGCGCCGATTCCGTCGGCGATGCCCGTCCCCCGCGTCGCCGCGTAGACGCCGCTCAGCGCGTAGGTCGTCCGGAATGCGGCGATTTCGCCGCGCAGCCCGTCATAGCCGATCGGCAGCGAATAGGCCGCGCGTCCGTTCACCAGTTCGGCGTTCTGCGAAACCATGCCGAAGAGCGCGATGCGGTCGCCGACGCCAAGCGGCGAATTGACATTGATCGCGCCGCTGGTGCGCACCCGCCCGGTCCAGGGCGAACCAAAATTATCCGCGACCCAGTAGCCGTCGAAGCGCCGCGCCTCGGGGATGCTGAACGCGAAATCCGAGGTCTCGGGCGCCTGCCCCGGCCCGATCGCGACGCGCGGCATGCCGGCGCCCGGCAGGTCGGACACCAGCAGCATGGCGCGCTCGAGTTCGTCCTTCTGGATGATCGGCGACCCGGCGAGGGCCTGATCGATCACGCCCTTCAGATATTCGGCCCGGACAAGCGACGCATCATTGACTGTAATCGTCCCATATACGCCGGGAACCAGCTTCAGCTGCAGCGCGCCGCCGCGCGCGTCCTGGGCCGGCACATAGACCTTGGCGACAAGATAGCCTTTGGTTCGGTACAGCGTCGTGATCTTGTCGGCCGCCGCATAGATGTCCGCGAGCGTGAGTTTGCGGTTTTCATAGGACGCGAGGATGTCGCGCACCTCCGCCGCGTCGCCAAGATCGGGCCCTTCGAGCGCGATGGCTGCGCACGAATAGCGTCTCCTTGTCCTTCATCGTGAATTGCGGCTCGGCGACCTGAGGCAGCACAGGCACGGCGGCCGGCTGCGGCAGCGGCGGCTGGCGCGCCTCTTCCGCCGCCCGCACCGCGTCGCCGAGATTGAAAGGCACAACAGGACCTGGGGTCTGCGCGCGGGCCGAAGGCGTCGCGGCCAGCGTGACAAGGAGCGCGCCGCTGAACGCCAAGAAAACGCCGAACTTCATAACGCTGTCGCCTTTCGGACCGAAGGAAGGGCTTTGGCCTTTGTCGCCGGGCGCGCGGCTCCTTGCGTGGGGCCGGCGGCATCGGTGAGCCGCATGCTGTATATCCGTGTATATAAACGAGGTAAGGCTACGCTCACGTCAAGCGGGAAAAATGCACGCCTCGGCCTGAGCGCTCGGAATCAGCGCACTGTGACTAATATGCCACGCTAGCGCTCGGGCGGGGACGCAGGCGCCCGCCGGCGAATTGGCTATCGTCAGACCCATCGCCGCAGTTTGCAGCCGCCATCTGTTTAAGATTCCAACAGGGCTGCGCGGCCCTCGCTCCCGTCCCTAAAGCGGCCGAAAGTTTAACCAGACCGAAGGAATATTGGCGCTGACTAACGCCTGCGGACAGAATGCGAGCCCTTCCTCGCAACGCGAAATCGAGATGTGAGTGTGAGCCGCGTGAATGCAGGAAGCACGGCTCAAGCCGCCAAAACCGCGCCGCAGCGCGGCGCCGGCGCTCGACCCATCATCAACAAGCGCCGCCAAGAGGCCGTCTTCCAGGGCGCAGATCGGTTTCTTCGGCTTCGCCGATGGCGGGACCGCGCAATTGCGCCGTGCCGCCAACTGATCGCGCTGCCTGCGCCCCTGCGCGGCGTCATCATCGCGGCCATCGCGCTCGGCCTCTTCTTTGCGGCGAACATCGCCTATCACGTCATGCGCAAGCCGACCGAATTGTTCTTTCCAGTGAGCCGCGCGCTCAACAAGACGCCGGCGCAGACCTGGCGGCAATATGGGCCGCTCTTCAACGAATATTCCACCGCAGCCATCACGCCGGATCTGCTGGCCGCGCTAGCCCAGGTTGAGAGCACGGGCAATCCGGTGGCGCGCACCTACTGGCGCTGGCGCCTCGCCTGGAACCCTTTCGAGATCTACCAGCCCGCCTCCAGCGCCGTCGGCATGTTCCAGTTGACAGACGCCATTCTCGCCGACACGAGGCGCTATTGCATACGCAACCACACGGTCATTGCGGAAGGCGACTGGAACGACTGGCGCTCATGCTGGTTCAACAGGTTCCGTTCGCGCGCCGTGCCGAGCCATGCGATCGAGCTGACGGCGGTGTCCTTGGACCGGAAAGTGACGAACATCCTGTCGCGCCGGCTGCACAGGCGCGCGAGCCTGCAGCAGAAGCAAGATCTCGCCGTGATCGCCCATCTCTGCGGCGCGGGCCCCGCGGCGGCTTTCGCCCGCAGCGGGTTCCAACCCGTGCGCGACCAACGCTGCGGCGACCATGACGTCGGCGCCTATCTCGCCCGCGTCAATACGATGAAACGGCAGTTCCGGCGTCTTGCCGCCGCAGACGCGGCGCCATAAACGGCGGCCGCCCCACGCGCCAGGCTTAATGTCAACACGGGCGGCCGGCTTCGCAAATCGATCCGCCGCGATCGACCCGAAGCGTGACATCCTATCCGCAATTTGCCTTTCGGGCGCTTTTATAAAGCACGGGCGGGCGGTGACGCGGCCCAGTCTGGTAGCTGCGCTTGCGATCGACATGGTGCGGTCGGAATCAATCTATTTCGGTCAAGCGTTGCGCAGACGCTCGCAATGATCAACGTGACGCCGTTCAACGACCCTATGCGCCGTTTGAGCGACAGGGAATAGAAGATCGTCAAACTTCTGGACGACGGCAAAAGCCGCATCGCGCCTCACGGCATTGGAAAGTGCGGGACATCATCTAAACAAGCGGAACTCTCGGCCGTGCAAGTAAATTCACGCCGGAGATATAAATAGTTATTCTTAATATTCGACAAAGTGAAAAGCATCGTCCGTGGCGTTGTCGCGGAGAATGGCGAACGGCGAGGGCTCACGATGAAGGCGGCGAAAGGCTGACGCGCGTGAGGCGCTTGGGCCGCCGCCGACACAGCCCAAAGAACGCCTCCGTGCGACGACGCCAGGGCGGCGGAGCGACGGTGAGCAGGAAATTCTGAATCGCATCAGCCGCCTGCGCCATCGAGATCTCGCGCAGCTCCGGAAGCAAGTAATCCCGCCCCCACGCGGATCTTAAGCCCAGAAACAGGTCAGAGAGCGCCGGCGAGAAAAAAACCGGCGCGCAAAACCGACCGCGATAGGCGTTGATCTGCCCGCAAATGCAGGTGTCCCAAAAACCCATGTTGAAAGGCCGCGGAGGCGTCCCGGCGCGCAGATCTCGCATCGTCGCGATCAGCCCTTCGCGCTCCCACTCCTTGATCTTGAGTTCAGCTGCGGTCCCGTAGGGATCGACACGTTGCATGCGCGTGGTCCTTCTCCGAGTTTCATCTTCGGGGTTCCATCGCCGATAAAGGCGCGCGAACCGTCCATGTCAGTTAGCTATATTCAGATAGATATAGCTTAAAGCAAGGCGGCGCGCATTCATTTGCGTTGAATCAAACCGGGTCGGGCGGCGGGAACTCAGGCCGGATTCGGGTCGGGATTATTCGACGTGGACGGCAAATTCGCTGTCGCCGGGCGCCATGCCACGATAAACGTGTCCAGCTCTTCGCCAGTACAAGCGTTCCACCAGGTATCGTCTCGAAAGATCACCGGGAACGGGACCAAGTATTGGCCTCGGCTGTCCGCTGCTAGCACGTGCACGATCGAGCCCTCTTCGGGCACAGTCTTGCTGTTCCATTCCGCTTCCGGCATCCCCTTCAACCCTAACGCGAATTGGGGTCGATCGGATCATACTGCGCGATATGCGACGGAAGCGTGGCGGCGGGCGCGCGGCGTCCGCCTGGCGGAGAGAAAGCGCTGGGAGGGAAGGCCAAACTGTTCGGGTATTAAATGAGCTACGTCTCGACCCGCCCGTCGCATTTTCTACCATAGATTGAGCTATTCAGCTTTAGCTTGGCAAAGATTCGCCACATATGTGGCAATTGCGCCACATTCTGGTTCCGTTCGGGAAAATCGTGGCAGGCGATCCGAAGGCTGAGGCCAGAAGTTCGAATTCCTTCCCCCGCGCGGCGTTTCAAGCATGTGGAGAATCCACCAAAGCGTCTCGTCTGCCGCGGAGGCAAGGCGGAGGCGATCGGCGGAAAGCCTGATCATGCTGGACGGGCCGAGAGGCCAACAATGCGTCCAGTTCTGACCGACGCTTCCGCCTTACCGAAAAGAAAAGGGCGCCCTGCGGTGTATGGGGGTGCCGCAGGGCGCCAGTCGGAAAGGCATGACGCGTCATGCAGCCTGCGCCGTCTGGAGTCCGGAGCGCGTGGCGCAGTTGCAGCAGTCAGCGGTCGCTTTCCAATCCCGGCCGGATTTAAATCTTATTGGATGCAGGCGGAGCTGCATCCATGGCCCCCCGGCGCGGCCGACCCCATTACCTTTTTCCGCAACCTCACAACGCAATCGACCCTGGAGATCTCATAACCATCAGGCGCCTCGATGTGCTCGGCGAATTTCATTTCATGCGATCCGATATCGGCCACCTCCTTCGTATCCTCGAAGAAGTAATGTGAGTGATCGGTCGTGTTGGTATCAAAAACCGTTCTGTCGCCCTCTATCGCCAGACTGCGGACGAGCCCAACCTGGCTAAAAAGATTCAAGACATTGTATACCGTCGCCAATGATGTGCGCGTATTCGCGGCCCGCGCCTCGCAGGCGAGAGTCTCGGCGGTCAAATGCCGATCGCCTCCACCAAAGAGCAGCCGCGCGAGGCCGCGTCGTTGTCGCGTCGCGCGCAGGCCATATTTTTTCAAGAGCGCACCGACCGGAAACCTCAAGGCTGCCGGAGCCACGGCGAGATTTTCTCCCGCGCGATCGCCCATCCTACCCTCCCTGCTTTTTCTTCTTTCTTGGAACTCGGGCGTCACGATCCGCCGCAACGAGAAATCGATCCGTCAACATTCGCGGGATCGATTCCCGTCCGGCAAGCCGCCCGGGGGCGGCTCTTCGGATCATGGCGTCTCGCGCCCTAGTGACCGCCGGCGACGCGGTCAATGAACGCCTGCGACGTGTCGGTCGTGATCGACGTCGTACCAGGCCCAACGCGTTCGGCGACCAATTGCTCGGCGCCCGACACCCTGTCGATATAAGCCTGCGCCGGATTTGAACTCGATCGTCGTCGTAGGAACCGCGCCTTCCGCCCTAAACGGCTTGCCGGACAGGCGATCGATAAATGTATGCGAGGGGTCCTCGGCGTTCGCCGCGCCGCAAACGAATCCGGTTGCGATCACAGCGGCGACAACGAGACTCGTTTTGGTCTTGTTCATCGTGAAAATCGTTTTGGTCTTGCTCATCAAAGTGCCTCCCGCTCGAAATTGGCTTCTCCGACTCTCGCGTCAGGTCGCGGTTGCGTCGCCAACAGTTGGTTCGATATCGCAGGACGCGTGCCAGTCGGCGCCATCGCACGAGCACAACTGGAAGAAACTTTTCTGAACTCTAGAAGTTCTTTTTAAAACAACGCGCTGTGCTTATCCGTCCGGGCGCAGCGTTGTTCGGCGCGGGCGTGCGGCGACGCATTTTGGCGATCCCGAATTTCAGCCATTGCATACACTGTATGTCATCTGAACAGGATCGTCCCGGTTGGCGTTCGCGCAAAACCGGCCATGTTGGACCATTTCGCCACGCTGCGGCGCGCGCCCAAACAGGCGCAGAGTTTTTGGACAAGACGATGCGAAAGGACAACGAGTTGCAGAGCATTATCGATGTGATTTTTTTATCCATCATGCTCTGAAGCATTTTCAAGCGACGCGGATGCCTCGCTCCGGCTACCGCCGTTTCTCTTTCCCTTCGGGCGAAGAGCGTCCAACGCAATTTCGCTCTCGGCCCCGCGTCGAGAAAATGCGACGAAGCGCAAAGTGAAAGCGTTTTCCGATCCGATCCAATCGGAAAACACTATCGCCGGCCGGCGCGCGCGGCGCGTCGGCCGCGCTGCGGAAGCTCACAAGCGCGGATCTTCCCGGGTCGCCGCCGCCCATTCCGCCGTATAGCCAAAGGTCGGATCATCAGGCGGCAAAGTCGCGACGACGCATTCCGTGGTCATGAGCGTGCTCGCGGTGACGGTCGCGTGCTGCAGGGCGAGGCGCGTCACGCGCAACGGATCGATTACGCCGGCCTCGAAGAGATCGCCGAACCGGCCCGTCCTCGCATCGAAGCCAAAAACCTCATCGTCCGATGCGAGCGTCTCGTACTGCACGGCAAGAGCGTCCTGCCCGGCATTGTCGGCGATCAACCGCGAGGGTTCGCCCACGGCGTCCGCAATGATCTTTATGCCATGTCTGACCGCGATATCCGTTGACGAAAGCGCGCGCAGAACCTTTCGGCAGCGCAGCAGGCCGACGCCGCCGCCGGGCAACCCGCCCTCGGCCAGCGCCGCGGATACGGAGTTTCTCGCGTTTTCGACGCGCTGTAGGCGCTCTTTCATCTCCGCTTCGCTACCGCCGCCGACATTGATCGTCGCGGTGACGTTGGACAGATTGGCGATTCTCTCTTCAAGGTCGTCAAGGTCGTGGAGCTTGCCGGTCGGTGAGCCCTTGTCGTTGCTCTCAATGCGTTCGACCGCGAAGCGCAATGCGTGCACCCTCTCCGCGATCTTGTCGGCGTCGCCCGCGCCGCCAAACAAGGTCGTCGAATGATCGGTGACCTCAACGCGGCGCGCGCGACCGAGATCGGCGAGCTTCACGTGGCTGAGATCATCGCCATTGTCCTCCAATATCGCCCGGCCGCCGAGAAGGCAGGCGAGGTCGGCGAGGGTCTCCTTGCGACGGTCCCCGTAGGCGGGCGGCTTCACCGCAATGGCTTTCAGCACGCAGCGGACATGGTTGAGCAAAATCCCCGCAAGCGCCGCGTCCTCGACATCCTCGGCGATGATCAACAAGGATCCGTTCGCCTGGCGCACCTGCTCCAGGATCGGCACCAACTCCTCGAATTGTTTGATCTGACGGTCGTAGAGCAGCACGTATGGATCGCTCAGCTCCGCGATCCTGCGAGTCTTGTCCGTCATGAAATAGGGCGAAAGCCAGCCTTGCTCCCAATGCGCTCCTTCCTGGAACTCGATGACGTCGCTTGTCCCGTTGCCGAGGTTGACATTGATCAATCCTTTCGGCCCGACCTTCTCGAAGGCGGAGGCGAGCAGCTCGCCGACCGACGTGTCGCCATTCGAAGCAGTGGCGGCGATCCGGACGATCGAGTGTTTATCGCCGCAGCTTTTCGCGCGCCGCTCAAGGTCTTCCACCGCCGCGTGCGTCGCAAGCTCCAGGCCGGTCCGCAGCCCGTTGGGATCGAGCCCGGAACTCATCGCCGCCAGCACCTTGCGGGCGATATAGCGCGCGAGCACGATGGTCGTCGTGGTGCCGTCGCCACATTGCTTCGAGACCTTCCCGGCCATTTCCTTGAACATATTGATGCCGGCGCTTTCGAAGCGGTCGTCGACGGCGATCGAGCGTGCGACGGTCACCCCATCCTTGGTCACGATCGGCTGGAATCCCGGCGGTGCGATGTTCGATCATCACATTGCGGCCGCGCGGACCCAGCGTCACTTGCACGGCATCGGCCAGAAGGTTCGCGCCCGCAAGCATCCTGCGGCGCGCGATGTCGCCATAGCGAATATCTTTTGCCATTGTTTCCTCACTTGGAACGCCGACGGCGTTCTCCCTTTTGTTTATGTTTCTTGGTTTATGTTTCTTGCTGGTTCGCTTCTTCGGTCCGGGCGCGCAATTGGTCGCAGAATCCCGGCGCCCGTAGAGCCCAGGCTTTGCGTCGTCAAACGAAGGAGGCGCCGTTTCGAGGAGGCTGGCCTTCGCTTAAGATGGCTTGCGCGGCGCCGCTCGTTTCGAAGTCGGCGCGGCCGACGCCATCCCGTCCTGGCTCCGGATCATGTAGGCCCGCCCCGCCGCGGCGCGCCGTTCGCGCGAGCGCTCGAGGCGATGCCAGATCCAGATCAGCTTCTTGTCGTTCCAGTCCATATAGCGCTTGACGTCTTCTTCATCGGCCGGATCGAGCTGCTTTGTCCAGAGCAGCTCCAGCTCCTCGGTGCGCTGATCGCCGACAAGGGCGCGCAGGGTCGCTTCCTCGATTTCCAATTCATGCGTCGTGGCGTCGGCGCCTTTTGCCATCTCGGCGAGAAACTGTTCGAGTTCGTCGTCCATTTCTCTTTCCTTGCTAGTGGCGTCAGAGCGCCCTCATTTTCGCAGGCCCAGTCGCGCCATTTTATGGTAGAGCGTCGCGCGCGTAATGCCCAGCTGGCGCGCCGATTCCGAGATGTTTCCCGCTGTCTTGGCGAGCGCCGAGCGGATCGCGTCCGCCTCCCAGTCGGCGAGCGCCTTGCTCTCGGGCGATGGGCGCCATTTGGCCAGGGACGACAACGCGGATTCGCCCTCTTCTTCTCCCTGCGCGGAATTGCTCATTTCCCTGAGGAAGTCGGTCGGCAGATCGGAGACCAGAGTTTCGGCGCCGGTGGTCATCGCCAGACACGAGCGCAAGACATTGCGCAACTCGCGAATATTGCCCGGCCACGGATGGCGCTCGAAGATATCCCACACCTCCGCGCTCAAGGCCTTGCGCTCCTCGACGCGCTGCGCCTTCATTTCCTGCTCCCACAAATGCTCGATAAGACCGAGTTTGTCGGGCCGCTCCCGCAAGGGCGGCAACCAGAATTGGGCGCCATTGAGGCGATAGTAGAGGTCGCGCCGGAACGCGCCCTTCCTCACGCAGTCGGGCAGATCGCTATTGGTCGCGGCGATGACCTGAACATCGACGGTCACGGGCTTCGAGCCGCCGACCGGCACGATCTCCGAACTGTCGAGCGCGCAGAGAAGCGCGGTCTGCAGATCGAGAGCCATGTCGCCGATTTCGTCGAGGAACAGGACGCCGGTGTGCGCTTCGACGAACTTGCCCGTCTTGCCGCCGGTGCGGGCGCCCGTGAAACTGCCCGGCACGTAGCCGAAAAGCTCGCTCGAAATGAGCTCGTGCGGGATCGCGGCGCAGTTGACGAGCACAAGCGGGCGGCCCTTGCGGATTCCCTCCGCGTGAATCCGGCGCACGAGATAATCCTTGCCGACGCCGGACTCGCCGGTGATCAGCATCGGGATCTTCTGCTTCTGGAGGTTGACGGCCTTTTGCAGCGCGGCTTCGAGCACGGCGTCGCGCCAGGGCTCCGCATTGGCGATCTTGCCCTGGCTAGGCGCCGACTGCGGCGCGGGCCGGTTCGCCGTCTTGGTCGCAAAGCTCCGGCTCGGCCGGACGAATGTCTTTCTCGGCGTGACGTCTGACGATGAACTCGCCCTTGAGACGCCAACCTTCCGGGAATCTCGAGTTCGATCGGTTCGCCGCGGCTGGCGCAGGCACGTAAATCGCCGATCGTGACCCCGAGGATCGCCTCAACTTTCTTGGAGAGGATGTCCTCGTGACGCTCGGCTCGAAGCAGATTGAGCCCCGTGCGCGTCGCGCCGACGATCCTGCCCTGCTCATCAATCGCGATGAGGCCGTCGAGCAGGCAATCCTGCCCGGTCAAGCCGGCGCTGATATTGTTCAGGCGCATCCGAAGCATGAATGCGCCAGGCGCCTGACACTCGAACAAATTCGTCTCGATCAGATAGCCGGCGATGCGGACGAAGCCAAGAAGAGTCTGGGCCGACGAACGTTGATCCGTTATGAGGCCGAGCAGAGCGACCAGTCCGCCGTCATGCGCGAAGAGCGGATGGCCGACGGTCGCGAAAGGATGCAGGACCGAGGAGAAGTGCTCCTTCCCGTCGAAGGCGACGGGCTCGCGCAAGACGGCCGCCGTCCCCAATCCATTATTGCCGATGATAAGCTCGTTCCAGCTCTCGCCGAGCCGGACCAGACGCCGGCCCATCGGACCGAGGTTCGACCCGGCGTCAAGGGCGTGAATGAGCGTGCCGGCGCTATCGGCCAACAGCAGGCTGACGCTCGTGTCCCGCAGGACCGGCTGCAGGTTGAACGCCATCGTCGCCAGCGCGGTGCGCACGTCGAGATTGGTCGCCGGCGCGGTGCGCCCGCCATTTTCGAAATCCATGATCGCATGCGGACGCAAAAGACTGGTGCGCGGCGAAAGTCGGTATTCCTCGATGCACCTGTACCAGGCTTCCGACACTTGCGGACGCACCCAGTCGTCGCCTTCCGGCGGCTGACCGGTCTGCATCATCCAGTCCCAGGCGACCCCCGGCCGATCGACCCCGAACAGTCCAGCGTCCTGTTCGGGCGCTGCAAGGTCCTGCGGTTTTAACTGATTCGGCATGTGGACCACGGAGTACATTGCTGAAGCACCACCTTGGAAGGCCTAGAGCCTCGTAGAATCTCCCTACTCTGCGGCCTGATTTTGTCCCGTTGCAAGGAACTTTTCGACGTAAACGTGATCTTTTGGCACGCCTTTTTTTGCTGCAGCTGCGAAGGTCGCGTCGATCATGCCGGGGGGACCGCACATGTAAATATCTGGAATCGCTTTCGCTCCTTCAAGATGCTTCAGCAGATCGTCGACGACGGTGCCCTTGCTGCCTTGCCAATCGGCGTCGGGTTGCATCACGGCGACATGCGCGCTGAAGTTGGGCATCGCCGCCTCGAGCTCTTTCAGCTCGTCGACGCAGAATAATTCGTGCTGGTGCGTGACGCCGAAGAAGAGCTTGGTCTCCTGCGGATGCTGCTCCTGCTTCATGTGCCGAATCATCGACAGGACTGGAGACAGCCCCGTCCCGCCTGCAACGAAATAGCGCGGTCTGAACCCGTTCTCGCGAAGGCTGAACCCGCCAAATGGACCGCGAAGTTTGACCGTCAGTCCCGGCTTCGCGGCTTTCGACAGAAAGTGTGAAAAGCGGCCGTCGGGCAAAAGCCGAATGAGGAAATCAAGATGGGCTTCATCGCTGGTCGTCGCCATCGAATAAGACCGGCTGACGCCTGAATCCGGGATCTCGATATCGAGATATTGCCCGGGAAAGAAGGGGATCTTGACGGCCGCGCCGGTTTCCGGGTCGCGCGGCTGAATACGCAGCTTCGCCACATTCGAGGAAATCTTTTCGACCGCGAGGATCTCGCCCTGCCAATCGGTATTCACCTTCTGGAAGGAAATGCGGTCGAACGTATAGGGCAGTTGAACGACGAGATCGCTTCTGGGAAAGGTGCGGCAGAGGAGAACGACTCCCGATTCTTCTTCGTCGGGGGGGAGAGCTTGGACGCTGCAATTGCCAAGCTCATAGTCGCCGTCGACGACCTCCGCTTTGCACGTGGCGCAGCCACCTTCGCGGCACGAGGCCAGCAGGATGACGTCCCGCTTCAAGCCCGCCGATATGACGTCCTCGCTCGGCGAACATTCAAAGGTCAGATCTTGTTGATCTTCCGTTATGGCGCGCACCTTAAACATAATTCCCTTCCCCAAGTGCTTTCTAAACAACAATGGCAGTTCACGATGGCGCCCCGAGCGAGGTTTCGGCGCCGGCAGGGACTAAAGCGGTCTCAGCCACGCGCCCGAAGAAAGCGCGCCCGCCGAAGCGCATACAATCCGCTTGTGAGACAATCAGCTGAGATAATCAGTGCGATCTTCCCGGCTCGACGCGATCCTCACCGAATCTGTTTTCTTCTTATTCGCGGCTTAGATCTTTGCGCTGTCCTGGCCGGACTGACGCTGATCGCCGCGCCGGAAAAACGAAATCACATAACCGACCGCCTCGCGCGCCGAGGATTCGCTGAGAGAACAGCCCTCCTGGACGAATTCATCATCCCGGTGGATCTCCCATCTCCACATGCATTCGACGTCCTGAACAAACGCCCGGTAGCGGCCTTCGCTGAAGATCTCGATCCGCGCTCCGAGGCAGGTGAAGGGCGCTTCGCGATCCCGATCAAGCGGCGCCGGGCTCAGCGCGTTTTCGTCTTGTCGATCAAAATCCAATATCCCGGCCATCGCCAACGCTCCTCGATCGGTGTGGGCGACGACCGATAGACAGCCGCCGCCCGTGTTTTCATGACAACTTCAGGCCGCGCCGAGGCTCAATACCTTGACGCCGCGCTTCTTACGCAATTCCTCGAGGGAGTTGGCGTAATAGTCGGTGTTGCGGAGCTCCATGAGACGGCTTCCAAGATAAGAGTCGACCTTGAAGAACACATTCACCGGGAGCACCGGCGGCTTGTAGAGCTGCCGAAACGTGATCAGGATCTTTTCGGCGGCGAACTTGTCTTTCTCCGCATCGATCTTGGCGATCCAGGCGTCGGCGACAGCCTGGGCCGCCTCGCCGGTCGTCGCTTTCGACACGAGGTCGGCGGCGGAAAAGGACGAAGCCTTGAGCACCGCGAGCCGCTCCTCGATTTTCGCCTCGATGAAGAGGTAATCGACGTCGAGGGCATAGCTCGTGCGGAACGGCGACGTGTTCTTCTTGCGGAAGTCTTGAATGAACGCCGTCGCATCCTTCACATTGTTCAGCCCGCCGATCTTCTCAAGCCATTCCGACCGAACGGGGTTTTCGTGAATCTTGTAGTTAGGCATTTTCTATTTCCTCCCTTTCGGTCGCTTAAACGTCGGTGAGCTTGCGATCAAGACCCATCAGCTCGGACGTGATCGTGAAGGTGTTGCCAAGGGTGTAGGCGCGCCCGATGGTCGACGACACATTCACGAGAAAGTCGTAGATGCTGTAGGTCTTGCCGAGCAGTTCGGCGGCCTTCTCCGTATCGACCTGGATCTTGCCGTCTGCCTTGATCCACCAGAAACCGCCGCGATCCTCGACGACGAGCGTCGGGTTGCGCTTGGTCTCTTCGCCCAGAATGAGATCCTCCACGATCGCATCGATCTCGTCGCTCTTCATGAGAACGAGGACGACCGTATTGGATTCATGAACGACCTGGTTTTCCTCGGCGAAGAATTCCTTCGCGAAGGCTTCGCCGGATTTCTTCATGATGCCGGCGTTATATGCGTTCTTTGCTGTCACTTTATCCCCCCTTCACTTGACGTCGCGAGTGATGCTGGCGACCAGCTGATCGGCGTCGACCTTGAAGTCGATTTTCTTCGCATAATCCTCAACCCAATCGTTCACGACGCGCGCGACGGCGGCCTTGATGGCGGCGGGATCGCTGATGCCGGGCACTCTGTCGACCTTGGCGTAAATGCCGAGGAAGTCGTGGAGAGCTTCGGCGGTCTTCTGCAGCCACTTGTTGGTCCAGGCGCGATACCAGGTGCGGTTATGATCGCCGAACTCCGGATCGTCCCCGAGGGACGTGAAGAAGAGATCGCTCAGCGCCGCCTTGGTGGTCTGGAAATAGAGCTGCGTCTGGGCGAGGAAGAACGGCGTCAGGTTATCCCCATAGTGAGCGGCGAGCCGGCCGAAGAACTCACGGCGGGCGAACTGGCCAAACAGCGGATCATAGACGCCATGCACGGCCCACAGGATCTCGTTGAAGTCCTGAATGCCCTGCCAGGCCTCTTCGATGGTCTCGCGGGCGCCCTTGAAGATCGGGTCCGTCGCCCAAACTTTCTTCGGTCCCTCAGTGGATTCCGGGAAGCCCGGCACGAGCTTCGACAGGAAATTCCGCTCCAGCTGAATCATCTGGGCGTTATCGACCTTGTCGAGAGCCGCGAAGGTCGCCGACGAACGAATCACGTCAGACAGCGCGTCGCGGGAGACGGACGAGTGGGCGTTGAACATGCCATATTCGCTGAACAGCAGCGCGCCCCAATATTTATCGAGGATTCCGTCGCGCCATTTCGGATCGATGGAGCGAATTGCGCCTTCGGCGGAATAGGCCTCGAGAAAGCGCGTCGTATAGCGCCACTCTTCGGATTTGTCCTTGACATAGGGGGCGTGCCAGCGGCGCGCGGGATCGCGGTGACGATACCAGTCGGTCGTCCGCAGTTCGGTGCTTTCATTGCCCCAGGACGGACGGCCGCCATGAAATTTTTGCGTCCAATCGCCCCAATCGAGACCGCCGGAGATCCAGTCCGGATTCGGTTGCGTATAAAGCGTCAGGATCTCGTATTCGCTGAGCCGCTTCCAGCGCGGCGTCACGAAATAATTCATCCGGCGCTGCGTATCGAGCTCGTGGTCCGGGATTGCCGCCAGAATTTTGGCGGCTTTATCAGGGTCTGTCAGCCCGCGTCTAGTCGTCGAGGCGATAGCCATAGATGGTTTCCTCCATTGATGTTGTTTCATGGCCTGAGAGCGGCCAGTTCTTGGACATTGCTTGAAGCCGTCGGATCGGCCTTACAGCCGATCCGACGAGGATGTCGTCAAAGCGCCGCGAGCGGGTCCGCGAACACGCAATTGGCGCGCTTCAGATCTTCCACGGTCCACAAATTATCGCCGCGAACGTGGGGCTGACCAATCAGGGTCTTGCCGTCGGCGCGGACGCCGTGGCCTTCAACGACCACATCCGAAAGCTCGCGCCCGCTGTATTGCTCGAACACGCTCTGGCACTCATAGCGCTCCGGCTCGGACAGCCACATGCGCTCGCCCCAATCGTCGCTGAACGAGTGCTTCTGACCGTTGAACTCGTGCACCCTGAGCGAACCCGAGCACTTGGCGAGGGTCGGGCAGAACGGCACTTGCGAGACGCGGTCGACATAGACCTGATGGCCGTGCTGGACGAGCCACTGGATCGGAATGAACCCGCTCTTGGGATCCTCGCAGCCGAGGGCTTTCCATTCGCGCAGGATCTTGCCGTAATGCGCGTCCCATCCCGGATAGTTCGCCTCGAACCATTCCATGTCTTCTTCATCCGGCAGCGACAGCCGAAAGAAGCCGGTCGGCCACAAAGCATAGGCCAACAGGAACAGATCGTGGTGCGCCCAATAGGCGTCTTTCTTGGCGTCGCGCAGGCTTGGCGGCGAGTTGACGCCATACTTGGCGAGACGGCCGATCCAGATCCCGCCCCAATCTTCATAGACCCAACGATTCCAGGTCTTGACCCATGGCTCGACCTTGAACTTCGAGCCATATTCGAACAGCATCCCGAGCACAGGCGTGAAGTATTTCTGCTGCGTCCAGAAGGCATTGTTAAGATCGGTGTTGAGATATTTCTGCGACGCCGGATCGTTGGCGATCGACACCACCGTCTGATAGCCATTCGCCATATGGCGCAGCTCGTCGGTCTCGATCGACAAAAACACGGTCGGCGTGATTTCATCACCATTGGCTGACGCCCATTCGGTGACGGCGACGATCAGCGGATTGGTGAAGCAAGCCTCGCCGACCAGCTGAAGATTGATCGAACATTCAACCGCGTCTCCAGAAATGAAGCCGTCGGCGAACACGCGTTTCATGCCCTTCCACAGCGGTCCGATGGAGCGCGTGCGGCGAGCGTCGTTATGACCTGCCGGATCATGGTAGTGCTTGGCGAAGTAATAGTTGACGAAGCCGCATTGATGCGTGTGACGGATTTCGTCGAGCACCTGTGCGAGATAGCCGTTTTTCTGCTCGGCCGCGCTGGCCGAATCCCACAGCATGGCCGATGCGGCGATCGCGTTATATTCGCCGACTTCGAGGAAGTTCGACGCGACCTTCATCGTTTCACCCCAACGCGGGTGCACGCGATTGCCGGCTTCGAGACGCGTCAGGCCGTCGAGCAAGGTGCCGAACTGGCGCTCGTCCTTGACCAATTCCATGCGCGCATATTCCTTGGCGATGAGCTTGAACTGCTCTTTGGTGTCGTTCGCCATATGGTATTTGGTCGGATATTTCGTCCGATTTTGCGCGAAATCCCAGTTAAAGCTTTGCAGCCAACGGTGCACTTCCTGGGGACTGACGCTTGTCGGGGCCCGATTGGCGCCAAGCGCGTCCGACGCTGCCTTGGTAGCGGTACTTAATGCCATATGTCTCCTCCATGGTGCTCACATTGAACGCTGGCTTAGATGCAACCAGCGACCTTAATCTGCGGCGCCTTATCAATCGAGCGCCTCAGATGGGCCCGATGTGGCGACCTACGTTCAGCAAAGGCGGCGCCGCGCTTCCAACGCCGTCAAATATTTCTGAAACTTCCAATCATATCAGATGCATGCGCCAGAGCATCCAATCACATCCTTCTTTCGTAGTTTAGATTATCCGCATCATTTCAATCCAGCCGGGTGTGTGCAAAATTGACACTGATCAAATCGATGAATGCGCCTTTGGCTATCGAACGAGACCCCTCCTCTGGACCTGTTCAAATTTCAATAGGACCTTGCGGGAATGAGAGCCGGAAAGCGCTTGCGCGCGCCGATTCCCGTGAGGCGCTCGCGACGCGATCGTTCAATATTGCATTGCGATTTTGTGCGCTGCGAAACGCCGCGTTGCACATCCGTCTTGCTCCTAGAGGCTGCTGCTGGAAGTCGAGCACATTCCGCACCGGCGCCGCAAGCGATCGCCGGGGCGCGCGCCGAGGGCGTGAATCTTTTTTGCCAATCGGCGGCGGAGTTGATAAATTGATTATACAACATCGCCTTGAACCGATAGAGAGATCGACGGTCGGGGCGATCCGCGGCCCCAAAGGCTGGCAGGGCGATTTCCGCAATCTTGAAAGAGAATTTTGGCCGCGGACCGCGGCATGTATGTAATTTATACAGTGTATAAATTACATACAGGTATCCGACGCAGGTTCCAAGATTTTTCGGAACCTCTCACAAGCCTGGATGGCGCCGTGAACTGCCCCCGCACGCGGCGCGCGCATCGATGCTCAGAATGCGACGGATGTAATGATTGATGGATAAATATGATACAGTATATGTTTTAGCCTGTATTATATTTATACAACTCGGCTGCCCGGCCTCGGTTTCGACGCATCGAACTGAGCGAAAGCGGCCACGGCCAGACGGGCGATGAAAAAGCCAAGATGCAAATCCATTCGCCGGATCTTATGGTGACTTCTAGCACTCGCGTTCAAATGTGGTTCACGCTGATCTTCCCTCGTGGGTCTCGCATGCGTTGGCTGGCCGCGATGGTCCTGTTGCTGGGGTGGAGCCTGCCGGTCGTCGCGCTGTCGCCGCCACCAGGCTACGCGGATGCGCAGCGCGCCTTCGATCAGCTTCCCTTGAACGATCGACTGAACTTCAATGTCGCGCTGACGGCGGCCGGATATTGGCCGGCGATCGCCGACGCCGATTTCAGCCGCAAGCTCTTCGACGCCACGACGCAATATCAGGCCGATAACGGGCTTCCCGCCACGGGCCTCGTCGATAAAGAGCTTCTGGCGAAGGTTTATCGCAGCGCGTCGCCCTTGCTCGAGACCTGGGGTTTCCGCCTGATCGCGCACCCTACCCGCGGCCATCCGATCTGGGTTCCCATGGGACTTGGCCTCCTCGCCGAGCGCGATCAAAACGGGCTCACATGGCGCGATCCGCTGAAGCGCGTCTGGCTGACCTATGACTACCTGCGGGACGCCAATCTCGCCGCCGCCTATAATTCCGTCGTCGCAAAAGTCATCGCCGACGGCGGCCAGATCGCATTCAAAATTCTGAAGGACGACTTCTTCATCGTTTCATCGAGCACGAACGGTCTCGATAGCTACATCCGCTGTCAGGCCGATCATCCCGGCGTGCTCTGGCTCTCGCTTTTTTGGCTGCACAATGCGTCCGACCTTCACATGGAGCGTGCGGCGACCTTGATGTCTGGTTCGTTCGCAAGCGCGATGAGCGGCGCGCCGTTCGCCGATATCCCATCTTCGCCCCAGCGTTCGTCGCCCTTGTCCCCCGACACGGCCGCGGCGGTCCCGCCGGACCCCGCTGCCGCGCCGCTCGCGCCTGAGCTAACAGGAAAGGGCGAAACCTCCGGGATGGGCTTCTTCGTGAATGCCGGCGGGGATGTCGTGACCAACGCTCGCCTCGTCGAGAACTGCGCGCACATCGCCGTCGCCAAGGATCAGATCGCCGCCGCCGACGGCAGCCTCGTCGCGCGCGACGCCGCCAACGATCTCGCCGTCCTCAAAACGGCGTTCAAACCGGAACGAGTGGCGCGGATTCGCGCCAGCGTCAGAACTCGGCGAGACCGTCGAAGCGCCCGGCCTCGCGCCCGCTCCTTCATTGTCGAGTTCGGGCGGTCTTACCGACGGCACAGTCGTGGCCCTGGCCGGTGCAAGCGGCGACACCCGATACCTGCAGGTTTCGACGCCCGTCCAGCCAGGCGGTTCGGGCGGCGCTCTGTTCGATCAAAGCGGCAATGTGGTTGGCGTCGTCTCGGCGAAAGGCCGCGCGCCCAACATGATTGTGGCGACCGCCGGCGATATCCCGCAAGACGTGAACCTCGCCATAAAGGGAAGTCTCGTCGCGAGCTTTCTTGAGAGCAATCGCATCGACTTCACGGAAGGCGCCGCGTCGCACGAGGTTTCTGGCCCCGATCTGGCGGAACAGGCCCGGGCCGTCAGCGTCTCTGTTTCGTGCAGATAGCTGGCACCGCCGCCGCCCCAGCTGGCGCAAATCCTTCGCCGTTTTGGCAAGCGCTCAGCCGGATGCGGGCATGTGCACAGCTTTCGCGCGGCGGTCGACCCGGCGCGGCCCTGAATCATTGACAGACTTCGGGGACGCGCCTTAATCGAACGCGCCTATGCCGCCTTCGCCTTCATCCGCCTATAGCAAGTGAGCCGCATGTCGGCGGGCGCCGTTCCGCGGCGGCGCCGCGGATTTGAAAGTCGATCACGCCTCAAGTCGAGTGAGCCATGCAAACCCTCGCGCGCGTAGCCTTTTTCAAGGATGTCGCCGATCTCGACTTCGAGCGGTTCGATCGGCTCTGCTCCTGGCGCCGCTTCAACGATGGCGAACTCGTCGTCGACTATGAAGACGAATCATCGGACGTCTATTTCATCGTCGCCGGAGAGGTTCGGGTGCTGATCCGGACGGTGGCCGGCAAGGAGATCATCCTCGGCGAGAGCCGGGCGGGCCAGTTTTTCGGCGAGATGACGGCGATCGACGGCGCCAAACGCTCCGCCAACGTGACCGCCCTGACGAAATCCGAACTCTGCATCATGCCCGCCCATGTTTTTCGCGAAATCATCTTTTCCTCGCAAACAGCCTGCGACCGGATCTTGCGGATTTTAACGGGGCGCGTTCGCGAGCTGAACGCGAGGCTCGCCGAACATTCGATCTTTGACCTCAAGCATCGTCTCTATTCGGAACTGCTGCGCATGGCGCATCCGCGCCCCGGCAGCCCGGTCGAACAGGTGGTGACGCCGCCCCCCTTTCATCATGTTCTCGCGGCGCGAATCGGCTGCCGGCGCGAGCAGGTGACGCGCGAACTGTCGGCGCTGGCGCAGGAGGGCCTTATCGAGAAGACTCGCGGCGCCCTCGTCCTCGTCAAACCCGGCGTGCTCGAAGCGCGCCTTTCGGAAGCGATGCGCGAGGGCGGCTAGAGCGCTTTCCCGCCGAATGGAACATTCGGTCGACAAGAAATCGCTCCAGAGTCAAAAGCTTGAGCATATTCTTGTCGATCAGATTGGTTCAATCTGATCGAAATATGCTCTGAGCCGCACGCCTCAACAACGCGCTGAAATTCTATCAATGTCCTTCGGCGGCCCCGGGGGCCGTCTTGACATCGAGGCGGTTCCGCGAAAACAGCGGCGCTGCGGCGCCGGACTGCCGGATCAGGCTGCGCGCGTCGGGAATGAGGGCGATATCGTCCCAGGGGCCGGCGACGTCGAAGTCGAATTTCGCGGGTGCGCGGCCTTGCGCCGGATCTGTCGCGAGGCCCGTCGCCGTCGCATGTACGTTGAGCGCTCTCTCGCCGAAATCGATGGAGCCGCCGAACCCCAGATCGAGGCTGCGGCTTCGCATCGTCGCGCCATCTTCGATCTCGGCGACGCCCCGCACGATGCGCAGGCCAAAACTCGCGCGATCGAACCCCGTGCCGCCATAGCGAATGTCGTCCGCGACCCCAAGCGGCCGTTTGTCGATCCAGCGCAGCGCCTGATCGAGATTGATGCCGCCGAGCGCGCCCCGCTCCAGCGCGAACTGCGCGCGCCCGTTCAGATTGCGCATCAATTCGCTCATGCTGGCGCCGGCGCTCTCGACATTGCCCGAGGCGGACATAGCGCCGGCGACGCGCCATGATTCGATCGAATACGGCCAGACCGCGGCGACATCGACGTCCGAGGCCGTGGCGCTGGCCCGCATCTCGACGCCGGCGTCGGTTTTGACGAAAGTAGCCCGCCCCTTGAGATTGCCCGAATAAGCCTTGGCCTCGATCAGCGCGACGTCGAAACGGTCGTTCTGGTTCATCAATGAAAACGCGGCGTCGTCCAGATCGAGCCCCGGCAGAGTGAGGCGCGCCGCCGAGACCCGAAGATCGACGTCCGCGAAACTCTCCCAATCGAGATCGAACAAATCATGGCTCCATTGCCCATCGCGCCCGAGCGCCGGGGCGCGATTCGCGATGAACGGGCGCAGCGACAAGGTATCCGCAGCCAGCGTGCCCGAAAGGAGCGGCCTTTTCTCGCCCGCGATGACCGCGAGCGCGCCTTCGTAGTCATTGCCGTCAAGCTGAAGATGCAGATTTGAGAAACTGGCGCTGTCGGCGCCGATGTTCGCATCGGCGTTGACGGCGAAATCCTCGAAGGGCGCCGGCAGTTCGACAAAATAGCCTCCGGTCTCGACGAGTTTGCGCAGCGAGGGGGCCGCGGCGACGAAACGCCCGATAAACCGCGCGCCAGGAGCGCCCGCGAGGGTCCCTTCGGCGGAAAGCGACAATGCGGACCCATCGATCTTGAGGCTCAAGGGGGATTGCTCGCCGCGCAGTAATTCCGTCGGCCGCTCGACGACAGCGGCGATGTCCGCGCTCTGCCCGCGAAAACGCATCGTCCCCACAAGGCTCGCCGCCGAGCCGAGCTTGCGCCAGTCGATCGTGACATTGATTGCATCGAGCAGGAGATCCGAGCGTCCGATGCGGCTGGTCAGCCGCGCGCTGCCGTCGATCAGCGAAACCACCCCAAGCCGCGCCTCATCGGCGGAATCCGCCTGGCGGCTCGACGATTTCGCCTTTGCGGCGCGCCCGATCGCGCTGTCGGAGGGCATCGGCCCACCATCGAGATCCGCCGCGATCCGCGGCTCGCCGAGCGTCGCCGACGCGATCTCGAGCCGCCCGCGCAGCATCGACGTGACGCGCAGATAGCCCTTCAGATATTTCGCGTCGATGCGCAGCGCGCCGGAGGGATCGGCGAGGCGGATGTCCTCGATGCTGATGTGCGGCTGCGGCAGGACCACGAACACGCCATGGCCCTGCGAAATGGCGACGAGCCCGGTGGTCTGCCGGATCTGCGCCAGAATTTCCTGCCGCAAAACATTGGTCGAAAACAGCCAGGGCACGGCCGCGGCCGTCATGCCGGCGAAAACGAAGCCGAAAGCCAGAATCCCGAGCAAACCGGTGATGCGTCGGCGCGGCGGCGGCGAGGAAGCGGGAGCGATCGTCGCCATTTCGGCCATCGGTTATCCGGCGCCCTGGAATGTGCATCGCCCGCCGGCATCGCCGCAGAGCAGGCGGAAACGCGCTTTTCTTCTCTTACTATGTCACGATCAAGGCGACGAATCGCGTCGCGGCGGCGCTTTTTCTCGGACGGAAGCCTGTGATTGCGCGGGCGGCCGTCCCCGCTTTCTTTACGAGTCTCTTCGCCCGCAAGTCTCTTGGCAAGAACCTCCTGGCGAGTCTCAAGACCCGGCCGGGCGACCGCCGGAGCCGAACACCCGATCCAGCATGGAGGCCAGATCCGCGGTGCCGAAGGGCTTTTGAAGAAACGCGCGGTCGGCATGGGCGGCCGGAACATCCACCCGCCCGAGGCCCGTCGTAAAGAAGAAAGGGCAGGCGCGCGCCGCGAGCAGATCGGCCACGGGGTCGACCCGCTGCGATCCCAGATGAACGTCGAGGAGCGCGCCGTCGATATGCTCGCGCCCGATGAAATCGATTGCGGCCCGGACGTCGCCAACCCAGCCGGCGACGTCAAAACCAAGTTCAGACAAAGCATCGACAAGCGAGAGAGCGACGAAGGGCTCGTCCTCGACGATCAGAATTCTCTTGGATGCCGGGTCGCCGGCGTACGCAAGCGTCATCTCGAGCCCTTGTTGAACAACGCGGACTGTGCATTGCGCGTCCCCCATTGTCCAGAAAATGGATTGTCATCACGGCTTTGCGGCTAAAATCCGCGCGCGTCAGCGCTGTCCTCGCCAAAGCGCCGCCACGGCGGCGACGGCGCCCGCGATCCAGCCAAGAATCAGCAGCGAGCCGCCGATGGGCGCGGCCATCGGGAAAAGCCGCGCGCCCGCAAGCGCGCGAAAGGACAGGTCGCCGCAAAACAGAAAGCCGCCCAGCAGCAACAGGGCGGCGGCGCAGAGGAACCAGCCGCCGCGTCGCGGCGAGGCCAGGGCGAGCCCGGCGAGCGCCAATGCCGCGACGGCATGGATCAGCAGGAAATCAGCCGCGGTCGTCAGCAGCGGGCTGGCGGACACATGCGCCCCGGCGGCGGCAAGGCCGACGCCGCAGGCCCCCGCGATCCCCGCCAAGGCGGCGGCGACCATCGCCAGATTCTGTGTTCGCGCGCTCACGGCCGACAGGTCTCCACTGCTGCCGCGCTTCATTAGCGATATCGCGGCGAAAACAAAAGCCCGCCGGATCATTGCATAGGCCGGTCCCGCGAAGGGGCTTGCCTCGGCCGGCCACGGGCCTATAAAGCCGACGCTGACATAAAGGCTTGCGCATGCGAAAAACCCTGATCCTGGCGATGAGCGCGTTGCTGATTTCCCCCGCCGCCTTGCTCTCTTGCGCCGCCGCCATGGCCGAGACTCAAGCGCCGGCGACGACCGGGACGGCCAACCCCGAGCCGGTGACCTTCGGCGACTGGACCTTGCGCTGCGGCACGTCGCCCGACGGGGCGACGCGCGCCTGCGAGGTCGATTCCTGGATCACCGAGGAGGGACAGAAGCAGCCGATCGCGCAGATTGCTTTCGGGCGAGCGGTCACGACGCCGGAGAAAAAACCCGACGCGGACAAGGCGAAAGACAAGCCCGCCAAGGATGCCGCCGCCAAAGACGCAGCGGCCAAGGACAAGCCGGCGCCGGCTGACGCCAAGGCCGGCGATGGGACGACGCGGCTCGTCGTCGTCGTGCCCGTCAATGTGACGATCGCGCCCGGCATCGATGTCGTCGCCGACGCCGCCAAGCCGCATTTGACGTTTCCGTTCAAGACCTGCATTCCCGCCGCCTGTCTCGCCCAGTTCGAGCTGACCGGCGACCAGCTGCAGGCGTTCCGCAATCGTTCGGAGCCGGGCCAGATCATCTTCACCGATCCCAGCGGCAAGCCGGTGACGATCGCGGTCTCGTTCAAGGGACTGGACCAGGCGCTCGATTCGCTGGCGAAACAGTAAGATCGCCGCAAATCCGCTCCGATCCTCGGTCACGATCATTGGCGTTTCGTTGATTCGACCATCGAGGCGCATTGATGCGATCGCGTCTTATTTGTCTGATCGCGCTGTTGGCAGCGGGATTTTCTGGCATTGCTCGGGCCCAGGACAAGGGCACGCTGGAGCCGCGCGAACTGCCGCCTCTCGCCCACCCCGACGATCCCGCGACCCCCGCCAAGGAACTGTTCGGACGCGAGAGCGGCCCCGCCCCGCTGGCGGCTCGCACGATCGGCTTTTATTCGCGCGGCTGCCTCGCCGGCGGCCAGCCCCTGCCCGTCAACGGACCGGCCTGGCAGGTGATGCGCCTCTCGCGCAACCGCAACTGGGGCCATCCCGCCCTGATCGCCTTTCTCGAACGATTCGCGCGCAAAGTGCCGACCGTCAGCCATTGGCCCGGCATCCTCGTCGGCGACATGTCGCAGCCGCGCGGCGGCCCAATGCTCACCGGGCACGCCTCGCATCAGATCGGCCTTGACGTCGACATCTGGCTGACTCCGATGCCGGCCCGCGAACTGACGCGCGCCGAACGCGAGGAGATGTCGGCGAACAATGTCGTGCGGCCCGATCGTCTCGACGTCGATCCGTCGGTCTGGACGCAAGACCACCTCAATGTGATCAAGGCGGCGGCGCAGGATCCGCAGGTGCAGCGGATCTTCGTCAATGCGGCGATTAAAAAGGCGCTGTGCCGCGACGCCAAGGGCGATCGCTCCTGGCTGAACACCGTGCGCCCCTACTGGGGGCACGACTATCACTTCCACGTCCGGCTTGTCTGTCCGCCGGGCCAGCCCGCCTGCCGCGAACAGGATCCGGTGCCTCCGGGCGATGGCTGCGACGCCTCGCTCGACTACTGGTTCTCCGATGCGGTGCTGCATCCAAGGCCGGGGCCGGAGCGGCCCAAACCGCCGCTGACGATGGCGGAGCTTCCGGCGGAATGCAGAGTGGTCCTGAACGCTAAATAGCGAGGGCCACCCTGGCGCGGCGCCCGGTCACTCACCCGACGGCGCACTCTCATCTGCGAGGGGCGCATCGCTCAACTGATCCGGATTGATCCGGACGTGGTGCATCCTGGATTTATGATGCGCGCTGACGCTGCGCCCGGAAACGATCGGAGCGTCATTTCCGTCGAGAAGCGCCTTGCCGACCGGCGCGGCGGTGGATGACGCTGGATCAGGCCCGCTGCCTGAGGCTGGATTGGCCAACGCCGCGCCGGCCCCGCACAGGACCAAGACCGCGATCAACGGCAAAATCTGATTAAAACGCATCGCCCGCTCCAAGGCACGCCACCCCGCTACATAACGCTGGAGCTTGCCTAAGGTTGCCTTAAGACCGCCGCGAAATCGAAATTTCATCGATTGCGCGCCATGCCGCCCGATTGGCCCTTTTGGCCGCGCGGAGGCGCTCACGCGGCGACGCAGACTCCGATTGGACAGGCGACGCCCGTGCCCCCCAAGCCGCAATAGCCGCTGGGATTTTTGGCGAGATACTGCTGGTGGTAGCCCTCGGCGTAGTAGAACACCGGGCGATCGAGAATCTCCGTCGTGATCGCGCCAAAGTCTTTTTCCGCGAGGACTTTGGCGAAAGCGGCCTTGCTTGCCTCCGCGACGGTGCGCTGGGCCGCGTCGGCGACATAGATCCCGGAGCGGTATTGCGTGCCGACATCGCTGCCCTGGCGCATTCCCTGGGTCGGGTCGTGACTTTCCCAGAAGATTTTCAAGAGCGCTTCATAGGAGATCTTCGCCGGGTCGAACGCGACGAGGACCACTTCATTATGGCCGGTGAGGCCCGAGCAGACTTCCTCATAAGTCGGGTTCGGCGTCAGGCCGCCGGCGAAGCCGACCGCCGTGACATAGACGCCGTCGAGTTGCCAGAATTTACGCTCCGCGCCCCAGAAGCAGCCGAGCCCGAACAAGGCCGTCTCGATGCCGTCCGGAAATGGCGGCGTTAAGCGATGCCCGTTGACGAAATGGGTTTCGGTTGTGCGGACCGGCGCGGCGCGCCCAGGCAGTGCATTCTCGGCCGTCGGCAAAGTCAGCGGTTTCCGAAACGCAAACATACGCCGCTCCTCTCAACAGAAATAGCCCGCCGCGATGCGGGTCTAATTGATACAAAGCTCGATTTAAATTTCTCTATTTCTGAAATAGGCCGCCCGCTCGGCGATGGCAATAGGCTCCGCGTCCGCAATCTTCACAAGTTTAGTTAACTGGGGCCCGCCGTTGGCGACGGCGCGTCAGCGGCTGGAATAGCCGATCTTCGGCGCCGGCTTACGCGCCAGCCAAAGCACAAGGGCTCCGAGCGCGGCGCAGCCGAGAAAGGTCGGCACGCGGCCGATCGAGGCGAGAATCTGATCGAGCTGCGGATGCAGGTGTGGGCCGAATGCGGCGCTGAGAGCATTCATCTTCGCGGGCGCGAGCGCGGCGGCGGTCTCGCCGAGCTGCGTCACGATCAGGCGCCCCGCCGCGAATGATCGCGATCCGTCGATGGCGAGCGCGGCGACGGCCCCCGCCAGAATGAACAAGCCGGCCAATTGCAAAGCGAAGCGAATCATGAAGGCGACGTCCCCGATGCTGCGCGCCGCGATCCTTATAAATCGGCGCGGCGCCGTTTGGCTATGGCGTCCCTTGGGCGGGCCCGCAAGGGATTCGAGGCCCATTGAAGATGTCCGCGGAAAAGGCGAACGCATTGCCTTCGGAACCGGCGCCGCCTATAATGACTAAACTCCCGTCATGGCTGGCTGATGAAGCCTTGTCTCATGAGACTTTTCTCGTGAGCCTCGCCCCTGCGCGGCGGGCGTCCGGCGCGCCCGCAATGCTTGCTGGATTCTTTACGTTTCCGAGCGCCGGAGCATGATCCTATCCCGGAAGGTTGAAGACTTTCGGGACAGGATCATGCGGTAAAACAAAAAAATGAAGAGCATGATTGATCAAATTTTAAGTCGTCATGCTCCAAGGAGAAGAAAACCATGAACAATGCGCCGCTTATGCCCAAGGCCACCGCGGTATGGCTGGTCGAAAACACCTCCCTCACCTTCGATCAGATCGCCAATTTCTGCAAACTTCACCCGCTCGAAGTGAAGGGGATCGCCGACGGCGAAGTCGCGACCGGAATCAAGGGGCATGATCCAATCACCTCCGGGCAGTTGACGCGCGAGGAGATCGCGGCGGCGGAGAAGGACCCGCATCGCCAGCTTCAGCTGGCGGTCTCGAAGGTGCGGCTGCCCGAGCCGCCCCGCAAGCGCGGCGCCCGCTATACGCCGCTGTCGCGCCGCCAGGACCGGCCCAACGCCATTCTCTGGCTGGTGCGCAACCATCCCGAGCTGAAGGATGCGCAGATCATGCGCCTCGCCGGCACGACCAAGACTACCTTGCAGGCGATCCGCAACCGCACGCATTGGAACTCGGCCGCGTTGACGCCGGCCGATCCTGTGACGCTTGGCCTCTGCTCGCAGATCGATCTCGATTTCGAGGTCAATCGCGCCGCCAAGGATCGGCCGCATGTGGAGGAAGACCACGGCCAGACCCTGGTGCCGGCCGAGGCGACGACGCGCCCGCCGCAAGAGGAGCGCAGAACCGAAGCCGAGGTTTTCGGCGTCGCGCCGGCGAAGCAGCCGGACGCCGAAGAGGACATCGATGTCCATTCCGTCTTCGCGAGCCTGAAAGGCCTCAAGGTCAAGGAGGACTAATATCCTAAAGATTGTATTTCTCGCGTATTAATTGCAATTTTGCTATTCCCGCGTGCAGGATCATGTAAAATCAGGGTCCAAATCGCCGTCGACGGACGGCGCGAATCGGGGGCTTCGCGCGTCCCGATCCGAGCGCGGGAGAACACTGATGAAGAACTCGGTTAGAGCTGCGATCCTTGCGGCGGCGGCATGCGGGAGCGCGATCTTGTGGACGGCGTTCCTGCTGGCCGACGACGCCGGCGCCGCCGATCTCGGATATGCGGCGCGCGGCTCCGGGTTCGCCGGATACGGGCCGCCGCCAGCGCCGCCGCCCTTCGCATTCGCCGTCGACCCGCGCTGCAGCATCGTTCCGATGCCGCAGGCCGATCTCGTCGGCGACACCGCCCGCTTTCGCGCCACGGCGGTCTGCCAGTCGCGCGGGCTTTACACGGATTCGCTGATGTTTCCCGGCCCGCCGGTGCTCTATCGCGGCTATTCCTATGGGCGGCAGCCATGAGCGCACGAATTCGATAAATTTTTCGTCGGCTTAGCATGTTTGGGTCAAGCGGCCGCTTAGCAAAAAGACTACCGATAGCGCGCGAGGTTTCGATGCCTTCGCAACTTTCGGACGGTCCGGCGCTCAATTCTGCCCAACGCCAGGCGCACGGCCCGTCCGCCCGGCCGTTCCAACAGTTGGAACGGCCGGTTTTTCTTCTCCCCTCGCATCCGTCAATCCATCGCGCGTTATGGGAAGCGCGGTCCGCGCCGCGCCTCAGCCAGCGCACGGGCGAGGGCGCTGGCGAAATCCGCTTTTTCGCCGGGCCCCAGAAAAGCGGCGACTTCGATGCTTTTTCCGCGCGAGACGAGCGCCAGCCGCAAGGTGCCGAATTCTTCGTCCTCCTCACGCTCAAGGCGCACGAAGGCGGGATTGAAACGCCATTCGGCGCGCTGACCTTTTGCGCTCACCTTGGCGACGCGGAGTTCAAACGCGGTCACCCTGACGTCCTCATAGGCTCGCGCGGCGCGATAATTGGCTTTGAACGCAATGTAGAACAGGACGACGTCGAGCCCGACGAAACCGGCGACAGGCCACGCGCCAAGGAAAATAAAGGGCAGGCTGGTGAAGAAATTTGCTCCCAGAAACAGCATCATCAGCAGCCGGAAGTTACGCCGCCCGAGCGAGCGATGCGGTTGCAGCCGCGCGGCGAACAGCGCCGGATCCTGATCTTCGCTGACTGCGGCTTCGGAGGCTGACATATGAGAGGCCCTTCTCTCCTGATCGTCGAAAATCTATAACGCGCGGATGGCGAAAAAAACTACGGCAAATCATCCCACGGCGGCGATCCAGCCTCGAACGGCCGCCGCTGAGGCTAATCCGCCCGCGGACGGCGGCGGGACGCGCGCGGTCCGGCGCAAGGGCGCGGGCGCAAAAAAGCAGGACGCCGCCCGGATCGAGGAGATTTTCCGGCGGTTTGCGGCGGCGCTGCCCGTTCCGAAGGGCGAACTCGAATATGTGAACCCCTTCACCCTCCTCGTCGCAGTGGTGTTGTCGGCGCAGGCGACCGACAGCGGCGTCAACAAGGCGACGAAGGCGCTGTTCGCCATCGCCGATGCGCCGCAGAAAATGCTGGCGCTCGGCGAAGACAAGCTCCGCGAGCTGATCAGGACGATCGGCCTATACCGCACCAAGGCGAAGCATGTCATCGCGCTGTCGCGGCGCCTCGTCGAGGATTTCGGCGGCGTCGTTCCGCAGGATCGCGAGGCGCTGAAGTCGCTGCCGGGCGTTGGCCGCAAGACCGCCAATGTGGTGATGAACATCGCGTTCGGCGCCCCGACCATCGCGGTCGACACCCATATTTTCCGCGTCTCGAACCGCATTCCGCTGGCGCCGGGCAAGACGCCGCTCGAGGTCGAGCGCGGCCTCGAAGCGATCGTCCCCCCATCTTACAAACCGCACGCGCATCACTGGCTGATCCTGCATGGGCGCTATGTCTGCAAGGCGCGCCGGCCGGAATGCGAGCGCTGCCTCATCGCGGACCTTTGCACCTATCCGGGAAAGCGCGTGTAAGATCGCGGCCCGCGCTTGTCCGATTCCGAGGCCGAACCGGTCAAAAAACTGTTTCACGTGAAACACCCCCCGCGTTATCGCCCGGCCGGTTCCAGCGCCCTCTCCAACGCCGCAAAACCGCGATCGATGGTCACGGCGAGCAGCGCGACGATGAGGGCGCCCTCGATGACGTAGGCCGGGTTCGACGCCGATAATCCTTCAAGGATGGGCGAACCCAGCGACAGCGCGCCGACGCTGGAGCCGATCGTCGCCGTCCCTATATTGATGATGACGGCGTTGCGCAGGCCCGCCAGAATGAATGGCAGCGCCAGCGGCAGCTCGATCCGCCACAGCACGCCGGACGGCGCAAAGCCGAGGCCAACGCCCGCATCGCGCGCGGATGCGGGCGCGTTGGCCAGACCGGACAAAGTCCCGTCGAGGACTGGTAAGATGGCGTAGAGGCTCAAGGCGGCGAGCGCAGGCGCTTGGCCGTAACCGAGGAGCGGCACGGCGAGCGCGAGCACGGCGACCGGCGGAAAGGTCTGGCCGACGGCGGCGATGGCGCTGACGATAGGGCCGAACTCGCGCCCCGCCCCGCGCGTCACGAAAATCGCAAGGCCGATCCCGAGCGTCGCGGCGATGAGGCTCGACGATGCGACGAGCTGACAATGCGCGAGCGTCAGCTCGAAGAAGCTCGCGCGCGTGTAGAGCGGATGCGGCACGCCCGGAAATAACGCGCCGAACAAAGGCGCGCTATGGGGCATCGCGGCGAGCAGCGCGATCAGCAGCAACGCCAGCCACGCAACAGGTTCGCGCGCTATTCTTATCACGAGCGTCATATTATGGAGCCATGATCGACGACGATATCATTGATGTCGATTTCGCCTGTCGCCTCTCCTCTGTCATTCTCGACGACAAGACGCGTGCAATGGCGTTCGAGCATGAGGGCGAGCGCCTGCCTCAAAGTAGCGGCCGCGGCGATCCGTTCCGCCGGGCGTCGCAGCGAAGGGCCGCGCGATCTCGCCGTCCGCAGCGCTGAAGGGGCGGGCCTTCTCCCCAACGGTCGCAAGATCGAGCAACCTAAGGGCAGATCCTCGCGGCCAAGAAAGCTGCGGACGAAATCGCCTTCCGGCCGGAGCAAAATCGAGGCGGGGGCGCCCGCCTGAACGATGCGGCCAGCGTTCATGACGACGATCTGGCTCGCCAGCCGCAACGCCTCGTTCATGTCATGGGTGACGAAGACGATCGTCTTGCCGCTCGCCGCGTGCAGACGTCGGAGTTCGTTCTGCAGGGCTGCCCGGCTCACCGGATCGAGCGCGGCGAAAGGCTCGTCCATCAGCATGATGCCGGGATCGGCGGCGAGCGCGCGGGCGACGCCGACCCGCTGCTGCTGGCCGCCCGACAATTCGCGCGGATAGCGCGGCAACTGGCTCGGGTCTATCTGCAAGGCCTCCGCGATTTCCTCCACGCGCCCTGCGATCTTGTTTTTATCCCAGCCGAGAAGCTGCGGCACGGCCCCGATATTCGCCGCGACGGTCCAGTGCGGGAAGAGGCCTACGGATTGTATGACGTATCCAATGCTCCGCCGCAGCGCAATCGCGTCGAGGCTCACGACATTGCGTCCGCCGATTTCGACCGCGCCCGCGTCCGGCGCGATCATGGCGTTGATCATGCGCAGCGTCGTCGACTTTCCGCAACCCGACGGCCCGACGAGAACGCAAAAGGCGCCGGCCTCGATGCGCAGGCAGACGCCGTCGACAGCCGGCGTCCCGCCGAAGGATTTCGATGCGGCCTTCAGTTCGATCATCGGCGCTTCGATCATAAGCGCCTCCGCGCAGCGGCGAGCAGCATCTGGAAGGAAACATCGGCGGCGAGCGCAAGCACGATGACCGGAATGGCGCCGAGCAGCACGAGATCCAGCGCATATTGGCCGATGCCCTGAAACACGAAGACGCCAAGGCCGCCGGCGCCGATGAGGGCGGCGACGGTGGCGAGGCCGATCGCCTGAATGACGACGACGCGCAGCCCCGAAATCAGGGCGGGCAGCGCCAGCGGCAATTCCACCGCGAAAAGCAACTGGCGCCGGTTGAAGCCAAGCCCGGTCGCCGCCTCCTTCGGCTCCGGCGCGACCTCGCTTATGCCGGTCACGAAAATGCGCACCAGCGGCGCCAGCGAATAGAGCGTCAGCGCGATGATCGCCGGCGCGGGGCCGGTTCCGTCGATGCCGATCTCGCGAGCCAAGGGGAAACGCGCGCCGAGCGCAGACAGCGGTGCGATCAACGCGCCGAAGAGGGCGATGGAGGGGATCGTCTGCACGATGCCCAGGCTGGCGAAAACAAAACCTCGCGCGTCCGCGCGGCGCAACGCCAGCGCGGTCAAGGGAATGCTGAAGATCAGCGCAAGGGCGACCGCGGCGCCGACGAGGGCGAGATGGCGCCAAAGCTGCTGCGCGAATTCGGCCTGGTGCGCGGCGAACTCTTTGGCCAGCGCGAGATTTGCGAAGGCGCCGCGCGCGGCCATCAGTGCAAAACCGGCGGCGAGCATCGCGGCGATCGTCGCCGCGCGCGCCAAAGAGAGCCCCGCGCGCTGCGCGCCATCGAGCATGGAAAGCAGCGCCGCCGCGACGAGGATCCAAAATGCCGGGCCAAGCGACGTGCGCGCCGCCGGCTTTGCTGCGAGCGCGAGCACGTCGGCGAAGTGGCCGGCGCCCGCGAGGCAGGCGAAGAACAGCGCCGCCCCCCCGAGCAGCGCCGCCCAGGCGCGGCGCTTTTCCGGCGCGGCGAAGGACAAGACGAAAAGAGCGGCGAGACTCGCAACAACCGCCACGGCGTTCGGCCACGGCGCGCGCCACAGGGAGAGCGCCGCGCCATTGGCGAGACGGTTGTCCGCATGGGTGAGGAAGCCGAAGAAGACGAGTGCGGCGGCGCCGACGCAACAAAGCGTCAGCAACACGCGGTCAGGCGCCTCTCCGTCGCGCGTCACAACAGGCTCCGCGATTCGAGATAATCCCGCGCGACGACGGCCGCATCCTCGCCCGCCACGGCGATTTTCTCGTTGAGGGCGCGCAGCGTTACAAGATCGAGGCCGGCGAAGACCGGCGCGAGCGCCTGCCTCACCTGTGGGTAAGCCTCCAGCGTCGCGGCGCGAATGACGGGCGCCGGCGCATAGACCGGCTCGGCATGGCGCGGATCTTCGAGCGCATCTAGATGCAGCGCGTCGAGCGCGCCGTCCGAGCCATAGGCCATGGCGGCGTTGACGCCCGAAATTCCGTCGGCGGCGGCCTTCATCGTCGCTGTCGTCTCGCCGCCGGAGAGCACGAGTAGCTGGCTCGCCCATAGCTTGAACCCATAGGCGGCCTCGAAGGCAGGCAGCCCCGCAGCGCTTTCGACGAATTCGGCCGAGGCAGCGAGCTTCACCCTCCCGCCGGCGCGCACGAAGGCGGCGAAATCGTCGAGCGTCCTGAGCCCCTTCTCGCGCGCCAGCGCGTTCGGGATGGCGATGACCCAGCTGTTGTCGGCGGGCGCCGGTTGCAGCCAGACGAGGCGGTTCGCGGCATAATCCAGCGCCGCGGCGCGCGCAAAGCCAGCGAGCGCGTCCCGCCACACGGGATCATCCTCCTGATGGAAGAAGAAGGCGGCGTTGCCTGTATATTCGACGCAAAGATCGACCGCGCCGGAGAGCAGCGCCTGACGCAGGATCGCGGTCGGCCCGAGCTGCAGCCGGTTCACCGTCGGAACGCCCGCGCGGGCGAGCGCGAGAAGCATCATCTGGCCGATCAATCCGCCTTCGAGATCGAGCTTTGAACCGACGACGACCGGCGCGGCTCCGAGCGCTTTTCCGGTCGCCGCCGCCAGCGCGGATGCGAGAACGCCCCTGCGGGTAAGTCTCGCCGCGCCGCTCATATGACGACCGTCAGCTTTTCGGCGGCGCGGGTAATGCCGGTATAGAGCCATCGGTTGCGATGTTCGCGAAAGGCGAAACTTTCGTCGAACAGCACGACGCTGTTCCATTGCGAGCCTTGAGCCTTGTGGACGGTGAGCGCATAGCCGAAATCGAATTCGTCCGAGCCGCGCCGCGCCTGCGGCGTGAGACTCTCTTCGCCGCCGTTGAAGAATTCGGGCAGCACGCCGATCCGCAAGGGTTTGCGCACCGGATCGTCCTCCGGCACGACGTTCAGCGCGAGTTTCTTCTTGCGCGTCGCCGCGGTGGTCTTGACGAGCCAGATGCCGCCGTTGAGCAGGCCCTTCGTGCTGTTGTTGCGGAGGCACACCAGCTTTTCGCCGGGTTCGGGAAACTCGGAGCCGTAGCCGAACAATTCGCGCATGCGTCGGTTGTAGGCGCGCCGCGTGCGGTTGAGGCCGACGAGAAGCTGATCGCTCGCCGTCGCCGCCGTCGAATCGATGTCGGCGCGGCCGATGACCTGGCTTTCGCCATAAGCGCCGCGATCGAGGCGACCGCCTTCGCGCACCGTCATCGACATGCGGATGATCGGATTGTCGGCCGCCTGGCGGTGCACCTCGGACAGCATGACGTCGGGCTCGGCCTCGGTGAAGAAACCGCCGCCGCGGACCGGCGGCAATTGCGCCGGATCGCCCAGCACCAGCACCGGCTTGCCGAACGACAAGAGATCGCGGCCGAGGGCCTCGTCGACCATCGAGCATTCGTCGATGATGATGAGGCTCGCGCGCGCGGCGGCGCTGTCCTCGTTGAGGACGAAGGTCGGCTCCTCCGCCTCCGCATCGCGCGGCCGGTAGATGAGGCTGTGGATCGTGCGGGCGCCCTTGCAGCCCTTCGAGCGCAGCACCAGGGCCGCCTTGCCGGTGAAGGCGGCGAAGGCCACCTCGCCGTCCGCATCTTCGGCGAGTTGCCGCGCGAGCGTCGTCTTGCCGGCGCCGGCATAGCCGAACAGGCGGAAGATCTGCGGCTCGCCGCGCTTCATCCAGGCCGCGACGGCCTTGAGCGCGCCCTCCTGCTGCGGCGACCAGCTCATGGCGACGGCCGGCTTGCCGGCGCGGAGGGGGCGGGCGTCGTGGGAAGACAGGTTCGTTCTGAAGAATGCATGCGCGCGTTGTAGAGCATGATGATTCGAAAACCGATCATGCCCTTTATCTCCCTGTCTTCCCACATATCCCATCGAAGGCTGGCGTCCCGGCGGCGGCCCGGCTAGTCTCGCTTTTAGCAGCCTTGAGAGGGAAACCAGCATGAAGCGCATGTCTATCGTCGCAGGGCTTTGCAGCCTCGCCTTCGTCAATATGGCGCAGCTGGCCCGCGCGGAGGATGCGCTCTCCCCGCCGCCCGGGTCAAACCTGCTGCTCGAGACCCACGCCGACGGCGTGCAGGTCTATGTCTGCACGCAAACGGACAAAGGCCTCGTCTGGGTTTTCGACGGCCCCTCGGCGTCGCTTTTCAACGACAGGGGCCGCCAGATCGGCGTGCATGGCAAGGGGCCGATCTGGACGCTCGGGGACGGCTCGGGGGTGACCGGCGAACTCGTCGGCAAAAAAGACTCGCCGCAGGCCGGCGCCGTGCCCTGGCTGCTGCTCAAGGTCAAAGCGCATGTCGGCAGCTTCGGGACGCTGACCGGCGCAAGCTACGTCCGGCGCATCGATACCGCGGGCGGCGGCGAGCCGGAAGACGGCTGCGATCCCCAGCATCAGGGCGATATCGCGCGCATCCGCTATTCCGCCGTCTATCAGTTCTATGGTCCGTGAGGGCGCGGGGGTAGATGGGCGCCTCGCCGGGCGCCGTGACTTGCGCTGGGGCGCCGCCGGGTTAAAACTGCGCCGCTCAAGAGGCGGAGCAGCATGACCAAAGCAATCATCGGGATCATCGGCGGATCGGGCGTCTACGACCTCCCCGGTCTTGAGGACGTTCGCGAGGAGCGCATCGCCTCGCCCTGGGGCGAGCCCTCGGACGCGCTGCGCTTCGGCCGGATCGGCGCGACGGAAGCGGTGTTCCTGCCCCGCCACGGACGCGGCCATGTTCTCTCGCCCTCGGGCATCAATTACCGCGCCAATATCGACGCGCTGAAACGCGCCGGCGTCACCGACATCGTCTCGGTTTCGGCCTGCGGCTCGTTCAAGGAGGAGCTTTATCCCGGCCTTTTCGTGCTGATCGACCAGTTCGTCGACCGGACGTTTTCCCGGCAAAGCTCGTTCTTCGGCAATGGCTGCGTCGCCCATGTCTCGATGGCCCATCCGGTCGCGCCGGCGCTGCAGGCGCGCATCGCGCTCGCCGCGCAGGCGGAGAATATTCCCTGCCTCACGGGCGGGACCTATGTCTGCATGGAGGGGCCGCAATTTTCGTCGCTCGCCGAATCGCGCGCCTATAAGGCGGCCGGGTTCGACGTCATCGGCATGACCGCCATGCCGGAGGCCAAGCTCGCGCGCGAGGCGGAAATCGGCTACGCCACGGTGGCGATGGTGACCGATTACGATTGCTGGCACCCGGACCATGACGACGTCGACGTCGCCTCGGTGATCAAGGTCGTCTACGCCAACGCGCACGCCGCGGCGCGGCTGCTGGCTCGGCTGTTGCATGATTTCCCGCCCGAGCACGAGCCCTGCCCGGTCGGCTCGGACCGCGCCCTCGACGATGCGATTTTGACGGCCCCTGCGGCGCGCGACCCGGCCCTCATGAAGAAACTGGAAGCGATCATGCAGCGGATCAATCGATCATGACCTTTGAGCATAAGGACGAAAGCTTTGACCTCAAAGCCGCGATCCGCACCATTCCCGACTATCCGAAGCCCGGCATTCTGTTTCGCGACATCACGACGCTCTTGGGCGACGCGCGCGCGTTCCGCCGCGCCATCGACGAATTGGTGCAGCCCTGGTCGGGCGCCAAGATCGACAAGGTCGCCGGCATGGAAGCGCGGGGGTTCATCTTAGGGGGAGCCGTGGCGCATCAGCTTTCGGCCGGCTTCGTGCCGATCCGCAAGAAGGGCAAACTGCCGCACACCAAGGTCTCGATCGCCTATTCGCTGGAATATGGGCTGGACGAGATGGAGATCCATCAGGACGCCGTCGTCGCCGGCGAAAGGCTCATTCTGGTCGACGATCTCATCGCCACCGGCGGCACGGCGACGGGCGCCGTCGGCCTCCTGAAGAAGATCGGCGCCGATGTCGTCGCCGCCTGTTTCGTGATCGACCTGCCGGACCTTGGCGGCGCCGACAAGATCAGGGCGCTCGGCGTGCCGGTCCGGACCTTGATGAGCTTTCCGGGGCACTAACGAATTTCCAACGCCATTGCCGCTCCGCGCAGGATCATGTATATGATCATGTCTAACATTGGAGGCGGCAATGAGTCTGGCCAATCAGACGGCTGATCGTTCCCATCACGGCGCGGGACAAGGAACTCGTCGAACGCAAGGCGGCGAAGGCCGGCAAGATATCGACGGCGGAATTCGTCCGCCGCGCCGCGCTCGCCTATGAGCCTGCTGACGAAGCAGCGCTCGCGGAGCTGCGCGCGCTTCTCGATGGCTTCGCCGATGTTCACGCCGCGACGCTGGCGCAGCTCGACCGCACCGAGGCCGCGCTCGACGCGGCGCTGGCGCATTTTGGACGAGAGGCGAAGTGAGCGCGGTCGGCGACGCGCTGAAGGCCCTCAAAACGGCGATGCTGCTCGAGGAGCGCATCAGCAGCCAGGCCAAAAAGGTCGAGCAACTGGCCCTCAGCGTCGTCGAGATCGACAAAAGGCTGGCGGCGCTCGAAGGCCGCATGGAGGGCTTTATGGCGGCGGCTTCGGCTTTCGGCGGGCGCGCACGGCCGGCGAAGGCGACCGAGGCGCCCGCGCGCGATCAACGGAGTTTGCCGCCGCCTAAAAGCTAGGCTGAGACGAAGCAGGCTCTCATTTGCTTCGGTCGCTGGCCTCCTTTATTGCGCACTCCAGAAGGCCGCACACTGAAGAAACACCGTTGACAGCATATACTGTTTCAGACAGAAACAATCGTGTTGTGAACAACATTTTTCTATATCTACACTTTATCGTAGTGTCTACGCTGTTGGTATCCGTATAAGTCCTACTTGCCATTACATTTGTGATTGTATCAATGGAAATATTTCCAACAGATTTATTAACAAGCGACCTGTAAGCCTCTAGTCGAGCAACATCGGGCAATTCGTATTTTATGACCCGGCCACGTCCGTCGAAACATGGCTCCCCGCCCTTGCGAAATTGGTTTATTGGCGCAACTCCCATAAACCAAAAATCTCTCAAGAAAAAATAGATAGTTTTATCTGATATTAAATAAGATACATATCTCAGCGATGCTACCAACATTAAATCTAACGCTAATGCAAAAGCAAATGTTAAGCTAAACACGACCAAGGCCCGAACCATATAGCCGGACCCATCGAACCCAACCATCATCTTAATTATCCAATAGGATACAATTACCAACATAATTAAAAGTGAGGTCGGAGACGCTAAAGTGAACGCATACCTCATGTCCGGAGAACCAAGCCAAAGCACCTTCTCGTCAGAGCCGATCTCTCAACTCATTTCGCAATTCGCCAAATCTTCGGCTGTAGGGTTCGCGATCGAAACGCCAGATTTCATCGCTGCTTCCCCTGAAAATCGATCATCGCCTCCGCTAACTCCGGCGAATGCGGCCCAAGCCCTCGCGAGCAACGGATATTCTCTATGATGCCCAAATCAAACAGCTCGGTGACGTCGCCTTCAAGCCGCAGCCTTTCGAAAATATCGCCATTGCGCAAATCGACAATCAGGAGGCCGCGCCATCCCTTTTCGACTTCACTTCGCGCAGTCGACGAGGTCCTTGTCCTCGATCGAAAACACGTCTCCGGCTCCGATCGAGATGTTTTTCACGGCGCAGACGGTTCCGTCCGGAAAACCGACGCGCGCGTCATAGGCGCCCGACGCGAGGCCGGGGATGGAGAGCCGCTCGTCATGATCGATCTCCTTGTCCTTGTCGTTCAGAACGAGGTTTTCGCCGAAGGCGCCCTTGCCCGCCGGCGAAAGGCGCAGATCCGTGACGGTCGCCGCGGTCAGGTTCCAGAACCGCGTCGGCTTTTCCGCCGCGAGCGCGGGGATCGCTGAAATCAGGACAATCGCGGCTGCTAGCCTCTGACGACGCATGTTCTCGCCTTTCGATATTTCCACCCTTTCCGCGCTCATACAGCCACGCGGATCGATTGAACAGGGGGCGCGCGCAGTTGCGTCGCGGGCGCCGACGCTCTAGAGATGCGCCTTAATCAAGAAGAGGGTCTTCATGCGTCCGTCCAAACGCGCCGCCGACGAATTGCGGCCAGTCACGATCGAACGCAATGTCGCGCGCTACGCGGAAGGCTCCTGCCTCATCAAATTCGGCTCGACCCATGTGCTCTGCACGGCCTCGCTTGAAGACAAGCCGCCGGCCTGGCTGCGCGGACAGGGACGCGGCTGGGTCACCGCCGAATACGCCATGCTACCGCGCGCGACGCATACCCGCACCAGGCGCGAATCGACGGCCGGCAAGCAGTCCGGGCGCACGCAGGAGATTCAACGCCTGATCGGCCGCAGCCTTCGCGCCGTCACCAATCTGCAGGCCATGGGCGAGCGGCAGATCACGCTCGACTGCGACGTGCTGCAGGCGGACGGCGGCACGCGGACGGCCTCGATCACGGGCGCCTGGGTCGCGCTGCACGACTGCTTCAAATGGATGCACGGACGCTCGATCATCAAGGATCTGCCGTTGCGCGACCATGTCGCCGCGATTTCCTGCGGCGTCGCCAATGGCGAGGCGGTGCTCGATCTCGACTACGCCGAGGATTCCGCCGCCGAAACCGACGCCAATTTCGTCATGACCGGAGCCGGCGCGCTCGTCGAGGTGCAGGCGACCGCCGAGGCCGCCATCTTCAGCGAGGCGCAGTTGCTCTCCATGATGGCGCTGGCGCGCGGCGGCATCCTGAGGCTGATCGACCTGCAAAAGAGCGCCGTCGCCTGAATGAAGCGCAGACTCGACGGAAGGCTCGTCATCGCCACGCATAATGCGGGCAAGCTCGCCGAAATGCGCGAGTTGCTGGACCAATATGGCGTTGCGGCCGTCTCCGCGGGCGAGTTCGGCCTGCCCGAGCCCGAGGAGACCGGAACGACGTTTCTGGCCAATTCGCAGCTGAAGGCGATCGCCGCCGCGAACGGCGCCAATTGCCCGGCGCTCGCCGATGATTTAGGGCTCTGCGTCGATGCGCTCGGCGGCGAGCCGGGCGTCTATTCGGCGCGATGGGCCGGTCCCGCGCGGGATTTCGCAATCGCGCGCGCGAAGGTCGAGGAGGAGCTGCGCGGGGTCGGCGCAAAGGCGCCCTTCACGGCGCATTTCATCTGCATCTTGACGCTCGCCTTCCCCGATGGCGAGATTCAAAGCTTCGAGGGCCGGGTCGACGGCGAACTGGTGTTTCCCGCGCGGGGGTCCCTCGTTTTTGGCTACGACCCGATCTTCCTGCCGGAAAATCTCGCCAAAACCTTCGGCGAGATGACGCTGGAGGAAAAGCAGGCCATTCCGCCCGACGGATCGCCAGCCCTGTCGCATCGCGCGCGCGCTTTCCAGGCCTTTGCGCGCGCACGCCTTGGCGCCTGAAAGCGCCTTCGGGCCTTTCCGCGCTTGCGTCAAACTGTCCATTTTTTCGCAAATCCCGATCCGGGGCACTTGATTTAAAATGCTCCGCACAATAATATATTGCAGTGCAATAAAATATGAATTCAGGGTGAAGACGCCATGTCCGTCGTGTGGAACACCAAATATGGCTCGCGCCGCGTACGCCACGATCCGCCGACGCTGAAGGAGGCGATCCTCGCGGCCCAGGGCTTGACCGATCAGGTGCTGGAGCAGGTCGAGATCGCCGCGGCTCTGATGGACCTGCCGGTCGCTCAGGTGCGGGCCGAAGTGCTGAAAAGCGCCTCGCCGCGCAAGGCCGAACAGATCGTGACGTCGAGCGGGCGCACGCCGCGCACCGTCGTCGTCGAGCGCAAGACCAGCCGCCGCATCCCGGCCGGCGCCCGCCTCACGCGGTGAACGCGGCCCAGCTGGCGCCCGCCCCTGCCCTCTATTTGCTACCGAACAAGCTCTGCATAAGCGACGAACCGCGTCGGCAGAATTGGCTGCGCGCCGTCGATGACTTTCGGCAGGCTCGCGGGGCCAATTCCATAAGCGTAGGTGATTTTCACTTCCCCGCGCGGCGTAGCATCGCCCTGCCCGGCCGGCTCATCCGCGGCTTCGACGGGCGCCCCATCGCCAGGCGCGGCTTCCGGCAAATTGACATCGGCGGGCCGCGGCGGCGGCAGCGGCGCCTCAGCCGTGAGATCGGCGGGGGCCGGCGGCTTGCCCGGCGCCATCCGCGCGATCTCGATATCCTGCTCAATAGGCTGGCGCCGCGGCTCGCTCTTGCCGCCCGGCGCCCCGAAGACAGACGCCACATTGCGCATCAGGCCGCCGAAGAGAGACCCCTGCTGTGGCGCGCTCGAATCCGCCAGCGCGGGCGCGGCGGCGGCTCTGCGCGCCGCGTTGGAGGCGACCATGGTCTCACTCTGCCGCGGCGCGTTGCAGTCGCGAACGCCGAGCGCGATCAGCTCCGCGCCGCGCAGCACCTTATAGTCCCGGGTGAGGCCGCCAAGCCTCTCGCGCACGGCCGGGGGATAGGAATTGAACAGCTGCTGCGACACATCGTAATTGCTCTGATGGTTGCGCGGATCGTAAGCCATATGAAACTTCAGCGCGCTATCGGGATAGACGCAGACGTTGGGAAGGCTGAGCGCGAGGGTGCAGGCCGAGCGGCACTCATGCAGCCTGACTTCGCGGTCCGTGGCGCGGTAGAGTTCGGTCTGGCTCTGATATTCGTTCACGAAGCCGCCGACGTCTTTCATGACGACGACCGGGGCCGGCATCGGCGGGGGCGCGAGATAACTCAATGTTCACCCGTTCTGAAGCTGTCGAGCCAGACGCAAATCCGTTTCGGCTCCACGATAGGCAGACGTGGTGAACGCTCTCTTAAGCAAACGCATCTAAGCAAACGCATCAATTCGAATGCGCGAGATCGAGACAACCAGCTTGCACAACAAGCTTGCGCCGAACCGGCGGCAGTTTGACCGCAAATATGGCGCGGCTTCGTCGCGGCGGGTGACTGGCGCGGCGGGGCGTGGCATAAGATGAAGATGACTCACGACCCCCAAAGCGGCGCGGATCCCGGCTTCGGCATTTATGTGCACTGGCCCTTCTGCCTGTCGAAATGCCCCTATTGCGATTTCAACAGTCATGTTCGGCAAGTCGCGCCGGACGAGGCGCGTTTCGCCGCCGCCTTCAGGCGCGAACTCGCCCATCGCGCCGCGCTGACGCCAGGGCGCGAGGTCGCCTCGATCTTTTTCGGCGGCGGCACGCCGTCCTTGATGAAGGCTTCGACCGTCGGCGCCATCCTTGACGAAATCGCGCGCCATTGGAGCCTCGCCAAGGGCGCCGAGATTACGCTCGAAGCCAATCCGACCAGCGTCGAGGCGGAGCGTTTTCAGGGCTACCGCGCCGCTGGCGTCAACCGCGTTTCGCTCGGCGTGCAGGCCTTGAACGACGCCGACCTTAAGGCTCTCGGACGCATGCACACCAGCGCCGAGGCGATGGCGGCCGTCGCCCTCGCCGGCAGAGTTTTCGAGCGCATCTCATTCGATCTGATCTATGCGCGGCCGCGCCAGAGCGTTTCCGAATGGCGCGCGGAGCTCGCCCGCGCGTTGCCCCTCGCGCGCGATCATCTCTCGCTCTACCAGCTCACCATCGAACCCGGCACGATGTTCGAGCGCCTCCGCGCAGCCGGAAAGCTCGCCGTTCCCGGCCCCGATCTTGGCCGCGATTTCTGGGACGCGACGCAGGAGATGATGAACGCGGCGGGCCTGCCCGCCTATGAGATCTCCAACCATGCGCGCGCCGGCGCCGAAAGCCGGCATAATCTCATCTACTGGCGCTATGGCGAATACGCCGGAGTCGGCCCCGGCGCGCACGGGCGCATCCTGTCGGTCGACGGCCGGCGCGCGCAGGCCTGCGAGCGCGACCCTGAAAAATGGCTCGCGGCGGTCGAGGCGAACGGCCATGGGCTCATTGAGGATTTAGGTCTTTCGCTCGAAGAGCAGGGCGACGAATTCCTGCTGATGGGCCTGCGTCTTGCCGAAGGCATCGAACCGCGGCGGTTCGAGGCCATATCGGGGCGCGTTCTCGATCCGCGCCGCCTCGCATCGCTGATCGGCGACCGCATGGTGGAATACACCGCAGAGGGCCGCGTCAGGGTCAGCGCCGAGGGTTTTCCCGTGCTCGACGCGGTCGTCGCCGACCTCGCCGCCTGAAGCGCGCGGGATGTTGCCGGAAAGCAACGGCCCGCAATTTTCGCACAAGCAAAGGCGTTGAATCTGCGCTCCGATTCGAGGCGACATAGGACCGCCACATTCGCCGACTTAATCTCTGCTTTGGAACAGACGCCAAGGCATGGTTAACAGGTCGTTGGCGGCGTCGTCGCTTTCGCGATGATAGCCGTCGCGCAATGTGGTGTGTTGTTACGCGACGTTAACGGGTCTGGCTCAAGTAGTGAGATCGCTCAAGTTTTAAAGATCGCCGAGGGCGGCGCCGTCGAACCTGTGAGATCGAATTTGCGAATGGCCCGCCGACTGCTTTCAGCAAGACAGCTCCGCATCGCGGTTTCCTATATCGCCGCGGCCCTTTGCAGCCTGTTGGCGGCGTCCTCGACCGAGACGGCGGTCGCCAATGGCGACACCCGCACGCTCAATCTCTATCATTCCCATACCGGCGAATCGATCCAGGCGACGTTTCGCGTCAATGGCGCCTACGATCCCGCCGTCCTCGAAAAGCTGAACTATTTCCTGCGCGACTGGCGCAACAATGACGTCACCCACATGGATCCGCGCCTGTTCGATACGGTGTGGGAAGTCTATCGCACCGCCGGGGCCACGCAGCCGATCGAGGTCGTTTCGGCCTATCGCTCGCCGGAGACCAACGCGATGCTGCGCGCGCGGTCCAAGGCGGTGGCGGAGCACTCGCAGCATATCCTCGGCAAGGCGATGGACAGCCGCATCACCGGCCTGTCGATGGAGCAGATCCGCGAGATCGGCATGCGTCTGCAAAGGGGCGGCGTCGGCTATTATCAACGCGAAAACTTCGTCCATCTCGACGTCGGCAATGTGCGCCACTGGCCGCGCATGAGCTATGATCAGATCGCCCGCCTGTTCCCGGACGGCAAAACCGTCCATCTCGCCGCCGACGGCCGCGCCCAGCCGCACTATCAGGAGGCGCTTGCGGAGATTTCCGCGCGCGGCGGCGTCGCGAGCGATGTGCCGACGCAGGCGCAAGGCCCCAATCTGTTCGGCTGGCTGTTCGGCAATCACGAGCAAGACCGCGAGGAGGAGGCGATCGCCGCGCGCGAGGCGACGCCCGGCCGCGGCCCGCAGGTCGCGTCGCTCGCCCCGCCGAGCGCCCCCGCGCCAGCTCACATGACCGCCGCCGAACGCCGCGCCGCCGCGGCCGCTCCGGCGGTGGCGGCGATCGACGCCAGCAACGCGCCCGATCCGGCGCCGACCGCGAACGCAGGCAAGACGCAGGTCGCAGCTCTCGCGCCGGAAAATATTGCGACCGGCGCCGCGCATCAGGACGCAGCTGCGGACCCGGCGCCGGCCAAGGACAAGGCCGGAAAGGCTCTCGTCGCCTCCCTCGCGCCGCTGCCGCCCCCGCGCCCCGCCGATCTCGTCGCCTATGCCGATGTTCCGACGCCGCCAAGCCGCCCAGAGGCGCTCGTTCATCTCGCCTCGCTGGCGCCGCAAGGCGCCGACGGCGCCGGGGCGACCGCCAAGGCCGATGCTGCAAAGGTCGACGCCGCCAAGGTCGACCCCGCTAAGACGGAACCCGCCAAGATCGATGCGGCAAAGGCCGACGCTACAAAGATCGATTCGGCCGGGCAGCTGGCGCGCGCGGCGAGCCTACCGGTCGTCATCACGCGAGGCCCGAAAGACCAGCAGGGCCTGCCGGCGAGCGTGCTCGGCTACGCCGCGACCCCTGCGGGGGCGTCAAGGCCGGCCGGCGCGGCCGAAAACGAGGACGATGAAATCGTGTCGGCGCGGCTCGACCGATCGAATTACAGCGAGTTGACCAGCGCCACGCCGACGGCGGAGGAGCCCCCGGCGTCGGTTCTGGGGCAGGCGTTCACGGGCTTGCGGCAAGCCGCCCGCATCATCCCCGACGCGCTCTCCGCGACCTCCGCGGGCTACAAGCTCGCCTTTAACGCCGCCGCCGGACTGCTCGATTGCGCCCATTTCACCAAAACCGCCGCCAACGCGCCTCAAGCCGCCGCGAACGGCGTCAGCATTTCCGAAGCGCCGGCGACAAAGCCGAACTGAGGCCGCTTCGGGAATCGCAATCTCCGCGACGCCTGTTTCGCGCAAGGAATCCGCGCTATGACAGAGCGCGATGAGCAATCCAGGTTCATCGTGATCTAGAGGCCCCAGCGGAGCCGACGGCCGCCCCAATGCCCCCTCGAACGCCACTTTTGATGCTGCCGCGCGCGCCGCAGGACAGGCGCCAGTCGGAGACCGCGCTCTTCGTCGCGCGCGGCACGCGGCGCCTTTTGCGCCGCCTCAGATTCTCGACCCTCACCGAATTGCCGCTGCTGTCCGGCCGGCGCGCCGACATCGTCGCGCTCGCCGAAGACGGCCGCGTGCATATCGTCGAGATCAAATCCTCCATCGCGGATTTTCGCGCCGACCTGAAATGGCGCGACTATCGCGCCCATTGCGACCGCCTTTATTTCGCGATTCCCGCGAGCGTGCCGATTGAGATCATGCCGCAGGACGCCGGCCTCATCGTCGCCGACGCCTATGGCGCCGAAATATTGCGCGAGGCGCCGGAGCATAAGATCGCCGCCGCGACGCGCCGCGCCGTCCTCATGCGCTTCGCCCATGCGGCCGCGCATCGGCTGCACGGCCTCAGCGATCCGGAAGCGGGCGCGCTCGGCCCGCTCGGCTAGAGCGGGACGAGAAAATGCGTAAGCACTTTTTCGCCCGCATCCCGCTCTAAACCGTTGGAATCGATTACGTTCATGGTTTTGGATCGATTTCGATCCAAAGTCATCAATGGCGCCTGATCGAACCGTCAGGCGGCGCCCGGGAGCGCCCGCAGAGGCGGCGCGCCGTGAGCGGGGTCCGCGCGGAAGTCCGCCGGCGGATTCGCAGCGGGCGCAAGCGCCGCTCTCGCCTCCTCGACGCAAAAAGCCGCCGCCGCGGCCAACAGGGTCGGGCAAGAGTTGGCCCTTGTCTGAGCGCAGAGGTCGCGCGCGGCGTCCGGGTCGCAGCGCCAGAACCCCGCGATGATCTTCGCCTCGGGCAGGCGCCGGCGCAACCGCCGGATCGCATAGCGCACGTGCGGGGCGCGGATATCCGCCCCCACATAAGACAGGCAAATGATTTGCGCGCCCGAACCCGGCAGATGCAGAATCCCGCCGACCGTCAATAATTCGGGCGGTTCGACCTTGGCCGGCAGACCATGCTTTTCCAGAATTTGCGCCAGCAACAGGGCGGCGGCCTGATCGATGGAGTTACGGCCCGCGATGCAAAGGATCGGCTTGCGAGGTGCGTCGGGCGCAGTAGGCGCAAGCCCCGGCGGGGTCTCCCCTTCGGCGGGCGGCGGCGCGCCGGTGCCAAGGTCGCCATAGGGCCGCCGCGCGGCCGGGACCGACGCCTCCGGCGCTTCATCGACGTGATCGGACAAATTCTCGATGACTTCCTCTACTGTCTCCCTGATCTTCGTTTGCCCCGCTTCGTCGAGAACGCCGCGCGAAAGATCGTCCTGCGCCATCAAGAGGCCGTTCAGCGCCACCTCGTCGTAATAGGCGACGAGCGGCTCCGTCTTGAGAAACTGCTCGGCCTGGTCGGCGATTTCGGCCGCGTCGCCGACGAGAAGTCGCTGATAGAAATGCTCGACCGGCGAGAGCGCCGGCGCATCGCCGAGGATGACGTCAAGGAAGCTCAGCTGCTCGACATGCCTGCCGATGACGACGAGGCAAACGGTCAGCGGGGTCGAGAGCACGAGGCCGACGGGGCCCCAGAGCCATGTCCAGAATGTCGCCGCGACGACGACCGCGATCGGCGACAGACCGGTATTGCGGCCATAGAGCAGCGGCTCGACGACATTGCCGACGAGCGATTCGAGCACGATGAACAAGGCGAGGGTTTCCAGCGCCATGGTCCAGCCGGGATCGACCGCAGCCGCGAGCGCGATGGGAAACGCCGCGGCGATGATCACGCCGACATAGGGGACGAAGCGCATCAGGAACGCGATGAGTCCGAACAGGATCGGACTTGGAACGCCGATCATGTAGAGGCCGGCCGCGACGACGATGCCGAACATGGCGTTGACGAGAGTTTGGGAGAGAAAAAACCGGCTGAGCCGCCCGGCGGCGTCATTCATCGCGACCGTTGTGCGTTGCAAATCGTTCGGACCGGCCAACCTGATGAATTGATTGCGCAGATCTTCGCGCTGCAGGAGGATGAAAATCACGAAGATGACGACGAGGGCCGTTGTTTCGAGAGGCGACAGCGCCGTCCCGGCGATGGTCTGCGCCAATGAGAACGGGCTGGGCGACTGCTGCACCACCTCGACCGGCACCGCGCGCTGCGCTTCCGCACCGCCGCCGGCCACCTCGTTTTGCGATGAGGCGGTGGGTTCAGGAGACCCGAGCTGCTTGCGGCCGAGATCGCCAAAGCTTTTCAGCGCGTTCACGCCCTTTGCAAAAAAGCCGTTGGCCGAGACGGCGTCCCGCAATTTGCCGATCTTGGCGTTGATCGTCGTCTGATATTTCGGCAGGTCGACGGCAAGCTCCGAGACTTGCCTGGTCAAGGCGGCGCTGACGGCGAAGGCGATCAGAAGGCTGGCGAAGACGACCGCCAGGACGGCGACGGTCCGGTGGAGACCCAATCGCCGCAGCGCGAGGACCGGCGGCGAAAGCACAAAGCTCAATAGAACTGCAATGGCGATGGGAACGAGGATGTCGCGACCGAAGTAAAGAAAGGCGATTGCGAAAGCGACGGAAATCAGCGTCGCGAGCATTTCCAGCGTCCGCGCCGCGTCGCGCTGTCTGCGCGGACGGGTGGCGGAAACATCGATGAGATCGGCCATCCGAAACGCCCTCAGTGGAGGCCCCGCAACGTCTGGCGCAGCTCAAAGTTCCGCGCGCGCCGGCGGCGATCCCGCAGCGCCCTGAAATTTCGCCTTTTTCCGGCGATCCGCGCGGCTTGCCCAGCGCGCGGGCTGTTCGTCGCTGTCTCGCTCACGCGAACGGCCGGCCTCCCAAAATTGCGCCCCCCGGTCAAATTTACTTGCCTCATCGTCGATTCCCCGATCCAAGCTCTGGCCCGATGCGCTCGAATCTTGTTAAACTCGTCGCCAAAGGATCAGACAGGATGAACTTCGCAGACGCCTTTTCGGGTCGCCCCTGGCGTGCGCCGGCGATCGACATGCGCGGTGATCGACATGCGCGCTAGCGACAGCCGCCGGCTGACTTATCCAATCATCTATCTTGTGCGGATGCTGGTTTTCCTGATCCTCGCCGGGTTTTGCGTTCTGATTCTCAATCGCCAGATCGCGACCGCTTTCATGGCCAACCCCGGCCTCAACGGCCTGATCCTCGGCGTGCTTACGTTCGGGATCCTGCTCGGGCTGCGCCAGGTGATCCGGCTGTTTCGCGAAGTGAAATGGGCCAACGCCCTGCTCGATCGCGAGGCCGGGCGCGTCAAGCCGCCGATTCTGCTTGCGCCAGTGGAGCAGGCCTTGCGCGACGGATTCGCGGTCGATGACCGCGGGGCGATGCCGCTGCGCAATGTTCTCGACATCATCGGCGCCAGACTGGACGAATCGCGCGACACCGCCCGCTATCTGACCGGCCTGCTTATTTTTCTCGGCCTGCTCGGCACCTTCTGGGGCCTCATCGCGACCGTCGGTTCGATCGGCGGCGTGATCAAATCGATGCAGACGGGCTCGGACGCCGGCGTCATGTTCGACGATCTCAAGAACGGGCTTTCCGCGCCGATCGCGGGAATGAGCATTTCTTTCGCCTCGTCCCTGTTTGGCCTCTCCGGCTCTCTCGTGCTGGGTTTCCTCGATCTTCAGGCGGGACAGGCGCAGAACCGCTTCTTCAGCGAACTCGAGGACAATCTGACCGCGATCCCGGTCGCCGCCACGTCCGAAATCGCGCCGGCCTATGACGGGCTGCCCACAGATTTTCGCGTGGCGCTTGAAAAGATCGCGGCCTCGGTCGACCAGACTCAGGCGAAAGCGACGTCGATCGCGGTGGCCAATCTCGCCGATGGCGTGCAGTCGCTGGTGCAGCACATGCGCTCGGAACAGCAGATCATCCGCGACTGGGTCGAGGCCCAGGCCGAACAGGGCCGCGAGGTCAAAAACGTGCTTGAGCGGCTCGCCGAGGGGCTGAAGGAGCGCGGTTGATGCCGGCAGCAAACAGCGAGCGTTTCTGATGGCGGGGCGCGCGCGGGCGCGGATGCGCCCGATCGACTATTGGCCGGGGTTCGTCGACGCATTGTCGACCATGCTCCTCGTCATCATTTTCCTCCTCTCCGTGTTCATGCTGGCGCAATTCTTCCTCGCCCGCGAAGTGACCGGAAAGGACACCGCCCTGACGAAGCTCAATCGCGAGATCCAGGAACTCAGCCAGCTGCTTGCGCTGGAGCGCTCCAGCAAGACGGAGGCTGAAGGGGCGGCCGCGGTCCTGTCGGCGAATCTCGAAGCGGCCCAGCAGGACAAAGCCCGGATGCAGGGCCTGCTCGAATCGGACAGGGCGGGCGCCGCCAGCGTCGACGCGGCGGGCGCCCGCGCCGCCGGCGCGCAGCAAGAGCTGGCGGCGGAACAGGATCTCTCGGCCAAGGCGCTGGCGCAAGTCGACATTCTCAATCAGCAGATCGCCGCTTTGAGGCGCCAGCTCGGCGCCGTCGAGCAGGCGTTGGACGCATCGGAGAAGTCGGACGTCGAATCGCAGGCGAAAATCGCCGATCTTGGCGCGCGCCTCAATGTCGCCCTCGCGCAGAAGGTGCAGGAACTCGCCCGCTACCGTTCGGACTTCTTTGGGCGGCTGCGCCAGATTCTCGGCGACCGGCCGGGCGTCAGCGTGGTCGGGGACCGGTTCATTTTCCAGTCGGAAGTGCTGTTCCCCTCAAGCCAGGCGGCCCTCGATCCGGCCGGCCGCGTCGAACTCGACAAGCTGGCTAACGCCTTGATCGAACTCGATCATGAGATTCCGCCCGATATTCCCTGGATCGTTCGCGTCGATGGCCATACCGACAAGAAACCGATCCAGTCGGCGCAGTTTCCCTCGAACTGGTCGCTGTCCTCGGCGCGCGCGATCGCGGTTGTGCAATATCTGATCTCGAAAGGCGTGCCGCCGCAACGGCTGGCCGCCGCCGGCTTCGGCGAATTCCAGCCGATCGATCCCGGCGACAGCGACGAGGCCAATCAGCGCAACCGCCGCATCGAACTGAAGATCACTGAAAAATAACGCGAATCAGGGCCGGATGGACAGGGCTTCGCGGCCGCCGTTCAACCGGATCGCATCGTCCTGGGGCGAATGGACGCGCGCGCAGAGCACGTCGCGATAATGGCGCTGCAATGCATTGTGGCGCGAAAGGCCCGGATTACCCGATACTTCCAGCGCCTTTTCCACCGCTTCCACCGCGTTATTGGTGACAGCAAGCTTCATGAACTGGCTTTCGCGCGCGGGCGGCGGCGCGCCGGCGTCGCAACGGCCGGCGATGTCGGCGAGCAGCGTGCGGTTGACGTAAAGCAGCGCGTCGATGGCGCCGACGGCGTCCTGCATGCGCGGCAGGGTGGCGAGCGGCGCGCCGAGGTTCGAAGGGGTCCTCGTGTGCAGGAAGCTGACCAGCCACTCCCGCGCGGCGCGCGCGACTCCATCATAGATGGTGCTGAACAGGGTCGCGATCCACGCGGTCGCGGCGTCGTCGGGCGGCTCGAGGTCCGCCGGGGCCTTGAGATCGACGGCGTGATCCTTTGGGACAAAGACGTCGTTGAAGACCATGTCGTGGCTGGCGCTGGCGCGCATGCCGAGATGATTCCAGGTCTCCTCGATGGAGACGCCGGGGGATTCCCGCGCAATAATGAAGCCGCCGACGAGCGGTTCGCAATCGTCGGTGCGCGCCCAGACGGCGAGCCAGCGCAGAGCGACGCTTCCCGTCGAATAGATTTTCCGCCCCGTCAGGCGAAAGCCGCCTTCGACCCGGCGTGCGGTCGTCGCCGGCAGGCCGCCGCGGATCGGCGAGCCCTGTTCGGGTTCGACCAGCAGCGCGTTGCAAAGCGCGCCATCCGCGACGGCCGAAAACGCGATCTCTTGTGCGAGCGCTCGCGGAAAGGCCGGATGGCGCAGCATGCGGAAATGGAAAAGATATTGCTGCGCCAGCACCAGCGCGGTCGAGGGTTCGCCGGCCCCGATCGCGTTGACGACATGGGCGGCGGCCGATAGGCCCGCGCCGCCGCCGCCGAGCGCGCCGGGGACGACGAAGGCGAGAAGCCCAGCCTCCTTAAGCCGCGCAATGTTCTCGAAGGGAAACGATCCCGCCTCGTCATGTTCCGCGGCGCGGCGGGCGAAATCGCGCGCCAGCATTTCGACTTTGGACTCGAGACCCGGCGGCGCACTCACGGCGCAGAGAGATCGAGCGCATTGGTGAGGTCGCCGAGCGTCTTGCCGCCCGCCGCGATCGCCTTGGCCCGCTCATCGAGGCCCGGCAGCGCCGGCAGGGCGAAGCGCTCGGTGATCAGCCGCAGCACGGAGGTGGTGTCGTAGAGCGTGTGATCGACGAAGCCTTTCTTCGCGAAGGGCGAGACGATCAGCGCTGGAATGCGCGTTCCCGGCCCGAAGCGGTCGCCCTTCGGCGGCGCGGCGTGATCCCAGAAGCCGCCATTCTCGTCATATGTGATTATGACCAGCATATGATCCCATTGCGGGCTCTTTTCGAGATGGGCGACGAGTTCGGCGAGGTGGTCGTCGCCGTCGAGCACGTCGGAATAGCCGGGATGCTCGTTGAGGCTCCCCTGCGGCTTGTAGAATGTCACATGCGGCAATGCGCCCCGGTCAATCGCCTCGATGAACTTCGCGCCGTTCAATCCGCCGTCGCGCAGGTGATCCGCGCGCGCAAGCGTTCCGGGCGCGAAAGCGGCGAAATAGTTGAACGGCTGATGGTGAAACTGGAAACTCGGATTGGGCTCGACCTTCGCCCCCGAGAGCGCGATGTCGAAGGCGCCGGCGTACCAGGCCCAACTTATCTCCTTGGCGGTGAGGAGATCGCCGATCGTCGGCGCGGTCTGCGGCGGCAGGGTGCTCGCCTTCGAAGGATCGGCGTAAGCCGGATCGCCGCCGGGGGCCGGCTTGACGCCGCTTGGCTGATAGGGCGGCTGCATCGTGTTGACGGCGTAGAAATCGGGAGTGATCTGCCCGTCATTGACGAATACCGAGATGCCCTCGAGGGCGGATTTCGGCGAATCGGGCGCGAGCGTCAGAGAAACGCCATCGGGTTCGACGGCCGCGATCAGGCCCTTCGCCGGGCTTTTGTCGGCGTCCGGGTAGCGCGGCGCGCAGGCGCAAGCAAGGTAGAAATGATTGAGGAAAGAGCCGCCGAACGCGCCCATGAAGAAATTGTCGGCGAGAACATAGCGCTGCGCGATAGGCCAGAGCGGCAGTTTCGAACCGTCGTAATGGCCCATGACGAGCGCGCCGGAATCGCCGAAAGCGACGAATTTATCGTTCCTGCCGCCGTCGATCTGCATCTGATTTTCATAGAATTGATGCGAAAGATCTCTGGTCGCAACGCCGAGCGGCGTATTGAGGCCGTTTGGGTCGTCGATCGCAAAAGGCGCATTCGGCAGATGCGCGGTGCGCTCCTGATCGACCGCCGGCTCGACGCCGCGCGGGGTGAGGCCGCCCCAGACCGGCGGCAATTCAGGCAGGAGCGCGCCATCGCGGTCATACTGTCGCCCCTCGTCGGGCGCGAGGCCCGCGAGGCCATTGGCGCCGGGAAAGCGGCCGTAAAGATTGTCGAAGCTGCGGTTTTCCGCATAAAGCACGACGATCGTCTCGATCTTTTGAAGCCCCTTGGGCGCGCGCAGCGCCTCATCCGCGAACGCGCCCTGAACCGGCAAAAGCAGCAGCGCGCCGGCCGCCAGAGCCGAACGCCGAATTCGAATAAGCATCGTTTTCCCCGAATGCGGCCGGAACGGCCTCGATATGCTGGCGCAGCTTTTGCCGCATCATATTGCATTTTGTTGACGGCGCCGACGGACGCCGGCCGCCTCGGCGCGGAAATCCGGCTTGACTTCGATCCTTCGCCTTTCATAAAGGTCTGGCCGTCGTCCGGGAACAGCCCTTCCCGCGAATGGACGGGCGCGTAGCTCAGCGGGAGAGCACTCCCTTCACACGGGAGGGGTCACAGGTTCAATCCCTGTCGCGCCCACCATTTCAAGCAGCTGAGTTAGAAAGCGTTTCAGTTCAGAACGGTGACGACCGTTTTGATCGGGACGCCGTCCCGCACCAGCGCGACCCCGGCGCGGCCGGCAAGGTTTTTCCAGTAATCCCCCGGCGACGAGAAGGACCAAATCTCGTCCCCCGGTTTCATTGACGCTTTCAGGGACTCCCATTCGCCGTTCTGGAATCCGAACGGCTTCGCCGCCTCGGGAAAACGCTCCACCCGTTCGTCGCTGAGGCCTGGATGCTCCGTTTCAGCCGCTTCCACGCTGATTTTCTCGACGAGCCATGCGGCGGGGATCACCGGCGCCGACTCGCCGTCCGCCGCCCGCGCCGGCTCGCCTTGCCAAAGCAACATCGCGCATAACAGTCCCGCGATAAAACGCATGGCGCAAAATCCTCACCGGGGCGCCTTGGGCGCCAATGTTTCAAACGGGCATAGCTCCAACGTCGCGTCAGGCGAATTATAGCAAAAGATCCGCCGACGCGCGCTCGCCCTTCGCGCGGGCCAAGCGCGAAATCCTGGGCTATACTCGGCCCCAGGATGCGGCCGCGGGTCGGCTCGGCGACAAACAAAGCAAAGGAGCGCTGGCCATGCCCGGAAGCTTCACCTACCCCGGCGTCTATGTCGAAGAGCTTGCCGGCGCTCATACGATCGTCGGCGTCGCGACGTCCATCGCGGCCTTCATCGGCTGGGCCGCGCAGGGTCCGACACAGGCGACGCTCGTGCAAAGCTGGGCGGAGTTTCAGGCCCGGTTCGGCGGGTTCAACGCCAATGATGGCGTTTACCTCGGCTACGCCGTCAATCAGTTTTTCGCCAATGGCGGTCAGCAGGCCTACATCGTCCGTCTGACTTGGAGCGGAGCGCTGACCCCGGCTCCTGGGACGACGCCCGCCGCCAGCGCGACCGCGAGCGCCGGCGTCGGCGGCGGGCTCACCCTTTTCGCCGCCAGCCCGGGGCTTTGGGGCGACTCCATCGCGGTCGCGATCACCACGACGCCCGCCAATCCCGGCCGCTTCGGATTGCAGGTCTGGTCCGGCGGGACCATCGTCGAAAGCTTCGCCGACCTCTCCATCGTCGCCACAGATCCAAAATATGTGGTGAGCGTGATCGACAGCGAATCCAGCTACATCAGTTTCATCGACCCCGCCACGAACGCCGCCGTCGTCCCAACGGCTGAGCCAACCGCGACCGCGGCGCCCGCGCCTTTGGCGAACGGATTGGACGGCGCGATCCTCGTCCCCGCGTCGGATGGAAATTTCGAACTTGTCCTCGCCTCGAACGCGGCCGGCGGGGTGAAGCTGCTGGACGGGGTCGCATTCAACCTGCTTTGCGCGCCGGGCGAGACCGACGCGGCGACGATCCAGGTCCTGCAAGACTATTGCGCGCGGCGGCGCGCTTTCTACATCGTCGATTCGCCGCGGACGGCGAACTTCGCGAGCCTCAACGCGTCTGGCCCCGTCGGCACGACGCCGGGCGGCGGCGCCCCGCCGGCGTCGCGTCGGCGCCGAACGCCGCCAATTCCGCCTATTATTTTCCATGGGTGCTCGCGCCCGATCCGCTCTCCGGCGACCAGGCGAAACTTTGGCCGCCCTGCGGCTTCGTGGCGGGCGTCTACGCCGCCACCGACAGCGCGCGGGGCGTATGGAAGGCTCCCGCCGGCGCCGCCGCGGCCCTGACCGGCGAGGTCGGCCTGCAATACGCTTTGACCGACATCGAAAACGGCGACCTCTATTCGCAAGGCATCAACTGCCTGCGCCATTTCGCGGCCTCTGGCGACGTGATCTGGGGCGCGCGCACGCTGCTCGGCGCCGATCAGGCCGGTTCGCAATGGAAATACGTGCCGGTTCGGCGCCTTGCGCTGTTCCTCGAATCAAGCCTTTACGCGGGCCTGAAGTGGGTCGTCTTCGAACCGAACGGCGAGGCGCTCTGGGGCCAGATCCGCACGAGCGTCGGCGCCTTCATGCAGCAGCTGTTCGTCGAGGGCGCCTTTCAGGGCGCGACGCCGGCGCAGGCCTATTTCGTCAAATGCGATCTGGACAATAATCCCCAATCCAGCACCGAACTCGGCATCGTCAATATCGAGATCGGGTTCGCGCCTCTTTATCCGGCCGAGTTCGAGGTGATCCAAATCCAGCAGATGGTTGGTTAGGCCGAACGATTCCAGATTTCTTAACGATGAGCGCCGACGCATCCGCCGCCGACAAAAAAATGCCATGGCGGCGCGGGAGCTTTTGGCGAAACGCCGCGACGCTGCGCCGTCAAACGAAAGGAAGAGGTGAAGGTCGATGTCTTCGCTGCCGCCGAGCGTGAGCAAACGCCTCGTTCCGGGCGCCGCCGCGGCGATGGCTGCATGGTTCGCCGTTGTTCCTCTCGCCGGCGCGGCGGTCGATGAATGGGCGCTCGACCCGGCGCGCACGCACATATCCTTCTCCGTCGACGCCGTCGGCTTTCCCCGCACGGAAGGCGAATTCCACAATTTCGACGGGCGCATCGCCGTCGACCTCGACAATCCGGCGATGAGCCATGTGACGTTCCGCGTCGAGGCGGGGTCGATCGACGCCGGCTCGACGTTGCTCAGCGATTATCTGCGCAGCGAGACGTTCTTCAATACGGCCCGCTATGCCGAGATCGCGTTCGTCTCGACGAAGGTGGAGAAGATCGGAGAGCAAACGGTCCGCGTCGCCGGCGACCTGACGATGCTGGGCATCACGCGGCCGCTGACCGTCGACGTCGAGGTTCGCCGTCAGAGCGCGAAGCCGCATGCGCTATTCGACGTCAAGGCGCACGCCACGATCAATCGGCTCGAATTCGGCATGAACGCCGGCTATCCGCTGATCTCCCGAGACGTCGACCTCGTCGTCGCGAGCGAATTCGCGCAAGATTGAATTGCAGACGATTTATTTTCGGACGAACAATTTGCGCACTACGCCCCGCGCAGGCCATCGAGACCGGCAGTTTCCGCTTGGTTTCGCCCGTCAGGCCCGCATATCGGCGCCGGTGAGCCCGATTGGGATGCTCTGACGCCTCGCGATTTCCAGCTTGACGCGGGTCCAGTAGCGCGCCGAACCGGCGCCATCGATGCAACGGCCCCTGGCTCGGTCGCGCGCCTCATAATATGCCTGATCGCGGAAGCTGGCGATGAGGCGGTCGGCTTCCCCCCCGACATCCAGATCTTTACCCACCGGACCGGCGCAAATCGCGCGGGCGGGCGGGATGCGGACCAAATTCAGGAAGCGACGGATCGAGACGGACATTTTCGCGAATCACTTTGCCTTTGCGTACAACCTGCTTCCGATATCTTGCAACGCAGCGCAACTTTGGCGTGGTTGTTACGCACAGGTTACGGCGATTCGGCAAGCTATGATCCCCATTTGTTCCCATTATGTCCGAAAAAGCAAGAACATTCTACAGTTACCCCCATAATGGTTTGATCCATTCGGGTTTGGTCCGCGCGCTAGAACAATTCGGGAAAAAACAATTAACCGCTGGCCCCGCGGCGCGATTTAGCCCTCGTGCAATGTGCGCCGAGCTTCAGGCAAAGCGTCGGGCGATGACCCGTGTGGGACCGCCCCGACGACTTACACTTCGACCACCAGCACATGCACCGCGGGACGCTTGCCCCAGGCTGACGCAACTGCATTGCGCACGGCCTTTTCGATCGCCGTCGACACGAGGTCGGCGTCGCGCCGCTTCTGTCGCGGCAACTGGTCGAAGGTCTGGAACAGGGCGTCGTCGACGATCGCGTCCATCGCCGCGCCTTCGCGCGTGCGCGCCGGGATGCCGGCGGTCATCACGTCCGGCACGCCGGCGAGGTCGCCTTTCGCAGTCACCGCGAGGGCGATGGTGATGATTCCCGACACCGCCAGCTTCTGGCGAATCCGCAGCGCCTCGTCGCTCGCCGCCGCCAGGATGTTTCCGTCCTTCAGCAGCCGTCCGTTCTGGACCTGCCCGACGATGGCCGGCTGGCCCGGCGCGAGAGCGACGATGTCGCCGTTGCGGGCCCTGACGACATGCGGCACGCCCCGCGCCTCGGCGAAGGCCGCATGTTCGGCGAGGTGCAGGTCTTCGCCATGGGCGGGAATGGCGATTTGCGGCCGCGTCCAGGCGTAGAGCTGCGAGACTTCGCCCCGGCGCGGATGGCCGGAGGCGTGAACGAGCGCGGTGCGATCGGTGACGACGTCGACCCCCGAGCGGATCAGATTGTTGATGATGCGGCCGACTTCCCGTTCATTGCCGGGGATGGTGCGCGACGAGAAGATCACCTTGTCGCCGGCGTTGAGCGTGACCGCCGGATGCTCGCCCTCCGAGATGCGCGCGATGGCCGCCCGGCTCTCGCCCTGGCTTCCCGTCGCCACCAGGACGACCTTCTCGCGCGGCAGATGGGCGAAGGCGTCGACGCCGAGAAAATCGGGCACGCCGTCGAGATAGCCGCATTCGCGCGCGACCGAGACGACGCGCTCCATGGCGCGCCCGACCAGAACGACCTGGCGCCCGGCGGCGCTGGCGGCTTCCGCGACGGCGCGGATGCGCGCGACATTGGAGGCGAATGTCGTGACGACGACGCGGCCCGACGATTTGGCGATGACGTCGCGCAGGGTGGTCGCCACATCGCCTTCCGACGGGCTCACACCCTCGCGCAGTATATTGGTGGAATCGCAGACGAGCGCGAGGACGCCTTCGTCGCCGATCGCGGTCAGCCGCTTTTCATCGGTCGGCGCGCCAAGGCCCGGCGCCGCATCGATTTTCCAGTCGCCCGAATGGAGAACGACGCCGAGCGGAGTCCTGATGGCGAGCGCGCAGCTTTCCGGAATCGAATGCGCCATGGCGATGAATTCGACCGAAAACGGCCCGATGTCGACCCTGCCGCCTTGTGGAACGACCTTGATCGGCACTTCCGGCGCGCCCGGCTCGGACAGGCGCTTGGTCAGCAAAAGCTCGGCGGCGAAACGCGTGGCGTAGAGCTGACAGCCGCCAAGCTTTGGCCAGATATCGGCGACGGCGCCGATATGGTCCTCATGCGCATGGGTGATGACGAGCCCGACGAGATCCTGCTTCATCTTCTCGATGAAGCTGGTGTCGGGGATCATCACATCGATGCCCGCGAGCTCCGGCCCCGCGAAGGCGATGCCGCAGTCGACCATCAGCCATTTCATGCGGCCCTTCGGGCCAAAGCCATAAAGGGCGAGATTCATCCCGATCTCGCCAAGGCCTCCGAGCGGCACGAAGACGAGTTCGTCATTTGCCGCGTTCATTAATCAAGACCTTTCCTGTGCTCTCTCGTTTTTCATGTTCATAGATTGTTTATAGATGGGCGCGCGGCGGCGGCGCAGCCAAAAAGACGTCTCCGGCGTCGATCGCCCTCTCGCCGGATTCCTGGCGCAGGATCAAACGCCCCGTGTCGTCGATGGTCTCGAAAACGCCCTCAAGGGTCTCATTTGGCCGCGCGATCTTGATCGGGCCGCCGACTCCGGCGGCGAGCGCGAGCCATTCGGCGCGGATCGTCGCAAACCCTGCCCCGTTCGACCAGAGGTCAAGCTGCCGCGCCATCGCGCTCGCCAGCGCCTCGAATACGGCGGCCGGCGCGATGTCGCGGCCAGCCGCAGTGGCGAGGTCCGTCGCCGGATAGAGCATCCCCTCCGGGTGCGAGCCGCAATTCACGCCGATTCCGGCGACGCAGGCGAAACCGTGCGGCAGAGCGACGCTCTCAAGCAGAATCCCTGCGAGTTTGGCGCCGTCGTAGAGAATGTCATTCGGCCATTTGATCCTGAGGGCCGGATCCTCGCCCAAAATCTGGCGCAACGCGAGGGCGAGCGCGAGGCTGGTCACGAAGCCGAGTTCGGCGGCGCGGGCCGGCGGCGCGGGATCGATCAGCAGCAGACTTGCGAAGAGATTGCCCGGTTCCGAGGTCCACACCCGGCCGTTGCGGCCGCGGCCCTCGCTTTGACGCGCGGCGGTGATCCAGAGGCGGCCGGGATCCCCCGACCTCGCCCGTTGCAAAGCCTCGTCATTGGTTGAGGCCAGCGCGTCGTGAGCGGCTAATCGAAATCCAAGGGCTCGAACCGATGCTTCAAGGTGCGACAGTGGGAATCCGCCATTTGAAAATTCTTGAAAAGCAGGAGCTGGAACAGCGACTTAAAACAGCGATTTGGCGGCGGCTGTCGTGGCGTCGATGAAAAGCCCCGGATAGGCGAAGAAGAACAGCATGAGAAGGCTGCTCACCGCAAGCACGACGCGCAGGACCGGGGCCGGCCGGTCGAACGCAGGAGCCGCATCGTCGAAATACATGATCTTGACGATGCGCAGGTAATAATAGGCCGCCACCGCGCTGGAGAGCACGCCGATCACGGCGAGCGGGTAAAGATGCGCCTGAATGGCGGCGTTGAAGACATACCACTTGGCGAAGAAACCGGCGAGCGGCGGGATTCCGGCCAGCGAAAACATCAGCATCGCGAAGAAGAAAGCCGTGAAGGGATCGGTCTTGGCGAGACCCGCGAGGTCGGAAATCTGCTCGACGCTGTGCCCCGCGACCCGCATTGACAGGATCACGGCGAAGGTTCCGAGCGTCATGACGAGATAGATCGCCATATAGGCGATGACGCCGACGACGCCCGCTTGCGTGCCCGCCGCGAGCCCGACCAGGGCGAAGCCGACATGCCCGATCGCCGAATAGGCCATCAGGCGCTTGATATTGGCCTGGCCGATGGCGGCGAAGGCGCCGAGCGCCATCGACAGGATGGAGACGAAGACGATGATCTGGCGCCATTGCGGCGCGATGCCGGGAAAGGCGGTCATCGTCACCCGGACCGTGATCGCGACGGCGGCCATCTTCACGGCGGAGGCGAAAAAGGCGGTGACCGGCGTCGGCGCGCCTTCATAGACGTCCGGCGTCCACATATGGAATGGCGCGGCCGACATTTTGAAGGCGAGGCCGACGAACAGGAACACGAGGCCGAAGACGATGCCGATCGAAGCCCCGCCCTGCACGGCCGCGGCGATTCCCGCGAAGTTAACCGTCCCGGAGAAGCCGTAGATCAACGAGGCGCCATAGAGCAGCATCCCGGAGGAGAGCGCGCCCAGAACGAAATATTTGAGCCCGGCCTCGGTCGCCCTGACATTGTCGCGATCGAAAGCGGCGATGACGTAAAGCGCCAGCGACATCAGTTCGAGCCCGAGATAGAGCGCGATGAGATTTTGCGCCGCGATCAGGGTCAGCATGCCGATCGTCGCGAGGAGAATGAGGATCGGGAACTCGAATTTGTCGATGCGCTCGCGGGCGAGGAAATCCTGGCCCATGATCAGCGTCACCATCGCGCCGATGAGCGCCAGCACCTGCATGAAGCGGCCGAAGCCGTCGTCGACCACGGCGCCGTCGAAGACGATCGCCTGGGTTTTAGGGCCGAGAACGATGACGAGGATGGCGGCGGCGAGGAGGCCGACCGCGATCTCGGTCACCGGGCCGTCGGACGCCTTGCCGCGAATGGCGCCGAACAGCAAAAGCGCCAGAACGCCGATGGTCAGCAGCACTTGCGGCAGGCAATGCGCGAGGGCGAAGGACAAGGGCTCCATAGGGTCAGCCTTTAGTGAAGCGCGAGCGCGGCGGTCTTCGTCGCCGCCAGCGCCGAATGGTAGTCATGGATCAGCGCCGTGATGGAGGCGACGGAGCTGTCGAGCACCGGCCCCGGGTGAACGCCGAAATAGATCGTCAGCACCACAAGCGGCGCGAGAATAGCGCGCTCGCGGACCGAGAGGTCGAGGATCGACTGAAGGCTCGGCTTGTCGAGGACGCCGAAGATGACGCGCCGGTAGAGATAGAGCGCATAGGCCGCCGAAAGGATGACGCCCGTCGCCCCCAGGAGGCCGACCCAGCTGCTCGCCAGGAATCCGCCAAGCAGGCTCAAGAACTCGCCGATGAAGCCGGACGTGCCTGGCAGGCCGACATTGGCCAGCGTGAAGATCATGAAGGCGACGGCGTAGAGCGGCATGCGCGCGACGAGACCGCCATAGGCGGCGATATCGCGCGTATGCATCCGGTCGTAGACCACGCCGACGCAAAGGAACAGCGCGCCGGAGACGAGGCCGTGCGAGATCATCTGGAACATCGCGCCCTGCACGCCCTGCTGGGTCATGCTGAAGAGGCCCATGGTGACGAAGCCCATATGCGCCACGGAGGAATAGGCGATCAGCTTCTTCATGTCCTCCTGCACCAGCGCGACGAGCGAGGTGTAAATGATCGCGATGATGGAGAGGGCGAAGACGAGCGGCGCGAAATAGGCGGAGGCGTCGGGGAACATCGGCAGCGAGAAGCGGATGAATCCATAGCCGCCCATCTTCAGGAGGATGCCGGCCAGAATGACGGAGCCCGCGGTCGGCGCCTCGACATGCGCGTCGGGCAGCCAGGTGTGCACCGGCCACATCGGCATCTTGACCGCCAGCGAAGCGAAGAAGGCGAGAAACAGCCACTTCTGCATCGATGTCGGGAAGGCGGTCTTGAGGAGCACCGTGATGTCGGTGGTTCCGGCGACGCCATACATCGCCATGATGGCGAGCAGCATCAGGAGAGAGCCGACGAGCGTATAGAGGAAGAATTTGAAGCTGGCGTAGACGCGCCTCTGGCCGCCCCAGATGCCGATGATGAGGAACATCGGTATTAGGCCGCCCTCGAAGAAGAGGTAGAACAGCACGAGATCGAGGGCCGCGAAGACGCCGAGCATCAGGGTCTCGAGCACGAGGAAGGCGATCATATAGTCCTTCACCCGATAGGTGATCGATTTCCACGAGGCGGCGATGCAGAGCGGCATCAGGAAGGCGGTGAGAAGCAGGAAGGGGATCGACACGCCGTCGACGCCAAGCTTGTAGACGAGGCCGGAGCCGAACCAGCTTTTTTCCTCGACCAGCTGAAACGCCGACGAGGATGTGTCGAACCTGCCGTAAGCGACGAGCGTCAGGACGAACACGATCAACGTCGTCGCCAGCGCCGCGAAGCGGGCGTTGTTCAGCGTGGCTTCATCCTCGCCGCGCAGCGCGAGAATGAAGGCCGCGCCGACGAGCGGCAAAAAAACGATGCAGGAGAGAATGCCGAAGCCGAACATCAACGCACTCCCCCGACCAGATACCAGGTGATGAGGGCGGCGAGGCCGATCAACATGGCGAAAGCGTAATTGTAGATGTAGCCGGTCTGCAGTTTGACGACCCTTCCCGTCACGTCGACGACCCGCGCGGCGACGCCGTCCGGCCCTAAGCGATCGATGATGGCGCCGTCGCCGCCCTTCCAGAACAGACGGCCGAGCCAGAACGCCGGACGCACGAAAATCTTGTCGTAGAGTTCGTCGAAGTACCATTTGTTGAGGAGGAAGCGGTACAGCGCCGGCATGGCCTCGGCGAGCCGCGTCGCCGTTCCTGGCTTCAGGATATAGAAGTAGAGCGCGACGAGGAATCCGAGCACCATCATCACCGTCGGCGATAGCGCGGCGAGGCTCGGAATTTCCTCCATCTCCTCGAGGATGTGATTGTCGGCGCCGAAATAGAGCGCGCCCTTCCAGAAGGCGGCCACGCCTCCGCCGATGAAGTCGTAGCGGAAGATCGCGCCGGCGAACAGGGCGCCGAAGGCGAGGACGGCGAGCGGGACCAGCATGGTGAGCGGCGATTCATGCGGATCGAGCGCATGCTCGCCGTGACCATGCGCGTCGGCATGCTCAACGGCGTCCGCGCCGACGCCATGCGCCGCGTGCGCGTGATCATCCGCGGCCCAGTGCGCTTCGCCAAAGAATGTCAGGAACACCAGCCGCCAGGAATAGAACGAGGTCAGCGCGGCGGCGACGACGGTGGTGATGAAGCCATAGAAGGCCATCGAACGATGCGAGGCGAAAGAAGCCTCGATGATCGCATCCTTGGAGAAATAGCCGGAGGTGAAGGGAAAGCCGGTCAACGCCAGCGTGCCGATCGTCATCATCGCGAAGGTGAAGGGGATCTTGCGCCAGAGCCCGCCCATATGGCGCATGTCCTGCTCGTGATGCATCGCGGTGATCACCGAGCCCGCGCCAAGGAACAGCAGCGCCTTGAAGAATGCGTGGGTGAAGAGATGGAAGATGCCGATCGAATAGCCGCCGACGCCGAGCGCGACGAACATGTAGCCGAGCTGCGAGCAGGTCGAATAGGCGATGACGCGCTTGATGTCGTTTTGCACGAGGCCGACAGTCGCCGCGAAAAACGCCGTGGTGCCGCCGATGAAAATGACGAAGGAGAGCGCGGCGGGCGCCTGCTCGAACAGGGGCGAGAGCCGCGCCACCATGAAGACGCCGGCGGTGACCATGGTCGCGGCGTGGATCAGGGCGGATACGGGCGTCGGTCCCTCCATCGCGTCCGGCAGCCAGGTGTGGAGCAGGAACTGCGCCGATTTGCCCATCGCGCCCATGAACAGGAGGAGGCAGGTGATGGTCATCGCGTCCCAGTCGGCGCCGAAGACGTGAATCGTCGTATGCGCAAGTCCCGGCGCGGCGGCGAAAATCTGGTCGAAGCCGACCGAACGGGTCAGCTCGAAGACGAGGAAAATGCCGAGAAGGAAGCCGAAGTCGCCGACGCGGTTGACGACGAAGGCCTTGATCGCGGCGGCGTTGGCGGAGGGCTTCTGGTACCAGAATCCGATCAACAGGTAAGAGGCGAGGCCGACGCCTTCCCAACCGAAGAACATCTGCAAAAGATTGTCGGCGGTGACCAGCGCCAGCATGGCGAAGGTAAAGAGCGAGAGAAAGGCGAAGAATCGCGGGCGGGACGGATCCTCGGCCATATAGCCGATCGAGTAGAGATGGACGAGCGCCGAGACCGTGGTGACGACGACGAGCATGACGGCTGTCAAGCTGTCGATGCGCAGCGACCAGTCCGCCTTGAGAGAGCCCGACGTGAACCAATCGCCGAGCACCGAAACGCTCGCCGGAGCCGTTCCAAGCGCGACCTCGGCGAAGACGACCCAGGACAGCGCCGCCGAGATGAAGAGCAGGCTCGTCGTGACGAGTTCGGACGGACGCGCGCCAAGCTGGCGCCCAAACAGCCCGGCGATCAAAAACCCGAGCAGCGGGAAGAAGACGATTGCCGCATACATGCCGGCTCAACCCTTCATCATGTTGATGTCTTCAATCGCGATCGAGCCGCGGTTGCGATAATAGGCGACGAGAATGGCGAGGCCGATGGCCGCCTCGGCGGCGGCGACGGTGAGGATGAACAGCGCGAAGACCTGCCCCGTGAGGTCGCCGAGAAAGCTGGAGAAGGCGACGAGATTGATGTTGACCGAGAGCAGGATCAATTCGACCGACATCAACACCACGATGATGTTCTTGCGATTGAGGATGACGCCGGAAAGCCCGATGGTGAACAGGATCGCCGCGACGAACAGAAAATGCGTAAGCGAGAGCGTCATGGGCTCTCCCGGGTTTTCTCCCGCGCGGCGGGGCGACAGGTTCAAGCTGGCATCCATCTCAGACGCCTTCCCGGAATGGCTTCTTGCGAAGCTCGACGGCGGCGGCCGGCGTCCTTGCGTTCTGCGCCGCGACGTCCTGGCGCTTGACGCCGACCTTATGATGCAACGTCAGGATGATCGCGCCGATCATGGCGGTGAGCAGCACCAGTCCCGCCGCCATGAACAGATAGACATACTGGGTGTAAAGCACGCGGCCGAGCGCCAGCGTGTTGCTCATGCCGGGCGGCGCCGGAGTCGCCACATTGGCGAGCGAAGTCGCGTCGATGGTCCAGCCGCCGACGACGACGAACAGCTCCAGAAGGACAATCGCGCCTATCGTTCCGCCAACGGGGAGATATTTCAGGAACCCCTGCTTGAATTCGGCGAAATCGACGTCGAGCATCATGACGACGAACAGGAACAGAACCGCGACCGCGCCGACATAGACGACGACGAGGATCATCGCCAGAAACTCCGCGCCGAGCAGCAGGAACAGCCCGGCCGCGTTGAAGAAGGCGAGGATCAGGAACAGCACCGAATGCACGGGATTGCGCGACGAGATCACCATGAAGCCCGAGGCGATGATCATGATGGAGAACAGATAGAAAAACAGCGCGGGGATGTTCATCGGCGAGCCCCGTCGATGGCGGGCGCCGCTTGCGCAGGGGTCGCTTTTGCAGGAGTTGCTTTTGAGAACCGCCGCATTGTGGTTTCCCGTGTGGTTGGAAAGGCCGCGCTCATCGATAGGGCGCATCGAGCGCGAGATTGCGGGCGATCTCCCGCTCCCAGCGATCGCCGTTCTCGAGCAGCCGGTTCTTGTCGTAATAGAGTTCTTCGCGCGTCTCGACGGCGAATTCCGCGTTCGGCCCTTCGACGATGGCGTCGACCGGACAGGCCTCCTGACAGAAGCCGCAATAGATGCATTTGACCATGTCGATGTCGTAGCGCGTCGTGCGCCGCGTTCCGTCGTTGCGGCGCGGCCCCGCCTCGATCGTAATCGCCTGCGCCGGGCAGATCGCCTCGCAGAGCTTGCAGGCGATGCAGCGCTCCTCGCCGTTGGGATAGCGGCGCAGCGCGTGCTCACCGCGATAGCGCGGCGATTGCGGGTTTTTCTCATGCGGATAGTTCAGCGTCGGCTTCGGCTTGAAGAAGTAGCGCATCGAGAGCGCGAAAGCGCCGACGAACTCGGTAAGGAACAGCGCCCGCGCGGCCTGGTCGAGTTTCATGTTCGCCCCTTTCGCACCAAATTCGGCCGCGCGATCATTGTCCCATCCCCGCGCTCCAGCCGGTCAGCTGCAGCACCGCGGCGACGAGAACCACCATGGCGAGCGAAATCGGCAGAAATACCTTCCAGCCGAGCCGCATCAGCTGATCGTAGCGATAGCGCGGCACGAAGGCTTTCACCATGGCGATCATGAAGAAAACCGCGCAGACCTTCAAAACAAACCAGATGACGCCCGGCACCCACGTGAAGGGCGCGAATGGTATCGGCGACAGCCAGCCGCCGAGAAACAGGATGGTCGTCAGCGCGCACATGGTGATGATCGCCACATATTCGGCGAGCATGAACAGCATGTAGGGCGTCGCGGAATACTCGACCATGAAGCCGGCGACGAGCTCCGATTCCGCCTCGGCGAGATCGAAGGGCGGACGGTTCGTTTCGGCGAGAGCCGAGATAAAGAAAATGACGAACATCGGGAACAGCGGCAGCCAGTACCAGCCGAGCAAGCCCCAGCCCGTGTCCTGCGCCTTGACGATGTCGGTCAGATTGAGCGAGCCGACGCAGAGCAGTACGGTGATGATGACGAAGCCGATCGAGACTTCGTAGGAGATCATCTGCGCCGCCGAGCGCAGCGCCGACAGGAACGGATATTTCGAGTTCGACGCCCAGCCGCCCATGATGACGCCATAGACGCTGAGCGAGGAGATGGCGAGGACATAGAGAATGCCGACATTGATGTTGGCGATCGCCCAGCCCTCGTCGACGGGGATCACCGCCCAGGCGGCCAGCGTCAGGAGGCCCATGACGAAGGGCGCGAGCAGGAAGATGCCCTTGTTGGCGCCGTCCGGGATGACCGGCTCCTTCAGGACGAACTTCAGCATGTCGGCGAAGCTCTGCCATATCCCCCAGGGGCCGACCACGTTCGGCCCGCGCCTGAGCTGCACCGCCGCCCAGATCTTGCGGTCGGCGTAGAGAATATAGGCGATGAAGATTAGGAGAATGACGAGCAGCGCGACGCTCTTCACGACGGTGAGCAGCAAAGCCAGGAACCAGCCGGTCTCTTCCATCGCCCCTACTCCGCAGCCTGCCGCGCGAGGTCGAGGCGAAGGGCGGAGCATTCCGCCATCACCACTGAGGCGCGCGCGATCGGGTTGGTTAGATAGTAATCGGCGACCGGCGAGACGAATGGCGCGCTGGCGCAGGCGCCGCCCGCCGCGATCAGCGCCGCCGCGTCGAAGGGAGCGCCAGCGACGATCGCGTCGGTCGCCGCGAAGTGGGGATGCGCAGCGATGAGCTGCGCGCGCAAAGCCTTCAGCGAGTCGAACGGCAGGCGATGGCCCAACACATCGGAAAGGGCGCGAAGGATGGCCCAGTCCTCGCGCGCGTCGCCGGGCGGGAAATTGGCCCGGTCGGCCAGCTGAACGCGCCCTTCGGTGTTGACGTAAAGGCCGGATTTTTCGGTGTAGGCCGCTCCCGGCAGGATCACATCCGCCCGCGCGGCGCCGCGATCGCCGTGCGAACCCTGATAGATCACGAAGGCGCCGGGCGCGATGTCGATCTCGTCGGCGCCGAGGTTGTAGATCACGTCGAGCGCGCCGGCTTTCGCCATGGCGCCTGCGTCGAGGCCGCCCGCGCGCGGGACGAAGCCGAGGTCGAGACCGCCCACGCGCGCGGCCGCCGTATGCAGGACGGCAAAGCCATTCCAGCCCTCCTTGACGACGCCGAGCGAGGCGGCAGCCTTCGCCGCGAGCGAAAGAATCGCGAGGCCGTCCGGCCGCGCGAGCGCGCCCTGGCCGATGAGGAACATCGGCTTCTCCATTTTGGCCGGGGGATGTTCGGCGAAGGTGGCGAGCGTGTCCGGGCCGGCGCCGAGATAGATGTAATCGTAGGTGAGATCCGCCTTCTCGCCGATGACCGCGATCTTGAAGCCGCCCTTCAGCCAGCGCTTGCGGATGCGGGCGTTGAGCACAGGGGCTTCGCGGCGCGGATTCGAGCCGATGATCATGAGGCCGTCCGCCTCGTCGATCCCCGCGATGGCCGGATTGAAGAGATAGCTGGCGCGGCCGAATTTCGGATCAAGCTTGGTCCCGTCCTGACGGCAGTCGAGCGAGACCGCGCCGAGGCTCTGAAACAGGGTCTGCAGCGCGAACATCTCCTCGATCGCGACAAGATCGCCGGCGATGGCGCCGATGCGCGCGGGCCTCGTCGCCTTGATCTTCTCGGCGATGAGAGCGAAGGCCTCGCGCCACGTCGCGGGGCGTAGTTTCCCGCCTTCGCGCACAAAGGGCTTGTCGAGGCGCTTCGTCTTGAGGCCGTCGACGATCTGCCGGGCCTTGTCGGAGATCCACTCCTCGTTCACCGAATCATTGGTGCGCGGCAGGATGCGCATCACCTCGCGCCCGCGCGTATCGACGCGGATCGCGGACCCCAGCGCGTCCATGACGTCGATCGATTCGGTCTTGACCAGCTCCCACGAGCGCGCCTTGAACGAATAGGGCTTCGGCAGCAGCGCGCCGACGGGACAGAGATCGGCGACATTGCCCTGCAGCTCGGACCCCATCGCGGTCTCGAGATAGGTCGTGATCTCCATGTCCTCGCCGCGCCCGATCGCGCCCATATCGCCGGTGCCGGCGACTTCCGCCGTGAAGCGGACGCAGCGCGTGCAATGGATGCAGCGATTCATCGAGGTGCGGACCAGCGGCCCGATATATTTGTCTTCGACGGCGCGCTTGTTTTCGGCGTAGCGCGAGGAATCGAAGCCGAACGCCATGGCCTGATCCTGCAGGTCGCATTCGCCGCCCTGATCGCAGATCGGACAATCAAGAGGATGATTGATGAGCAGGAACTCCATGACGCCTTCGCGCGCCTTCTTCACCATCGGCGAATTGGTGAGGACGACGGGCGGCTCGCCATTGGGGCCGGGGCGCAGGTCGCGCACCGCGACGGCGCAGGAGGCCGACGGCTTCGGCGGGCCGCCCTTCACCTCGACGAGGCACATGCGGCAATTGCCGGCGATCGACAGGCGCTCATGGTAGCAGAAGCGGGGGATCTCGGCCCCCGCCTGCTCGCACGCCTGCAGCAGGGTATATTCGGGCGGAACGTCGACCTCGACCCCGTCAACGATAAGCTTGCTCATGCCCTGTTCCTAATTCGGCCGTCCGCCATCCGCCCCTACTCCGCCGCAACATGATAGCCCGCCGCGGGCTCGGGATGCGGATTGGCGGCGTATTGGTCGATGCGCTTTTCGATTTCGGGGCGGAAATGCCGGATAAGGCCCTGCACCGGCCAGGCCGCCGCGTCGCCGAGCGCGCAGATGGTGTGGCCCTCGATCTGGGTGGTGACTTCGAGCAGCATGTCGATCTCGCGCTTTTGCGCGCGCCCCTCCGCCATGCGCGAGACGACGCGCCAGAGCCAGCCGGTGCCCTCCCGGCACGGCGTGCACTGGCCGCAGCTCTCGTGCTTGTAGAAATAGCTGAGGCGCGCGATGGCGCGGATGATATCGGTCGATTTATCCATGACGATGACGGCGGCGGTGCCAAGGCCCGATTTCAGATCGCGCAGCGTGTCGAAATCCATCGCGGCGTCGATGATCTGATGCGCCGGGACGCAGGGAACCGACGAGCCGCCGGGAATGACGGCGAGAAGATTGTCTGTCCCGCCGCGCACGCCGCCGCAATGCTTGTCGATCAGTTCGCGGAACGGAATCGACATCGCCTCCTCGACATTGCACGGCTTGTTGACATGGCCCGAGATGCAAAAGAGCTTGGTGCCGGAATTGTTCTTGGCGCCGAAGCTCGAAAACCAGGCGGCGCTGCGGCGAAGGATCGTCGGCGCCACGGCGATCGATTCCACATTGTTGACGGTGGTCGGGCAGCCGTAGAGGCCCATATTGGCCGGGAACGGCGGCTTCAGCCGCGGCATTCCCTTCTTGCCCTCGAGTGATTCGAGCAGCGCCGTCTCCTCGCCGCAGATATAGGCGCCGGCGCCGCGATGGACATATATGTCGAACGGCCAGCCGTGGATATTGTCCTTGCCGACGAGATTTGCCTCATAAGCCTGCGCGATCGCGGCCTCCAGCCGGTCAGCCTCAAGGATATATTCGCCGCGCACATAGATGTAGCAGGCGTGCGCCTCCATCGCGAAGCAGGCGATGAAGCAGCCCTCGACCAGAAGATGCGGATCATTGCGCATGATCTCGCGGTCCTTGCAGGTGCCGGGCTCGGATTCGTCCGCATTGACGACGAGATAGGAAGGCCGCGCCGCATCGGCCTTCGGCATGAACGACCATTTGAGGCCGGTCGGGAAGCCCGCGCCGCCGCGCCCGCGCAGCCCCGAGGCCTTCATCTCGGCGATGATCCAGTCCTTGCCTTTCTCGATCAGCTCCTTGGTGTTGTCCCAGGCCCCCCGCGCGCGCGCGCCTTTGAGGCCCCAATCGCCGAAGCCGTAGAGATTGGTGAAGATGCGATCTTTATCTTCGAGCATGGCGTTGGCCTCAGGAGGGCTTTGAATCGGTCGGCGGCGGCGCTGCCGGGGAATCATAGTCCTGCGCTTCGGACGCGGCGTTCGCCTCCTCCGAGACGGCGGCCTCCGTCGTCCGCCTCGCGCGCTTTGGATTGGCGGCGGTCTCGGCCGGGGCCCCGTCTCGCGCGGCCTTGGCGCTGAACGGGCCGCTATGGCCGTCGGCGCCATAGAACGACGCGAGGCTGGTGAGGTCGCCGGCCGGCTCCGAGGTGACGCGGCCGGTCTGCGAGCCGACGTGAACAGGCTTTCCGGCGGCGAGATCGTCGAGCAATTTGGCGAAGTTTTCCGGCGTCAAATCCTCAAAGTAATCGTCGTTGATCTGAACCATCGGCGCATTGCAGCAGGCGCCGAGGCATTCGACCTCGGTCCACGAGAAGAGGCCGTCCGCCGTCACCTGTCCCGACTCGCCGATGCGCTTCTTCAGCACCGCCTTGATCGCGTCGGAGCCGGCGAGAAGGCAGGGCGTCGTGCCGCAGAGCTGCACGAAGAATTTGCCGACCGGCGCGAGGTTGAACATCGTGTAGAAGGTCGCGATCTCCAGCACGCGGATATAGGGCATGCCGAGCTTGTTGGCGACGGCTTCGATCGCCGGCCGCGGCAGCCAGTAATCATTCTGCTTTTGCGCGCGCCACAAACAGCGAGATCACCGCCGAGGCCTCGCGCCCCTCCGGGTATTTCTTGATGATGGCGTCGCCCCACGCCTCGTTTTCGGGCGTGAAGGCGAAGGATTCGGGCTGGACTTCGGCGAGCCTGCGAACGGACATCAGCAACACTCACGCGTCAGGGCGCTGCGGCCAGGGGGTGGAGCAAAGAGCGCAAGCGGAGGCTGGCCGAGGAAAGTCCGCGCGCTCACCGGTCGACCTCGCCGAACACGATGTCGATCGAGCCGAGAATCGCGCTGACATCCGCCAGCATGGATTTGCGGCAGAGGAAATCCATGGCGGCGAGATGGGCGAATCCGGGCGCGCGAAT